>JAFTWX010000076.1 GCA_017465095.1 Lachnospiraceae bacterium | reverse complement strand
TAGGCTCTAAAGCTACAGAAGCACATGTATCTGTGTTGATGATGAAAGCGTCATCATGAAGAACTTTGATACCACCGAATTCATCATATTTTCCATTGTGTTTTGCATGTGTTAATGTAGATTTACCTGATCCTGAGAGACCGTATACAGAAGCAACGAATTTCTTTCCGCCTTCCAAAGAGTACTCTTTCTGTCCACCGTGGCAAGCTGCATAACCGTTTCTGTTAGCAAGAGCCCAAGCCATTGTAAGAGTTCCTTTTTTGTGCTCTCCGAAGTATCTCATACCAAGGATAGCTGCACAGTTTTCGTTTGTATCGAAATAGCAAAGTGTAAGCGGATCGCTTAAGCAGCTGTAGTCAACGTCAGGAGCGTCATGCGGAGCCCACTGCGGATCAGAGAAGATGTATACATCTGCTTCTTTTCCGTCGCCGATTGCTTTAGAGTTTTTGTACATTTTTACGTACTCATCTGACATATACTGGAAGTTAAGCATCCAGTTGTAAAGGATGTTCTCTTCTCCTTCCGGAATAAGAAGGTGTGCTTTTACCATGAATTCCGGATCAAGACCGATGAAACACTCTGCATGATACATTGTTTTCCATCTTGTCTCGTAAACAGCGTCCATAACAACTTTATCAAGTTTAACAGCGTCAACGCCCGGCTCACCTTTGATACGACGAGCTGCTGCGTAACGACCTGTTACAGCACCATCATTGAATAATAATACTTTTGCGTCTTTTTCAAGACCGAATGTCTCACCGTCTTTGATCGGCATGTCTGTTACAACAGTACCCGGTGAATTTTTTGCCAGCTCATATGCTTCTTTTAATGTGTTAACTTTAACAACATTATTTCCATAGAAAGCTGCTTCGATGATAGAACGAGTTTTAGAAAAACCTACTTTTCCAGCACCGATCTCGTTGATTGGATAATACGCTTTTGTTGCCATATTATGTAGTCCTCCTTGAAATATGTATTTTTTAACCGCTTATGCGGTCGGTTCCTTGTTATGCACTACCATCAGTGCACCGATTGTATTATCTCAAAAGGCATATCAAAAGTCAAGCATTTTGTCGCCGATTTTCGCTTTGATTTCAGCCTTCTTTTGTCAGCATTCCGATACCGGAACTTGAACCGATACGGTAACATCCCTCTGCCAAAAACGCCTCAAAATCTTCTCTTGTATTGACACCTCCGGCCGCCTTCATCTTCACTGCTGTTCCGATGTGTTCTTTAAAAAGTTTGATATCTTCCAACGTCGCACCGCCGGTTCCGAATCCTGTGGACGTCTTGATATAATCTGCGCCCGCATCCGTCACAATTCTGCAGAGACGTTTCTTTTCCTCCTCTGTCAAATAGCAGGTTTCCACAATCACTTTCAAGATGTAGTTTCCGCACTCGTGCTTGAGTGTCACAATCTCCTGCTCCACCTTGCCGAAATCACCGTTCTTCACATCTCCGATGTTGATGACCATATCAATCTCTTTTGCACCGTCCTCAATCGCCTGACGCGTCTCTGCCACCTTGGCCGCCGTCACGCTGTAACCGAGCGGAAAACCCACCACCGTACAGATATCCAGCTTATCGCCGTATTTGTTATGTACTCTGCGGACATAGGACGGCGGAATGCAAACAGATGCTGCTCCGTACTCTACCGCCTCATCACATAGTTTTTCAATATCTTCCCATGTGCAGAATGCCTTCAACTGTGTGTGGTCAATGTGTTTGATAATATCTTTTGTTTCCATGAATAACTACCCCTTTTTGCCGTTTCTTACATCTTACTTTTTTTAACAGCAAAAGTCTACCGAAATTATTGTGAATTGTCCGAAAAATTTATGAATATTTTCTTAAAAACAGATAAATAACTTGCTAGTGCTTTTTTATTCATGGTATATTAAAGTGAGTGATTTTTTAGAAAGGTGGGATTTTAGTGGAACATAATGTTTTTTCAGACATTACACCGGACATTGTAAACCTTGCCGATCTCTCCCGCAATGCAGGAATTATCGAGCAGGAATTATTTACAAAATATGAGGTTAAACGTGGATTACGAGACTTGAACGGCAAAGGTGTTCTTGCCGGTCTCACAAATATTTCCGACGTTCGTGCGAACAAGATTGTAAACGGTGAACAGATTCCGACTCACGGAAAACTGTTCTATAGAGGCTATAATGTAGAAGATCTGGTCAAAGGCTTTGACGCAGATGACCGTCTCGGATTTGAGGAAGTTACCTATCTCTTACTTTTTGACGCCCTTCCAAATCAGGAAGAACTGGATAAATTCAAAGGACTATTGGGATATTATCGCTCTCTTCCGACCAGCTTTGTACGAGACATCATCATGAAGGCTCCGAGCCGTGACATGATGAACACGCTGGCGAGAAGCGTTCTGACGCTTTACTCCTACGACGACAGAGCGGATGATACTTCTTTGGAAAATGTACTTCGTCAATCACTTCAGCTGATCAGTCTTTTCCCGATGCTGGCTATTTACGGATATCAGGCGTATCGTCATTACCACGACGGCAAGAGTCTTTATATCCATCAACCATTGCCGGAGCTTTCAACCGCAGAAAATATTTTAAGAATTCTGCGTCCGAACAAAAAATATACTCCGCTTGAAGCAAAGATTCTTGACATTGCACTTATTTTACATATGGAACACGGCGGCGGTAACAACTCTTCCTTCACGACACACGTTGTTACAAGTTCCCTGACCGATACTTACTCCACTATCGCTGCGGCCATCGGTTCTCTGAAAGGTCCGAGACACGGTGGTGCCAACATCAAAGTAGTCCGCATGTTTGAAGACATGAAGCATCAGGTCTCCGACTGGGAAAATGAGGAAGAGGTTTCCGAATATCTCCGCAAATTGCTCCACAAAGAAGCATTCGACCACGCAGGACTGATTTACGGTGTCGGACATGCGGTTTATTCCAAATCAGACCCGCGTGCCCGCGTATTTAAATCCTTCGTGCAGGAATTATCACTGGAAAAAGGGTTGGAAAAAGAATTTGCCCTCTATTCTCTCGTTGAAAAACTTGCGCCGAAAGTAATTGCAGAAGAAAGACAGATGTACAAGGGCGTCAACATCAACGTAGACTTCTACTCCGGTTTTGTTTACAAAATGCTCGGCCTTCCGGAAGAATTATACACTCCGATTTTTGCCATTGCACGAATTGTCGGCTGGAGCGCACATCGTATGGAAGAACTGGCAAACAACGGAAAAATCATCCGTCCGGCCTACAAACCGATTCATAAAGATATGAAATATGTTCCCCTCGAGGAACGATAATCCTAAACAAAAAAGAGCATCCGTCGGATGCTCTTTCTATTTGTCTGAAATTACATATTCAAAAATGCTTTTACCGCCTGTTTCATCTCATCCTTCTCACACTCTGTCTTATGAAGAACCGGTGCTGTGCGGATTTCTTCGATGGCATTCGGAACTTCCACGTTGGAAATCTTGCAAAGTTCATCGATGAGTTCAAAATCAGACATGCTGTCATATTTCTTATCGATAGCGTTCATCACGCTTCTTGCAAATTTGTAAGGACTGGCTGTGGATGCGATAACCGTCACTGTATCATCTCCCGTCGCCTGCACATATTTGTCATATGCAGCTGCAGCAACAGCTGTATGTGTATCAATGACATAACCGCATTTTTCATAAAGCGCCTTAATTTTAGCAAATGTCTCTTCCTCTGTCGCATAACCTCCGACAAAGTCTGCCATCTGCGCTTTCATTTCATCTGTCACATCATATTTGCCTTCTTTTGCAAGCGATGCCATAAGCGCAGCGTTCTTTGCACTGTCCTCTCCTGCAACCTTGTAGATTAATCTCTCAAGGTTAGAAGAAATCAGGATATCCATGGACGGTGAGCTTGTCAGAATAAACTCTCTGTTTTTGTCATATGTTCCGGTTGCGAAGAAATCGAACAGAACCTTGTTATCATTGGAAGCACAGATGAGCTTTCCTACCGGAATACCCATGTTCTTTGCATAGTAGGCAGCTAAGATGTTACCAAAGTTACCCGTCGGTACCACAACATTCATCGCCTGTCCTTCTGTAAGTTTGCCCTGAGCAACTAAAGTCGCATAAGAGTAAACATAGTAAACAATCTGCGGAACAAGACGTCCGATATTGATAGAGTTAGCAGATGAAAACTGATAACCTTTTTCATCCATCTCTTTTGCAAGCTCTTTGTCTCCGAACAATGTCTTTACACCGGTCTGGGCATCATCGAAGTTACCGTGAATACCGATGACATGTGTGTTGGCACCTTTCTGTGTTACCATCTGTTTTTCCTGTACCGGGCTGACACCGTTTTTCGGATAAAATACGATAATCTTTGTTCCCTCTACATCGGCAAAACCGGCAAGGGCCGCTTTCCCTGTATCACCACTCGTCGCAGTAAGGATTACGATCTCATTTTTTACATTGTTTTTCTTTGCACTTGTCGTCATAAGATGCGGCAAAATGGATAATGCCATGTCCTTGAATGCGATTGTCGCACCGTGGAACAGCTCGAGATAATATGCGCCGTCTGCATATGCCAGCGGTGCAATCGCCTCTGTATCAAACTTTGCGTCGTAGGCACGATCGATACAGTTCTTAAGCTCTTCCTCCGTAAAATCTGTCAAATAAAGTTTCATAACTTCGTATGCAACTTCTTTGTATGACATTTTAGATAAGCTTTCTATTGAAACATCAAGCGCCGGAATACGCTCCGGCACGAACAGTCCTCCGTCATCTGCAAGTCCTTTTAAAATCGCCTCTGATGCCTTCACAGGCTCAGAATTGCTTCTTGTACTTTTGTATAAAACTTCCATTGGTGTACCTCTTTCTTTTAATAAAATCCGTCTGCTTCATTATACACCAGAAATGACTTTAATCAATAATATTTTTTTATTTACTTGTAAAACCTGTGTCCGCCGTGCTCCACACGGAAGGAAAGACAGTTTTCAAACCATGTCAGGTTGGAAGGATCCGCTTTCGACGCATTGACAAAATACAAAGCCCCGTTTGTCGTATCCTCTCCCGACAAAGCAGCATCTACTGCCTTTCTTGTCTGCGCCGAAACAGACACCGAATAGTATCGCCCGTCACGAACCGGCGAAAACTGCGGTTTTCCGCCGCTTCCCTGAAACACAACGCCCTCCACGCTGTTCGGGAACTTCGGACTGTTTACACGATTGATAATCACATCTGCCACCATCTGTTTCCCGAGCATATCCTCGCCTCCGGCCTCCGCCTGTACGATTCTGCACAGCACTTCATAATCGGATGCCGAAACATTTGCAAGTCTTTTTTTGACCAGCTCTTTTTCTTTAATAATTCTCGGCTCCGAAGTTGTCTCCTGCATACTGTAGCCGCTTATCTGATAGGTATATTTTATCGTTTCCTCTTCTGTATGATAACCATTTCGTCCACCGATTTCTGTAACAAAAAGCGGAGTCCATGTGAGCAAAACGACAACTGCAAGCGCAGCCAGCATTTTTGCATATTTATCATACATATATGAAATTCTCCTTTCACTCCATGTAATTATTTTATAAACAAATGTAATAATTTGTTCATAACTCTTTCATTAGTTTATACAAGCTTTTGGAAAATTATTTCTAAAATTGTAATTTTCTTCATCCTTTGCTATAGTGAAACTATGAAAAAATTAGTTGGAGTATATGAAGCAAAGAAAAAAAACGGAGAACTCTATTACCGTTCTTCCGTCACATATAAAGGTCGCCATATAAGTCTCGGAAGCTTCGAAATTGCGGACGATGCGCACTTTGCCTACCTTGAGGCGGATGCAATTTTGCACCGGCCGGACTGCTATGAAATTGAGTTGCTTGAAACTTATTTTTCCCATCCGGAAACCGCAAATAAAAAAGGCAAAAAATCTTTCGCAAAAATCGACTTTCTGTCCTTTGAGAAGGCTGTTATTTTGTTGAATTTCCGCGACAATGATATTTACTTTCATTGTCCGATCTATCTGTACAAAAGTTATTTCCACTACTATTTGGAGCCCGGCTATCATCTGACGTTTGACAAGGAAGATTTGTTTTACTATTCTTCCCACAAAATTATGCGCCGTGGGAATCATCTGTTCGTGGCCGATTACGGTATGCAGGTTACCATCGCTTCCCGCTACGGTATCCGCAATTTTGCGGTCAAGGACCGGGATTACCGCTTTATCAATCAGGATGATACAGATTACCGTTACTCCAACATCGAGATTATCAATCCGTACCACGGCGTACAGCGGGAAGGAAGCTTCGGCTCCTATTCCTACCGCGCGCTGATTCATATCAACGGAAACTATGTGGTAGGTGTTTATGACGATATGGAAACAGCAGCCATTGCATATAACAAGGCTGCTGATCTCTGTCATCAACATGGAATTAACAAAAAATTCCCGGTCAACTATATTGAAACAATCTCGCCGAAAACTTATGCCGAGATTTATTCCGGAATCACAGTCTCGCAGTCGCTTTTAAACATGCTTACCGCTGGCTGTAATCCACAAAACTGATATTCATGTTGACATCTCCGGAAATGCCGGACACGGTTCCTTCCGATGTGTATTGCCACATAGCAAATTCATACGGATAATCCGGTGTTTCTCCGCTCTGGGATAGCCAAATGTCATAATCACCGAGCATGGTCAGGTCAATCTTGCGCAGAAGCCAATACTTATCTCCGTAAACCATCGGTTTATACCCCACTTCGGCAATCCGGTTGCAGAAAGCGTTGGTAATCTCCGTCAGCTGGGTTTTCGGCAACATATCGATACGGGATGTGTCATTGGCTACCAGCCCGAGATCGAACACTACCGGATAGGTCACGCGCATCTCTATGAGATTGGTAATGACGAATTCCGCCTCTTCCAGCGCTTCCTCCACGGAAACCGCCTTCGATTCAAAATAAATTCCCACCGGGATATCTGCCTCGTTGGCCGCATGAATATATTCATAGTACTCTTCGTCAATCGTAATCATACCGCTCTCATATCCGCGATAACCGATACGGATCATCACAAAATCCACATCATCCTTTTTCAGCTTTTCAAAATCCACATCCCCGCTGCTCTTATCAATATCTACCCCGAGCCAGGATGCTTCTTTTCCGCTTTGAAAATATTTCATTTTGGGATCTTCATAAACAAACCCTGCAGAATCATACGTATTCTTGTCCAGGTAGGCATTGATCATAATCCACTGCTCCGTCCCGTCCGGGCGCACGACCATAGTCTTCGTACCGCCCTCGGAGAGATCTGCCTCCTGCTGTTTTTTTAACTCTTCTTCTATAAGCTTCTGTGCATTTTTCTCATACAATTCATTTTTTGCAGCCAAAGTATTGTCCGACACCGCTTCATCTTCATCATACATATTCCAAAAATCAAGCTGATCTGACGTAAGCTTCGGCTCATTCATTGCCAATTCATCCTCAGGCATCTGTTCCATGGTCTCCTGCTTCGACTCGGTTGCTGTAAGCTGTCCTGCACCTCTTGACTTATTTTCTTTGGAATTTGCTGCAAGCACAATACAAAACACAAGCACAATGAAGCCGATTACCGCCACTGCCATATATAAAACGGGAAGCCCTGATTTTTCACTGTTATCATTAAAATCATCTGTCAATTTCATACTCTATCACCTTTCTATATGAAGTTTAGCATAACTTTTCCTATTATACAAAGAAATTTTGTGCTACACTTGTATGTGAAAAAATAACAAAGGACAGGTACCTATGAAACATTTATCTTTCACAAAAAATATACTCAAATTGTCGGTTTGTTTTTCGGCAATTTTTCTGCTACTTGCAAGTCTTACAGGCTGCGGAGCTTCTCAGCAGACATTCACTAAAACGGACTTCTGCTTTGATACCGCTGTCACAATTACTATATACGATTCCGCATCCCATAAAGACAACGCAAACAGGCTCTTAGATGAGACGATTGCATTGTGCCGCGATTATGACAATATGTTCAGCCGGACCATAGAAGGAAGCGACGTTTACCGCATCAACCACGCAGGCGGTGAATGGACAACCGTCTCGGATGAGACGGTAAGCCTGATTCATTCTGCGCTGGAATACTGCGAAATGACCGGCGGTGAAATCGACATCACAATTGCACCGGTCAAAGATTTGTGGGATTTCTCCGGCACCGAGGATGTGCAAATGCCGTCCACATCCGACATTGAATCTGCTTTGACACATGTCGACTACTCGCTCATTGAAATCGAAGGAAGCAAAGTGCGTCTTTTGGACCCGGAAGCTGCCATTGACCTGGGCTTCATCGCCAAAGGTTATATCGCCGATCAAATCCGGGCACATCTTTTGGAAAACGGTGTCAAAAGTGCCTTGATTAATCTGGGCGGAAATATTGCAGTCATCGGCTCCAAACCGGACGGAAGCGCTTTTACCATCGGAATCCAGGAACCGTTTGCTCCAGGCGGAACTTACTGCAGCACCGTTTCTGCCATCCAGTCTGTTCCGGGAACTTCCTCCGTTGTAACAAGCGGAACCTACGAACGATGCTTCGAATATAACGGCAAACTGTATCATCATATTTTAGATTGCGAAACCGGAAAACCGGTTCAGACAGATCTCAGCGGCGTTACCATTATCACGGACTCTTCCCTGCATGCGGATGCACTCAGCACGACCTGCCTTATTCTGGGACTTGATCAAGGCGTTTCCTATATTGAGGGACTTGATGGGGTTGAAGCTGTATTCGTCACGATAGATGGCGAAATAATTGACACAAGGGATTGATGTTCTCTTGTGTTTTGTCTTTATGGCTTTGATTTCCTTGGCGCGGTTTCTATGGCGGCGTTTCTATGGCGGCGTTTCTCTGGCGACGTTTCTCTGGCGACGTTTCTATGGCGGCTTTTCTCTGGCGGGGCATATAGCGCCATTGCTATGTTCCTGTACCCCGCTCGAAATGTTTTATTTTGGATTATGTAAACCAACAGGGCATATACAAAATTTGTTTCCTTTCAGACCCCGTTTTTTTGAAAAAACGGGGTCTGAAAGGTGAAACACTTTTAAATATGCCCTTTAAGTTTACATAACACAATTTCACACAAGCCAAACGGGGTATATAAAAAGAATTTCTCTCTATATACCCCGCTCATGAATCAGCAATCATTCTTTACAAATCAATCTGCAACTCCACCGGACAATGATCCGATCCAAAAACCTGTGTATGAATGTCAGCCGACGCTAACTTATCCTTTAACTCCTCCGACACAAGAAAATAGTCAATTCTCCATCCGGCATTCTTAGCTCTTGCCTGGAACCGGTAAGACCACCAGGAATAGACGCCCTCCGTATCCGGGTAAAAATGCCGGTAACTGTCCACAAAGCCACTCTCTAATAGCTGTGTCATTTTCTCGCGCTCTTCGTCTGTAAATCCTGCGCTGTGATGGTTTGTCTTCGGATTCTTCAGGTCGATTTCCTTGTGTGCAACATTCAAATCGCCGCACACAACCACAGGCTTGTTCTCCTCAAGCTTATGAAGATATTCTCTAAAATCATCTTCCCACACCATGCGATATTCAAGACGTTCCAGTTGCTGCTTGGAATTCGGCGTATAACACGTCACCATATAGAATTTTTCAAACTCAAGCGTTATGACGCGCCCTTCCTGGTCGTGTTCTTCTATTCCGATGCCATAAGACACGGAAAGCGGCTCTTTTTTTGTAAAAATCGCCGTCCCGGAATAGCCTTTTTTTACCGCATAGTTAAAATATTGGTGATAACCCGGAAGGTCAAGCTGAACCTGACCTTCCTGAATTTTTGTCTCCTGAAGGCAGAAAACATCCGCATCCGCCTCATTAAAAAATCCCATGAAATCCTTCTGCAGACATGCACGGATTCCGTTTACGTTCCATGATATGAGTTTCATATAAATATGTCCTTTGTTCGTTATTTTTTTACTACTGCCTTATTGTTTCCTTTTCCCTTGAAATATTTCTTATAGGCGGAAACTTTCTTTTTCGGCACTTTAATCACAAGCTTTTTGTTTGTCTTTTTCAGTGCATTTTTACCAATCGATTTCTTAGTCAGCTTGGTTGTCTTTAATGTGAGTTTTGTCAGCTTCTTACAACCATAGAACACCTTTGCACCGATTGTTTTCAGTTTCTTGGAACTAAGCGATACGGACTTTAGCTTTTTACAGTTCTGGAATGCGGACGGACCAATGGTAAACAAAGACTTACCTCCGGTTACCTTAAGCAAACTTGTACATCCGTAAAACGCCTTTGTACCGATTTTCTTTACATTATTTCCGATGTTTAAGTTTTTGAGTTTCTTACAATTCATAAATGCATTGTCCGCGATGCTTGTCACTTTGTAAGTCACTTTGGCAATCGTTACCGTATCCGGAATCGTCACAGACGTAAGATTTCTGTCAAACGGGCGGTCGTACTCTATTTCATAGAGTCCGCCTGTAGTTGCCATCACTTTGTAAATTCCTGTTCCGTCTGTACTTTTTGCAAAATCTCCGTTTTTAGGGATTTCATACTCCGGATTTATGAGCGTAAGACCATCTATAACTTCCGGGGCAAATACCGTTATAGTTACTGCAGTTGATGTTGCCTTAAAAGCTCCGTTACTCACCTCACAGGTATATCTGTAATTTCCCGATGCCTTACCGATTGGCATCACATAAGTGGCTTTTGTTGCACCGGTGATCACCGTTTGGTTTTCGTACCACTGATAGGTTAACGCCTCTCCTTGCAGTTTACAAATTGCCTTTACATTGCATACAGGACCATCCTTATAATCTGTACGAATAGCATACTCAGATGCACTGCTTTCCAATGTAAACGGAATATGTCCGCATTTAGTGCAGGCAAAAACGCCGTCTTTGTATGTATGTGCTTCACTTACCATATCTGCACATATTGCACAAGCAGATTTGTGTTCTGTTAGGAGTATCTCCGAAATAACATAGTGATGTTTCGGACATATAATTTCAAATTCATCTCTTGTTTTTTTAAATTCGTTTTCCGTAAACCATGATGGATATGTGGAACTGTTGGTTAATGCTACCACTTCTTTTCCGCATATTTTTTCCGGAACCACAAGTTGCAAAACAGCCTTCCAATTTGGTTTTTTCTCTTCATTCCACTTCACATGCCGTTTCAAATTCAAAGAAACGGTCTGATTCGGCTCTATTTTATAGGAAACCAACATGAGAGACTGTTCGTATTCCTCAAAATAGTTTTCTTCCGGATAAAAGAGATTCATCGTCGTATGATTTCCCCATGCATATAAATCCTGCCCATTACTGAAAGCGTTCTTGCCCAAACTTGTTAAAGTCGGCGGCAAATAAACATTCACGCCATTTGTTTTTTCCAGATCATAAAAGGCATATTCGCCGATGCTTGTTATGTTTTCCGACATAACAAGATTCGTAACAGCACTACATTCGGCAAATGCTCTCTTCCCTACGGTTTTAACAGAATTGGGCAAAATAATTTCTTGCAGAGCACTGCATCTATTAAATGCATATTCTCCAATTACTTCCAATGCTTCCGAAAACGTAATCCCTGTAATTAAATTACAGTTCTGAAAAGCATTTGGGCCAATCTCCGTTAATTGATTTCCAAATGCAATGTCTCCGGCAAGTTGATTGCACTTGTAAAAGGCTTCTTCACCAATCGTTTGTAAACTTTCAGGAAAGATAACTTCTCTAAGATTACTGCATTCATAAAATGCTCCCATTCCAATACTTTTTAATCCTGCCGGAATGACAACACCCGTCAGCTTCGTACAACCACTAAACATCTCATCAGAAATTTTTGTCACCTGTTCAGGAATTGTAATGATTCCAGTCAAATTTTCACATCCCATAAATGCTTGTTTATCTATCTCCGTTACTGAATCCGGAATCACAACCGAAGTAATATTGGTACAATCTTTTAATATACCAAACTCTATACTTTTCAGTTTCGCCGGGAGATGAAACTCTCCTGTCAGTCCTGTACATCCCTGAAATGCCAAATAATCAATCATGGTAATATTGTCATGTAAATGAATTTTGGACAGCCCTGTACAGTCATAAAAAGCACCTGTCTCTATTGAAGTTACACCGGACGGAATCGTCACTTCTCCTGTCAAACCGGTACACCCATAAAATGTTTGTCTCCCCATACTCTTTAATCCCGCCGGCAACGAAAGGGGGCCTGTTAATCCAGTGCAATTCATAAATGCACTACTTTCAATGTGTTCTACTCCTGACGGAATAAGTAATTGACCTGTCATCGACACGCAGTTATTAAAAGCACTACTTCTAATACATTTCAGATTTTGTGGCAAAGTTACCCCGGTAAGTTTTTCACACCCATTAAATGCGCTGGGGCCAATCGTCTCAAGCCCATCCGGGAATGTAACCGTTGTAAGACTTTTACATCCGCAAAATGCATTTAATTTGAGTTCTTTCACACCCGTCGGAATTGTAGCAGTCTCAATTTTAGAGTTATACATAAACGCTGAACTTCCCAAATATATAACACCACTCGGTATTGGCGCCGCTCCTGTCAAGTTACTGCAATAATTAAACGCATATTCACCTATAAATCTTATATTTTCCGGTTTCTCATAACTTACACTTGTTATTATTTTGTTTGAATTAAACGCATAATTATTTTCATTGGAAGCCAACTTTGTATCCGAACAACCAATTCCGACCACTTTATAGACATTCGCTGCCTCATCCGTAATGTTTGCCGGTATCGTAACGGCAGCTAAACTGCCTTCATATTTGTAGACAATTGCTTCCATCGCTGTCGTATCCAGTGCATAGACAATCCCTGTTGCCGGATCTTTCCATGACGGCATATCCTTTATCTCTGCTCCCGGTATTCCTGCGTTTCCTTCCGGCTCAGTAATCTCCATTATTATTTCCGCCTTAGAGTTATCCACTACCTCTTCTGCCTGCACCGGACTCATAAACATTATCGATATACCGAGCATCCATACGATACTCAAAAGATGTATTCTCTTTTTCTTTTTCATTTTCATCTTCTCCGTAACCATTATCCCTTTACTCCGCCTTCAAAAATGCTGCGTAACCGCACTTCGCCTCATACAAATCCGCCTTGGATGTCGCTTCATGAGGAGCATGCATGTTCATTACAGGAACACCGCAATCGATAACATTCATTCCGTAAAGTGAAAGAATGTAGGCGATTGTTCCGCCGCCGCCAAGATCCACTTTTCCAAGCTCTGCCGTCTGGAAGGTCACACCCGCATCATCCATAATCTTGCGAATCAAAGCAATATACTCTGCATTGGCATCATTGGATCCGGATTTGCCGCGGGAACCGGTAAATTTATTAAATACCATTCCGTGGCTGAGGTACGCCACATTCTTTTTATCGAAGCTGGATGCAAAAGACGGATCATAAGCTGAACTTACATCGGAAGAAAGCATCCGTGAGTTTGCCAGACATCTGCGAAGCGTGAGATCCGAATACTCACCGGTCAGGCTCATCACTTCTGCCACACAGTTTTCAAAGAAACGGGACTGCATACCGGTTGCACCGACACTTCCGATTTCCTCTTTGTCCACCAAAATACAACAACTTGTACGTTTCGGTTTCTTCTGCTCGAGCATCGCCACAAGCGAACTGTATGAACACACTCTGTCATCCTGTCCGTAAGCCAAAATCATACTGCGGTCAAGTCCTGCTTCTCTTGCTTTTCCCGCAGGCACAATTTCAAGCTCCGCAGAAATGAAATCTTCCTCTTCCATGTCGTACTGCTGTTTTAAAATATCGAGAGCAAAGGCGCAGACTTTATCTTTCGTCTGCTTGCCGTCTGCTTCCGCAGAGGTGTCATCCGACTTCTTTGCGTCTTTCGCCTCGAATTTCAGCGGACGGTTACCGATGATGATATCGAGCGCCTCGCCCTCAATCACCTTATTCGCCTTCTTTTCCATCTGTTCCGCCGCAAGATGAATGAGCAGATCGGAAACAAAGAATACCGGATCATCTTCTGCTTCGCCGATGCTGATATCGATTACCGTACCGTCTTTTTTCACGACAACACCGTGAATTGCAAGCGGAATCGTCACCCACTGGTATTTCTTAATACCGCCATAATAATGGGTATCAAGATAAGCAAAACCACTGTCCTCATAAAGAGGATTTTGCTTTACATCAAGGCGCGGTGAGTCAAGATGCGCACCGAGAATATTCATACCGTCCTCTAAGCCTTTTGAACCGATGTGGAACATAATCACGGACTTCTCCATATTGACTGCGTATACTTTATCTCCGGCTTTTAATTTCTTGCCTTCTTTTAACACTTTGGCAAGTTCCACATAGCCCTTGCTTTCAATTTCATTGACAATGTATGTGACACACTCTCGCTCGGTTTTTCCTTCGTCAAGAAACACCCGGTATCCCTGACTTAATTTTTCTACTTCCTTCAGTTGCTTATCGCTGTACTTTTCCCATGCACATTCTGTTTTCATGTTTGTTGTCTCCTTCTTGGTCAAAAATTCTCATACTACGAATAGTATGAGAATTTTCTTCTGAAATATGATTTATTTATGCTCTACAATGGATTTCTTCGGGCATTTTTCCATACAAATACCACAGCCTTCGCATTTATCCTGATCAATCACAGAAAGGAAGTTTTCAATCTTCACCGCATCGTTCGGACAATTTTTCGCACAGAGCGTACATCCGATACAGCCGACCGTACATTCTTTCATCGTCACAGGACCTTTTTCTTTGGAACTGCATGCTACAACATATTTTGATTCATACGGAATGAGTTCAATCAGGTTTTTCGGACATGCAGCCACACATTTTCCGCAGGCTTTGCATGCTTCTTTATCTACCACAGCCACACCGTTCACAACATGAATTGCATCAAACGGACAAGCCTTCACGCAGTTTCCGTAACCCAAACATCCGTAGTTGCATGATTTCGGACCGCCGTTTGGCACGAAAGAAAGCATTGCGTAATCTTCCACACCGGTATATTCGTAATCTACTTTCGCCTTTTCACAGTCGCCCTGACATTTCACAAACGCAACCATTCGGGTCGACGCACCGGCTTCTACCCCCATGATTTCCGCAATCTGTTTGCCGACCGGATCTCCGCCGACCGGACAGGCGTTCACTGCAGCTTCTCCTTTGGCAATCGCTGCTGCAAGACCGGAACATCCCGGGTAACCGCAGCCACCGCAATTGTTGCCCGGAAGCACACCGAGAATCGCCTCTTCTCTCTCATCCACTTCTACTGCAAATTTAATTCCGGCTATTCCGAGGAACAGACCGATAAACAGACCGACGGCGCTGACAACGACCGTGGCAATAATAATTGCTGTTATATTCATCGCTATCCCTCCTATAATAATCCCGAAAATCCACAGAATGCAATCGCCATCAGACCTGCTGTCACAAGCACGATCGGCATTCCCTGGAACGGTTTCGGAATGTCATTGTATTCAATTTTTTCACGGATTCCCGCAAGGATGACAATAGCGATCGTAAATCCGACAGCAGTTGCAAATCCGTTTACCACGCTTGTCAAAATCGAATATGACTTCTGAACATTTACAAGCGCAATACCGAGAACTGCACAGTTTGTTGTAATGAGAGGAAGATATACTCCCAGTGACTCATACAAAGAAACCATGAATTTCTTCAAAAACATTTCCACAAACTGTACAAGTGCTGCAATTACAAGAATAAACACGATTGTTTTCAAATACGTGATATCAAATTTTACAAGCACAAAATCATAAATAGCCGCTGCAACAAAGGAAGCAAGCGTAATAACAAAAATAACCGCCGCTCCCATTCCGGCTGCTGTTTTTACCTTCTTGGATACCCCGAGGAACGGACACAATCCCAAAAACTGACTGAGAACTACGTTATTCACCAGCGCTGAGCCAAGGGCTATTAAAATCAACTCTTT
>JAFTWX010000075.1 GCA_017465095.1 Lachnospiraceae bacterium | reverse complement strand
CTAAAGTCTCTCCTGACATATTTTGAGGAGACGACGCAGGAAAACGCGGTGGACGCAGAGCTGGAAGAGATACAGAGAATCGTCGGAAACATCAAGCACAGCCGCGAAAAGGAGGATCGTTATATGACCTTACAGGAAATGATCGACCACGAAAAGGATGACAGCTACAAAATCGGAGTTCAGCAAGGCATACAGCAGGGCATTATCCGGACCTGTCAAAATCTAAATCAGACAAAAGAGACTGCGATAGAGTCGCTGATGCGTGAGTGTGAAATCACGCAGGAAGAAGCTGGGGAGTATATCCGTCTCTATTGGCAGGAAGAAAACGTAACAGACTAAACATATCTTCGGAAGGAATGACACGATAGCAGCGCAGAGCCCCAAAAGCTTTGCGCTGTTTTTTCGCAGCAGTCCTATCCTGCAAGATAGCCCCGCATGGTTTTTAATGCATTTTTTTCCAGGCGGGAAACCTGGGCCTGTGAGATGCCGATCATATCTGCCACTTCCATCTGGGTTTTACCCTCGAAAAAACGGAGCGATATGATTTCGTGCTCCCGTGCATTTAATTTTTTCATCGCCTCCGACAAAGAGAGGGATTCAATCCAGTTTTCTTCTTTGTTTTTCTTGTCACTGATTTGATCCATGACGTAGAGGGTGTCGCCGCCTTCCGTATAAATCGGTTCGTGGAGGCTCATCGGATTTTGCATGGCGTCCAGCGCATATACGATGTCCTCTTTTGCAATTCCGATTTCGCAGGCCAGTTCCTCGATGGTGGGATCCTTTTGGTTTTGTCTGGTCATATATTCTTTGGCGCAGATGGCTTTGTAAGCGATGTCCTTGAGGGAGCGGGAGACACGGATTGTGCTGTTATCCCGCAGATAACGGCGGATTTCCCCGATAATCATGGGAACTGCGTAGGTGGAAAATTTCACGCCGAGGCTGCAGTCAAAATTGTCGATAGCTTTGATCAATCCGATGCAACCGATTTGAAACAAATCATCTACATTTTCGGAGGAGCCGGAGAAGCGGCGGATGACGCTGAGCACAAGTCGCAGATTCCCTTCGATATACTGGAGTCTTGCGTTTTCGTCGCCGGCTTTGATTTTTTCAAAAAGCTCGGTTTGCCGGGAGGCCTCCAGAAGAGGAAGCCGTGCTGTGTTTACCCCGCAAATTTCAACTTTTCCCTGTGCCATAGTCCGTTCCTCCTTGCTGTTTTTTTCTATGAAAAGAATGTGCAGGATTTCTTTGTTTTATGCATGGAAAAGTATGAAAAAAGAAATGGCGCAGTAAAGGAATAAATGATATAATATACAAAATAATGATTTTTGACATGCTTTACCGGGTAAGGAGCCAAAATATGAAAAATAAAATGGGAAAGAAAATGATAGTGTGGATGACTATGACAGCTTTGTTTGCAGCGCTGATGATCCGGATCGGGACACCGGAGACGGTGCAGGCGGCGGTTCGACTGAACAGTACAAAGAAGACAATGGTCATCGGCGACACCTATAAGTTAAAGATAAAAGGGACGTCAAAGACCGTGAAGTGGAGTTCTTCCAACAGCCGGGTTGCAACCGTTTCATCCAAAGGAGTTGTGAAGGCTAAGAAGACAGGGACTGCGACAATCACGGCGAAGGTCGGTTCCAATAAATACAAATGCAAGATTACGGTCAAGACGCAGCAGTCGGCATACCGCGGTACGTTAATCAGCCTGCTCAATAAGGAGCGGAGAAGATACGGATACGCATCTTTTGATAAGAATTCCCTTCTTCAGCAGGCAGCGCAGAAGAGAGCGAAGGAGCTGGCGACCAGATTTTCCCACAATCGACCAAACGGGGACCGGTGGACATCGTCGATCAGCATGAAGTATGATTTCAGACGCGCGGCGGAAAATATTGCCCGTGATTTTGTGTCACCGCAGCAGGTGGCAGATGCGTGGATGGAAAAATCATCGACAAAGGCGAAGATTGTCAGCAAATATTATGATGAGATCGGTGTAGGTGTTTATCTTGCACCGGATGGATATCTGTATTGGTGTGCGATTTTTGCAAAAGAAAAATAAGTGATTGAGAATGAAAGAAACGGCTCGGAATTTACCGAGCCGTTTCTTTTTGGGGGTATCCCCACTTTTTCGCATTTTTATAGATTTAGTAGGGGCAAAAATATGATTCTTGTCCAACTAAAATGCATGTAAGGTAAGTTAGTAGGGACAAAACAAATTTTATGGTCCAATTCATATAAGAAAATGGCAATTTAGTGGGACGAAGTTTTGTTTTTTTGCCTCACTAGGCTGTGAAAAATGCGAGCTAGTGGGACAACATTAAAAAAATCATCCCTATCAAATTATTAATAAGAAAAATTAGTAGGGCAAAAGGGGAGTATCGCTCCATGAACTAAGTAACATGGATAGATTAACTTCTGCTTATTTTATAGTCGCGGTCCAAAGTGACCGTCTGACACAGACGGATATCCCGGCTGGAGCTTCCGATGAGAATGTCATAGCTTCCTTTCGGGGCAATATAGCAGTGCTCGCCTTCGTCATAATAGCAGAAGGCCTCCGGTGTCAGAGAAAACAGGAAAGTGCTGTCTTCGTTGCCTGCGATCTGTTTTTTGTCAAAGTCGCGAAGCTCCTTTACCGGGCGCTTGCTGCCGTTTGCAAGTGTGGTGCATTTCGGCGCAATGTATACTTGAACGCTTTCTTTTGCATCGATGTCGGAATTGTTTTTTACCTTACAGCTCACCTCGTAAATAGGGACAAGTTTGTCGCGGGAAATTTGTTGCGTACATGAAACATCCATGTCGGCGGTCACATCACATACTTCCATGCTATGATATTCAAAATCCGCGTAAGAAAGACCGTGTCCGAAAGCAAATTCCGGCTCAATATTCATCGTGTCGAGATGGCGGTAGCCGACAAAGATATCTTCCGTGTATTCTACGGAGTTTCCACCCGGGAAAGATGCAATGCTGTGTGCACCGCAATCGGATAACTTTTTCGGGAAGGAGGTAGGAAGCTTTCCGGACGGAGATACTTCGCCGAAGATGGTGTTTGCAAAAGCAAGACCGCCTTCCATTCCGTTGTAGTAGGAGTAAACAATAGTGTCCGCCATATCTTTCCACTCGGACATGGATACAGGAGAACCGCCGATCAGTGTCACAATCATGTCCGGACGCACTTTGAGAAGTTCTTTGATAATGTGATCCTGGTTATAAGGAAGATGGTAGTCTTTCCGGTCCTGATCCTCCACGTCGTGGTCGTGGTTGAGTCCGCCGATGTAGATAACGGCGTCAGCGTCCGCACAGGCCTTGATGGCATCCTCCAAATATTTTTTGTTCAGTGCTTCGATTTTATCATCCGCATGTTTCCGTTTCTGGCGAGGCAGATAGAGATTCATCGTTTCGTCCGCCGGCAGATTGACAAGGGCATTTTGTGCATTGTCTTTGCTCCACGCGTTTCCGACTACATAGTTGTAGTAGCCCGGCTCATATACGACTTCGCAGTTGCCGCCCAGGTACATTTTCAGGCCGAGCAGAGGAGAGATTTCGTACAATGCCTTGATTTCCGCAGAACCGCCGCCGTGTGCATGGATACGGTCCGCATTGTCTCCGATGACAAGAAGTTTCTTGATTTTGTCCGGATTGAGCGGAAGCATATGTTTGTCATTTTTTAAAAGAACGATGGATTCTTCTGCTACGCGGAGCAGACTTTCGCGGGAGGATGCGAGATTGTATCCGCCGCGTTTTCTTTGCCCGTCCAGCATGTGAAGACGGTTCATCGTATAGAGAATGTGCATGATTTTTTTGTCGACTTCCTCCTCGCTGACACGGCCTTCTGCAATGGCTTTTTTCAGAGGATTTGCAAGATAATAGTCATCAAAATCGCTGGTGCATCCCATTTCTACATCAAGCTGGCAGTTGGCAGCTTTTTCCGTGTCGTGTACACCGCCCCAGTCAGAGACCGTAAGCCCTTGGAATCCCCACTCCTCGCGCAGAATATCATCCAGCAGCTCTTTGCTGTGACATGCATATTCGCCGTGAAAACGGTTGTAGGAAGCCATCATGCCGAGGGTGTCTGCCTCCTGGACCGTGGCACGGAAGGCAGGGAAATAGATTTCCCAAAGTGCACGTTCGCTGACGACGGAGTCGCTTCCGTGGCGCAGAGTTTCCTGGTTGTTAACTGCAAAGTGTTTTACGCAGGCGGAAACATCCGATTCCTGTACACCCTTGACGAACGGAACGGCCATGGCACCGGTAAGGTACGGGTCTTCGCTCATGTATTCAAAATTTCGTCCGCACAGAGGGGAACGGTGGATGTTGATGCCCGGGGCAAGAATCATATCTTTTTTGTGTCCGCGTGCTTCCAGACCGAGCACCTGACCGGAGCGGTAGGCGCATGTGCGGCTGAAGGTGGAAGCCAGGGCACTGTTGCATGGCAGATACGAGGAGTAATCGTCGTTTCCGCCGATCAAAAACCAGTTATCCCACTGAAATTCCGGGCGTGTTCCCATCGGGCCGTCGGAGAAAGTGAATGCCGGGATTCCTTTTTCTGAAACGGCGCCGGTTTTAAACAGTGCAGCTCCGTGTATCATGCTGAGTTTTTCGTCCAGTGAAAGGCTTTTTGCCAGTTCCTGTAATTCTTTATCTGTCATATGAAAATCCTCCTTCATACGGGTTGTTTCGCAATATAGTTGTCACTACAAAATAAAATAACAGAAATGAGAAAAAACTATATCAAATTTTTGACATTTGTATTATAATTTTGATAAAAGATGAGGTGCGTGATGAGCGAAAACAGAGAGCAGGATATCAGTCTTTTTATGCAGCGGGAAGAGAATATCATACATTCCCCATACGAGAAGGAACTGAGATTTTATGAAAAAGTAAAAAAAGGACAGGCGGATGAGATTGATGCATGGCTTAGGGAGCATCCCATTGGTTCCGGAGAAGGGTTTGGTTCCCTTTCCGAGAATCCGCTGAACAATCTGCGGTATCACATTATTGTGTCCATTGCCATGATTGCCCGGTTTTGCATGGAGGGCGGTATGGACCCGGAGACGGCGTACGGATTGTCGGATGCGTATATCCGGAAAATAGATGTTCTTAAAGACGAAAAAGAACTGATCCGGATACATCGGAAAATGTGTGTGGATTATGCCCAGAGAATGCAGCGGCTTCAAAAGGAGTCGATTTATTCCAAGCACATTGTGCAGTGTGTGGATTATATTCATGCGCACATCAATGAGCGCATTACCACAGAGATGCTGTCGGAGCATTGCGGTCTTCATGCCAGCTATCTGTCCCGGCTTTTTAAGAAGGAGACGGGAGTCGGTGTGGGAGATTATATCCGGTCCCTCAAGATAGAGACGGCACAAAACCTGCTCAAATATTCCGATTACACGTTTTTGGAAATATCCAATTATCTCGCCTTTTCTTCCCAAAGCCACTTTGTCAAAGTGTTCCGTGAAACGACGGGAAGTACACCGAGAGAGTACAGAAATCAATATTACAGAATAAGTTGGGGTGAAAAATATGTCTGATTACATTACTACATTTAGCAAAGTTCATTTTACACCGTTAAAGCCGAAGAAGGAGCAGATCCGTATCGAGGATATCGCGCACTCCCTGTCACTTATGACGAGAGCCAACGGTCATTTTCCGGAGTTTTATTCCGTGGGACAGCACTGTATTCATTGCTATGAGGAGGCAAAGGCAAGAGAGCTGCCAAAGCGCCTGGTGCTTGCGTGTCTGCTTCACGATGCCAGCGAAGCATATCTGGCGGACATTACACGCCCGGTAAAAAAGAATCTGCCGAAGTATCTTGTGATTGAAAAAATATTGCAGGACGCCATCTATGAGCGTTTTCTCGGATCGGTGCTGACCGAGGAGGAGAAAAAGATTGTTTCCGAGATAGATGATGCACTTTTGTATTATGAATTTTATCATTATATGGGAGAAAAACTGCAGGACAGCGAACCGCGCATTGTGAGCAATCCGGATTTTTCGGTTGTTCCGTTTGCGGAAGTCGAGAAAAAATACATAGAATTTTCACAGATTTAACAAAATTCCATAACAAATTATAAGTATTCTCATTTTAGTTAGCAACGAGGACAAAAAGAAAGGAACGAGATTATGTTTGAAGACAAAAATGAAAATATGGATGAAATTGTAAGCGGGGTGTCCCCGGAGTATACGGCGCCGGAAATTGTTCCGGACCCGGTTCCGATTCCGGAGCCGCAGCAGGAAAAGAAAAAAGAAAAGAAAGAACGCAAGTGGTTGAAGACGGTAGGCTTCGGCGTGCTGTTCGGATTTTGCGCAGGTGTTGTATTTTTATTGATGGCGTTTATCGGCCAGCAGACTTTTCTGAAAGACACAAAGAAAAATGAAGTGGTTATTGAGACGACAGACACTGTGGATGAGACAGATGCGAATGCAGCGGAGGAAAATGCGGCAGATGCGCCTACGGAATCCAATTCCAACACCATTGCACAGATTGCACAAAACTGTATGCCTTCCATCGTTTCCATCACAACCAAAAATGTGGACGAAATCAGAAGTTTTTGGGGAACACAGCAGTATGAGAGTGAAGGCGCCGGTTCCGGTATTATTGTCGGAAAGAATGACACAGAACTCCTGATTGCCACCAACAATCACGTGGTGAGCGGTGCAAAAGAGGTTTCTGTCTGCTTTAACGACAGCGAGGATGCAGTTGTGACGGCAAAGGTAAAAGGCAGCGATGCGGCCAACGATCTGGCGGTAGTTGTGATTGCACTGGATGATATCAGCGATGAGATACTTTCAACCATCAAGGTAGCAGCCATCGGAGATTCGGCTTCCGTACAGGTGGGAGATCAGGTGGTTGCAATCGGTAATGCCCTCGGCTTTGGTCAGAGTGTG
The DNA here is from genome assembly GCA_017465095.1 of Lachnospiraceae bacterium. Classification (GTDB taxonomy): domain Bacteria; phylum Bacillota; class Clostridia; order Lachnospirales; family Lachnospiraceae; genus SVFI01. The sequence goes on along the minus strand of JAFTWX010000075.1, from coordinate 11,161 downwards.
ACGACCGGTATCGTGTCCGCGCTGGAGAGAGAAGTGGAAATCGATGATTTGGATGCAAAACTGATTCAGACCGATGCAGCAATCAATCCGGGAAACAGCGGTGGAGCCCTTCTCAATATGAAAGGGGAACTGATCGGTATCAATTCTGCGAAGTTTGCATCGGAGCTTGTGGAAGGTATGGGATATGCCATTCCGATTGCGACGGCGCAGCCGATTCTGGACAATCTTATGAACCGTGAAACGAGAGAACTTGCAGGCGAAAAAGCCGGATATCTCGGTGTGAGCGTCCAGGATGTTTCCGACGAAGCTTCCGAGAATTACGGTATTCCGAAAGGTGCTTACATTGCTTCCACAGAGGAAGGTGCAGCAGCAGCCAATGCAGGACTGAAAGAAGGCGACATTATTACCAAGTTTGACGGAATCAGCATTTCTTCCGCATCAGATCTCAGTGGTATGATCGCTTATTACAAGAAAGGCGAAGAGATTGAAGTTACCTACATGCGCTCCAACAACGGAGTTTATGAGGAGTCAACGGTAACCGTAACATTGACGGAGAGCGAGCAGATCAAAGAGCAAAAAGAGCAGGAAAGCAGCCAAAGTCAGCAGGAAGAGCCGCAGGACGGCGGAGACGACCGCACGCAGCAGAATCCGTATGAAGAGTATGATCCGAACGGAGAGTATTCTATGCCGGACCAGGATCAGATGGAAGAATTCTTCCGTTATTTCTTCGGTAACTAAATAAAAATTAAGAAAAGCACAAGATACTTAGTGCTTTTCTTTTTTTGTCAGATGGAATATAATAAAAAGATGTGTAAAGAAATAAGAAGAAATGCAGGAGGGTACGAATGAAAAGCCTGTTTCAAATAAAAAAGGAAGTTTTAAAAATATACATGGAAAAGATAGCACAGTATTATCTGTTTTCCCTGGTACTTATTTTGGTGACGGAGATGCTGGCAAGACATTCTGTTATAAAGGGCGCGAGCTTTGTGTGGGACCATCCGTTTTTGATTTTGTACAGTGCATTGATTTTGACCTGTGTATATTCGATAGCCTTATTTTTCCGAAAAAGAGAATTAGTATGGATGCTGATTACAGTTGTGTTCCTCACATTGGGAATCTGTAACTGTATTTTACTGTTTTACCGCATCACCCCGTTGGCAGCAACGGATATTTCACTGATTTCTTCGGTATTCGGAATTATGACCGTATACTTGAATGTATGGCAGATTATCCTGTTGGTTGCGACAGTGATTCTCGTTCTGTCCGGAGTTATTTATTACGGAAGTAAAATGAAAAAGCAGGAATGCAGCATTCCGGCAGCAGCAATAATTACTCTCGGCTTATTTTTACTTTCCGGAGTTATCATGAATTTAGGCGATGAGACCGGAGCACTTCAGACGGAATTTGCCAATTTGCCGGATGCTTACGAGGACAACGGTTATGTCTATTGCTTTACGAGAAGCCTGATTGACCGGGGAATTGAAAAGCCGGAAACTTACAGCGAAGAGACCGTGGAAGACATATTCGGTTCTATCCGGGGGCAGGACGATAAGGAAGTGGAACAAAAGCCAAACATTATCTTTTTGCAGATTGAATCGTTTTTCGATTTGGCGCGGGTAAAGGATGTAACATACACCGAAGATCCGGTGCCAATCTGGTCCAGTCTTCTGGAAAGTTGTCCGAGCGGAGCGCTTACCGTTCCGAGTATCGGTGCGGGAACGGCGAATACGGAGTTTGAGGTGCTGACCGGAATGAGCCTTGACTATTTCGGGGCAGGAGAGTATCCGTACAAAACGGTTCTGCAGGAAGAAACGTGTGAATCCGCAGCATACAATTTGAAGAAGCTGGGATACCGCACCACAGCCATTCACAACAATACGGGAACCTTCTATGACCGTAATCTCGTATTTGCAAACCTTGGATTTGATTGTTTTGACTGCGAAGAATATATGCAGGGAATTACATACAATTCTCTCGGATGGGCCAAGGATAAAATATTAACCCAGCAGATTATGGGGGCGTTAAACAGTTCGGAGGAACCGGATTTTGTTTATACGATTTCCGTACAGCCACACGGAAAATACCCGAAGGAGCCGATGGAGAATCCTCATATCAAAGTGACCGGATTTTCGCCGGAGGATGAGGGAAGAGCTGCCGGTTACGAGTACTATGTCAATGAAGCGCACGAGACAGATGCCTTTTTGGGACTTCTTGTTTCGACGCTGAATGCGTTTGATGAGCCGACGGTTGTTGTTATGTACGGAGACCATCTTCCGAACATTGACATGTCGGAGGAAGAAATTTCCGATGGCAATCTGTTTCAGACAGAATATGTTATTTGGTCCAACTTAGCGCAGAAGGAAGCAAACACGCTGAAAAATACAAAAAAAGATTTGTACGCTTATCAGTTGTATTCTTATGTGTTCGGCCGTTTGGGCATGAATCAGGGTGTGCTTACCAAATTCCATCAGAAGTATTCCATCGAAGGAACCCATGAAGAAGAATTTGCAACGCTTCAATATGATATGTTATATGGGGACAGAGAGGTGTACGGAGGAGTAAATCCGTATGCGAAAACAGAAATACAGATGGGAATATATCCGATCAGCCTGAAAGAAGTTGATGCTGTCGGCGGTAGTATTTATGTGCACGGCGACAATTTTACGGAGTTCAGCAAAGTATTTATTGATGACAAAGAGCAGGAGACCACATATTTAAATAAAAACACGTTGATGGTTCCGAGCGAGGAGCCGGAGGACGGCGAACGGATTTATGTGGCGCAGATGGCCGGACGAAGTGAACAGCTCAGCCGTACGGAAGAAATCATCTACGTGGAGTAAAATAAATTTTGTAAAAAAGAAAGAGGTGTCTGTTATGAAATTGGAAGGAAAAGATGGATTTTTATTTATAGAAGGCGGTGTTTGTGCAGCCAAAGGATTTGAGGCCAACGGATTAAACTGCGGACTGAATCCGAACAAGGAAAAAAATGATTTGGGAATGGTATTCAGCGCAGTTCCTTGTAACACGGGGGCGGTTTATACACAGAATAAGGTGAAAGGTGCACCGATTCTTGTGACAAAAAAGAATCTGGAAGCGACGGGCGGTATCGCAAAAGCAATCATTGTCAATTCCAAAAATGCCAATACCTGCAATGCGGACGGAGAGCAGAAGGCGGAGAAAATGTGTCAGCTTACAGCAGACGCCCTGGGCATTAAGGCGGAGGAAGTGATTGTGGCTTCCACGGGCGTGATCGGTCAGATACTTCCGATTGAGCCGATTGAGGCCCACATAGAGAAACTGGCAGAGGGACTTGCGGTAGACGGAAATGAGAGAGCAGCTACAGCCATCATGACGACGGATACGGTAAAGAAAGAGGTTGCGGTAGAGTTTACCCTCGGCGGTGTGACCTGCCATCTCGGCGGAATGGCAAAGGGAAGCGGAATGATCCATCCGAATATGGCGACAACGCTTAATTTTGTGACGACGGATGTGGCGATTTCTTCCGCGCTGGTACAGAAAGCACTCAGTGAGATTGTGAAAGTGACATACAACTGTCTGAGCGTGGACGGTGATACCTCCACCAACGATACGCTTACGGTTATGGCGAACGGACTTGCAGGGAATGCTTGTATTACAGAGGAAAATGAAGATTACGGAATTTTCAAAGAGGCGCTTTACATTGTGCTGATGAATATGACAAAGATGCTGGCAGCAGACGGAGAGGGAGCGACGAAACTGCTCGAGTGCAGCGTCAGTGAAGCAAAAGATTTGGATACTGCAATTACGGTGGCAAAGAGTGTAATTTGTTCACCGCTCTTTAAATGTGCGATGTTCGGCGAAGATGCGAACTGGGGACGTGTGCTGTGTGCGATCGGGTATGCGGATGCCGAGTTCGATATTGACAAAGTGGACGTGGATCTGGCATCGGAAGCAGGAACTATCGCTGTGTGCAGAAACGGTGCAGGCGTAGAGTTTTCGGAGGAGTTCGCCAAAGAAGTGCTCGCAGCTGATGAAATATATATTAATGTTTCCCTGCACGACGGAGAGTGTCAGGCAAAGGCATGGGGCTGTGACCTGACCTATGATTATGTCAAAATTAACGGAGATTATCGTTCGTAACTGTTTCGGAAAGGATCGGTAACATTGATTAAGATTTTTAAAAATTTATGGACGGAAAAAAAGACGGTTCTGGCGATTGTGCTTCTTCTTATCGTGCAGGCTTACTGCGATTTGATGCTCCCGAATTACACATCGGATATTGTCGACGTGGGAATTATGCAAAAGGGTATCGAACACGTGTCACCGGATGCCATGTCGGAGGAAAACTACGACCGGTTTTATAAAATGCTCTTGTACACGGCAGAGGAGTCTTCGCAGAAGTTGTTTTCAGACAACTATGTGCTGTTGGAGGAGTCTTATGACTATGACAGCACGGCCCGTGTGTACAGACTAAATGAATATGGAAAAGAAAACCGGGAAAAGCTGGATGATGTTTTGTTTTCCGGTATGATGACGGCTGTTTCTGCGATGGACGGGACGCAGTCCGGCGCGCAAAGCACGGAGATGTCGGAATCGGTTGTTTTGCAGCAGGCTTATTTGCTGGCAGCGCAGGAGCATGAGAGAGCGGGGATTGATGCGCAGGAGTATCAGATGAATTATCTTCTGAAAACCGGTGCAGTTATGCTTCTGTATGCCATCGTCGGAATGGCGGCAGCGATTGCAATCGGTTATCTTTCGGCCAGATGCGGTGCGAGAATCGGACGAAGACTCCGCAAGCAGGTGTTCCACAAGGTAGTATCTTATTCCAATCATGAAATGAATCATTTTTCGACGGCTTCCCTCATTACGAGAAGCACGAACGATATACAGCAGGTGCAGATGGTTTCCATTATGTTTTTGCGTATGGTACTCTATGCACCGATTGTCGGAATCGGCGGTATTGTTATGGTGGCGCAGACAAGAACCGGGCTTGGCTGGATTATTGTGGTGGCCGTAATCGCAATTCTTTGCCTGATCGGAAGTCTGGTTGCTGTTGCGAATCCGAAGTTTAAAATTATGCAGACCCTGGTGGATAAACTGAATCTCGTATCCCGCGAAGTGCTTACGGGTCTTTCCGTAATCCGCGCATTCAGCCGGGAAGAGTACGAGGAAAAACGGTTTGCCGGGGCAAACGAAGAATTGATGAAAACACAGCTTTTTACCGGCCGCGTTATGAATTTTATGATGCCGGGTATGATGCTGATTATGAATGCGATTTCTGTGGCAATTGTATGGTTTGGTGCCAAAGGCGTGGATCTGGGCAATTTACAGGTCGGCGATCTGATGGCGTTTATCACATACACGATGATGATTGTCATGTCATTTTTGATGATTACGATGATGTCCATTATGCTTCCGAGAGCCGGTGTGGCAGCAGGACGTATCGAGGAGGTTATGAAGATGGACTCCTCCATTTTGGATAAGCAGCAACCGGTGGTTGTTTCGGCAAAAGATGCCAAAGGCGTCCTTTCGTTTCATGATGTTGCGTTCCGCTATGACGGTGCGGATGAAAATGCACTGGAACACATCAGTTTTACTGCGGAACCGGGGAAAACGACGGCGATTATCGGCAGCACGGGATGCGGGAAATCTACTCTGCTTCATTTGATTCCGCGTTTTTATGATGTGACGGAGGGCTCCGTTACAATTGACGGTGTCGATGTGCGTGATATGGAGCTTAAGAGTTTACGTGAGATGATCGGATTTGTTCCGCAAAAAGGCGTGCTTTTTTCGGGAACAATTGCATCTAACCTGAAGTTTGCAGGGGAGCAGATTACCGATGCACAGATGCAGGAAGCAGCGCAAATAGCCTGTGCAACGGAATTTATAGAAGAAAAAACGGAAGGCTACGAGAGTCCGATTGCGCAGGGCGGAAGCAATGTGTCCGGAGGACAGAAGCAACGACTTTCCATTGCGAGAGCCATTGCAAAGCAGCCGAAGATTTATTTGTTTGATGACAGTTTTTCCGCACTTGATTATAAGACGGATGCGCTTCTTCGTCGTGCTTTGAAGGAAAAAACAAAAGATGCGACCGTGCTCATTGTGGCGCAACGCATCAGCACAATTTTGCACGCGGACCGGATTCTTGTTCTGGAAGACGGAAAGATTGTGGGAATGGGAACCCACGAAGAACTTTTGGATAGCTGTGAAGCCTATGCGGAAATTGCCGGTTCACAGCTGTCAAAATCCGAGCTGAAGGGAGGCGCTTTAGCATGAGTGAAGGCAGAGTAAACAGACCTCCGAGACGGCGACCGGGAGGCGGTCCTCCGGGAGCGCCGGTGGAAAAGGCAAAGGATTTTAAAGGTTCCATGAAAAAAATGTTTGCTTATGTGAAGCGTTATACATGGGCAATTTTTGCAGTTATGTTGTTTGCCGCAGCCAGTACGGTGTTCAATATCATCAGTCCGAAGATACTCGGTATGGCAACGACAGAGCTTTTCAACGGTTTCGCTGCCAAGATCGCAGGAAGCGGCGGAATTGATTTTTCCAAAATCGGAATGATTCTTCTTGTGACGCTTGCCCTTTATGCGTTCAGTTCTCTCATGGCATTTGCTCAGGGCTGGATTATGACGACGGTGTCTCAGAAGATGACCTACCGGTTCCGGGAGGAAATCTCGCAAAAAATTCATCGCATGCCGATGAAATATTTTGAATCAAAAACAGTGGGAGAGGTACTTTCCCGCATTACCAACGACGTGGATATGCTCGGTCAGAGCCTGAATCAGAGTATCACAACGCTGATTACTTCGGTGACAACCATGATCGGTGTGCTGATTATGATGCTTTCCATCAGTCCGCTGATGACTTTGATTGCACTTGTGATGTTGCCGGTTTCGGGCCTGATGATGGGACTTGTCATCGGAAAATCGCAGAAGCACTTTGTGGACCAGCAAAAGTATCTCGGAGAGATCAACGGACAGATTGAGGAAGTGTACAGCGGACACAACATTGTGAAGGCGTTCAATAAAGAAGAGGATGTTTTAAAAGAGTTCGATGAAACCAACGAAAAACTATATGTTTCCGGTTGGAAATCCCAGTATATTTCGGGACTTATGCATCCGATTATGGGATTTGTGGGCAACTTGGGTTACGTCGGTGTGGCGGTATCGGGAAGTGTGCTGGCAGCGCGCGGAGCGATTATGGTCGGAGACATCCAGTCCTTTATCCAATATGTCAAAAACTTTACACAGCCGATCACACAGGTGGCGCAGGTGTTTAATATGCTCCAGGCTATGGCGGCTGCAGCGGAGAGAGTGTTTGAATTCCTTGAGGAAGAGGAGGAAGATATCCTTGCAGAACATCCGGTGCAGAATGTGACCATCGAAGGTGCGGTTACGTTTGATCATGTAAGATTCGGTTACGATCCGGAAAAGACCATTATTCATGATTTCAGCAGTGAAATAGAACCGGGACAGATGATAGCCATTGTCGGGCCGACAGGAGCCGGAAAGACAACCATCGTGAAACTTCTGATGCGATTCTATGATGTAGACGCAGGTGCGATACGGATTGACGGTTATAACATTAAAGATTTTAACCGCAGTGAACTGCGGGAGCAGTTCGGTATGGTGCTTCAGGACACATGGCTCTTTAAGGGAACCATCATGGAAAATATCCGTTACGGACGTCTGGATGCAACGGACGAAGAGGTGATTGCGGCGGCAAAAGCTGCCCATGCGGATCATTTCATCCGCACCCTTCCGGGCGGTTACCGTATGGAGCTGAATGAGGATGCGACCAATGTGTCTCAGGGACAGAGACAGCTTCTGACGATTGCAAGAGCGATTCTTGCGGACAACCGGATTCTGATTCTTGATGAGGCGACCAGTTCCGTGGATACGCGAACCGAAGTCCGAATCCAGAAAGCCATGAACAACCTTATGAAAGGCCGTACGAGCTTTGTCATTGCACACCGCCTTTCCACGATTCGCGGAGCGGACCGGATTCTCGTTATGAAGGACGGCGACATTATAGAGCAGGGAAAACACGAAGACCTTCTTGCAGCCGGCGGATTTTATGCGCAGCTGTACAATTCACAGTTTGAGGAGGAAGTATGTTAAAGGGAAAAACAGTTCTTTTGGGAGTTACAGGCTCCATTGCAGCATATAAAATGGCAAATGTGGCGAGCATGCTCATGAAAATGCATGCCAATGTCCATGTGCTCATGACAAAAAATGCAACATATTTTATCAATCCGATCACCTTTGAGACGCTTACAGGCAACAAATGCCTTGTGGATACGTTTGACCGCAACTTTGAGTTCAGTGTAGAGCATGTGTCGCTGGCAAAACAGGCAGATGTCTTTTTGGTGGCACCGGCGACGGCCAATGTGATTGGTAAGATTGCGAACGGTCTGGCAGACGACATGCTCACGACGACGTTTATGGCGTGCAAATGCCCGAAAATCATTTCACCGGCCATGAATACACAGATGTATGAAAACCAAATTGTGCAGGACAATATTGAAAAGTGCAAATCCTACGGGATGCAGATCATTACCCCGGATTCCGGACGCCTTGCATGCGGGGATGTGGGAAGCGGAAAGCTTCCGCAGGAAGAGGTTCTTGTCGATGCGATTTTAAAAGAAATCCGATATGAAAAAGATATGAAAGGACTCTCGGTTCTCGTGACAGCGGGAGCGACGAAAGAACCGCTTGACCCGGTGCGCTTTATATCCAATCATTCCACCGGAAAGATGGGATTTGCCCTCGCGCGCTGCGCCATGGAGAGAGGAGCGGATGTGACGGTTGTGGCAGCGTCCACCAGCGCGCCGGAGCCTCCGTACGTGAATATTGTGCGTGTCGGCAGCGCAGCGGAGATGTTTGAGGCGTGCAAGGAGCATGCACCGAAGGTGGATATTGTGATCAAGGCTGCTGCCGTGGCGGATTATACACCGGCATCGGTTGCGGACGAAAAGATTAAGAAAAGTGATTCCGACCTCTCTTTAGCGCTTTCCAAAACGCAGGACATTTTGGCTTACCTCGGTCAGCACAAGCAGGACGGACAGTTCCTCTGCGGCTTTTCCATGGAAACGGAAAATATGCTTGAAAATTCCAAGAAAAAGCTTGTGAAAAAGAATCTCGACATGATTGTTGCCAACAATCTGAAAGTGGCAGGCGCAGGTTTCGGTACGGACACCAATATTGTGACACTGATATCTGCGGACGATTCGAAGGAACTTCCGATGATGAGCAAAGATGAAGTCGCTTATGAAATTCTTTCCGAAATAAAAGGGCGTATGTAATGAAGAAAATCATTTTGTTTGAAGGCGATATCGAGACGCAAGGATATTTCTCGATTCAAATGAAAAAAGAGCTGGAGCGTCTTGGGCATCCGGTGTATTTGTATGACTTAAAATCTCCATGGAAATCTTCCATGGAGATGCTTGCATTTATAGAAAAAGGAAATACGGTTGTCCTTTCCTTTAATTTCCATGGGATGAGTGGGGAACCGCAGTTTTTGGATGAAACCGGAACCTATATATGGGATGCCCTTTCCGTCCCGTGCTATAACATTCTGGCGGATCATCCGTATTACTACTACAATATGCTTTTGCAGCGGCCAAAAAGCTATGTGCAGCTTTCCATTGACCGGGGACACGAGGCGTTTATGAAACGCTTTTTTCCGGAAGTTGCCATGGGACCGTTTCTTCCGCTCGGCGGGACCGAGCTTGTCCGAATTCTCGGCACCAGTGAAAAAGACGGAATTCCCTGCGGGTTACAGGCGGAGCGCGTAGACAGTCGCCGGCCGATGGCAGAACGCGGGATTGATGTGATATTTACCGGAAACTATGCAAATCCGGCGAGGTTTGAAAAATATATCACCCGTCTCGGCGATGAGTACACGCAGTTTTATTACGAGATGATAGAAGATTTGCTTGCACATCCGCAGCAAACGGTGGAAGAGGTGGTGGAACGTTATTTGCGACGCGAAATACCGGAAGTTAGCGAAGAGCAACTTAAGGAAACCATGCAGAACATTACGTTCATCGATCTCTATGTGCGCTACTATGCTCGTGGACAAATCGTGAAAGCGCTGGTGGATGCGGGAGTGAAAGTGCATGTGTTCGGTGATAAGTGGAATGAGCTTGACTGCGAGCATCCGGAAAATCTGATGGACGGAGATTCCCTTTACTCGGAAGAGTGTCTTTACCACATACAAAACAGCAAGATTTCCCTGAATGTGCTTCCGTGGTTCCGTGGCGGTCCTCACGACCGCATATTTAATACCATGCTAAACGGTGCGGTCTGTCTGACGGACAGCAATGGGTATTTGGATGATTTTTTGAAGGATGAAGTAAATTGCATCAAGTATTCTTTGGAGAAGCCGCAGGAGATGGCACAGCGTGTGATGGAATTGCTTTCGGATACAGAGCGTCTTCAGAAAATCGCGGACGCAGGTTGTGAGCTTGCCCAGTCGCACACGTGGGCAGCGCGTATGCAGGAGTTTAGCAGATGGCTGGAGCAGGAGTAAGGTTTATGCAGTGTAACTCGCTGCATAAAATATATAAAAAACTTTTGGAATGGAAGATATGATTATATTGAAACAGGTTCTCTCATATCTATCAAAGAGAACGTAAAGGATATTGTAATACCATCCGAGGAACGACACATTAATATGTATCCATTGGATTTCGAAGAGTTTTCCATTGCACTGGGCGAGGATTTGCTCGTAGAGTATATCAAAAAGTGTTTCGAAAAGAAAGAACCATTGGAAAGAGGGATGCTTTATGAAAACGTAGGAGTTGCGTTGTAGGAGTTGCAAGTGACGTTGAAATAATTTGATAAAATAGGTTGAATTTATCCTAGATAAAGTGATATACTATCTATATAAAATAATGGAGGTGCTCATATGACAGTAGATACAAACACAATGGTTTCAATTACAGAAGCAAATCAGAACTTTTCAAAAGTTGCAAGATTAGTAGATGAGCTTGGCTCAGTTGTTATACTTAAGAATAATACACCAAGATACTTGGTAATAGATTTTAGCAAAGCGGATGACAGTGCTGTAGCTAAGGATGAAGATGTGCTTGAAATTTCAAAAAGATTACTTGCACAGAATAAAGAGGCTTATGAGGTGCTTGCTAAATGAAAAGACTGAGCAAAGAGCAGATTTTGAT
>JAFTWX010000074.1 GCA_017465095.1 Lachnospiraceae bacterium | reverse complement strand
TGCTTATGTGTAGATGTCTTTGATGGTACTGATATAATCAGACCAGGAGGAGAAGCACTGAATTTTGCTGCACATGCATCACGCTTTAGGGGTATTAATGTTACACTTCTTGGTGTTGTCGGGAATGACAAATATGCAGAGGTGATAATGGATTCAATTTCAGAGCTTAATATTGATAAGACACATATTCGAGTAGATAAAAGATATCCAACAGCCAATAACAAAACTTACCTTACAGCGGAAGGCGACAGGTATTATAAAGATAATTCGTGGAACGGAAGAATACTTGATGATATTATTCTGAATGATACTGAAATAAAAATAATATCTGAATCTGATGTGATTTTTGTTCACTTTTGGGCATCTTGCTTTTCGCAGGTAATTGAACTGAAAAAAACTTATGGATTTAAATTGGCAGTAGACTTTGATGTATATAGAGATTTTGATGTCATGGAAAAATTCTCTCCATTTGTGGATTTCTTTATGATTAGTGGCTCGGAAGAATACTTGCCACAGTTCAAAAAGTTGTCATATAAATACGAATGTCTTTTTAATATATCTCTTGCAGAGCGTGGAAGTGTCACTTATTACAAGGGAAAAGAGTTTAAAGCTAAGGCGGTGAAAGTTGATACTGTAATTGATACAACAGGGTGTGGTGACAGTTATCATGCAGGGTTTGTCTGCTCGTATATTCTTGAAAAAGATATTGAAAAGGCTATGAGTGTTGGTTCAGAAATTGCAGCGGAAACTTTAATGCACTACGGAGGCTTCTGATTGAGCGATAAATTTCAGTTTGTAGGAGGGATTGAAAGCACGTGAAGCATTGAAGTTGTTTGCTAGTACGGTTGATATCAGAATTTTATGAGTAAAGACCGTAAGATATGGATGAGATTACGGTTGTCTTTGAGATTATGATTGTGTCAACCGTAAAAATGAGGAACGATTACGGTCTTTGTTCAGATTTGGTGATTCACAACCGTAATAACAGTGAGCATGTTACGGTTGCAGTGGTAGTATCGTTGGAAAGAAACGTAAAACACCTATAATTTTACGGGTGGATTTCCAGTATTAGAAATCAGAACCGTAAGGCACAAAAATATTTACGGGCAGATTGGTAAAAAATCAGCGTTGGACTGTAAACTGCCAATCAACCGTGAAGGGAACAGAAACATTCAGTATTCGAAGTGAAAATATGGTTAGAGAAAAAACACCCGTCCAAGGACGAGTGTTTTTTGATAAATAAATCATTATATTCATATAGTACCATCTTTAAATTACAGTCTGAAGAATCTCATATCATTTTCGAGAGATATTGCGAGATCCTGCAGTTCTTTTGCCGCATTACTGAGCAGGTTGATGGTTGCATTCAATTCCTGCATAGAAGCAGTTGTCTCTTCGGTGGAAGCTGCATTCTCTTCGGACAATGCGGAAAGATCCTGAATAATATCTACGACAGAAACGCGTGAGTTATCACAGTCAGACGCCTGTGTATGAATCTGTGAAGTATTATCTGTAGAAGCAACAATACCTTCTCGTACGGAGGAGAATTTTTCGATGGTATCGAGCATCTTTTCCTGCTGTACGGTAATGTTTTCTCTCAGGTTATCCATAACGGTAAGTGTGTTGGCAGAATCCTGAGATAAGGTTGCGATAATATCTTCAATCTGTGCTGCGCTGGCGTTGGATTCTTCGGCCAGTTTCTGAATCTGTGCTGCAACAACTGCGAATCCGCGTCCTGCCTCACCTGCTCGGGCAGCTTCGATAGAAGCATTCAGAGACAGAAGATTGGTTTCATCAGCGATATCTGTAATAAGCTGTAATGCTTCGGAAATAGCAGCTACGGATTTGTCTGTCTTTTCAACATTTTCTGCTACTTTTTCGATCGCTGTATTGGTCTGTTCATTGGAATCTTTCAGAAGATTCATATTGTTCTGCGCTTCGTTACCGGCCTTTTGCATGTTTTCGGCAACAGCGTATAAAACATCGATACTATGTACAATCTGCTCAATCTTCATACCCATGTCAGATACAAGATTGGTAGCGCGTTCCACTTCTTCTGCCTGTGTGATGGCGCCTTTGGAAACTTCTTCTACTGCAAGGCTGATTTCATCGGTGGTGTGGCTTGTCTGCGCTGCCATGTCACCCAAATCGGTACCGTTGCGCATCAGGACATCGGCAGAATGCTGAATACCGGAAATAATGTTTCGCAGTTCTTTCATAGTGAGATCCAGAGCAACAGCCATGCTTCCGATTTCGTCGGTACGTTTTAAGCTCTTTGCGTTTACAGGTGTTGTCAAATCACCCTCGGAAAGATTAATAAGAACTTTCTCTGTATCAATGATAGCTGCTGCAATCTTCTTGGCTGCAATAAATACAATAAGAAATGCAATCACAAGAAGGGCAATACTGATGCCGATCAGTGCAGTTACCTTTCTGTTAATGAAATTATTAACCGCTTCTGCCTTTTCTCCTACAAAGAACATACCTATAATCTTTCCGGTATGATCTTTGGCCGGAACGTAATATGCATAATAATGCTCTCCGTTGATTGTAAGATCGGTAGAGTGGTAATCTTCGCCTTTTGTAAGAACAGTGTCAATAACTTCCTGCGAAGCCTTTGTGCCGAGAATGCGCTTGCCGTCTTCTCCGATGAGAGTAGTAGCCATGCGTGTGTCACCGTAGAAAAGCGTGATTTCCATTTCGGTACCAGCCACATAAGAGTCAAGTAAAGACTCGTCTGTAGTAAGATCGTGATCCCCCTTCATCAGATCTCCGTCTTCATTTAAAGTGTAATCTTCTCCCGGATTAATGGAATCAAAACCGGCGTGTACTGCTACGGCTGTGGTACGAAGTCCTTCCAGGAATTCTTCCTGCATACCGTTGTGAATGTTGACAGAGGCGTAAATCGTCAATGTGACTGCCAGAATCAGCATAGGAATGAGAGCGATGAGTACAAGTTCGGTTAATAATGAGATTCCCCCTCTTTTCCCACTTTTGTTTGATGCATTACTCATAATTATGCCACCTCTCCTTCGTGCTTTTTGCACAAAAATCATAAATTAATAATAGCACAATAACCTGTTGGGTTAAAGGCTTTTTTACATAAATTTTACTTAAGAATGCAAAGAATTACTCTTCTTCCTCTTCTTCGACAATCGGAATGGTGAAAATAAATTCGGTTCCGACGCCTTCGGTACTTATCACGTTGATATTTTCACCGTGGGAATGAATAATTTCCTTGGTAATAGACAGACCGAGACCGGTTCCCTTTTTGTCTTTGCCTCTGGAAAGGTCCGTTTTGTAAAAACGGTCAAAAATCAGTTTTTGACTGTCTTTCGGAATGCCGATTCCGGAATCTTTTACGGAGACAAATAGCTTGGACTTCTTTTCCTGTGTTTCTATCTTAATGGTAGAATTGTTGTGTGAAAATTTAATGGCATTGTCAATCAAGTTGTAAAGTACCTGCTGAATTTTGCTCATATCGCCGGATACAAGCATAGAATCTCCGGTGAGGACAAGGGAGATTTCAATCTGTTTCTTTTTGCACAGTCCTTCAAATGTGGCAACCGTATCCCGTATAATTTCGTTCATGTCAAATTCCGAGATTTCCAAAATCAATCCTTTTGTGTTCAGATTGTTCAGCTGCAGAAGACTGTTGGTCAGCTTGGTCAGGCGGTCTGTTTCGTTTAAAACGATATTCAGATATTTTTCGTGCATTTCCGGAGGAATCGTTCCGTCCAGCATGGCTTCTAAATAGCCGCGGATGGAAGTCAGGGGTGACCGGAAATCATGGGATACGTTGGCCACGAATTTTTTCTGCAAATCTTCGGATTGAGCAATTTCGCTTGCCATGTAGTTGAGTGTACCGGCCAAATAACCGAGTTCATCACCGTTGTCAATGGAAAATTCATAGTGCATGTTACCGTCGGCGTATTGCTCCGTGGCATAAATGATTTTTTTCAGCGGAATATACACGATTTCCGTAAAAAAGATCAGAATGATCAATGACAGGAGGAGCAAAAGGACAAGCGTAATGTAAACAATGGAAAGATAGCCGTTTGTCTGCTCGCGCAAATCCTGCATCGGTTTTAAAATGACGACGTATCCTTTAATTTTGTAATTAGAAGTAATCGGACTGAATACAATCAGCATGTCTTCGGAAAAATTGCCGAAAAAATCGCCGGTAGTGTAGTAGGTATCCGAGGTAATGGATGGCGTAAAGTCAGAAATTACGGTCGGATTGGCGATATCGGGAAGATTTTCGGAGGTAACCATAACCGTTCCGGAAGGATTTATGATCCAGATGGAAGCCGAAAGGTAGGTTCCCAGGGCATGCAACTGATTGTAAGCGGACTCGATGGTAATTGCGCTGTTGTAAAGGTCGGAAGCGTACGTCTGGGATATCATGGATGCTTCCGAGTAAAGTGACTGCGCATTTTCGGTTTTCACCCTCTGCTCGATGAGAGAGGAAGAAAAAGTAGCTACCACAATAAATCCGAAAAATCCGAAAATTACATATGCAAGAAGAAATTTCAAATACAATGTTTTTCTCATGAGATAACCTCGTTACAGAACCTCAAATTTGTAGCCGATGCCCCACACGGTGGAGAGGCGCCAGTTTTGGTGATCGCATATTTTTTCACGCAGACGTTTGATATGTACATCGACGGTTCTGGTATCACCGATATATTCATAACCCCAAATCTGATCCAGGAGCTGTTCTCTTGTAAATACCTGGTTCGGGGAAGCGGCGAGGAAATAAAGAAGCTCCAGTTCCTTCGGAGGCATTTCCACGACTTTTCCTTTGTAGACAACGGAATAGTTGGTCAGATTGATGGTCAAATCCGGATAGTCTACTTTTTTGGAGTTGCTGTTTTCTTCCGGAACGGACGAACCGGCCTTGAATCTGCGTAAAACGGCTTTTACACGGGCTACGAGCTCTTTGGTGTCAAACGGTTTTTCCATGTAATCGTCAGCGCCAAGCTCCAGACCGAGCACCTTATCAAACACTTCGCCTTTGGCGGAGAGCATAATAATCGGAGTCTGGGAAGAGCTGCGAATTTCACGACACACCTGATAGCCGTCGATTCCCGGAAGCATCAGGTCGAGAAGAATGAGATTCGGTTTAAATGTCTCAAACGCGTTCAGTGCAGATTCTCCGTCGTATACAATCATTGTTTCAAAGCATTCTTTTGTCAGATAGAGGGAGATGAGCTCTGCAATGTTTTCGTCATCGTCCACAATGAGAATTTTCTGTTTGCTTACCATAGTGATCCTCCTGTTACTTAAAGGTTGCGATGGTTACACCGCTGTCCCCTTCTCCGAATTCGCCCAGTCTGTAGGACGAAACATAGGAAAGGCTTTTCAGGTGACTGTGTACAGCGCTGCGAAGGGCTCCGGTACCTTTTCCGTGAACGATGCGGACGCTCGGGATACGGGCCATATAAGCATCATCCAGATATTTGTCAAGCGCTGTGATTGCCTCGTCGACGGTTTTGCCGAGAAGGTTGATTTCTGTTTTTACATTGGCAGATTTCGACATTTTAATCTGGCCGAAGCTGGAGTGTGTCAATGCTGCGGATGTGATGTCATCCTCCGGAATGAGTACCAGGTCGCTGATATGAACCTTGGAACGGATAATTCCGCACTGTACAAAGAGGTAGCCTTTGGCGTCCGGTTTGGAGCTCACGGTTCCCTTCAGGTTCATGGACAGTACTTTGACGCGGTCGCCGAGATGCAGCTCGGAAGCTTTGACCTTCGGCGCAGAACCGGTGGTTTTCGGTGTTTTCAGCGTCAGTTTGGAGTCTTTTGCCGAAATATGTTCGCGTACCTTGCTGCGCTTCTTTTCCATTTCTTT
Organism: Lachnospiraceae bacterium; assembly: GCA_017465095.1. GTDB lineage: Bacteria > Bacillota > Clostridia > Lachnospirales > Lachnospiraceae > SVFI01. Next base: position 82,182 of record JAFTWX010000074.1, on the reverse strand, counting down.
CATGGAAGTATTGTTGTCAAATTTTTGGAAGGAGCGGATGGTTTCATCGGCTACGTCCTTTGCCTCTTTTAAAATGTCACGGGCCTGTTCGTTAGCGTCCTGCAATATTTTTTCTTTGCGGGCTTCGAATTTTTCCTGTTGTTTTTCGAAGGCCTGTATTTTCTGTTCCAGCTCTTCTTTTTTCTTTTCAAATTCCAGGGATTCCCGCTCCATGCGGATACGGTTGGTTTCCAGGGTGGAAAGAACATCTTCGAAGCTTTCCTGTTCCCCGGAAATCTGTTCCCGTGCTTTTTCTATAATATTATTTGAAAGACCGAGTTTTCCGGAAATGGCAAAGGCGTTACTTTTTCCCGGAACACCGATCAGCAGATGGTAAGTCGGGGATAACGTTTCTACATCAAATTCACAGCATGCGTTTTCCACGCCTTCGGCGGAGAGTGCGTACACTTTCAATTCGCTGTAGTGGGTAGTTGCCATGGTGTGACATCCGCGTTTGTGGAGATCCGAGAGGATTGCAATCGCAAGGGCAGCACCTTCCGTCGGGTCGGTTCCCGCACAAAGTTCGTCGAAAAGACAAAGGGTGTGGTTGTCCGCCTCCTTCATAATATTGACGATATTGGTCATATGGGAAGAAAAGGTGGACAGGTTTTGCTCAATGCTCTGTTCATCTCCGATATCGGCGTAAATATTTCGAAATACGGTAAGGCGGCTGCGGTCCAGGGCAGGAATGTGAAGTCCGGCCTGCGCCATGAGAGAAAACAGTCCGACTGTTTTCAGGGAAACGGTCTTACCGCCGGTGTTCGGTCCCGTGATAATCAGCTGCCGGAATCCTTCGCCCAGGCGCACATCGATCGGGACAACTTTTTTCTTGTCCAAAAGAGGGTGGCGTCCCTGGCGGATGTGAATAATTCCGTCTTCGTTGAGAATCGGTTGTGTCGCGTTCATGTCCATGGCAAGCTCCGCCTTGGCAAACACGAAGTCTAAAATGGTCATCAATTCGCCGTTTCGGCTGATGGCCGGTGTATGCTCGGAAAGCATGGAAGAAAGCTCTGTGAGAATCCGTTCGATTTCTTCTTTTTCTTCCTCTTTCAGTTCTTTGATTTTATTGTTCAGCTCAACGATGGCAGCAGGTTCGATGAAGAGAGTGGAACCTGTCTGGGAGCGTTCATGTACCATTCCGGGAACCTGCCCCTTGTGCTCGGCTTTGACCGGAATACAATAGCGGTTGTTCCGCATGGTGATGACTGCGTCCTGCAGATAGGTGCGGTAGGAACCGTTTACCATGCTCTGGAGCTGGGAATGGATTTTGGAATCCGCCTGCGCTATTGCTTTTCGGATGTGTTTTAACGTGGAGCTGGCGTCATCGGCAAATTCGTCTTCCGCCAAAATGCAGCGGCGGATTTCTGCGGATGCGTTGGTCAGTGGTTCCAGTTCGTCAAAGAATCCGGAAAGGGAATCGGTATATTCTTTCTCGCCGCGACCGTAGTTTTTGACTCTTGCCACATTTTCCAGCATGGATGCGATGCGAAGAAGTTCGTAGCTGCTGAGCGCGCCTCCGATTTCCAGGTGCTTGCAGATGTATTTCACGTCGTGATTGCTCCCGAAGGAAATGCTTCCTTTTTTGAACAGACGGCTCAGGGCGTCAGCGGTTTGTGTCTGGCGCAGCTCAATCTGTGAAAGGGTGTTTCCCGGCGTTAGGGCAAGGCACATTTCCCTTCCGGGATTTGATGATGCTTTATCTGCCAAAAGTTGTATAATTTTGTCGTATTCTAACGTAGTAAGTGCTTTTTGATTCATTTTGATTCCTCTTAAAAATAAGCATAAAACTTTACACTAAAGTATAGCACAACTGCGGTAAAAATACTACAATGGTATTCTTGTGGAAACAGTGACCAAATGATATACTCTAAGAAGCAAGAAAAGAAAGGAACTGTTTATGAAAGGCAGAGAAGAATATTCATTTGTGAGGGAGACGGTGAAGAACAGGCCAATCAATAAGAAGAAGCTGTTCCGCAGAACGATGACGACGGTGATTTTTGCCGTGGTATTCGGTTTGGTTGCGTGTCTTACATTTATATTAATTGAGCCGGTAATCAACCGGGCGATGAATCCCGAAGAGATTACAAAAGTGGTTTTTCCGGAGGAGGAGATATCTCCGGACGAAATTCTGACGGAGGAAAGTGTTGCCCAGCGTGAGGAATCCCTGCAGGAGGTAGTAGAGGCTGCAAAGGAAGTGGTGGAAAGCGGTCAGACACAGACTTCAACCATAGAAGCCTATCAGAAGATGTATGCGGATTTCCAGGCATTTGCCAGGGAATCGGAAAAATCCATAGCTACCGTAGTCGGCATTTCGGAGCAGGTAGATTGGTTTCAGGGGACGATGGAAAACGAAAATACGACGTCCGGGCTGATTGTCGCCGAGAACGGAAAAGAAGTGCTCATATTGGCAGACGCTAACAATCTTCACGATGCAAAGGAATATCGTGTCAGTTTTTGTGACAAGAAGTCCGTTGATGCGAAGCTGAAACAAAGGGATACACAGACCGGTCTGGCTGTTTATGCGGCCAAACTGTCTGAGATGGAAGAGTCAACAAGGGAGGCAATCAAGATTGCGACGTTGGGAAGCTCGACGGGAGAAAGTGTTGTGGGAAGTCCGGTGATTGCAATCGGGGCCCCGTACGGAACTTCCGGATCTCTTTCTTACGGAGTTGTCACATCCAACGGAAAGAAACTCAGTTTTGCCGATGCGGTATACAATATGCTGACGACCGATATGGGTGCGGTGAGCAATTCCAGCGGAGTGATGATAAATTTAAGCGGTGAAGTCATCGGAATTATCACCCAGAGTGCAAGAACGGAAGTCCATGCCGACGCGATTTCGGCACTGGGAATTTCGGATGTCAAGACATTGATTGCCAAGCTTTCCAACGGAGAAAAGCGGGCATATATCGGAATTAAAGGAATGGACGTCACGGAGGATGCGAACCGTGAAACGGGAGTTCCGTACGGCGTTTATGTGTCCGAAGTGCTCACGGATTCGCCGGCGATGAAAGCCGGTGTGCTGAACGGCGATGTGATTAAGGGAATAGCGGGTCATACCGTTACATCTTTCCGTGAATTCCGCGCAAGTGTATTTTCGGTGGAACCGGGATCAATTGTGGAAATACAGTTGATGCGTTTTGACGGAGAAGAGTATAAAGAGCTTAAAATGGAAATAACGACAGGAGAGGCAGAATAAAATGAAATTTATACAGGACTACAGAGAGGGAGACAGAGTCTTCGACATTTATTTATGTAAGCATAAACAGGCGGCGACGACCAAAAACGGGAAACCGTATGAAAACGTAATTCTTCAGGACAAGACAGGAACCATCGATGCCAAGGTGTGGGAGCCGAACAGTATGGGTATTGAGGATTACGATTCGCTGGACTACATAGAGGTATACGGCGAGGTAACTTCTTTTCAGGGAGCGCTTCAGGTGAATGTTAAGAGAATCCGTCGCTGCAAAGAAGGGGAGTATGATCCGGCCAATTATCTTCCGGTCAGCAGTAAAAATATTGACGAAATGTATGGTGAGATTCTCGGATTTGTGCAGAAAACGCAGGATCCGTATATCAAGGAGCTTCTCACAAGCTTTTTTGTTAAGGACGAAGAGTTTGCCAAGGCTTTCAAAAATTCATCGGCGGCCAAGAGCGTCCATCACGGTTTCGTGGGCGGACTTTTGGAGCATACACTCAGCGTGACAAAGCTGTGCGATTATTATGCAAAAGCGTATCCGGCGTTAAACAGAGATCTGCTTCTCGCCAGTGCCATGCTTCATGACATCGGAAAGACGAAGGAACTTTCCTTTTTCCCGGAAAACGATTACACGGATGCAGGACAGCTTCTCGGCCATATTGTAATCGGAAGTGAGATGGTGGAACGGAAGGCGTCGCAGATTAAAGATTTTCCGCCAAAACTTCTGTTTTATATCAAACACTGTATTTTGTCCCATCACGGGGAGCTGGAATACGGTTCTCCGAAAAAGCCAGCGATTATGGAGGCGATAGCCCTCAATTTTGCTGACAACACAGATGCGAAGATGCAGACGTTTACAGAGATTTTAAACGCAACCAACGAGACGGGATGGCTCGGATACAACCGTCTGTTTGAGTCCAACATTACAAAGACAATTTATTAGTTATAACGGAGAAACTATGAATTTACAGAAAAATGATCAGGTGCAGGTGACGATTACCGATTACACCAGTGAGGGTGCGGGAATCGGAAAGGTGGACGGCTACCCTCTTTTTGTGAAGGATGCGGTAATCGGTGATACTGTCATTGCAGGGATTACCAAGATAAAAAAGAACTATGCATTTGCCAGATTGGTAAGTGTTGTGACGCCGTCTCCGGACCGTGTATCACCGAGATGCACATTTCACAGACAATGCGGCGGCTGTCAGATGCAGGCTATGAGCTATCCGGCACAGCTTGCGTTCAAGGAGAGTAAAATCCGTAATAATCTGGTTCGAATCGGTGGGTTCGAGCCTGATTTTATTGACTCCGTCATGGAGCCGATCATCGGTATGGAAGATCCGTTCCGCTACCGGAACAAGGCCCAGTATCCGGTGGGAACCGATCGGGAAGGAAATCTGATCACCGGATTTTATGCGGGCAGAACCCATGATATTATTGCCAATACGGATTGCCGGCTCGGAAGAGAATGTAACCGGATAATTCTTGAAACGGTGCTTGCATGGATGCGGGAATGCAAGGTTCCGGCTTACGATGAAAAAACCGGGCAGGGACTTGTGCGCCATGTGCTGATTCGCGAAGGATTCCATACGGGAGAGATTATGGTCTGCCTTGTAATCAACGGAGAAAAGTTACCTTGTGCTAACTTGTTTGCAGAGCGTCTGAGAGAACTTCCTCAGATTGGGGAAAGAATTGTCAGCATTTGTCTCAATTACAATAAAGAGAATACAAACGTAATCCTCGGAAGAGAGGGACAGGTTCTTTTCGGCAGGGGTTATATTACCGATACACTGGGAGGAATCTCCTTCCGTATTTCGCCGCTTTCCTTCTATCAGGTAAATCCGGTGCAGACGGAAAAGCTTTACGGGACGGCGCTGGAGTATGCAGGTCTGACCGGCGAGGAAACCGTGTGGGATTTGTATTGCGGAATCGGTACGATTTCCCTTTTTCTGTCGCAGAAGGCAAAGCAGGTTTACGGCGTTGAGATTGTCCCGCAGGCCATAGAAGATGCCAAGCAGAATGCGGCTCTGAACGGAATTGCCAACGCACAGTTTTTTGTGGGGAAAGCGGAAGAGGTGCTTCCGGAAAAATATGAGAAGGAAAACATCTACGCAGATGTGATTGTAGTGGATCCGCCGCGCAAGGGCTGTGATGAAAAATGTCTTGAGACGATGGTCAAAATGGCGCCGAAGCGCATTGTCTATGTGAGCTGTGACAGTGCGACACTTGCCCGCGATTTGAAGTATCTGTGCGAGAACGGATATGAGGTGAAAAAAGTTCGCGGAGTGGATCAGTTTTGTCATACGGTGCATGTTGAGACGGTAGTTCTGCTGTCACGAGCGTAAGCGAAGTGAGAGTAGATTACGGAGGTCCATACAGGGAGACTTAGCGATTGACGAGCCGAAGGCGAAGACAGAGCTTAGTCGAGTCGGAGGAGACATGTGTGCTCTTAGAGAAAACGAGCGAAGGCGAAGTTTGATTGGATAAGGAGGATTATTTTATTTTAGAGGAAGCGGGCGCTACGGTTACAATTAAATAACAGAATGCATAGTCGAAACTCTCGATAATATTTTATCGAGGGTTTTTTGTTGACAATTTATTATTACAATAATACAATAAATTTATGCAATGCATAAGGAGGAGAAATTATGGAAGCAAGAGAAGAATTGAGGAAATTAAGAGAAAGTACCGGGATGAACCGGAAAGAATTTTGTGAGTACTTTGAAATTCCTTATATGACGGTGACGGATTGGGAGTTGGGAAACAGAAGAGTTCCGTTGTATCTTTTGCGTTTGATGGCATATAAGATTCAGATGGAGAAGTTGGCTGACAAAAGAAGTAAGGATGAGTGTACAAATGGCAAAAAATAGAATTATTACAGTTCAGAATATTTCGGTTACTGTATCCACTGAGGATATGGATGATTATATATGTATTACAGATATGGCAGCGGCAAAATCAGATAATTCGCGTGCTGCGGATGTAATAAAAAACTGGATTAGAAACAGAAGTACATTGGAGTTCTTAGGAACATGGGAACAAATATATAATCCCAAATTTAAAGTGGTCGAATTCGACCACTTTAAACAAGAAGCAGGATTACATACATTTACATTAAGCGTGTCGGATTGGGTGGAAAATACAAATGCAGTAGGGATTTATGTGAAAAGAGGGCGATACGGAGGTACGTATGCGCATAAAGATATTGCTTTTGAATTTGCATCTGCAATCAGTCCGGTGTTTAAACTGTATCTTATTAAAGAGTTTCAAAGATTAAAAGAGGAAGAAAACAATTTGCAGAAATTGGAATGGGATGCGAAGAGATTTCTTTCAAAAAATAATTATTTGATACAGACAGATGCTGTAAAAAACTATTTGATTCCACAATATAATTTCCGAGAAGATTTAAAATGGCTTCCATATGCAGAAGAGGCGGATTTGCTAAATGTAGCATTGTTTGGTTTTACGGCTAAAGCATGGAGAGATGCGAATCCGGAACTTGCTGGAAAAAGCAATGTTAGAGATTATGCAACCATAAATGAATTAACTGTTTTATCAAACCTTGAAACTCATAACGCTCAAATGATTCGAGAAGGAAAAGGAAAGGTGGATAGATACATGCGATAAGATATGATCAATCTGTCTATTGCTTTATCGAAACTTTGATTGAAGAAGTGGAAACCGGATTGTATAATAATAAGAAAAGTAGGAATGCATTGTCGAAGACAATGATAGGAGGAAAATATATGCCGCCGAGCAGAAGAAGTTCAAGTTCAAGGAGCTCGCGCAGCCGGAGCAGTTCACGCAGCCGGTCGAGGAGCAGTTCATCCAGAAGACGAAGCAGTTCGTCGCACAGCAGTTCATACCGCAGATCATCCGGAGGCAGTTACAGTAGATCATCTATGACGGGTACGAGAAGAGCCAGAAGCAATCAGCCGTCGAGAGTTCCGACACATATCCGTTCGAAAGCGGTTTTTATGCAGTGCAGGAACCATGATTACATATTTTACAATGAGGCGTGGACGGACGAAAATACGGGAGTCTTTTATCAGAAAGGCTATTATGATGAAAACGGAAAGTATTACGATGCGGACAGCATAGCGTTCAAGAAACCGGATGGTTCCTATGAAGCACATTATTTGTGTGATTTTTGCGGGACGGAATTGGAGGCAAATTGGAAGGAAGGATTTTATCCGACCTGTAAAAACTGCGGAGCGGAAATGAATAAAACGCCGGTTTTTATTGATGAAATTGTTCATATCGGAAATGATTCAGGCCGGACGAGTATTTCTCCCAATTTGATAAAGATGCTTGTGCTGATTTTTGCTTCCACCATGATTGCTCCTGTGATAATCACGATTCTTATTACGTTTTTTATCATTAGAACAACGAGCATAGATGACAACTACGATGTGATCCATTACGAAACGTCCCAGAATGAGCAGGTGGAGGAAACGGAAACCAACCTACAGATTTACGGGGATGAAATTTATCTGGATGAAGTTTCGCCGAACACTTATCGCATTTGCAGTCAGCAGGATGACTATGAAAAGTATATTACTTGGGATTATGGCGCGCAGTCTTATTATGATTATGACAGCGACTGTTATCTTTGGTATAATACGGATGTCAGTCCGAATTTGTGGCAATATTGGTATGAAGATATTGCAGGTAGTAACTACTACGGCTGGATGGAATGTGAAGGTGACGATTGGTATATTGAAGTGTCGGATACACAGTGGGAAAAGTACCAAGGCGACACATCCGAGCTTTGGCATATAGAATAGGAGAAAAAAAATATGACGAAAATGAGACCGATGAATGATCAAGAAAAATGCCCGTCCTGCGGAGCACCGGTAGTTTCGGAAATCTGTTCCTACTGCGGAACACCGACAGGGCTTAATACAGCGAAAGCGGATATGGAATATCCGGTGATTGAGTGTAAGCCGGCATCCATCAATTTTTGGAATGTGTGGTTTCCGGCGATATTTGCCGTTGCGTTTGGTATGGCCGGAGTTGGAGTTTTGATAGCGGCCATAGTGACTGACGGAGAATATTGGCTGGTGCTGATGGGGATTCCGTTCTTGATGATAGGTATTGTGGCGGCTTCCATCGTCATTCGAGCAATATCACGCTATGTCAAAGTGAAAAAGAATGGAAAAATGATTACGGCGACGGTTTACGGATACATGAATGACAACGTACTGATAAACAATGAGCCGGCGCAGATCGTGAAATTGCTTGTGCAGACACCGAACGGTCCGAGATTTATCCTGTATAAACTCGGAGGAACATTAAAACCATATGGTATTAATGATACACTTGATATCATGGTTTGTGAGGATTGTTTCATGATAATGAAGAATAAGGAAACTGTGAACTGGTAAAAAATCAAAGAGAGACGGAAAGGCAATGTCGCTTCGTAAGGCATTGCCTTTTTTTATTTGTTTTTTTACAAGATGTCACGAATGCAACAAAAAAGAAATGAAAAGGATATAAACATGCCCTTCTTTATGATAAAACTACAATACAAAAAGATTTTTTTAGAAAGGAAGAGGGTATGAAAGCAAGGAAATTATGGAAAAGATCAATGGTTGTTTTGATGGCTGCGGTTATGGTTGCATCTGCTACGCCAGTGCAGACAAAAGCAGCGGAAGTTGGGGAAGGCTCAGATTTATCTTATGACGGATATACACAGGTTTGGGCCGATGAATTTAACGGGGAAGAATTAAACAGGGAGGATTGGAATGTAGAATTACATGATCCGGCCTGGGTAAATGCTGAGTTACAGGCTTATGTAGATTCTGCCGAGAATATTAAGGTGGAAGATGGTAAACTGGTTATTATTCCGCTCCAGACAGACAATGGAGACGGGACTTACTCTTATACATCCGGACGTGTGAATACACAGGGAAAACATGACTTTACATACGGTATGTTTGAGGCAAGTGTCAAGGTTCCGGAAGGTATGGGTTACTTACCGGCATTTTGGTTGATGGCTTCGGATGAGAATGTGTATGGTCAGTGGCCGAGATGTGGTGAGATTGATATCATGGAAATCATGGGTCAGAATACAAAAAAAGCAATGGGCACCATTCACTATGGTAATCCGCATGCAGAGCAACAGGGATCCTATACGTTAAGTGAAGGAGATTTTTCAAGCGAGTATCACAAATTTACATGTGAGTGGGAACCGGGTAGTATCAAATGGTATGTTGATGGGAAGCTGTTCCATGAGGCAACAAACTGGCATTCAACAACAGAGGGCGCCGGAACAGTTACATATCCGGCACCGTTTGACCAGCCGTTCTACGTTATTTTGAATCTGGCAGTCGGCGGAAGCTGGGTAGGTTATCCGGACGATGCTTCTTTTGTGTCGAATCCGTACATGATTGATTATGTAAGAGTATACCAGAAGGATAGCTATGATGATTCCAATTTGGAGGCGCCTAGTAATGAAGTGGTTATCCGTGAACCGAATGGGGATGGAAATTACTTAATCAACGGTGATTTTGAAGCTGCGGAAGACCTGGCAACAGAAGAGGGATGGCAGTTTAAGACTGCAGGTGCAGGTGTTGGCAGCGCTGTTGTAAGTGAAAATTCTGTAGAAATCAGCATGACACAGAATGATCCGGCTACTGCCCATGCGATTCAGCTGGTGCAGACCAATGTCCCGTTAATAGCAGGACAGACCTATGTGGCAAGCTATGATGCGTATGCATCCGCAGACAGAACCATCATGGTTAACAGCAAAGCTCCGAATAATGGCTGGGCTTCTTATTTAAACGCAACACAGACAATTACAACAGAGAAAAAAACATATACACATGAATTTAAAATGCCGAATGCAGACGATGCAGCTTGTACATTTGAATTTAATTTGGGCGGCGTAGAGTCAACAGAAAGTGTTGTTATTGATAATGTATCTCTTAAATTAAAGAATGGAGAGATTGATGAGGCAGCAAGAGATGCCATTAATCATCCTGCAAAAGGTGTCCGTGCGGACGGTAACTACATCTACAACGGTAAGTTCCAGGAAGGTGACAAGCATCTTGGTTACTGGAATATTCCGGAAAATGCGGATGTCAGCGTTACAAATCTTGCAGACGGAAGAAGATTAAAAGTAGTGGTTCCGGCGGAAGGTTCTGTAACCGTTTCACAGAGTAACGTAGCTGTAAGCGGAGAGAAAGACTATGCATTAAGTCTTGATGCAGAAGTAGCAAACGGTGGATCTGTTTCTGTAGGCTTTGATGGTCAGAATTATGAGGTAGAACCGGAAAACGGTTCCTTTAGCACAGAGTTTACGACATCTGCTGACATGGCGGACAAGACAATTTCAATTACATTTGAAGGAGAAGGTACCTACTACATTGATAATGTGACTCTGGTTGAAAATGCATTGATCAAGAACGGTTCATTTAATGACGGATTTGCCGGATTTGAAACATATGCTGACGGTTCGACAAATGTAAGCTGGGGAGTAGATGCTTTGACAGAGTCAAATGCTGCAAGCGTTGAAATCAGTGATGCCGGAGATGCAGATTGGAAAATCCAGTTAAAGCAGACCGGAGTTGATCTTGAAAAAGACCAGTGGTATAAACTGTCGTTTAAAATCAAATCGGATAAAGCAAGAGATGTATCCTATGCAATCCAGAGAGATGGTAACAGAGCAGAAACAAAAGATGATTGGACACCATATGTGCAGGAGACAATCAGCTTAGACGGTGATATTAACAGCTGGCAGACAATCGAGAAAGAGTTCCAGATGAAAGAGGGAACAGATTTAGAGTCCGTATTCAATATTACAATGGGTGCTGTCGGCGGTACGCAGATTACAGACAAGCACACAATCCGTATGGATGATATTGTATTAGAGAAAATCGATGCGCCAGCGATTGTGATTCCGTCCATTCCGTATGGCGTGAACCAGATTCAGAATCCGACCTTTGAAGATGATTCCGTTTGGAATCTTAATGTATGGGGCGAAGGTGCAGCTACAAAGCATGTAGAAAACGGAACCATGGTAGTTGATGTTACTGCTATTGGTGGGGAAGATGGTCAGGTTGCATTGCAACAGGCCGGTTTAACTTTGGAAAAAGGTCAGACATATACACTTTCTTTTGATGTCACTTCCGATGAAGCAAGGGATATTAAGGCTTGCTTTATGACAATACCGGGCTACGGATGGTATGGCGGAAATATCTTTTCAGTGCCTGCAAATGAAGAGAAGCACATAGAGTGGACGTTTGAGGTTAATGAATACATATCGGATGCGATTGTGGATATAACAGATGCAATCACACTTGGTATTCATTTAGGTAACTTAAATACAGACGGAACAGCGGTACCTGCGAAGCTTACATTTGATAACGTCAGCTTAGTCAAGTATGAGAAGGAAGTTCTTTCCGTAAAAGAGAAAATTAATGCCATCGGAACCGTTACACTTGCTTCCAAGGCAAAAATCGATGAGGCAAGAGCAGCATACAATGCATTGACACACGCGCAGAAAGATCAGTTAGATGTATTCGTTCTCAAAATTCTTACAGATGCAGAAGCAGCATATGCAAAATGTGCAGCTGCGCAGGAGAGCAACAAAAACGAAGAGAATCCGTCGCAGAAAGACGATGCAGCGAAAGATAATATTGAGTATGTAGCTGAGTTTACGAAAAAATCTACTACTATTCAAAAGGGTAAAAAATCTTCTGCACTTGCATCAAATCTTGTAATTACCGACGGGGATAAGGTGAAAGAATGGATGACTTCCAACAAGTCCATAGTTTCAGTGAATGCAAAGACCGGTAAGATTACTGCCAAGAAGGTTGGTACTGCAACAATTACAGTTACAACTGAAAAAGGCAAGCAGGCGTCAATTGAAGTTAAGGTAGTAAAGAAGAAAGTAAAAACAACGAAGTTAGTTGTTAAGAACAAAGCTACAGATAAGACGCTGAAGAACAAATCAAAGGTCACATTGAAGAAGAAGGAGACACTTTGGCTTAAAACAGAATTGACACCGATTACTTCTCCGGATAAAGTGACATACAAGTCAAGTAACAAGAAGGTTGTCACTGTTTCTTCCAAAGGTAAAATTACCGCTAAGAAGAAAGGAAAAGCAACCATTACCGTAAAATCCGGCAAGAAGACCGTGAAGATTAAAGTTACAGTAAAATAGTACGCATAAAAAAGCGGAAACCCAATTAAAATTTGGGTTTCCGTATTTTATTTTTCTTATCCAAAATCCGGAAGGAGCCGCGGTCAAATACGATTGTCGGCTGTCCGCAGGCGGTACAGGAGTAGACATTCATTTCCATTTCCTCATCGGATGAAAATTGATTTGGTGAAAATGTGCTCCGGCAACTCGAACATTCCAGTATATCGGTCGCCGGATTGAAAATGAGAGCTGTCGTGCAGTTCGGACATTTATGTATCATGTGTTTTCTCCCTCTTAATCTTTGTAGAATTATGTCAAAAAAATATATCATAATTTGTAATAAAAAAATATTTCCTGATAGATATTTTGTAAAATCGCAACCTGTGTTAACATGGGATTAAATAATAAAAGAAAAGGAGAAAAAACAATGAGCAACAAAACACAAGAAGCAATTTATAATGCAAAAGAGCTTGGCGCGGGCAAAGTCACAATTTTGGGACTTCAGCATATGTTTGCCATGTTCGGAGCAACTGTTCTGGTACCGATTTTAACGGGTCTGAATGTGTCAACAACACTTTTCTTTGCCGGTGTGGGAACACTTTTGTTCCACCTTCTGACGAAAAGAAAAGTGCCTGCTTTTCTTGGGTCTTCTTTCGCGTTTTTGGGTGGATACTTTGCCATTGCCCCGATATTGGAAGACGGAAGCAGCAATGTGGAAATGATACCGTATGCATGTTTTGGTGTGGCTTGTGCAGGATTGATTTATCTGATCATGGCACTGTTAATCAAGTTATTTTCGGCAAGTAAAATTATGAAATTTTTCCCGCCGATTGTGACCGGACCGATTATTATTGCCATCGGTCTTACTCTTTCCCAGTCAGCTATCGACAATTGTTCCACCAATTGGCTTGTTGCTTTGGCGGCTATTGTTGTAGTTGTTGTTTGTAATATATACGGAAAGGGTATGATAAAAATTATTCCGATTCTGATCGGTGTAGTAGTGTCTTATATTGTGGGAGCATGTATGGGAAAGGTTGATTTTACGGCAGTAAAAGAAGCATCCTGGGTTGGATTCCCGATTGTAAAAGAAATGACGGTTTTGGGTATGTTTGGAGATGATTTCGATGTTTCCAAGTTGCTGACAGCGGTTGTCACGATTATGCCGATTGCACTTGCAACAATTGTGGAACACATCGGTGATATTTCTGCGATTTCATCTACAACCGGAAGAAATTATATTAAGGATCCGGGTCTTCACAGAACATTGCTGGGAGATGGTCTTGCAACGATGGTGGCAGCACTTTTCGGAGCACCGGCAAACACGACTTACGGAGAAAATACCGGTGTGTTAAATCTTTCCAAAGTTTATGATCCGTTTGTAGTCAGACTTGCAGCAGGATTTGCTATTTTCTTCTCCTTCTGTCCGAAGTTTGCAGCAGTGATTCAGACGATGCCGACAGCTACGGTGGGAGGTATTTCACTGATTCTTTACGGTATGATTTCGGCGGTGGGAGTTCGTAATATCGTAGAAAACAAAGTAGACTTTACGGCTTCAAGAAATGTTATCATCGCAGCATTAATTTTAGTTCTCGCCATCGGAATTAACTACAGCGCAGCCGGTGCGATTGCGTTTTCAATCGGAAGCGTTACCATCAGTCTTTCCGGTCTTGCAACAGGTGCACTGGTAGGTATTATCATGAATGCGATTCTTCCGGGCAAGGACTACAAATTTGAAGAGGAATAGTGTTTATAAGACCGGAGACGGAGAAAGATTTTTCAAATTCCTCTTCATAGTCTAAGAATTACTAAAAGCCGAAATTTGTGTAAAATACGGGACAAAAAGACATCAAACTCGGAACGAAAATCAAAAGGCCTCCGCCTAAGCAAGCTTAGGGAGGCCTTTTTCTTCTCGTTCCTCAAACATGTGATGTTTTTTGTCCCAATACACAAATTCTGGCTTTAACTAATTCTAAAGACTACTTACAAGGTTTTGAAAAATCTTTTCTCTTCCCCGGTATTTAAACACTATTTCGTGCCAAAGATGCGGTCGCCTGCATCGCCGAGTCCCGGAACGATGTAAGCTTTTTCGTTTAATCCGCGGTCGAGGTTACCGACATAAATTTTCACATCAGGGTGAGCCTCGGCTAACTTTTCCAGTCCAACCGGTGCTGCGATAACACAGAGGAAAGTAATATCTTTTCCGCCGTATTTTTTGATAAAGTCAATGGCTGCAATGGCAGAACCGCCCGTTGCCAGCATCGGATCCACAACGAAGATTTTTCTTTGATCTATAGAAGAAGGAAGCTTGCAGTAATATTCCTGCGGCTCAAATGTTTCCTCATCACGGTAGAGACCGATGTGTCCGACTTTGGCTGTCGGCATAAGTTTTAAAAGACCGCCCACCATTCCGAGACCTGCGCGGAGAATCGGTACAATCGCCTGTTTTTTGCCTGCGATAACCGGACAACTTGCAGTTTCAATCGGTGTTTCCACATCAACATACTCTAAATCCAAATCGCGCAGTGCTTCGTATCCGATCAGCATTGCAATTTCCTCCACGATGGAACGGAATTCATTGGTTCCGGTTTCTTTGTTGCGGAGCATGGTAATTTTGTGTTTGATGAGCGGATGATCACAAATCATAATATTTTTGTTTTCGTTTGACATATGGAAGCTTCCTTTCTTTTGTTTTTTTTATTGTATCTGCATTTCTTTGTTTTTTCAAGTTATGGAGTTGTTTTATCTTTCCCGATTTCCGTATTTCTAAAATGAAGTTTGCGATACTGTGTCGGGGTGAAGGATGTTTTGGCATGGAATATCTTTGTAAAGTAGCTTTGGCTCGGGAAAGCCAAAATCGAAGAAATCTGTGCAATGCTGTATTCTGAGTAAATGAGCATATTTTGTGCAGTGTTGATTTTCGTATCCTGAATGTAATCGCTGACAGATTGTCCCATTTCTTTTTTAAAAAGACGGGAAAGGTAGGAGGGATTCAGATTGACATAGGAAGCCAGTCCTTCAATGGTAATGCGCGTGTGCAGATTGTCGTATATATAGTCGACGCAGTTTGCAATCGCCAGGGAACAGACCTTTTTCTTTCTTAAATTTTTCATACGCGCGGCATAATCTTCACACATGACCGGGTGCAGGTCGGACACCTCCTTCACTGTTTTGCACAGATCAGCTTTTTGGATGTAAAAGTCGCTCAGAGTGTAAGCAGCGGATAACTCCATTCCGCCTTCAATGCAGTATCTGGCCACCATGGCAGTTGTGATCGCAAAATGATATTTCATATTTTGCGTTGAATTTAGAGAAAGTGTACCCAGCCCCGGCTTGTCCATCAAAGCGTCCTTGCACAGTTCTTTTACTTTGGAAACGTTGCCGGCTTTTATTTGAGAATAAAATTCCAATTCCGGATTGTAAGGCGCGCGGTAAATATCATTTTCCCGGCGAACAAATTCTTTATAGAATTTTTCCTTGCGTAAGCTCATGAGATACCTCCGTCAAAATCACATATGGTTATCTTGATTGTAGCATGAAAAGTACAAAAAAGAAATGAAAAGGATGTCGGCAAGGGTATTAACGTTTTGACAAATAACAAAAATAGTAATTATTACTAAAAATAACTTTTCAAAAAAGCTTCAATTATGATATAATATGTCCATAAAAAATAAGACAAACTTCCTTAATTTTACCGGTGATGATGAGCAGGAATGGGAGGTATGCGTATGAGTAAGAAAAAATTTATAACGGCAAAGGTAGTAAATGAGAGTTTACGACTTGCCCTTCGGGAAAGAGATGCGACCAGAGCCATCGAATTGTTTATGGAGCATATGGGTAAGAAATCGCACAGCGAACGGATTTATATCTTTGAGGGTAAACAGGGTTGCAGCGTGAATAATACATTTGAGTGGTGCGCAGACGGTGTGGAACCGCAGAAAGATAATTTGCAGGAAGTTCCGTTTGAAGCGGTAGAGTGGTGGTATCGTGCGTTTGAGGACAGCAGAAGTATTTTGATTTATAATTTGGAGGATATCAAAGAAACAGAACCGCTTACTTATGAGTATTTACAGCCGCAAAATGTACATTCCCTGATTGCCAGCCCGCTTGTGCTGGAAGATGAGATTGTCGGTTTTTACGGTGTAGATAATCCGCCGCCGGAGGCGATGGAGGATGCAACCTATTTTGCCGAGATGGTCGGTCATTTTATTGTATCACTGCTTGAGAAGCAGAGAATGATGCAGCAGCTGGAAAAGCTAAGCTACGAGGATTCTCTCAGCGGAGTGCAAAATCGCCATGCGCTCAATAATTACATAGATTATCATAAAAATCTTCGTAACGTCGGGGTCTTGTACTGTGATGTGCTTGGACTTAAAAAGGTTAACGATATACAAGGTCATCAGGCAGGAGATGAACTGATCATCCGCGCCAGTGACAGCCTGAAAAACAATTTTCGCAAAAAGGATATTTATCGGGTTGGCGGAGATGAGTTTCTTGTGATTTGCAAGGATATCGATGAAAAAGTATTTGCGTCCAAGGTGGAGCAGCTTAGAAAAGATATGACGGATAACCGCGCAATGATGTCACTCGGCTTTGTCTGGAAAGAGGTTGCGACGGATGTGGATGCGGTGATTGCACAGGCTGACGGACTGATGTACGAGGAGAAGCGGGCTTATTATGCTTCTGTGAAATAAAAGGGGAATGAAATGGAAGTCGTTTTAGAGTTTTTATTTGAGTTAATACTGGATGGCAGCGTGGAACTGAGTACGAATCGTAAAGTTCCCAAGCCACTTCGTGTTCTGGCTGTGATTGTGCTGCTGATTGTGTACTGCGGACTGATTCTGCTTTTAGGAATAATTATGATGGAATGCTGGCAGGCGGGTAATACGACATCTTTTGCAGTTGTCGCGGTAATCGGTCTGGGAATCATCCTGATGCTTGCGTATGCGGCGAGAAAGAAATACAAAGAGTTCCGGGGACGGAAAGAATAAAAAAATCCCTGCGCAGTCTCAAAAATTTAGCGCAGGGATTTTTGTTGTTGACAATATAGGATAAAACCTATATTCTATAGATAGAAAGGGGAGAGAGTATATGCCTGTAATTTCAAGATTTCATGGAATTACCATAAAAATGTATTTTCGCCAAAAAGAGCACAATCCACCGCATATTCACGCAATATGCGGAGATTATTATAGGGATCGACTTGTATATATGTGGGAAACACAGGAATTTGAAATGCTTCCCCCAATAGAAGCGTAGAATGGAGGATATATGGTGCACCGTATTCGGTCTGTGAAGGCAAAAAAAAATTATATGATAGAAGCTGTTTTTTACAGCGGTGAAATAATTGAATATGATGTAAAACGATTATTTTTGGTTTTTCCGCAATTTAAAATCTTTGAAAAAGAGAAGGAATTATTTGAAAAAGTTGTTGTGGATGATGGCGGATATGGAATTTCGTGGAATGATGAACTTGACCTAAATGCCGAAACTATATGGGAAGATGGGATTTTCATTGAGATGCAGAAGGAGGCAGATGCCAATCATTTGTTAGCGCATCGTTTATTGATGGCCAGGGAAACGGCAAATATGACACAGAAAGAATTGGCTGAGAAAACAGGGATTTATCAAGCGGATATTAGCAAATTGGAGAGAGGAATAGGGAATCCTTCTTTGCACACCTTAAAAAGATTGGCAGATGGGCTTGGAATGGAATTAAAAGTTGATTTTATTGTTAAAAAAAGGAAATAGGAAAAACCACGGTATATTGTGATGCTTGAATCGCACCAATATTTTCCGTGGTTTTATTAGTATTAGGATATTAACTACATAATTACAAACTGATTTCCGCCGCTGACAATGTGGATGTCGGTAGATGCTTCACCGAAGTCGCTGCGGATGCCTTTTTCCGGTTTTTTCATACCATCCGGGTTTTCGTCATCCGGTGGGATCTCCATATCTTCCGGTAAGCGGCCGTCCTGCGGCTTTTTCATGTCTTTAGGTTTTTCGCCGTTCTGCGGGGGCTCCATTCCCTCTGGTTTCGGCCCGCCCGGAATACCACCGTGTCCACCGCCGAAGTTTTCTGGCATCGCAGAAAGCTGTGCGTCATTTTGCCATAATGTATAGTTACCTTCTGCTAACTCTGGGGAAGAGAGTATCAGGTAAGAATAATTGTTTTCCGGTGTGTATTGAAACAGGGAATCACCGGATGCATTTTTCAGGAGAATGCTCTTTTTGCCGGTGTCAGCGGTTGCAAATTGGAATACTGCATAAGTCTGGGAGCTTTCGCTGATGGCGTCAAGCATATTGCCGCTTGCCATTATCAAGCCGCCGTTTATATGAATGCCCATGTCGGAATCGATGCCAGCATCGCCGCTGGTGCTGCAAGCCTGTGCAATCACGGAACCGCTGTTGATGACAAGCCAACCGTTGGAGTCGATACCGTCGCCTTCGCCGGTTTCCCCGGTCACCAGAATATTGACGTTGGCGCCGTCCACCGTTGTGACGGAAACATTGTCCTCATTTGTATTGATGCCGTCATTTCCGGAGGTGATGTTGATATTTCCGCCCCGAAGAGTCAGATGGAGCTCGGAATCCAGACCTTCGTTTTCAGCAGTAATATTTAAAATGCCGCTGTTTTCGGACTCGCCGCAGATATTCATACTCTGCTTCGAATAAAATGCGGCGTCATATTTGTGCAATTTTTTGCTGTTGATGACCTCTGTACCGGCTTCATTAAGTTCGCAGGATTCGAAGATTTTGGCCACGTAGGAACCGTTTACATTGCTGATTGAACCGTCCGTAAGGATAACGTTAGCACCGGCTGACGAAGTGTCTACATCTTTAGTGGCGGATTCGGTGTCGTCATTTCCGCATTCGTATACATTGTAGAAAATAACAGCAGGAGCTACTTTGCAGGTAATATCGGCCCCGTTTAAAATTAATGTCACAACAGCCTCGGGATCTGTCTCGGCATCTTCTCCCAGATCTACTGCGATCTGTCCGGCGGACAGTTTGCCGCTGACAATATATTTTCCCGGTTTTGTGATGTGGATGACAGTGTTAGCGTCAGCTTCCTCCTGTGAATGTTCATCCGCTTCGGAACCCTCGCCGTAAGTAATGCCCTGTCCGGCAAGGTAAAAAATAATATCATTTGCTGCATAGACACCGGTTTCGCTGTCTGTGGCCGCATTTGCAATCATTTCGCCGTTCACTTTCGTCTCCGCATCGGAAAGTTCGATATTGACAGCGGTGTCATATTTCACTTCTGCGGATACAGCATCTGTTGTTTGAGGGGAGGATGACTCATTTGCAGTTAAGCCTGCATCTTTGGTTTGGCAACCTGTCAGCAGGGCTGCGGTGCATAACATTAAAAATCCCGATTTTATAAAGTTCCTCATATTTGTGAATCTCCATTTTTTGATTAATTTGTAAAAATATAACACGGCTTTGTGAAAATGCTGTGAAAATAAAACAAAATATAGGTGAAAACAATGGCTGTATCACTTGAAAAAAAGCCCTTAAAGTGGTAATCTATTAAGGTATTTTTATTTTCGAAATCACGGACTGAAATGAAAGGAAACATGTGCATGGACAGAAACGGATTTGACAATGATTTATATATGAAAAAGCAAAAAGAGCACATTCTGGAACGTATTCAGCAGGCGAACGGAAAGCTTTATCTGGAATTCGGCGGAAAGTTGTTTGACGATTACCATGCAGCCCGTGTGCTTCCTGGATTTGATGTCAATGCCAAGATTAAGCTTTTATATGAATTGAAGGAGCAGGCGGAGATTATCTTTGTTATCTCTGCAGGTGATATCGAAAAGACAAAGATGAGAGCCGATCTGGGTATCACATATGATATGGATATACTCCGTTTGATTGACAATATTACGCGCCTCGGCATTGAGGTAAACAGTGTGGTAATTACCAAGTATGCGGGACAGGCTTCTGCGGATGCATTCATGTCCAAGCTTACCATGCGCGGTGTAAAAAACTATGTGCATAAGCCGATCAAGGGATATCCGACCGAGATCGATTTTATTTGCAGCGAGGAAGGCTTCGGTGCAAATCCATATATTGAGACGACAAAACCGCTTGTCGTTGTGACGGCTCCGGGACCGGGAAGCGGAAAGTTAGCAACCTGTCTTTCACAGGTGTATCACGAGACCGTGAGAGGGATTCCGGCGGGATACGCAAAGTTCGAGACATTCCCGATTTGGAATATTCCGTTAAAGCATCCGGTCAATCTTGCGTATGAAGCAGCTACAGCGGATTTGAACGACGTTAACATGATTGACCCGTTCCATTTGGAGGCTTACGGCGAGACGACCGTCAATTACAACCGAGACGTGGAGGCATTCCCGATTGTAAAAAGTACACTTGCGCGCATCAGCAACGGTGCGTTTGATTATAAGAGTCCGACAGATATGGGCGTAAATATGGCCGGATATGCCATCGTGGACGACGAGGCGGTCAAAGAGGCCAGTTGCCAGGAAATCGTCCGCCGTTTCTTTGCAGCGAAATGTGCGCACCGCCAGGGCAAAGGTGAGAAGGATGCAGTGGATAAGATTAAGCTGATTATGCGTCAGCTCAATATCACCCCGGATATCCGGGAGGTAGTGAAGGCAGCACTGGACAGAGCGGAGAAGACAGAGCGTCCGTGTGCGGCGATTCAGCTTCCGGACGGCCGGATTGTGACAGGAAAAGCCAGCGAACTGATGAGTTCCAGTTCTTCCGTTGTGCTCAATGCCATCAAGGCACTGACCAATATCGATGATGATTTGACGCTTCTCAGTCCGATTATCTTAGAGCCGATCGCAGAACTCAAAACGAAAATTTTGAACAGTCACAGCACGCTTTTGAATCTGGATGACGTGCTGACTGCGCTTTCTATTTCGGGTGCGACCAACACCTTGACGGCCAGAGCGATGCGGGCGCTGACACAGCTTCGTGATTGTGAGTTTCATTCCACGCAGATGCTTCAGGCGGGCGATGAAGATATGCTCCGTCAGCTGGGACTTCGCGTGACCTGCGAGCCGGTGTATCCGAGCAAGGAGTTGTTTTTCTAGAGATTCGTGACAGATTTGAGAAATATGTAAAAATGAGCAATTTCAAGGTGCTTTCGGGCGGCTTGAGGTTGCTTTTTTGTTGCAGAAAATATGCCTGAAAATATTGCTTTTAACGGACAGAAAATATAAAATAGTTAAGGGTGAAAAATATGAATCATACGTCAAATAAAATAAAGAATATAGTGGTTGCGGCGATTGCGGTGGTTATGTCCTGTCAAATGTGGAAAGCAGCCGGAGAAATCGGAGAAAATGTAAATCTTCGTGTCGGATTCGGTACGCCCCTCACCACAGGAATGCAGGCAGTATTTTATCTTTTTATAGTTGTTCTTGCCGTGATGGCGTTTCAGAACCTGCTCGAGTTTTATGTGCTGCAGAGATACGGAGGAAGCAGTGAAATACCGGAAAGGGCGCGAAAGGTAATCAAATTTGCGATATATGTAAAAATATATGCTTCATTGGCTATGCGCCTAGTGATTTCGCTTTTGTTTATTGTGCTCGCCTGTGTTGCGTTTTTTGCGCCGGGAGTGAAGGAGCGCGACGGCGGTATATACGGAGTGGGAATTTTCATGCTGGCGCTGGCCGGATTTTTAATCTATGCGAATATCCGGGTCGCGGTGGCGAGAGTGCGGAGTTTAAAAGGGGATACAAGCGATGCTGAAAACACATGAGATTTTTAAAAAGAGAGTACGGAAAAAACTCGACATAATGATTTGTGTTGCGCTTCTTTTGTTGACTGGTTATGTCTACATGACTATATGTACGGACAAATATACGGCGCCTTTGAGTCTTTTTCTTCCGCCAACCGAGATAACAGCCGGAGAACCGCTTGAAGAATATTACAAAAAGCAGGTTACTTGTGAAATACCGTATGTTTTGGACAGTGTGGTTAATTTTTATGACAGTGACCTGTATGATTCGTATGATGAAAATGTAGAATTCTATACCCACGGATATGTTGGATTGGATGAAAATATGGAAAATCCGTTTTTCTTTTTTGTGCCGCCGGATAAAAAAGAAGAAGTGGACAGATTAAAGAAACAGACACGGCAGATTATTTACGACGGTGAACCGAAAAGAGATTTGGAGCCGATTCGGGTCACAGGATATGTCCGTATGTCTAAAGAGAAACATTTCAATCATTATAAAAGTGCACTCACGGAAAATTACGGAAATGCGGATTTGCTTAAAAAGACCTACAATAAAGTGTACGTACTGGATGATGAAAATGTTTCGTTCGGGAGCGGAGCAACCTTGCCGATGGAGGGCAAATTGTTTTCTTTCAGCATTCTTTTTGCTTTGCTTGTCTTTTGGGCTACCAAGGTATCCGGTCTTCAATATGAAAGAATCATAAAAAAGCATTTGAATAAATATCGTATTGATGATCTTCAACTGAATCAAGAGTTAGCCGTGGCGGACGAAATTGCAAAAGATTTTTGGGTCGGGAAAAATTACATATTCTTTTTGATCAGCAACTATCCTTATCTGATATCGAACGGAGAGATGGTTTTGGTGTATGCCACAAAATCTCCGGAGGGTTCAAGGACGTCCCTGAATTTCTATACTTTGGATAAACGGCGATATTCTATCATTCGTGAAGAATATGAGATTGCAAAGCTTTTAAGATATTTTGAGGAAAATTATCCGCGCGTCGTGGTAGGGATTGATGAGGAGATACACCGTATGCTTATCCGTGATTTTGACGCTTTTCTTGACATGAAATACAGAAAAAAATAAACAGGGAGGCAGACCGATATGAACAAAAAAGCTGTTGTCGCAGGACATATATGTATTGATATTACACCGGTTTTTTCGGGGAAAAAAGCTTCCAAGATGGAGGCGATTCTTCAGCCGGGCAAGCTCATTCATATGGATGGTGTGGATATACATACGGGAGGATGTATTGCCAATACCGGTCTTGCCATGAAAATACTCGGAAACGAAGTCAGCCTCATGGGAAAAGTGGGCAATGACAGTTTCGGAAATGTCATTTTGGAAATTTTGAAAAAGTATGATGCGGACGGAGAGATGATTGTCTCGGATGATTCTGCTACCTCTTATTCGGTAGTGCTGGCGGTTCCGGGCATAGACCGTATTTTTCTCCATGATCCGGGAGCAAACGACACGTTTACGAAGGATGATCTTGATTATGATAAGATTCATGAGGCGGATCTTTTCCATTTCGGATACCCGCCGATTATGCGCAATATGTATATGGACGACGGACAGCAAATGGCGGAAATGTTTGCCCGGGTGAGAGAAGGAAAGACAGCGGTGTCGCTCGATATGGCAGCAATTGATCCGACTTCGGATGCAGGGAAAGCCGACTGGGAAAAGATTTTGTCACGAACACTTCCGTATGTAGATTTTTTTGTTCCGAGTGTGGAAGAGCTTTGTTTTATGCTGGATCGGGAACGTTTTGCCGAGTGGGAAAAGCGCAGCGGAGGAGGCGATATGACGGAGGTTTTGACTCCGGAAGACATTGCACCGTTGGCGCAGAAAGTTCTCTCTATGGGAGCGAAAACGGTTTTGATTAAGTGCGGAGCTCCGGGCGTGTATTACAAGACCTCGGATGAGGAAAGCATGGGAACGCTTTGTAGTAAGCTTGGGCTAACTTTAGAAGAGTGGGCAGGCAAAGAAGGTTTTGAGAAGAGTTACAAACCGGACGCTGTTGTCTGCGGAACCGGCGCAGGCGATACTAGCATCGCGGCCTTTTTGACATCGATATTAAACGGTGAGTCACTTGCAACATCTCTTCAGATGGCGACGGCGACGGGCGCCTGCTGCGTGGAGGCATTTGATGCCCTCAGCGGACTGAAACCGCTGGATGAACTGAAAGCCAAAATCTCTGCCGGATGGCAGAAGAACGGAGAATAAAAAATATGCTGGTAAATATGAATGATGTTTTGCTTCCTGCCCGCACAGGGAAATATGCGGTAGGACTTTTTAATACGGTAAATCTGGAACTTGCAAGAGGTGTGATTGCGGCGGCGGAGGAAATGAATTCTCCGGTAATCATCGGAACAGCAGAAATACTGCTTCCTTTCGGACCGCTTCGCGAACTGGCGGATTTGCTCATACCGATGGCGGAGAGAGCCAGTGTACCGGTGGTGGTGCATTTGGATCACGGCCTGAAGGAGGAGACCTGTAAGGCGGCTCTGGAATATGGGTTCAGCTCTGTTATGTACGATTGTTCCACCGCATCTTATGAAGAAAACGTGGAACGTGTAGCGGCTATGACTGCACTTGCCCACAAATACGGCGCTACGATA
The DNA here is from genome assembly GCA_017465095.1 of Lachnospiraceae bacterium. GTDB lineage: Bacteria > Bacillota > Clostridia > Lachnospirales > Lachnospiraceae > SVFI01. The sequence goes on along the minus strand of JAFTWX010000074.1, from coordinate 57,456 downwards.
GAAGCCGAACTGGGGCATGTGGGAGACAATGAAGGTTCCGCGGAAGCGACAGATGAGGCTTCTGCAAAAGTTAGCAGTGAACAACTTGATCCGACACGTTTTTACACGGATCCGTCCATGGCAAAGGATTTTATTGAAAAGACGAAAGCGGATGCGCTGGCGATTGCGGTCGGCACAGCCCACGGTGCATATAAGCTTCCGCCGAAGCTGGATTTTGACCGAATTACGGAAATTGCAGGGGTGATTGATACACCGCTTGTTCTTCACGGCGGTTCGGGACTTACGGATCAGGATTTTAAGACAGCCATTGAAAGAGGAATCAGTAAAATCAATATCTTTACGGATATCAACAATGCGGGAGCAAAAGCTGCTGCGCAGGCTTACTGCGACGGAAAGGGACTGACAGATACCATACCGTCCACCATAGATGCGATAAAAAAATCCGTGATGGAAAAGATGATACTGTTTGGAAGTGTAGATAAAAAATAAAAGTGTTAAAGGAAATACGATGGAAGAATTCAGACTGGAAGATTTGGAAATAGAAGAAATTGATGAATACGAAGAGCAGCGGCGGAGAGAGCGGAGACGCCGTCGCAACGAGATGCGCAGAAGAAAACAGCGACAGAAAAAGATTCGGCGTATCATGCGGGTGGCGGTTCCGTGCGTCGGAATTTTGCTTGTATTTATTGTCGCGAAAGTATTGTTGTCGAACAAGGAGCCGGAGGTTATTGACAAAAAACCGAATACGGTGTATGCGCCGGGGCAGGGAGATTTGCAGGCGGAGAAAGAATCGCTCTCCGAGGAACCGGAAGCTGCGGTGACCGGGCAGAGTCCGGATGTTGCATCGGGAGAAAGTAAGCCGGAGGAAACTTCTTCGCCAACGACCTCTACGCAGGAGATTCCGGAAGCTTATGTAGCTACCGCCACGGATGCGACGACATCGGTTCCGGGTGAGGTGATCAGTTCCTACGCGATTTTGGTTGACACACAGACCGGAAATATTATTGCACAGCGCAATCCGAAGACGATTATTAACCCTGCGTCCATGACGAAGGTGCTCACCGTTTTGGTGGCAGCGGAGCATGTGACCGATTTGGAGGACACCTTCACACTCACGCAGGAGATTGCAGATTACAGCTATAAAAATGACTGCAGTATTGTCGGTTGGGAAGTGGGAGAAACCGTAAAGATAAAGGATTTGTTTTACGGTACGGTTCTTCCTTCCGGCGCAGATGCTGCTGTGGGGCTTGCTGAGTATGTGGCCGGATCACAGGAGAAGTTTGTGGAGCTTATGAATGCGAAGCTGGAGGAACTGGGACTTTCCGAAAGTGCACATTTTACCAACTGCGTGGGCATTTACGACGCAAACCACTATTGCAGCGTTTACGATATGGCGATTATTTTGCAGGCGGCGCTTGATAATGAACTGTGCAGAGAAGTATTGTCAGCCAAGAAATATACGACTACGTTTACCGAGCAGCACCCGGAAGGAATCAACATTTCCAACTGGTTTTTGCGCCGCATTGAGGATAAGGATGCGGGCGGTTTTGTGCTTGCCGGAAAGACAGGCTATGTGGTAGAGTCCGGAAGCTGTGCGGCCAGTTGCACTTTGGACGGCGAAGAAAATGAATACATCTGCGTGACAGCGGATTCCACCAGCAGCTGGAGATGCATTTACGACCATGTAGAAATTTATAAAAAATTCCTGCCACAAGAGGAGGCGGGAGAGAACGTATCTGAATAAGAAAATAGCTTGACAAAAAACAAAACCTTTTCTACAATCAGTAGAGAATTATAAGATTTCAGCGATGAAGAGGATCAGTACATTGTGAAACCGTCAAAGAGAGAGAATCGTTGGTGAGAGATTCTTACGGGGCAGCAGTCGAACCTACCTCGGAGCTCTGTATGAAAATACAGCGTAGTGCCGGCGTTAACGGTTTATGAGCAGAGTGTATGAACACTAATTAGGGTGGTACCGCCGAGATTTCGGTCCCTTTGGGATGGATAGGCGTGATCATCCTTTTTTGATGGGCAGCGCCTTGGACAAATAAAATGCGAAAAGGAGAAACAAAATGGCAGACAAAAAGTTAGTAGAAGCTATCACTGCGATGGATGTGGACTTTGCCCAGTGGTATACAGATGTGGTAAAGAAAGCGGAACTCATCGATTACACGAGCGTAAAGGGTTGTATGGTTTTAAAACCGGCCGGATACGCAATTTGGGAGCTGATTCAGAAGCAGCTCGACGCAATGTTCAAAGCGACAGGCGTGGAAAATGTTTATCTTCCGATGTTCATTCCGGAGAGTCTTCTTCAGAAAGAAAAAGACCATGTGGAAGGATTTGCGCCTGAGGTAGCCTGGGTGACACACGGAGGACTTAACCCGCTTCAGGAGAGAATGTGTGTCAGACCGACTTCCGAAACATTGTTCTGTGATTTTTATAAAAATGAAATTCAGTCATACCGCGATCTTCCGAAGAACTACAACCAGTGGTGTTCGGTAGTGCGCTGGGAAAAGGAGACAAGACCGTTCCTTCGCAGCCGTGAGTTCTTATGGCAGGAAGGTCATACCGTACACGCAACAGCACAGGAAGCGGAAGAGAGAACCGTTCAGATGCTGAACGTATACGCAGATTTCTGCGAGAACGTTCTTGCTATGCCTGTAATCAAAGGTCGTAAGACAGAGAAAGAAAAATTTGCAGGTGCGGAAGCGACCTACACCATCGAAGCGTTGATGCATGACGGAAAGGCGCTTCAGTCAGGAACCAGCCACAACTTCGGTGACGGTTTTGCGAAAGCATTCGGCATTCAGTATACAGACAAAAACAACAAACTTCAGTATGCACATCAGACTTCCTGGGGAATGACAACGAGACTTATCGGTGCCATCATCATGGTACACGGTGATGATTCCGGTCTTGTACTTCCGCCGAGAGTGGCGCCGACACAGGTTATGATTATTCCGATTCGCCAGCAGGCAGAAGGTGTGCTTGACAAAGCGTTTGAGCTCAAAGATCGTCTTGCAGCAGCAGGAAAAGAAGGTCTCCGCGTGAAAGTGGACGATACAGATAAGAGTCCGGGATGGAAATTCTCCGAGTGTGAGATGCGCGGAATTCCGGTACGTGTAGAGATCGGTCCGAAGGATATCGAGGCAAACAAATGTGTTCTCGTTCGTCGTGACACACGCGAAAAAATTGAGTGCAGTCTTGATGAGATTGAGACAAAGGTAGTAGAGCTTCTTGACAAGATGCAGGTTGAAATGCTTGAACATGCAAGAGCGCACAGAGAAGAGCACACATATGTGGCTCATGATATGGATGAATTTGTGAAACTCTTTACAGAAAAATCCGGATTTGTAAAAGCTATGTGGTGTGAGGATCAGGCCTGCGAGGATGAGATCAAAGAAAAACTAAGCGTAACAAGCCGTTGTATGCCATGGGAGCAGGAACATATTGCAGATACATGTGTATGCTGCGGAAAGCCTGCAACAAAGATGGTTTATTGGGGAAGAGCGTACTAAAATCAGCGCGTGGTTGCGTCATCGCTTAACCCTGTCAAATAATCGAGAGATACATGATAATACTTAGCCAAGATAATGGCGTAGGAAAGGGGCATTTCACGAATGCCCTTTTCGTATCTTCGATACACTTCTCTTTGACAGTTCAGAATATCAGCAACCTGTTGCTGCGTCAGATCATGATCTATTCTTATATCTTCAAATCGTTGCCATTTCATACAAATAATAGATGCTCCTTTAAGGTGCCGAGTTGCTTGTTTGACAAATGTTACCATACGGTGGTATAATTCGTGAAAAAATGCAACCATTTGGTTGCACACAAGAAGGGTTTTACAGGTATGGACAAAAGAAAAGGAATTATAGCAATATATTTGTCATTTGTAGTCATGTTTCTTTTATATTGTTTGCTGCGTATACAGGAATATACCTATGTGCGAGAGATAAATACAACGGGTTGTCTTGTCAATGAAAATGCCTGCTATGAAATAGAACATACATGGTATGGTGATTCGTACATGGGATTATCCGGTTATTTTTATTGGTATGGTGATGTGGAAAGACCGTGGAATTGTACGGTTGCACTTCTTGATATAGAAAATGATGTAATCTATGAAGTTCCGACACAGTTTACGGAGCGAGAAGACGAAAAAGAAAAATATTCACCCACTTCGCATTTTGGATTTACATGTAGGATAAACACGGAGAAAGCAGACTTGGATAACCATAGGTATCAAGTGTGTTTTGTTGATAAAGGTAACGGGAAATACGGTGTATTAACGCATTTGGATATCTATATTGGGAAGGATGAAAGTTAGCTGTGACAAATGTTAAAAAATGGACAAAAGATAATTATGTTTTGATTATTGCTTTTGCTGTATGGGTTGCAATAGAATTCTTGATTCAGTCAACAACCGGGGATGAACCGGCTTATCAGGCGGCATTACAGATGCAGTCTCTTTATGAATACATGAAATATTATTTTGAAACATGGTCGAACCGCATATTGATTGATGTGACGGCGGTCGGCATACTGTCGAAACCGATGATGCTGTTTAAAATGTTCAATGCCATCGTTTTCTTTATGTTGTTATTCGGTATAAAAAATTTGCTCGTAGGCAACAAAGAAAATCATTTGGACGAAATATTTTTGGTTTCTCTTTTCTTTGTAATTCCATATGCTTGTTTCCTCGATGCAGGCTTTACGGTGACTTGCATCTATTATCTTTGGCCTATGGCGGCAGGTGTATGGTGTGTCTGTATTGTGTTGAAGGAAAACAGTAAGTGGTTGTTGAAATTAGTGGGGGCATTGTTGCTTGTATTTGCCTGTAATATGGAACAAACTGCTCTGCTTATGAATGGTGCGCTGTTTTTAATTTGCTGTTTTTCTTTGAAAAATGAGAGAAGGAGAAGTTATCCCTGGCTAATGTTTGTGTTGGCTGTCGGTTGTATTTTGTTTATGCTGCTGGGCGAAGGTGGGAATAATCGTGTTTTGGTGGAAATCGGTGACAAATTTCCGGAATATATCGGTTTAACTGCATTGCAAAAATTTGATATGGGATTCTCGACAACGATGGAACATTTGTTGTTTGAAGGGGATGCTTTATGGCTTGTTTTTGTTGCTGTGTTGTTTGTGTGTCTAGTAAGTGACGGAAGCTTTGTTCAATGCATTTTAGGATCGATACCCCTCGTTTTTTCTATGGCGCTGGGACTGTTTAAAGAAGGTGTCCTTGCAATTTTCCCTACAATGAAATATTTGTTTGAATCAGTAGGAGAATATGGTGTAATCGATTTGAGCAATTATGATTTGCGAAACAGATGGTTTCCTTTGCTGCTTTTTTTTGTTGTGATTATAACGGTCATTGTAGATTTGTATCTTTTGGAAACGGATTTAAAAAAATCGCTTGTGCTTATTTTTGTTTTCGGTGTGGGATTTGTTTCCCGCTTGATTATGGGATTTTCGCCGACAATTTATGCGTCGGGTAATCGTACCTATTATCCGTTCTGGATTGTGCTGATTTGCCTGAGTTATTATTTGTACGGGAAGATGGACGAAACAAAAAGGAAGTCCGTTACAGTGATAAGCGTATTGCTGGCTTTTGTTTCTTTGTGTAGTACGATAATTTCTTTGAATCGTTAGTAAAAAAGAAATATTTTCCGCCCGCGTCTGTTGCAGACGCGGGATTTTTCGTATAAAATACCTATTATATACAGACAATGATAATCAGAAAGAAGGTAACTATTATGAATATTTTAGTAATTAACTGCGGAAGCTCTTCTCTTAAATATCAGCTGATTGACAGCGAAAGTGAAGCAGTGTTGGCAAAAGGTCTCTGCGAGAGAATCGGTATTGCCGGAAGTGCCATTACGCATCAGGCCGGTGAGGGTGATAAGATTAAAACAGAGATTGATATGACAGACCATACACAGGCGGTAGCAGCTGTAATTGACAAATTGACAGATCCGGAAGTCGGTGTTGTGAGCTCTTTGGATGAAATCGGTGCGGTGGGACACCGAATCGTACACGGCGGTGAAAATTTTGCCAGCAGCGTCATTATTACGGATGAGGTGATAGAAGCGATTGAAAAGTGCAATGATCTTGCTCCGCTTCACAATCCGGCCAACTTAATCGGTATCAACTCCTGCAAGGAAATTATGCCGAATGTACCTATGGTGGCAGTATTTGATACGGCGTTCCATCAGACGATGCCAAAGAAAGCTTATCTCTACGGACTTCCGTATGAATATTATGAAAAGTATAAAGTGAGACGCTACGGTTTCCACGGTACAAGCCATGACTTTGTTAGCAACCGTGTAGCTGAGCTCATGGGAAAGAAGCGCGAGGATCTCAAGATTATCGTTTGCCATCTCGGCAACGGTGCATCTGTATCTGCAGTTCTCCATGGACAGTGTGTAGATACATCCATGGGACTTACTCCGCTGGAAGGTTTGATTATGGGAACACGTTCCGGTGATATCGACCCTGCTATTGTAAGTTTCCTGGCAGAAAAAGAAGGAAAAACCGTGCAGGAAATCATTGATATCTGTAATAAAAAATCCGGTGTGCTCGGTTTGTCGGGCGGACTTTCCAGTGACTTCCGTGATCTGGGCAATGCAGCGGATTCCGGAAATGAAAAAGCTCAGGCAGCTCTGGAGACATGGGGTTACCGTGTAGCGAAATATATCGGTGCATATGTGGCAGCTATGAACGGTGTGGATGCGATTGTGTTCACAGCCGGTGTCGGCGAAAATAACATTGCTGCCCGTACTACAGCATGCCAGTATCTTGGTTACCTTGGGGTAACAATTGATCCGGTTGCCAACAATGAACGCGGGGAGGAAATCCGTATTTCCACAGAGGACAGCAAGACACAGGTGTGGGTAGTTCCGACCAACGAAGAGCTTGCTATCGCGAGAGAAACCGTTCGACTTGTGAAATAAATAGGCATCGAGGGCAGACACGTATTGTGCGTTCTGCCCTTTTCGATGTTTTTTGAAAATAAAATATAATGATTTAGACAAAGGAGAGTTTTTTATGAGTTACGGAAGCAACAATAAAAACAGCGGACTTGGCCGAGTACTTTTCGGTTTTGTAGTATCATTGATATGCTTTGGTGTCTTTGCGTATCTTTTTTTCATGTCGAAAGGAATGAATCCGGTAGATAAAACCATTGTGCAGCTTTCGCAGATTGCCGTTCTTGTAGGAATATTCTTTTTGGTTCTTACTTTTGGACATGCGTTGCCGGCTTATATTGCAGGGAAGAAAAGTAAAGGCGGTACGCAGGCCACAGATCCAAGAGACATTTTTGTGGAAGCAAATATGCGCAGGGCACTTGAAAAATACATACCTGACGGGGAGACAATGCTTGCGGGAATTCATGCAGCAGTAAAGGAATCTTCGGTGACTTGTGCGTTTAAAGACTGCGTTCTTACCGAGGACGAGTTGTTACCGGAGGCAAACGGTGAAATCGTGACGGTGAGCAAAACAAAATATTCCATGTATGATTTGTATATCTCTGTGACACAAAACTATTTTATTGTGGCGGATTGTCAGGAAAATCGATATATGTATGAGTTTGATAAGAAACCGGTAAAATCATTGGATGAAATAGAATTGGTGACGGAGGCGATTCGTCTTCGGGATGTCGGAAAGTGTTTCCGTTTGGAGGATATTCAAAGCTGCGATGTAAAAAAGGGTATGGCAGGTTCGTTGAATTGTGTTCTGAAAATGAAAAACGGAAGTTACTTTAAGCTAATTTTGCCGAAAACCGGAGGGATCGGCGGAGGAATGCCGAATCATGAAAAATACAGGGATGATATTGTTGCCTGTCTGAGCGCAAGAGCACGTTAAAGAAAGAAGGAATTTCATGAAAAACAGGATTGTTAATTACATGGATTACATAGACAAGCTTCTGGCAGAGGATGAGCAGAAGCAGGAGACGGATTATGATGAGCTCATAAAACAACACCTGATTCAAATTGATTTTTTTATGCATGAAAGACTGGTGCATCTGCTTGTAACGTTAGCATTTGCTATCTTTGGATTTATGATTTTTGTGGCACTTGTCATGAATTTTCAGCCGGGATTGCTTCTTTTGTTTGCGGCGATATTGGTGCTTTTGATTCCTTACATTATGCATTACTATCTGTTGGAAAACGGAGTACAGAAAATGTACCGTCAATACGATGAGATGCTGAGGCGTACGAAGAAAGGGTCGTTATGGAAGAAATAAAGCTGCAGGCACCGGACGGAAGGCGGGTGAGCTGTGCTGTCATTCGCTCGAAACGCAGGAGCTACGGGATTGTGATAAATGAAGAAGGACAGGTCAGTGTCCGGATACCGTTGCGTGGAAGCGTGCGGACAGCAGAAACTATGGTCCGGGAAAAGCAGGATTGGATTTTTGAAAAGATAGAACTTCAAAAACAAAGAAAACGGATTCGAAGTCAGCAGGCGGCGCTGAGTGAGAGCAAATACACGCCTGAGCAACGGGCGGGGCTTGAAAAGCGTTACCGTCAGGCGGCCAAGGAATATATTCCGAAGCGGGCAGATTATTATGCGCAGCTTCTGGGGGTCACCTATGAAAGAATCCGCATTGCGGACCAGAAAACCCGTTGGGGGAGTTGCAGCTCAAAAGGGACATTGTCCTTTAACTGGAAATTGATGCTGGCACCGCCGAAGGTACTGGATTATGTGGTGGTGCACGAGCTGTGTCACTTGATAGAAATGAATCATTCTCCGCGGTTTTGGAAGCAGGTGGAGAATGTTATACCGGATTATAAGGAGTACAGAAAATGGCTAAAAGAAAACGGAATTACATTACAATTATAATAGTTAGCATATGCTTACTATTTTGCATGGCCGGATGCGGACGGGCCGATGATGTACAAACAGAAACTGTGCAGGTCACAGAATCAAGTGTTGAGGAGACGGTGCAGCCGGAGGAACCGGCGGAAACAGAATCGGAGATGGATATGAAAGAGATTCCGACAGATGACGAATTTGAGGCAGAGACTTCGCAGGAGACGGCGGAACCGGAAGAAGAAAATGAGGAGTCAGCTACGGATGAATCTTCGGAAGAAGAAACTGGGGAACCGGCAGAGGAAGAATTGCAGCAGGAAGAGCAACAGGAAGAAACCGCGCAGGTGACGGGAGGTCACTTGATAGCCATTGATCCGGGGCACCAGACAAAGGGTAATAGCGAGAAGGAACCGATCGGTCCGGGCGCAGCCGAGATGAAAGCAAAAGTAACCGGCGGAACAAGCGGACGTACAACGGGGCTTGCGGAATATGAGTTGAATCTTCAGGTTGGCCTAAAACTGAGAGATATATTGGTCAGCCGCGGTTATGAGGTAATCATGACAAGGGAGACCAACGATGTAAATATGAGTAATAGTGAAAGGGCAGCCATTGCCAACAATGCGGGTGCAGAGGCTTTTGTGCGCATACACGCCAACGGAAGTGAGGATCCCGGTGTGAACGGGGCGATGACAATCTGTCCGACAGCATCCAATCCTTACACACCGGCCATTTATGAGAAAAGCCGCAGTCTTTCCGACCATGTGCTCGATCAGTTAGTGACTGCTACCGGTTGCAAGAAGCAGTATGTATGGGAAACGGATACGATGAGCGGAATCAACTGGTGTCAGGTTCCTGTCACCATCGTTGAGATGGGATATATGACTAATCCGACAGAAGATACCAATATGGCCACAGCAGAGTATCAGCAAAAGTTAGCGGAGGGTATCGCCAACGGAATTGATGCGTTTTTTGCACAGTAAGGACTTGAGGAGTTTGTGAAAAGACAGATGAAAAAAATAGTTGATTTTATCAAGGCAGAGGTGGTGCTTACCGTAGCGGTATGTCTGGCGGTGGCTTCCATGTTTTTTGTTGCGCCTTCTGCTGCGTATGCAGATTATATGAACTGGCATGTGCTTTCGCTTTTGCTCTGCCTGATGATTGTGATGGAAGGGCTGAAAAGACTCGGTGTGTTTTCCGGTATCGCAAGTGTTTTGATGCGAAAAGTCAAATCCTTTTCGCAGGTTGTTTTTATCCTTGTGTTTTTATGTTTTTTCAGTTCTATGTTGATTACCAATGATGTGGCACTTATCACTTTTGTACCGTTTGCTGTCGAAGTGCTGCGCATGGCAGGAAAAGAAAATAAGATGATTGCTGTCATTGTGCTTCAGACGATAGCGGCCAATCTCGGCAGCATGCTGACGCCGATCGGAAACCCACAAAATTTATATTTGTATGATTATGCAGGATATTCTCTCGGACAGTTTCTGGGAATCATGTTTCCGGCGTGGATTGTTTCCCTGTTGCTTTTGGCGCTGAGTTGTCTTTGGATAACAAAGGGAGAGACTATGGAAGGAATCACTTTTCCGGCGGTACAATACTGGACGAGGAAACGGGTTGTGCTTACCGGGATATATGTCGCATTGTTTTTCGTGAGTATTCTTGTTGTGGCGGATGTGATTTCATTTGCCGTTGCACTGCTGATAACGATTCCGGTCGTGCTGTTTGCGGACAGAAAGACACTTTGTAAAGTGGATTATTGTCTGCTGCTGACTTTTTCCGGATTCTTCATTTTTGTCGGAAATATGGGGAATATGGAAAGTGTGGCAGGACTTCTGGAAGGCTGGATGCAGGGCAGGGAATTTATAGTGGCTGTGCTTACAAGCCAGGTGATCAGCAATGTACCGGCGGCGCTTTTGCTTTCGGGCTTCACATCGGACATTACTTCGCTTCTTATCGGTGTAAACATCGGTGGACTCGGAACGCTTATTGCTTCCATGGCGAGCCTTATTTCCTACAAAGCGTTTGCCAAGGCTTACCCGAAAAAAAGAGGGGCCTATATGCTTACCTTTACGGCCATGAATCTGGCATGTTTGGGTATTTTTATACTGGGGTATTTTATTTTTTACTAATTTAAAGGAAAGGACCTACCATGATAACCTTACCACAAGACGTAGCTAAGATTATTCATACATTGGAAGAAGCCGGTTACGAGGCCTATGCAGTCGGCGGATGTGTCAGGGACAGTCTGCTTGGGAAGGCGCCAAATGACTGGGATATTACCACCAGCGCGCTTCCGGAGCAGGTGAAGGAACTGTTTCCGCGCACGATTGATACGGGAATCCAGCATGGTACCGTGACGGTTATGATGCATCATGTCGGATATGAGGTAACAACATACCGGGTGGACGGAGAGTATGAGGACAGCCGTCATCCGAAGGAAGTCACTTTTACGGCAAATCTGGTGGAAGATTTAAAACGGCGGGATTTTACCATCAACGCCATGGCTTATAATGAAAAGAACGGATTGGTGGATGAATTCGGCGGAATACAGGATTTAGAAAAAGGAATCATCCGTGCGGTGGGTGACCCGAAGGAGCGCTTTACGGAAGATGCTCTTCGTATGATGCGTGCGGTTCGTTTTGCAGCACAGCTTGGCTACGCCATCGAGGAGAAAACGCTGTCGGCCATAAAAGATATGGCACAGAATCTTAAAAACATCAGTGCGGAGAGAATCCAGACAGAGCTTGTAAAACTCCTTGTTTCCGATCATCCGGAGCATATGTGTGTACTTTATGAATCCGGTATCACAGGCGTGATTATGCCACAGTTTGACCGCATGATGGAGACGGAGCAGAACAATCCGCACCATGCATACAGTGTCGGTATGCATACCGTGCATGCGATGGAACAGACCGGGGCAGACAAAGTGCTCAGACTCACAATGCTGTTTCATGACATGGGAAAACCGGATACAAAGACGACAGATGACGATGGAACGGATCATTTTCACGGACATGCAACTGTTTCGGAAGACTATGCAAAAACCATACTGAGACAGCTCAAATTCGACAATGACACATTGTTTAAAGTAAAAAAACTCACCTACTGGCATGACCATAAAATCAGTGCCAATGCCAAAGGTGTCAGAAAGGCATTGAATGAGCTCGGCGAAGAATTGTTTTTGATGCTCCTGGAAGTAAAAAAAGCAGATACTCTGGCGCAGAGCACCTATCAAAGGGAGGAGAAACTGGCTGAGCTTTCAGAGTTACGGGAAATATATGAGCAGATCAAAAAGCAGGGAGATTGTTTCCAAATGAAGGATTTGGCAGTTACCGGGCAGGATTTGATTGCGCTCGGTATGAAGCCGGGACCGCAGCTGGGAGAGATGCTCAAAGAGCTTTTGGAGACGGTAATAGCGGATCCGACCCAAAATGAAAAAGAAAAACTACTTCAAATTGCATCAAAGAGCATTTTTTAATGAGGCCCTTCATAAGATAAATAAGACATCTTATGAAGGGGTTTTTTTATGAATGACAGAGCAGTTTCCTTATTTGAAAAATATGATTTTATTATAGAAAAAACAAGAAAAGGCAGAGGTGCAATTATTGCGGAAACCGACAAAGGCACAGTTGCCTTGATGGAATATAACGGTCCGCAGGACCACCTGCAGCTGGAGGAAATGGTGCTTTTGAAAGTGGCGGAAAGGTATGACGGTCCGCTGGATTTGATTGTGCGAACGGCGGAGGAAGAGCTTTTTTGCAGTGACTATGAAGGGAAAAAATACATCGTAAAAAAATATGTAGAGGGAAGAGAGTGTGATGTGTCAAGCCGGGAAGAATGCAGGGCTGCGTCACGTGCTCTTGCCGAACTGCATCTTGCCATGAGGAATATCAATTTGCCGGATAGACCGGATGATTTTTACAAACCGGATGATTTGCAGGAGGATTTCGGGAGGCGTACGGCGGAGATTGTCCGTACCAGAAATTATATCCGTAAAAGTCCGAGAAAAGAAGAGTTTGAACTTGCCTTTCTTGCATCCTATGACAGGTATTTGGAGCAGGCGGCGGTGGCTTGCTCCTTTCTGGACGAATCCTGTCTGGTAAAACTCCGTGATATGCAGGTGAAGGAAAAAATGTTGGTTCACGGTGACTGCACGCAGCATAATACTCTTTTGACCGGAAAGAAAGTGGCTTTTATCAATTTCGAAAAGATGGGAGCACATCTGCAATTAAAGGATGTTTATCTGTTTATGAGGAAAATCTTGGAGAAAAATAACTGGTCCTATGTGATGGCGGAAGAAATGTTGAAAGGATATGAAGAGGTGATTCCGCTGGAACGGGAAGAAAAAAGTTACCTTTATGCAAGATTTCTATATCCTGAAAAATTTTGGAAAATTGCCAACGGCTACCTGAACCGGAGAAAGTCTGTACCCGCAAGAAGACAGCAGGAGAAGCTTGCATCCTTTGAGGAGAAGGAAGAGAAAAGACAGCTCTTTTTAAATAAATGGCTGGAAACATGCAGATAGTGTATGCTATACTTAGCGCAGAAAGGAAGACTGCAAATGAAGAAATATTTCATGCGGCTCTTTATTTTCTGCGCTGTTTTTTGCCTGTGCGGCTGCGGGTTGAGCGGCCAGGGCACAACAGGGCCGGAGGAGACCGAAGTGCAGCAGGAATTGTTTCCGGAGAGTGAAGCAAAGATTCCGCTGGCGGATTCTCTGGACCGGGCGGTGATTCAGAAAATAGATGAAGCGAAACAGAAAATTACATTTTATAATAGTTCTGTCGGGAAAAGTTATACCTTATCCTATGACAATTCCACGGGGATTAAGAGCAGATATGATGAGGAGCTTGTTGTCGGACAGCTGACGGAGGGGGATATAGCGGAAGTTACGTTTATCAAAGACGAGAAAAAGGCCAAGAATATATGGCTGGACAAGTCCGCTGTGGTAACGGAGGATGTGACGTCCTTTGCAATCAACCGCAGGGCGCTTACCTTCGAGATGAACGGGGAACAATATGCCATTGACGACGGAGCGCCGGTTCTGATAGGCGGAGAGGTTTTTACACTCATGGATATCAACGAGGTGGATACGCTTCGTGTTACGAGCACAGATCATACGATTAAAAGCATTACAATTTCCAACGGACACGGTTATGTGCGTTTGATCAATGCGGAACCGTTTGAAGGAGGATGGGTTGAACTTAGCCAGTCGATTATAAAGAAGGTCGAGAAGGATATGCTTTTGGTTGTTCCGGCAGGATCCTATGACATGCTTATTTCCTGTGACGATATTTCCGGGACAAAGCAGATTTCTGTCGAAGCGAACGAAGAGACTCAGGTAGATGTTTCGGATCTGATTCCGAAAGATCAGGATGAGGACAAGGTGGGCGGTATTGTGTTCACAATCAATCCGTCGGGGGCAGTTTTGAAGATTGACGGTCAGGAGACGGATTACAGCGGTGTGGTAAACCTTTCCTACGGAATACATCATATTGAGGTAACTGCGGAAGGCTACAGCACTCTTTCGCGCTATATCAAGGTCGGTCAGGAGATGGCCAATATCAGCATTGATATGGAAGAAAAACAGGAAGAATCCGATGACGACAAAGAGCCGGACGATAAAGACGACAAAGATACTGTCAGCGGTAACCATGCGGTTGCTACACCTTCCGGCGACGGAAATAAGGTGTATATTGATGCGCCGGAAGGTGCCGAACTTTATGTGGATGGAAAGTACATTGGTGTGATTCCGACGGATTTTGCAAAAAAAAGCGGTACTTACACCGTGTCGGTGCGCAAGAATGGTTATGTCACAAGGAGTTACTCTCTTGAAGTGGATGATACTGACAAAGATGTCAGATATTCTTTCTCCAGTTTAGAAAAGGAAGAGTAGTCCAAAAAACCTTGAAAAATGCCTTTTTTTCCTTGACAACAAGGGGAAAAAGGGATATAAATAGTATTAGGCATTTCCCAAGAGAGAGAAATGGCAAATAAAATAAAATACTCAGTAATAAGAGGAGGAGTTCAAAATGAACAAAGCAGAATTAGTTGCAGCTATGGCTGATCAGGCAGGATTATCAAAGAAAGATACAGAAAACGCATTAAAAGCTTTCACAGATGTTGTTTCTGAAGAATTAAAGAAAGGTGGAAAAATCCAGTTAGTAGGATTCGGTACATTTGAAGTATCTGAAAGAGCAGCTAGAGAAGGAAGAAACCCACAGAGTGGCGCACCGATGAAAATCGCTGCTTCTAAAGCACCTAAATTCAAAGCTGGTAAAGCATTAAAAGATTTAGTAAACGCTTAATTAGAGTAAACGAAAGCTGTAGCACAGATGTGTTACAGCTTTTTTTGTGAAAGGAATACCATGAGACTTGACAAATATTTAAAAGTATCGCGTCTTATCAAAAGACGCACCGTTGCAAATGAGGCCTGTGATGCAGGGCGTGTTAAGATCAACGACAAGGTAGCTAAGGCCGGAACGGAAGTAAAAGTCGGCGACGAGATTACAATCAGTTTCGGGGACAAAGAAGTAAAAGTAGAGGTTGTGGCTGTGCAGGAAACAGTCCGCAAGGAAGAAGCAAAAGAAATGTTCCGCTATGTATAGCGGGACATTTTTTCATAAATGCGCAATCGTATTCATATATTTAGATAACGTACTCTGTGCTAAATGATAGGAATGGGAGGAACATTTATGGAGGAAATCAAGCAGCGCGCTCACAAAATTATGATGACAAACCGGAGAACCTGTCTCGTCAGCGGAGTTTCGGATGTGTTATCCTTTGATCTGTCGGAGATTCTTTTGGAAACAGACCAGGGGATGCTGATGATCAAAGGAAGTGATCTGCATGTTAACCGGTTGACCCTGGAAAAGGGTGAGGTGGATATCGAAGGGAAAATAGATTCGCTTACTTATTCGGATGTAAATAATTACGGCGGAAAAGGAGAGTCCATTTTGGGCAAATTATTCAGATAATGAGTGCGAATGTAATCAATGAGAGTGTTCTTTGGGCCAGTTGCTTTTTCGCGGGGATTGTTATCACGGCGGTTTACGATGCCCTGCGGGTAGTCCGAAGGGTGATAAAACACAACTATTTTTTTGTGGCATTGGAAGATATTTTGTTTTGGATTTTTGTCTCCGCTACTCTTTTCTTTTTGCTCTATCACATGAACCAGGGCGCCTTGCGCTGGTTTGCGGTGTTCGGTCTGTTCATTGGAATGCTTTTTTATAAAAAAATTTTTGGAGACAAATTGGTAATTTTTATGTCAACAATATTGGGGCATATACTACATCTTGTGGTTGCAATATTTACTCCGCCACTAATGCTTGTAAAATCGGCATTTTCAAGAGTGAAAAAGGCTTTGGGGGACGTGTTTTTGCAGTCAAAAAAGAAGTTGACGGGCAACATAAAAGGGTTTAAGATAATTTTATGTAAACACAAAAAACAGAAAAAAGAGGGAAACCCATGAGTCGGAATATTCATCGCAAAAAGAAACAAAACCGGTTCGATGCGGCTCTCATTTTTGTCGTACTTTCCATTATGCTGGTACTTGTGTCTTTTTCCGGAAGGAATTTAAAGAGCAAGCAGGATGCATATGCGTTGAAGAAAGCGGAACTGCAACAGCAGATTACGATACAGGAAGAGAGAGCGAAGGAGCTGGAAGAATTAAAAAAATATGTCCAAACGGATTCTTATGTGGAAGAAGTTGCGCAGGAGAAACTCGGTTTGGTACATAGTGACGAAATTTTATTTAAATTACAAAAATAAAGTATGTTTGCACAAAGAAGCAGATATACTTTATTTTTTTGTCGCAATTTTAAGGGGATATGGGGTGTTTCTTTGACAAATTCCGAAGGAACTTTTCGATATACTTGTCGGTGAGAATAGATGTGGACAAAGTTTTGATGAGGAGGAGTCAAATATGGAAGAGAGGGAAATCTTGTCGGAGTTTACCAAAAGCCGTGTGACGGAATATGCAGCATTGCTCAATGAAATTGCGGAATCCTATTTGCCCGAGGAGGAAAAGGGAGACGAGTGCTATGTGACCAGGGCAGACTTGTTTGCGCAAAAGGAAATCGACAGCCAGAAAGCGATTTTTTTTAGATTTTTGCGCAGCGCGGCCTCGCAGCTGGCAGGTCTGGCGCGACCGAATCTAAGCGGGTCTGTCCTGGCGGAAAAACAGGAGCGGAAAATTGTGAAGGAGCTCATAAACGCAGGCATAGAGATAAAAGAATTTTACAAGACAGAAAACAGAAACGGATATACAGAGATTGGGATGCTTCTCCGGGCAAGAGAGCGGACATATTATGATGCGGATGATATTGCCCGGTTGTTGACGGAAGTTTTACATATTCCTATGCTTCCGCCCTCGGAGGGACATTTTTATGTCAGGGATGAATGGACGACGTTTTGTTTTCAGGAGGAGCCCTCCTTTCAAATATACGGGGGATTTGCAAAAGTGACAAAAGAGGGGGAGGAGGTGTCCGGGGACAACTTTTTGATGCGGGAATTCGGGGACGGAACTTATATCGCAGCCATTGCCGATGGGATGGGAAGCGGAGAAAGAGCCTGTGAGGACAGTGAGAAGGTTCTTATGATGGTAGAACGGCATGTGGAATCCGGCCTCGCGGTAAAAAATTGTATTCATATGTGTGACGAGATGCTTTATCTGCAGCACAGGGGTGAGAGGAGTGTCTCGCTTGATCTGATGGAGCTGAATCAGTATACGGGAGAATGCAAAATTTATAAAAACGGTTCTGCGTCCTCTTTTTTGGTTCGTGGTAAAGAGGTGCGGGAATTTGCTGCGGACCGGCTTTCTTTGGGAATCAATCCCCGCATCGAAGGTTACGCGGAGACAATTTTTTTGCAGAGCCAGGATATTATGATTCTTGCCTCTGACGGAATTATGGAGCAGCTTTATGACAATATGGAAATGTTTCGTTCCTGCATCAGCGGTTTTGCGGATAAAACCCTGTCGGATTTATCTATGAGTATATTGCAGATGGCGATACGGGCGGGAGGCGGAGTGATACGTGATGACATGACAATACTTGCTGTCGGACTGTGTGAAAAAGGAGCTCTTCCGGTTGCATTTTAGCCGTAAAAAGGCTATATTGGGACTATGAGTATTGAGAATAAAAAAGGACAGTTGATGATAAAAGCAGTGTCCGCCTACATGCAAAAATTTCATATGACTAACCCGGGAGACAAAGTGCTTGTCGGATTGTCGGGAGGGGCAGATTCTGTCTGCCTGTTTTATGTGCTCCTTGCATTGCAAGGTGAGCTTGGCATTTCTATTGAGGCGGTTCATATCAACCATATGCTCCGGGAAAGTGCTTTGCGGGATGAAGAGTTTGTGCGGAGACTGTGTGAGCGGGAACAGGTTCCGGTTCATGTGCTGCGCACGGATGTGGCCGCTGTAGCCCGTGAAAACGGGATGACAACGGAGGAAGCAGGCAGGAAGGTCCGGTATGATTTTTTTGCAGAGACGGCACAAAAAACAGAGGCAGAAAAGATAGCCGTGGCTCACCATATGGATGATCAGGCGGAAACTATATTGTTCCATTTGTGCAGAGGAACCGGGGTGGACGGACTGAGCGGTATTTCTCCGGTCAGAGACAACATCATTCGTCCGCTTCTTTCCGTGAGCAGAGCAGATATAGAGAGTTACCTGAGTGAAATAAAATCAGAATATATGACGGATGAGACCAATGCGCAGACTGCATATTCCAGAAACCGCATCCGACATAATGTTTTGCCGATGCTTGAAAAAGAGGTGTGTGAAGGAGCGGCCGGACACATTGCGCGCACCGGGCAGATTGTGCTGGAGGCCAGAGATTATCTGCAGGAACAGGTGCGAAAGACGGTGGCCGGTTATGCGGACAGATCTCAATCAGAACAGGGCTGTGTCCGGCTTTTCGATAAAATCTTTGAAGAAGTTCATCCGTATCTGACGGGAGAGGTGATCCGTTTCTGTATTACCGATCTTGCAGGGAGTAAAAAGGACATTTCGGCAGTGCATGTAGAAGCGGTGCAGAAGCTGGCCGGTCTTCAGGTCGGTAGTGTGTGCAATCTTCCCTATGGAATCGAAGTGAAAAAAAGTTACCGGGAACTGATTTTTTCTTGCGGAAAGCAGGGAGATGACCGGGAAGAATCATTCTGTGTAAATGTGAATCCGGCGGAGCTTGCAAAAGGTGTGCAGCTGCCGCTTCCGGACGGAAAAAGAATTGCTTTTCGAGTGATGGATTTTGACCGAAATGCAGACATTCCGACAAAAACATATACGAAATGGCTGGATTATGATAAAATAGAAGAGCCGCTGACAGTGCGGACACCTATGGAGAATGATTTTTTTTATTTTAATCATAAAAATAAAAAATATGTGAAAGATTATATGGTAAACGAAAAAATTCCGGCCGACGAACGGAGGAAGAGTATCCTTGTTGCGTCGGGCAGCCATATGCTTTACTTCGTGGGAAAGCGAATCAGCAATTATGTAAAAACAGATGAAAATACGAAAAGAATACTGGAGATAACGGTTACGGGAGGATAAAGAGATGGCAGAAAAAATCAGAGTGATGTATTCCGAGGAGGAAGTGTCAGCGAGAATCCGAGAGCTTGCAGAACAGATTAATCGTGATTACGAGGGAAAAGAGATTCATATCATCGGAATTTTACGCGGTGGCAGCTATTTTATGTGTGAGCTGTCCAAGCGGATTACCGTTCCGGTTACGATAGATTTCATGTCGGCTTCCAGTTACGGGATGTCGACAACATCCAGTGGACAGGTTAAGATTGTGAAAGATTTGGAGGAATCCATTTTAGGAAGACATGTCATTGTGGTGGAGGATATCATTGACACGGGGCGCACCCTCAGTCATTTGCTCAAGATGCTTGCGGAGAGAGGTCCTGCATCCCTGAAGCTTTGTACACTGCTGGATAAGCCGGATCGCCGCGTGGTTGAGGTTAAGATTGATTATAACGGTTATACGATTCCGGATGAGTTTGTCGTAGGTTACGGACTTGACTATGCACAGAAGTATCGCAATCTCCCGTATATCGGAGTTGTGGAGTTTGAAGAATAAAAGGATAAAGAAAGGTTTTTTAAGATGGACGAAAATAATAAGTCAAAAGGTGTCGGAGGATACTTCCTGGTCATTCTGATTCTTTTGGGAATTGCAATCTGGATCAGTACGGTGCGAAACAGTGAAACAGGTTATAACTGGAATGATTTTATGAAGGACTTTGATGAGGCAAATATTGTTTCCGTGACGATTGCGCCTAACAGCGAAGTTCCGACCGGTACGGTTTATGTTGAGACAGAGGACGGAAATATAAAAGAATTGTATGTTTCCGACGTGACGGAAGTGGAAGATGTTTTTCGCGGGATAAAGGATGTTCCTGTGATTATGCAGGATATGCCGAGTGAGAATTGGTTCATGTATTATGTGCTTCCGATTCTTGTCGTGTTTATTGTGTTTATCTTCTTTTTCTCAATGATCAACAGTCATTCCGGTGGGGGCGGAAGCAACGGAAGAATGATGAATTTCGGTAAATCCAAAGCCCGTATAATAGGAATCGGCGAAGGAAAGCTGACGCTGAAAGATGTGGCAGGACTTCAGGAGGAAAAGGAGGATTTGGAGGAAATCGTTGATTTCCTGAAAGATCCTATGAAATTTTCAAAAGTCGGAGCGCGTATTCCGAAAGGTGTTCTTTTGGAAGGACCGCCGGGAACCGGTAAAACAATGTTAGCCAAAGCTATCGCCGGGGAGGCAAATGTTCCGTTTTTTACAATTTCCGGATCGGACTTCGTGGAGATGTTTGTCGGTGTCGGTGCATCCAGAGTGCGGGATTTATTTGATGAAGCAAAGAAGAATCATCCGTGTATTGTGTTTATCGATGAGATTGATGCAGTGGCGAGACGCCGTGGTACCGGTATGGGCGGCGGACATGATGAGAGAGAGCAGACACTGAACCAGTTGCTGGTTGAGATGGACGGCTTTGCGGAAAATGAAGGAATCATTGTGTTGGCGGCGACGAACCGTGTGGATATTCTCGATCCGGCGATTCTCAGACCGGGACGATTTGACCGTAAAATCGGTGTCGGCAGACCGGATGTGGGCGGCAGAGAAGATATACTCAAAATTCATGCAAAAAATAAACCGCTGGCGGAAGATGTGGATTTAAAACAGGTTGCGCAGACGACGGCCGGATTTACGGGAGCGGATTTGGAGAACCTGTTAAACGAGGCGGCGATTCTTGCGGCAAAACAGAATAAACATTACATTCAACAGGAAGATGTGAAAAAGGCTTTCATTAAAATCGGAATCGGAGCTGAAAAGAAGAGCCGTATCGTTTCTGATAAGGAAAAGAAAATTACCGCATACCACGAGGCGGGACATGCGATACTGTTCCATGTGCTTCCGGATGTGGGACCGGTTTATACGGTTTCCATTATTCCGACGGGAATCGGGGCGGCCGGATATACAATGCCTCTTCCGGAGCGGGATGACATGTTTATGACGCGGGGACAGATGCTTCAGGATATTATGGTGTCCCTCGGCGGCCGAATTGCGGAAGAAATCATTTTTGACGACATTACCACAGGTGCATCCAGCGACATTAAGAAGGCCACAAGCGAAGCCAGAAAGATGGTAACAAGATTCGGTATGTCGGATTTGATCGGTACCGTCAATTACGAGGATGACAGCGATGAAGTGTTTATCGGCCGTGATCTTGCCCATACTAAGAGTATGAGTGAGGCGGTTGCGAGCCAGATTGATCAGGAAGTGAAACGTATCATTGCCGAATGTTACGATAAAGCGAAAGATATCATCAACGAAAATATTGATGTTCTTCACTCCTGTGCGGATCTTCTTCTTGAGAAGGAGCGTATCACGAGAGATGAATTCGAGGCGTTATTTGTAGATAATTTACAATAAAACCGAGGAAAAGCGTGTCTGCTATTGACATGCTTTTCTTGCTTTTGTGAATAATAGACAAAAAACAAACAATGTTTTTGTCAATTTTGTGAAATGTGAGACTAGACATTATAGATACCCTTTGCTAGAATACACTTGTAACCCCCCAATACATTACATAGTTTTTTGCTATACCCCATAAGAAAGAAATACCTTCTCCGAAAGGCCGGTTAACTTGTTAACCGGTCTTTCGACCTTTTAGGGGTAAAAACTTATTGAATTAAAGATGCATATACTATAAAATAGAGAGGAAATGCGGAGGTTTATATTATGAATGACAAACAGCTCTATCAAGTAGAGAGAAATTTAAAATATATCACTTCTATGAGACCTGTCTTTAATAAAAAAGCTCTTTTTTCCGATATGACCGGGGATTATGTGATTCCTCCGGAGCCGAAACCGCATGAGACGGTGAAAATCCGTTTCCGTACGGCGAAAAATAATGTGGATTATGTATTTTATGTGCAAAATGATGAAAAGATTGTTATGGATAAGGTGGAGCAGACGGAAGAATTTGATTTTTATCAGATTGAAGTGCAGCTCGGTGCAGAGAAGATAGAGTATTTTTTCGAGATTCATAACGGAAAAGCATCCTGTATTTACGATCTTCGCGGAGTGACGAAGGAAGCGCAGGATTACTATAAATTTACGCTGGTACCGGGTCAGCATACGCCGGATTGGGCAAAAGGTGCTGTTATGTATCAGATTTATGTGGATCGTTTTTATAACGGCGATCCGTCCAATGATGTATTGACAGATGAGTACAATTATATCGGCGAACATGTCAATCAGGTTACGGATTGGTACAAATATCCGGCGATGATGGGTGTGCGCGAGTTCTACGGCGGAGATTTGGCCGGTGTTATGCAAAAAATGGATTATTTGCAGGATCTCGGTGTGGATGTCATTTATTTTAATCCGCTGTTTGTATCTCCGTCCAACCACAAATACGATATTCAGGATTACGATTATATCGATCCGCATTTTGGTGTGATTGTAGATGATCAGGGTGACCTGCTTGCTCCGGGAGAGCATGAAAATCGCAAGGCGACCCGCTATATTAACCGTGTGGCCAACAAGAAAAACCTGGAGGCTTCCAATGCGTTGTTTGCGCAGTTGGTGGAAGAAGCCCACAAGCGCGGTATGAAGGTTATTCTTGACGGCGTATTCAATCATTGCGGTTCCTTTAATAAGTGGATGGACCGTGAACGGATTTACGAAGATTTTGAAGGTTACGATAAAGGAGCATTCGTATCGGCAGAGAGTCCTTATCGGAATTTCTTCCGCTTTTATGAGGACAACAGATGGCCTTACAATCCGACCTATGACGGATGGTGGGGACATGATACGCTTCCGAAGCTCAATTATGAAGGCTCGCAGGAGCTGTACAATTATGTGCTTGAAATAGGTAAAAAATGGGTTTCCGAGCCATACAACGTAGACGGATGGCGTCTTGACGTGGCTGCGGACCTGGGACATTCGCCGGAGATGAACCATCGTTTTTGGAAAGATTTCCATGATGCGGTCAGAGAGGCAAACCCGAATGCTATCGTGCTGGCAGAGCATTACGGTTCCCCGAAAGAGTGGATTGAAAACTGTGAGTGGGATACCGTGATGAACTACGATGCGTTTATGGAACCGCTGACATGGTTTTTGACCGGTATGCAGAAGCACAGTGACGATTACCGGGAAGATTTATACGGAAATGCAGACAGCTTCTGGGGTGCAATGATTCACCACGGAGCAGCTTTTACAACACCTGCCCATCAGGTGGCGATGAATGAGCTTTCCAATCATGACCACTCCCGTTTCCTGACGCGTACGAACAAGAAGGTCGGTCGTGTTAATACGATGGGAAGTGAGGCTGCCAACTGGGATGTCAACAAAGCGGTGCTGCGCGAGGCGGTAGCTGTTCAGATGACATGGCCGGGTGCGCCGACGATTTACTACGGAGATGAAGCAGGACTTTGCGGTTTTACGGATCCGGATAACCGCCGTACCTATCCGTGGGGAAGAGAAGATCATGATTTGATTGCATTCCACAAAGAAATGATTCGCATTCACAAAGAAAATCCGGAGTTGAAAACCGGTTCTATCAAGAAGGCTCTTTCTGATTATAATTTTATTGCCTACGCACGTTTCAATAAGAACGAGCAGATGCTTATTATGGTAAATAACAATTATCATGAGATAACAAAGGATCTGACCGTGTGGGAATACGGTGTGCCGAGAGAGGCGGTTATGGAGCGCCTTATGCTGACTCATGCGGACGGCTTTACGACAGAAAAGGTAGAGTACGAGGTGTCAATGGGTAAGGTTACGGTAACGATGCCTCCGACTTCCGTTGTTATTTTAAAGCACAAATAATTTTTAGAAAAATGTTGCTTTTTTGCAATGTTTGTGCTAATATTTCATATTGTCAGAGCACTGGTGCTCTAACATGGGTGGATTCCCGAGTGGCCAAAGGGGACAGACTGTAAATCTGCTGGCAATGCCTTCGAAGGTTCGAATCCTTCTCCGCCCATTTCAGTAAAAGACCGTAAGGTCTTTTACTTTTTTATGGAGGCCCGCGTGGCGGAACAGGCAGACGCGCAGGACTTAAAATCCTGTTGTAGCAATACAGTATCGGTTCGATTCCGATCGCGGGCATGATTTTGGAAGGAAACGTTGATGTGACAACGTTTCTTTTTTTGTTTTCTTGAATATTGTCGAATGTTGTTGTATTATGTTGGAGTTAACAGATTCTTGAGAGGGAGGATTCAATATGCAAAGAAAATTAAAAGGGATTCTTGTTTTGATTGTGGGCGTTGCGTTTGCGTGGATTGTATTCCGTGAGGTAAAAGTTATCATGTCTCCGGCGCAGGATGTGTACGAAGTGAATTGTAATGAGTTGGAGCAGGGCATGCACGTGACGGGAAATATAGATTATGTTTATGATTGTTATGCCACACAGACAACAGAGAATAAACGGTATGGTATTACGGTAAGCACGGAAGAGGATACAAAGAGATGGTATGTGTTCCCGGCTTACGGTGCAACGAAAGAAGAAACCAAGCTGCTTACGGTTGAAGTGAACAAGGGTGCTTACAGCATCATGGATGACATTGTGGAGGAAACCTGGGCATATATTGACGGCGATACAGATACCTTCGGGACGGTGACTTATCCGATTGATGCGAAGGTGTGGAAACTGGACAGTGATTTGTACGAACTCTATTATGATTGGTACGGTGCGGAGTATCGCGAGCAGGCGGAAGAATATTTTGTGCCGTATAAATTGATTCCGGTTATGGATAAAAATATGCTTATTGTTTTCGGGGTGATGTCGGTTGTTTTTGTGATCATCGGACTTGCGATGCTTCTTTGGAAAGACAAAAAAGCAGCTACTCCGGCGGTTGAATCGTGGGATGAATAAAACATGGAAGCGGAAAGCTGTCAAATAGATGACAGCTTTTCTTTTTTTTGAGATAATGTGTAACGAAAAGGGAAAAAATGACATTAACATACAGAACAGACGAAAGGAGGGATCACATGCAGTCCATGGATGAGATTTATCAAGCCCATGCGAAAACGGTCTATAAGTATCTGCTGACTCATACACAAAGTCACGATCTGGCCGAAGAACTGACGCAGGAAACATTTTATCAGGCGGTCAAAAGTATTGGCCGGTTTGACGGCAGCTGTCAGATTTCCACATGGCTTTGTGCCATTGCAAAGCATCAGTGGCTTGCCTATCAAAGAAAGCATCCGCACACGGAACAGTGGGAAGACACAGCGGATGAATTAAAGTTAGCCAAGGCTTCTGCTGAACATGAAGTGATGGAAGAGCAGTCGCGTGTAGAGCTGATGAAAAAGCTGCATGGGTGTCCGGAACCGTTTCGGGAAGTTTTGTACTTGCGAATATTCGGAAATCTGTCCTTCCGGGAAATCGGAGAGATTATGGAAAAGACAGAAAATTGGGCAAGAGTAACTTTTTACCGGGGAAAGGAAAGACTCAGGAAGGAGATAGGAAGCGATGAAGAATAAATTACCTTGTGAACTGGTGCGGGATTTATTTCCGTCTTATATTGATAAATTGACAAGTGATGTCACCAATCAATTGGTGGAGGAGCATGTTTCGGATTGCGCCGATTGTAAGGAGGCGCTCAGTGCTATGCGGGAGCCGGATACGGCGCAGGAGGATATGCAGGAAGAAATCCGGGGGAAAGAAATTGATTATCTAAAGAAAATGAGGCGTCGGACCAGAGGTGTAGTAATCGGAAGTGTGCTGGCGGTAGTTGTACTTTTTCTGTGCCTCTGGATCGGAAGAGTTTTTGTGGTAGGAGAAAAAGTGGGGGACGGCGTTGTGTATTGTAGGGCGCAGGTACAAGGCAATGTCTTGGATGTGACGGCTACGATGGTAGACAGCGCACGTGTTCCGCAGGATATTTACTTTACGGAGGAGGAGCCGGGAGTTATCAATGTATCCTGCAAGGCGGTTCTTTGTACGCCGTGGAACAATTGCGGTGTTATGACGTCGGAGTATACTTCGGCGGCGGATATCAAACAGGTGAAAATGGGAGACACCATACTCTGGGCGGACGGAAAAGATATTCTTGCCATCACTTCGTCGGTTTATCGCACAAGACATCCGTATGTGGGTGATATGTCAGCCAATGCCCTTCCTGTTGCGGCTCTTAACATGGGAAGTTACCTGGGAGGCTTTGCCAACGAACTACAGACGGAGAAGGAACCGTATGGTTGGTCGTTTGTGCTTTCCGGAGAGCAGGAAGAGGAGCATGTGGCTTTGAAAGAGGCCATGATGAAGTCTTATGCGTACGTGCTTTTGGCGGTTGTGGAAAATCTGGGCGAAGTATCCTATGAATATGAAGTGGCAGGGAAAGAAAGTAAGCTTGTGGTAACGGTGGAAGATGCGTCCGAATTTGCGGGACATGACATAAAAGAATGTTATGACGATATTGTGCTGCTGCAAAGGCTTATTCAAAAGACGGGACTGGACGGATATGCATTTATGGATGCGGAAGAGGCGCTTGCGTTGCAGCAGATGGAACAAGCAAGGGAAGAAGCTAAGCGGATGGATGACGTTAAATTACAGCTGGATGAAATGACTTCGGCACAGCAACAGGAAATGCTGGAGGCAGAGTTCCAAAGACAGCTGGAGGATGGAAAAGAAATCAATGTCAAAATAGTGAATAATACAGGGGCTGACATTTCCATGATGGGGATTTCCTATTCCCTGGGCGATGAACACAAAGGAACCCAAGCAGGAGGATACGCCGATGAGGACCGTGCAATCCGCCCGGGTGACTCTATGACATTTACATTTTATCCTCTGGATTTTGAATTGTCAGATTGGCAAAATAATGCGGAAATTGTTTTGAAGGCGGAAGTATACGATGAAGAAAATAACGCGTTTTTGGTGGAACCGGAGTTTAAGATTGCTGCAAAGGAAGGCGCGGTTTACACGTATATTTTGAGTGGCAGTGCTGCGGACGGATATGTGATCGAGCAGTGATAAAAAGAGGGTGTTCCTTAAGTCTCATGACTTTTGGGACACCCTTTTTCTTATTCTTCCATATAAATTACATGTATTGACTTATCCACGCGTACATCCTGAGGAAGGACTTTTCCTTCCGTGCATGCGTCGTAAAGCTCCTGTGTGCAGTAATACCACATATCCTCCATGTAGATCATCGGAACCGCGAGTTCTTCTCCGGTATAAGGGTCGGTGAAGAAGCGCATTTCTTTTGCATCGCAGGTCGGATCGAACACAGAATAGCCGTCACCGTCTTCTTCCGTGGCAGAATGAACATTCAGCACCGGGTAGTTGAAATAGCCATTGTAATAGCTGCCGGTTTCCAGCGGGACTTCGGAACAGGTGCGAAATACATCGCCGCTGCGAAGAACCAGATACTGCTTATCCTGCTGCTGCAACACATAAAACGTATCGGATGACATGGCAAGTGATGTAACATTGCCTTCGCTGTCGGTAGTGAATAAAACGCCTACAGTATCCAAAGAGTGATTATGGTTGTTCAGCCAGTCCAGCAGTGTTTCGTCGAGAAGCATAGTGTCACATTCGTTGCCCTCGTAGATGAGTGTCATGCTTCCGTCCTCGTCCAGATGACCGACCATGCCTTCTGCATCGGTTAAGGAACCGAGTTCTTGTATTTCTGCGACATTTTCAGCGGTTGCAAAATAGGAATCTTCCGCGGTATCTCCGTACAAACCATCCATCATGGTAAAGGCCGAGCGTATTGAGCTGAAGAGAATGATAAAGAAACATAATACAAAAACAGCAACAATGACAATGATTGTGATGATTAGTTTTTTGAAAACCCGTTTGTTTTCCGGCGTGGCTGCTTTTTGAATCGTGTCGCCGATTTCCTCGGCGGTGCCCCGAAGGGCATCTCCGAAATGTTCGGCGGTTTCGAGGATGATGTCCTCGAGCTGTTCCTGATATTCTGTTTTTGAAGATTCGTCTTTTGTTTCTCTTTCTACAAAAGAGTCACAGTATTCACACTTGGTGTTAGGTGTAACTTCTGCACCGCAGTATGGGCATTTCATAAGAATTCTCCTTTTGGCATGTATTCAGCTTATGCATTGAAGTATCTGTCGAACTCAGCCGGATGCGGAATCTTGGCGAGTTCAGCGCATTCTTTTCGTTTGTTTGCAATAAAGTTTTTGATCAGATGTTCCGGGAAGACGCCGCCTGCTGTCAGGTAGTCGTGATCGGCCTCAAGGGCATTCAGTGCTGCATCCAGAGTAGTCGGAAGAGAAGAAAGTTTTGCTTTTTCCTCGTCGGACAAAGTATACAGGTTCATGTCATACGGTCCCCAGCCGTTTGCGTGCGGATCAATCTGATTTTTCACGCCGTCCAGACCGGCCATTAAAATTGCTGCATAGCACAGGTATGGATTACAGGTTGCATCCGGGTTACGGATTTCGAAGCGTCTCAGTTCCGGTGTTTTTGCATAGGCCGGGATACGGATTACGGCGCTTCGGTTTGAGGTTGCGTAGCCGACAGTAACCGGAGCTTCAAAGCCCGGAACCAGTCTCTTGAAGGAGTTGGTACTCGGGTTGGTCAGTGCACAGAGGGAAGAAATATGTTTCAAAAGTCCTCCCATGAAGTAGTGTGCGGTTTTGCTCAGATGAGCATAGCCGTCATCGTCGGAGAATACCGGCTGACCATCCTTCAAAAGAAGCATATGTACGTGCATACCGTTTCCGGCTTCGTTGTATACCGGCTTCGGCATGAAAGTTGCCGTCTTTCCGTATTTGAGAGCGGTATTGTGAATGATGTATTTGATCATCATGGTGTTGTCTGCCATCTTGGACATCTGGCCGAGCATCGGTTCAATTTCAAACTGTCCGGCAGCACCGACTTCCGGATGGTGATATTTAATCGGAATGCCTGCTTTTTCCATCTGAAGGCACATTTCGGAACGACATTCGTAAGAGCGGTCGAATGGTTTTGCCACATGGTAACCTTTCTGGTGGGCAACTACGTTACCTTTGCCTTCCTCGGCTGTATTCCAGTAAGCCTGGGCTACATCGATGCCGACACCGATTTCGTTCGGCGATACGGACCAGCCCACATTGTCGAATAAGTGAAACTCAAACTCTGGAAGAATCAGCATGGTGTCTGCGATTCCGGTGTCTTTCATGTACTGCTCTGCAGCTTGTACAATGTTTCGCGGATACTGATCCAGCGGACGGTTTTTCGGATAGTCGATAATCATTGCGTTTCCTGTGATTGATAATGTAGGAATTTCGCAGAACGGATCCACGATTGCGGTGTCGAGATCCGGAATAAACACCATATCGCTCTTTTCGACAACTGCATATCCGTAGTTGGAAGCGTCGAATCCGATACCGTTTTCCATGGTGTCAGCAGAGAACTGCTGTGCAGGAATCGTCACATGACGATATTGTCCATTGATGTCGACAATCTTGAAGTCTACCATTTTGATGTCCTGTTCTTTGATGAGATCCATGATCTCCTGTGCGGTTTTAGCCATTTTTGGCACCCCCTGTTTTGTTTTTTTAAAAGTGTAAAACTCTTACTTTTTATCATAATAAAAATTGGACATCTTGGCAATTATATGTGGAAAAGAAATTGACATTTTCTTTTGTAAATGTTATTTTTTAAAAATTACTACCGGATAACAATTTTAGGAGGAAACATAGATGCAGCTTGGGACGAGATTGCTTGTAAGCAGCATTTTGCTGGGTGTAGGTCTTGCGATGGACGCTTTTTCTGTGTCCCTTGCAAACGGACTCGGAGAGCCGGCAATGAAAAAGAAGAAGATGTGCGCAATTGCGGGAGTATTTGCTTTTTTTCAAGCGTTTATGCCTATGACGGGATGGCTGTGTGTACATACGATGCTTCGTTATTTTAAAATGTTCGAGCCGCTGATTCCGTGGATTGCCCTTGGGCTTTTGGTTTTTATCGGAGGTAAAATGTTAGTGGAGGGTATTCGCGGAGAAGAGGAAGAAGCAAAGAGGGAGACTTTGACGCCGTGGATTTTGTTTGTGCAGGGTATTGCAACATCCATCGATGCGCTTTCGGTAGGATTTACTATTGCGGAGTATAATTTTTTGCAGGCGCTGGTTGCTTCGGCTATCATTGCAGCGGTTACATTTGTCATCTGTATGGCCGGGCTTCGGATCGGGAAAACCTTTGGAACCAGACTTGCAAATAAAGCATCTGTTTTGGGAGGCGTCATACTGCTCGGAATCGGGATTGAAATTTTTGTTACGGGTGTTTTCTTTTAAATGTTTTCAGAAGCGCACAGGCGCTGTAAAGTTTGTTGACACGGCATCAGAAACATAATATTATCAAAATGGGTATAGTTTTTTGATGTAAGGGGTATTGTGTAATGGGAAAAATGAAGATTAAAGCAGTAAAGCCGGGTATGCAGCTGGAGCAGAGTGTGTATCAGCCGGGTACGGACACCTGTCTGCTGAAAGCCGGAACGATTTTGAGCAACCGTAATCTGGATCAGCTCAAAGAAATCGGGATTGAAATGGTGGATATTTCCGATCCGCATACAGTTCTGATTACACCGATGGACAAGATGGAAGAATCTCTGGTGGAAGATTTTATTCATGTGCTCAGAGAGATTTCGCCGTTGCAGGCGGAAGCCAACAAAAGCGACCAAGTTGTGGAGGTGGCCCGTAAACTGGAGCACTTGATCCGGAAGATTGCCCGCAACGAAGAAGTTTTGAAAACGATGGTTGAGCTCCGGATTATCCATAAGGCAAGATTGTATGATCATGCGATTTATACTGCCGTGCTCAGCGGAATTGTGGCCGGTTGTATGAATCTCAGTAACGAAGAGATTCTTGTGGTTCTTATCAGCGCTCTGTTACATAACATGGGTGTTGCGGAAATGCCGAATCTTGTCCGGCTGGATGAGCGAAACCAGGCGGAAGAGAAGCTTTGGCAGGAGCATCCGACATACGGTTACTATTTTGCGTTGCAGAAAAATATTCCGAGACCGATTGCTGCGTGTATTCAGGCCCATCATGAGAAGTACAACGGTTCCGGATACCCGAGAGGTATCAAAGGGGACGAGATTCCTGTGGGGGCGCGGATTATCGGAGTGTGTCAGAGATATGCAGCGGCGATTACTTACATGAATATACAGCCGTATCTGGCGGTGGAAGAATTGTACGGAGCCAGTGGAATTTATTATGATCCGCAGGTGGTAAATACGTTTGTCAACAATATACCGATTTACCCGCTCGGTGTTATGGTTCGTCTTTCCACGAAGGAGGTCGGCATTGTTTCCAATATCAGACAAAATGACGGACCGCGTCCGCTTGTAAAGATTTATTACAATCGGGTGAACCGTTCGGTGACGGAAGAACGCATTGTGGATCTGGGAACAGAACGGACGATTTTTATTGAAGAAATTTTATAGGTGCACAAATTCTTAAAAACTTTTTGCTTACGAAAAAAATTTTTAAATGCTAAAATAATAGGGAAAGATATGGTTATAGAGGCATTTCATGGAGGTGTAAGCAGGATGTTTGAAGTAGGCGATTATGTTGTTAATGCCAATAACGGAATCTGTAAAGTGGAAGATAAGGTACACCTTGATCTTCCGATGGGAAACAAGGATAAGCTATATTATCTGATTGTCCCGATCGGAGAGAAAAATACAAAATTATATATTCCTGTGGACAGTGATAAGCAGCGCATTCGAAAAGTGATGGATGAGAGCCAGGCGCGTCGTGTCATCGATGAAATTCCCGGGATGGAAGCGGTGTGGATTTCGAATGACAAGCAGCGGGAACAGTGTTATAAGGAAGCCCTGTTCAGTTGTGAGCCGAAGCGGTTGGTGGGGATTTTAAAGTGTATGTATCTGCGCAATATGCAGCGGAGTGCGGAGGGCAAGAAAAATACTACCGTTGATGAGCGTTATTTTAAGCTGGCAGAGAATAATCTGTATTCCGAACTCGCCTTTGCAATGCAAATGGATAGGGATGAGGTCAGGCAGCTGGTCGCAGGCAGAATATGTGTTGCGGAAGAAATAAAATAAGGACAAAATTAGGGAAAAGCATGCTGACAGCATGCTTTTTTTTTGATACACTATAAAGAGGTATTGTCAAAATGGGGGGATTGTATCCGAAAACCAATCGGGAGGTGGCAAGATGTATGAATTAATGCTGGAAGTGCATATTGTAGGTATTATTATTTGCGTTTATATGTTACAGCTTTTGCTTCGGCGAAATAAACGACAAAGCAATTCTTTTATCGTTCTTGCTGTTGTTTTTGATATGCTGATGCTGATTGGTTATGTGTTTGAATTGATATCCACGAATGTGTCCGAAATGCTTCTGGCAATACAGATCAGTTATATGGGAAAATGCTTTGCGGGAGCCAGCTTCGTGACCGGTATCGGAAAGTATTACAACTGGAAATATAAGAAATTTACGTTGCCGGCTTTGTGGGGAATTGGATTTTTGTCTTTCGGCATTATTATGACGGCAAAGTATCATGATTTTTATTATACATTTGTCGGCATGATTTGGAAGGACGGTCATGCATTCTGCAGTCTTGGGAAGGCGCCGTACTACTATTTCTTTCTGGGATATTTGGTATTTACATTTGTCTATTTTGCAATCCGCTGTCTGCGACATCGGAAAAATGTCAACACGCCGGATGAACGAAGTGCTATGAGCCTGGTTGGTTACAGCAGTCTTGTTGCAGTTATAACGCTGGTCGTTGTTGTCTACGTTTTTACGTCGACGAACTATGATTTCGGACCGCTCATCTTTGCGGTTTACACCCTTGTCTTTTTGTATTGTATTTTGCGTTATCGCTTGTTTGATACGGTGGATGTGGCTATTTATCAGATGGCGGCAGAGAGTGCGCAGGCCCTTATCGTTGTGCAGGAGGATGGTTATGTCATATATGCAAACCGGTTGGCAGAGCGTATTATGCCATGGCTTGTTGAGTGGGATAAGGCATCGATTGCAGAGCGAATTCGGAAAGAAATTCTTACAGGAATTTCCGAATACGAAATAGATGGAAGGGTTTATCAGCTTACAACAAGAGAAGTCTCCGATAATGGCAGTGTTGTCGGGTATGCGGTTACATTGATGGATATTACGAAATTACGTCAATATACGTTGGATCTGGAACGTCTCAGTTATGAGGCAAATGAGGCCAACCGCGCAAAGAGTAATTTTTTGGCAAATATGTCCCATGAGATTCGTACGCCGATCAATACGATGCTTGGCATGAACGAAATGATATCCAGGGAAGCAGTTTCTGCCGATGTTATCTCATACTCACAGAATATCAGGGAGGCGGGAAAATCTCTTCTGGCTATCATCAACGATATTTTGGATTTTTCCAAGATTGAGTCCGGAAAAATGGAAATTATACCGGTGAATTATGAGATAACAGATATTGTTTATGATTTGTACAACATGATTGAATTGAAGCTGAAGGAAAAAAATCTCAGCTTCCATATGGAGATTGATACGAATATACCATCCGGGTTGCGCGGTGATGATGTCCGTATCCGTCAGATTATACTGAATCTTCTTTCCAATGCGGTAAAGTACACGGAGTGCGGCGGCGTGACAATGCGCATGTCGGGAAAAAAAGAAAAAGATGTATTTGTTCTTCATGTTGAAGTCGAGGATACGGGTATCGGTGTCAGAGAAGAAGATATGGATAAGATTTTTTCTTCGTTCCAGCGCTTGGAGGAGACAAAGAACAGAAAAATCGAAGGTACCGGATTGGGAATGAGTATTACGACCAGTTTTCTGTTTATGATGGGAAGCGAGTTGTGTCTGGAAAGCGAATATGGAAAGGGATCCAGATTTTATTTTGATCTGAAACAGGAAATTACGGATGAAACACCGATTGGTCCTGTGGATGATATTTTGGAAAAGAGAAAAGAAACACATCTTTTGCCGGGTATGAGTTTTGAGGCTCCGGATGCGAAAATTCTGGTTGTCGATGACAATCTGATGAATTTGGAGGTGTTCAAGGGACTTCTGAGTCATACACAGATGCAGATTACATCGGCAAGTGACGGAAGAGAGGCACTGGATTTGTTTGCCCGGCAGGAATTCGATATGATTTTTATGGATCATATGATGCCTGAAATGGACGGAATCGAAACGTTTGAGGAGATGAAGCGGCTTTGGAAAAAGGAACCGGAAAGGATACCGAGCAGATCGGATATTCCGGTGGTAATTCTTACGGCAAATGCTATTTTCGGTGCGCGAGAATGGTATTTGGAGCAGGGATTTGCGGATTATTTAAGTAAACCGATAGACTATCAAAAGCTGGAAGGAATCGTTACCCGCAATCTTCCGCAAGGGAAAGTGATTTATGTCGAAAAACAGGAAATGTTTGCGGAAGATGAGGAAGCTGCGCAGACAAAGAAATCCGTTTCTATCGATGATGCAAAATTCCGTCTGCTGAGAGAGTACGGAATTCAGGTGGAAAATGGGTTAAAACATATGGCTGGAAGTGTGGAAACATATGATGAAATATTAAAAATCTATTTCGAGGAGCTTCCGGAAAAATTGGAAAGACTTCGTAAAAACGGTACGCTGGGCGATATGAAGGCGTATAGTATTGATGTTCATTCGCTCAAGAGTACATCGGCGAGTATCGGTGCACAGCAGCTTGCAGATATGGCAAGAGAACATGAAAATCAGAGTCGCGCAGACAATTCGCTTTATGTGCGTCAGCACATGAACCGCCTGTGCGCAGAATGCACAAAGATGATTAAGTTGGGTGAAAAATTTCTTGAAATGTAAGGAAGGAGAACGGGTGTGTCAAATGCAGTATTTATCAGCTACAGTTCAAAAGATACACAGACTGTCAAAAAAATTGCACAGGCCTTGAAAGATGCCGGAATTTCTTATTGGAAAGCCCCTGAAATGATACCGGCCGGCTCTAATTACGCCAGGGAAATACCGCGTGCGATTGAGAAATGTCAGGTCTTTTTGCTTGTTCTTTCGGAATCATCGCAGGAATCTATTTGGGTAGAAAAAGAGATTGACTGTGCAATTAACCATAGGAAAACCATTGTCCCGCTTAATATCACAGGGGTTCCCCTCAGTGATATGTTTCGCTTTTATTTAAATAATGTGCAGACGATTCCTTACGATGAGGATCAGGAGGGGGCGGTAAGCCGTCTGCTCGAACGTTTAAGAAATCTTTTGGAAATGGAAGATAATCGTGAGTTAAGTACGGCGAGTGAAAAAAATAAGGTTGCCGAGATGTCAGTTCCGGCGGAAAAGGCCGGTGCTTACGGCAAATCTCTCAGTGCTGCAGCAGCAAGGATGGAGTTTCCTTCCGGGGGAAGACAGGCAGCTAAGACAGGAAACGAGCCGGCAAACCGGATGGAGCGGAACAATGCGCTGAAGCTGAATCAGCAGCCGGTGATATGTAAGCGATGCGGAGGCGCATTGCAGCAGATAGCAAGAGGGACTTATCAGTGCGTAGACTGTGGATATGAGGATTATGACAGCTACCAGAAAGTGCGAAATTATCTGGATAAAGAAGGTCCGAAAAATGTGACGGAAATTATGCGGGCGACGGGGGTGCCACGAAACACGATAGAATATTTTCTTCGGGATGAGAGGTTGGAGATACCGCTGGGTTCCCCGATTTTGCTTGTTTGCAGCGGGTGCGGGGCAGGTATCCGGTCCGGCGTGTTGTGTGATCGTTGTAAAGAAAAAAATGTCAAGGTTACAAAGGAAAAATATAAGGACAGCCAATATCGGTTTTTTAAAGGTAAGAAGGACAGTTAAGGCATGAAAAGAGACGTTTGGGTTTTATGCAATTCAAGAGTAGATATGGTTGAGGCGCAGCGCCGTATCAATGCAAGCGGCGGATTGCGTGCGATTTGTCTTCTGTCTTTCGAGGCGCTGGAGAAGGCGGCTGAGCGGGCAGAGAAAAATGCAGAGATGCCATCGCTTATCATTGCAGATTATGATTCGGTTTGTTCAGAAGAGTTTAAGGGTGTTTCCTTTCTTGAATCGAAGCCTGCATTTGTCGGAATACCGCTGTTTTTTATGGTTGGAAAACGGACAGAGGATGTGAATCTGGCATGTTATGAGCTGGGCGCCACGGTTGTTTTGAGCAAACCGTTTACCGATGTCGATATGACAAGGGTAGAACGGGCAGCCATGCAGCAGCAGATGACCAGAAACTACGAAAAAGTTTTGCAGAAGCAGGCTATGGAACTGACAGCTGCGAAAGAGATAAAAAGGTTAAATGAACAGTTGTCTGTGCGCAACATACTTTTGCACCAGATTCTCGGCAAGTTTTTTTCGGATGAAGTTGTGGATGTTATATTGGAAAAACCGGAAGGAGTTGCCATCGGCGGTGAAAAAAGAGTCGTCACGGTTATGATGGCGGATCTCAGGGGATTTACTTCGCTTTCGGAGCGGTTGTCGGCGGATGAGGTGGTTTCTGTACTGAACCATTATCTGTCGGAAATGACAGAAGTCATTATGAAATATAAAGGTACGATTATAGAGTTTATCGGAGATGCCATACTTGCGGTATTCGGAGCGCCTCTGGAGGCGGAGCATGCTACGGCGGATGCGGTGGCTGCAGCCATTGAAATGCAAAACAGGATGGCGGATATCAATCGCTTTAATAGGGAAAACGGATATCCGGATATTGAAGCGGGAATCGGAATTCATGCAGGCGAGGCATTTATCGGAAATATCGGCTCCGAGCAGTTTATGCGATACAATGTCATAGGACAGGTTGTGAATCTTTGCTCCCGTATACAGACTTACAGTGTAGGTGGACAGATCCTTGTATCCCAGCAGGTTATGGACTGTCTTGCAGACTGTCTTTCGGTGAAAAACAGCATTGAGATTTCGATGAAGGGTGTTCATGAAAAACTGTCTGTTTTTGAGGTGGAAGGATTGTCGGGAATATATGAATATGCTCTCGCGGAGGCGGATGAGGACATTCCGGTAAAACTGCAATCCCCGGTGCAGGCAACGGTGTTCCTGCTTCAGGGAAAAAGTGTGGTGAAGGATGAAATACCGGTGACTATTCTGGCGGTATCCGATCATAAGATTATCATCGGATGTGAGCAGAAACTGATGAAAGATTTTTCGGAATACCAGGATGTTGATATCGTTTTGAAAGATCAGAATGCCTATGCAAAAGTAATTAAAAAAGATAAAGAAAGTATGAATCTTCATTTTACGTTCCTGTCGGAGTTTTTCCTCAAAGAATGTGGATATGAAGCGGAAGAAGGGAAATAGATGAGAAGTTTTACAAAGGTCGTGACGGCAGATAACAGAAAAGTGTTTCTTCTTCAGACAGATGCTTTGGCGCTGCTTCAGATAGGTGAAAGTGATTTTTCGAGGCAGCAGGCAGAGGCGGTTTTGGAGGAAGTAGGTGCAAAAGTACTTCTTGCAGTAGGGAAGATTTCTGACCGGATTACGGTGTCTTGTCTGAGTCTCACGGAGCACATTCGCGCGCTGGAATTGATTGACTATTTGTTTGGACAGTACGGTGTGGCCAAGGGGACAGCGATGTGGGCTGTCGGCAGTATTTCGGAAGTTCTCCTGTCTGTATGTATGTCGGAACAGGATGTTTACGATATGACGGCATATTTTTTGAAACATGCGGAGGAATACTTTACCGAGTGTGATACCATCTTTGCCAATACGTATACAGAAGAGTATCCCCAGCAATTTGCACAGATGAAAGAATATGAAAAGGCAAGAGTTTCCTGGGCCTATGTCAAGGCGACGGATATTGTGCCTTCCGGAGTCGAAATTTCCATCCATACGCTGGAAAATGATACGGGAGTCCGTGTGCAGGCGGACGAGGAGACATACATTATGATTGGGTGTCTCGGAGAAGTGTATCAGATACATCAAGATAAGTTTGAGGCGAGTTATGAACCAAGCGAGGAAAAGCTGGACATTTTTACACAGATGCTGGATTTTATTCCGGCGGTAGAGCGGATGGATGACGGAAGTTATCTGACCATTGATGAACAGGCGCATTTGTGTTATCCGAAACCGGGAGCATCTATACTGGCCGGTCCACTGGAGAGAAGAACCCGGGTTTTCACCAAAAACGGAACCGATTATTTTCTCGGAAAACAGGGGGATTATCTTGCGGTCAGAAAAGATGATCCGAAGGATGTTTATATTATCCAGAGTGAGGTGTTCGGCCGCA
This sequence comes from Lachnospiraceae bacterium, assembly GCA_017465095.1. Classification (GTDB taxonomy): domain Bacteria; phylum Bacillota; class Clostridia; order Lachnospirales; family Lachnospiraceae; genus SVFI01. Next base: position 18,960 of record JAFTWX010000074.1, on the reverse strand, counting down.
CATACGTTGAAAAAGGAACAGGAAAATGAAAGAAAGTACAAGAACCGAGCTGCTGCGTCTGGCGGAGGAAACGTATCGTAAATTTTCATCTGCCCTCACACCGGGGGAAGAGCATATGCTTGGGGTGAGGCTTCCGAAACTCCGCGAGATGGCAAAAAAGTTAGCAAAGGGTAACTGGGAAGAAGAGCTGCAGTCGCCGGATGTGTATTTTGAGGAGACAATGCTGCGCGGAATGGTTATCGGTTATGCGACGCTTACTATGGAGGAAACGGAAGCGTTGCCGTATATCCGTGAGTTTATTCCGAGCGTTACGAACTGGTCTGTCTGCGACAGTGTGTTTATGAAGATGGATGTACTCCGAAAGGATAGGGCGCTTACCTGGGATTTTATAGGTCCTTATTTTAACAGCGGGGAAGAGTTTTCTGTCCGTGTCGCCCTCATTGTTATGATGCAACATTTGATGAAAAGTGATTGTCAGGGTAAGAAAATAAACCGTATGCGCAGCATCTGTATGAATGATTTGCAACATACGGAAAGTGAGAGTCAAAAGACCGGTCCGTATTTGGAAAAGATATTTGAGGTGATAAACCGTCCTTTTCCGGAGGGATATTATGCATATATGGCAGCAGCATGGCTGGTTGCAGAATGTTTTTGTTGTTTCCCTGCGCTGACAAATTGTTTTCTGACAGAATGTAAAATGGATGATGTTACATATAATAAGGCATTGCAAAAGATAGTGGAATCAAAAATTCCGGACGAAGAAGTGAAAGCATATGTGCGCAGTTTAAAAAGACGTGTATAAAAAGGAGGCCGATATGGCAATTTATCTGATTGATTATGAAAATACGGGAGTCAAAGGTTTGTATGGAATAGAGAAATTACAGGAGGATGACTTGATTGTGGTCTTTTACGGACCGAAGACAGGCGCGGTTCCTTTCGACGACCATGTACGTATATCGTCGGCGGTATCACATGTGGAATATATTAAGACGAGCAAGACAGCAAAAAACTATCTGGATTTTCAGTTGACGACCTATCTTGGTTATCTGGTGGCGCACACAGGGGTCAAAGAATATTATGTTGTCAGCAAGGACAGCGGATATGACAGTGTGATTGACTTTTGGAGAGGAAGAGGAATCACCATTGTACGCCGGGAAAATATCAGTGCGGAGAAACCGCAGAAAGCCGCTTCGCGCAAGACTGCGGCTGCAAATGCGCAAAATAAGACAGTAAAGCCGGAAACGCAAAATGAAAATGAGCGGATTAAGAGTGTTCCGGAAGCGATCCGCAAAAAAGTGAGACATACCCTGAAAGCAGAAAATCTTCAGGGCGGTGCATACAAGAAAATTTATTCCTGTATGTTGCAGGCCACCGACAAACAGTCGTTGAATACGGCTCTTGTCAAAGTTTTTGCGCAGGAAGAAGGAAACCGTTACTACAAACAAATTGTTCCGATTTTTTCAGAATGGGGGAAATAAATATGGACAAGAGAAAACATGTAAGTAAATTGGTTATGGCTGCTGTGGTTCTGTGCTTTGTACTTGTGACAGCAATGGATGTAAAGGCGGAGGAACCCTACGAAAAAATATCCAATTCCGATGAGTGGGAAGTGCTGAAAATTGTGAACAAAAATCGTATTGCCGAAGGGCAGCCTGCCATCGGCATGTTCACGGATTTGCAAAAGGCGTCCGGCGTGCGTGCAAAGGAAATTATAACGCTTTTTTCTCATGACAGGCCGGACGGAAGCAGCTGCTTTACCGTGCTGGCGGATTACGATATTTATCGCACTTGCGCAGGTGAAAATATTGCAGCAGGTTATGGATCGGCAGCTGACGTTATGGAAGGATGGATGAACAGTCCGGGACACCGTGCCAATATTTTGAATGATTCTTACACGCATATAGGCATCGGATATCAAACCGGCGGCTCCTACGGAAAAAACTGGGTGCAGCTTTTTGTGGGCGGATGTACCCTAAAAAGTGTTGCGGTTAATGAGCCGGGCACGACGGATTATGCAGAGGGAATATCCATTGATGATATGGGGCGTTATCTGATCGTGAAATGTGACAAACACGGTACATCCTATGTTCCGGTCATAAAGGAAATGTGTAAGGGCTACAGTACTTCCGAGACGGGAGAGCAAACCGTGACGATTACCTATCGGGGTCAGAAGGTAACGATGTCGGTGAAGACGGGGAATGCTTCTTCGGTATCCAAACCGAAAAAAGTGAAGAGCCTGAAAGCATCTTCTGTGAAAAAGACTTCCGCAAAATTGAAATGGAAAAAGACAAGCGGTGACGGATATGAAATTTGGCGGGCTACAAGCAAAAAGGGAAAATATAAGAAAGTTAAGACGCTTTCCTCTGCCAATAAAAAGTCATACCGTGTTAAAAAACTGAAATCCGGCAAAAAATATTATTTTAAAGTCCGTGCGTTTAAAAAATCAAACGGAAAGAAAATCTACGGACCTTTCAGCAAAGCAGTGGTTGTAAAAACAAAATAAATGAGCTATAATCATTTTTGGTTTATTTTTAAGGATAAAACGGATATGAAAAAGGAGTAACATATCGATGGATTTAGTAAATATCAGAGATTTATATCGCAAAGAGGAAGAGTACTTAAATAAGGAGGTAACCATCGGAGGATGGCTTCGCAGCAAGCGTGACGGCAAGACATTCGGATTTCTTGTAATCAACGACGGAACATTTTTTGAGCCGCTTCAGATTGTGTATTCCGATGCCCTCGCTAATTTTAATGAGATCAATAAATTGAATGTGGGTGCAGCCCTGATTGTAAAAGGTGTTGTAACACCGACACCGGAAGCAAAACAGAAATTTGAAATTCAGGCATCGGAAGTTGTGATTGAAGGTGTGTCCACACCGGATTATCCGCTTCAGAAAAAGAGACATACGTTTGAGTATTTGAGAACGATTTCTCATTTGAGACCGCGTACAAATACATTTGAGGCTGTGTTCCGCGTGCGTTCTCTTGCAGCATATGCGATTCACAAATTCTTCCAGGAGAGAGATTTTGTTTATGTGCATACACCGATTATCACAGGAAGTGACTGCGAAGGTGCCGGTGAGATGTTCCAGGTGACGACGATGAATTTAAATGAGCTTCCGCGTACAGAAGACGGAAACGTTGATTTTTCACAGGATTTCTTCGGAAAACCGACCAACCTTACCGTGAGCGGACAGCTGAACGGTGAGACATATGCAATGGCGTTTAAGAATATTTATACATTCGGACCGACGTTCCGTGCAGAGAATTCCAATACGACCAGACATGCAGCGGAATTCTGGATGATTGAGCCGGAAATCGCGTTTGCGGATTTAAAGGATGATATGATTCTTGCGGAGAGCATGATTAAATACATCATCCGCTACGTGCTGGAAAATGCGCCGGAAGAGATGAATTTCTTCAATCAGTTTGTGGACAAAGGGCTGATTGAACGATTGACACATGTCATGAATTCAGATTTCGGTCATGTGACATACACAGACGCCATAAAGATATTAGAGAAGCACAACGATGAATTTGAATACAAAGTTTCATGGGGATGCGATCTGCAGACAGAGCATGAGCGTTATCTGACAGAAAAAGAATTCGGAAGACCTGTTTTTGTAACGGATTATCCGAAGGAGATCAAAGCATTCTACATGAAGTTAAATGAAGACGGAAAAACAGTTGCTGCCATGGATTGTCTTGTTCCGGGTATCGGCGAGATTATCGGAGGAAGTCAGAGAGAGGACGATTACGATAAGCTCCTGACACGTATGAAAGAACTTGATTTAAATCCGGAAGATTATGATTTCTATCTGGATTTGCGCAAATACGGAAGTGCCAGACATGCAGGATTCGGACTGGGATTCGAGCGATGCGTCATGTACTTGACAGGTATGGGCAATATCCGTGACGTGCTTCCGTTCCCGAGAACGGTAAACAACTGCGAGCTGTAATTGCTCAAAATAAAAGCATCCGCAGGGTTGTTAAAAGCAGGAGGAAGAAAATGAGTCAAATCATGATACCGGAAGGATACAAACCTTCCCTCAACATCAAAGAGACAGAAAAAGCAATCAAAAAAGTAAAAGATTTTTTTCAGAGAGAACTGATTACGCAGTTAAATCTGAGTCGTGTTTCGGCACCGCTTTTTGTGGGAGCAAATTCTGGTCTCAATGACAATTTGAACGGTGTGGAGCGTCCGGTAAGATTTGATATCAAGGAGCAAAACGGCGAGGAAGTGGAGATTGTTCATTCTCTTGCAAAGTGGAAAAGATTAGCGCTTCGCAACTATGGATTTGAAGTGGGCGAAGGTTTATACACGGATATGAATGCGATTCGCCGCGATGAGGATACCGACAATATTCATTCGATTTATGTGGACCAGTGGGACTGGGAAAAGGTAATCCGCAAGGAGGATCGCAACGAAGAGACGCTCCGCGACGTTGTAAAATCGGTATACGAAGCGCTTCGCGTGACAGAAAAATATATGGCAAATACTTATCAGTATGTAGAGTGTTTCCTTCCGGAGGAAATTGCATTTGTGACGACACAGGAACTGGAAGACCGTTACCCGGAGCTTACTTCCAAGGAACGTGAGACGGCGGCGGCAAAAGAGTATGGTGCAGTGTTTATCATGCAGATCGGTGATAAGCTCGCATCCGGTGAGCCTCATGACGGAAGAGCACCGGACTACGATGACTGGAAACTGAACGGAGATATTATCGTGTATTATCCGGTTCTTGACATTGCCCTTGAGCTTTCTTCCATGGGTATCCGTGTGGATGAGCAGTCGCTTTTGGAACAGCTGGAAAAGGCAGATTGTATGGACAGAGCCGAGCTTCCGTTCCAAAAGGCGCTTTTGAATCACGAACTTCCTTATACAATCGGCGGAGGTATCGGTCAGTCGCGTATTTGTATGTTTTTCCTGAGGAAAGCACATCTCGGTGAAGTGCAGGCTTCTATCTGGCCGGAGAAAGATGTTCTCTATGCCAAAGAGCGCGGTGTGGAGTTCTTATAGTAAATGAAACGTGTAAAGCAGGTGATAAAGATGCAGAAAACATTTGGGAAAAGAATGGTAAGGCTTCTTGTCGGCCTGCTTTTCTTGTTTCTTATTTTGGTGTTTTGCTATTGTGAAAATAATCTGATTACCACTTCTGAATATGAAGTTGCTTCTGACAAACTTTCGAAGGATTTTGACGGGACGGTCATTATCCATGTTTCCGATTTGCACAATAAATTATTCGGAGAAAATCAGGGCAGGTTAATTAAAAAAATAAAAGAACAAAATCCGGATATGATTGTGATTACGGGGGATCTCATCGACAGCAATCACCCGGATGTGGAGAAAGGGCTCCTGTTTGTCGCGGAGGCGGTGAAGATTGCGCCGGTTTATTTTGTGACGGGAAATCACGACAACTGGCTGTCCGATACGAACACTTATCAACTGTTCCGCGGTTTGGAACAGCTGGGAGTGACTGTTTTGGATGATGAAACAAGAAAAATAACGGTCGGTGAAGGATATATCCGGCTTTGGGGGCTGGACGATGATACCCAGGCTTTAAAGAGCAAGGTGCGGGAAGTGTTAACGGAAATGGAGGAAGAAGCCCATGACTCGGAACCTGCGTTCACGCTTCTTCTGGCTCACGAACCGCAGGTGTTTCCGGTCTATGCGGAATTTGATGTGGATCTTGTTCTCAGCGGTCACGCTCACGGAGGTCAGTTCCGGATTCCGTTTATCGGCGGTTTTGTGGCGCCGGATCAGGGATTTCTGCCGGAATATACAAAGGGATTGTACGAGGAAAACGGTACCCTCATGATTGTCAGTGCCGGACTTGGAAACAGCGTTATTCCCCAGCGCTTGCTAAATCGTCCCGAACTTGTTAAAATAACACTCAAGTGTAAATAACTTTGTGTACCGAAAAAAGGGAAAGAGGAATGCGTATATGAATTATGAACAGGCGTTGCAGAAGCTGTCGGATAGCGGGCAGCAGCATTTGTTAAAATATTATGATGAATTATCGGAAGAGGAGCAGAAGGGGCTTTTGCAGCAGATTGCGGAAACGGACTTTTCCGTAATCCGTTATCTGGAGACGAAAAAAAGTCCGGCGCCTCGGGGTGTGATTGAACCGCTCAGGGCGATGCAGCTTTCCGAGATTGAAGAAAAAAAGGATGATTTTACCCGGAAGGGCTTGGAGGCATTGCGCAGCAATAAAGTGGGCGCAGTACTTCTTGCCGGTGGTATGGGTACAAGACTTGGCTCCGATGCGCCGAAAGGTGTATATAACATCGGTGTGACGAAGGATTTGTATATTTTTGAGTGTCTCATCCGGAATTTGGAACAGGTGAAGGAGCTTGCAGGAAATCCGATTCATCTGTTTGTTATGACGAGCGACAAGAATCACGATACTACGGTTGCTTTTTTTGAGGAGCACGATTATTTCGGATATCCGAAGGAATACGTCCGTTTCTTCCGGCAGGAAATGGCGCCTGCGGTAGATTATGACGGAAAGGTTTTCCTGGAAGAAAAAGGAAAGATTTCCACCTCTCCGAACGGAAACGGTGGTTGGTTTGTTTCGATGGACAGAGCCGGGATTCTCGATTTGATTCATGAGACGGGAATTGAGTGGCTCAATGTATTTGCAGTGGACAATGTTCTGCAAAAAATAGCAGATCCTTCCTTTATCGGTGCATGCATAGACAGTGACTGCATGGTAGGTGCCAAAGTGGTGCGCAAAGCAGATCCGGAAGAAAAGGTCGGGGTTATCTGTCTTGAGGACGGAGCGCCGTCTATCGTAGAATATTATGAATTGACCGACGAAATGCGCCATCAAAAAGACGAGAACGGCGATTATGCATACAATTTCGGCGTTATTTTAAACTATCTTTTCCGTGTCAGCGAGCTGGAGCGCATTATGTCCCACGAACTTCCGCTTCATGTGGTGGAGAAGAAAATTGCTTATTTGGATGAGACGGGGAAAGCGGTCAAGCCGGATGCGCCGAACGGATGCAAGTTTGAACAGCTTGTTCTTGATATGATTCACGATATGGGAACGTGTCTTCCGTACGAAGTTGTGCGAGAAAAAGAATTCGCTCCGATTAAAAATAAAGAGGGCGTGGACAGTGTAGAATCGGCCCGGGCGCTTCTTGAGAAGAACGGAGTTATGCTTTGACAGAAAGAATCAGCAGGAGGAAAGTAAAATGGCAGTTTTAGTGACAGGCGGTGCCGGTTTCATAGGCAGTCATACAGTGGTAGAGTTGCAGAACGCAGGATATGAAGTGGTTGTGGTAGATAACCTCAGCAATTCCAGCCCGAAATCTTTGGAACGGGTACAGGAGATTACAGGGAAAACGGTAAAATTTTATGAAGCCGATATTTTGGATGCAAGTGCTCTGGATAAGGTTTTTGCAGAAAATGAGATTGACAGCGTCATTCATTTCGCAGGGTTAAAAGCGGTGGGAGAGTCCGTTCAGAAGCCTTGGGAATACTATCATAACAATATTACAGGCTCCCTGGTTTTGTTTGATGTGATGAAAAAACACGGAGTAAAGAATATTATCTTTTCTTCCTCTGCAACGGTGTATGGAGCGCCCGCGGAGATACCGGTGACGGAGAGATGTCCGAAGGGAGAGATTACCAATCCGTACGGACATACAAAGAGTATGCTTGAGCAGATGCTTATGGATATACAGAAAGCAGATCCGGAGTGGAATGTGATTATACTCCGCTACTTTAATCCGATCGGTGCGCACAAGAGCGGAAAGATCGGAGAAAACCCGAACGGTATTCCGAACAATCTTATGCCGTATGTGACACAGGTTGCTGTCGGCAAACTGAAATGTCTCGGAGTATTCGGCAATGATTACGATACACCGGACGGAACCGGCGTGCGCGACTACATCCATGTGGTGGATCTGGCTCTCGGACATGTGAAATCCATCGAAAAAATAAAAGAAAATCCGGGACTTAAAATTTACAATCTCGGAACCGGAACCGGTTACAGCGTGCTTGATATTGTGAAAAATTTTGAACAGGCTACCGGTGCAAAAGTTCCGTACGAAATTAAGCCGCGCCGTGCGGGAGATATTGCGACCAACTACGCCGATGCATCTCTTGCAAAAGAAGAACTTGGCTGGGTAGCTGAGCGCGGTATCAAAGAAATGTGTGAAGATGCATGGAGATGGCAGAGCAGCAATCCGAACGGATTCGAAGCGTAATCGGGATGCAGGACATATCCGGAGATATATATTTATAAATTCAGGGGCGCTTTCGCTCGGTGAAAACGTAACGGTACTAAAAAAAGAAACACGAATTATCGTGTTTCTTTTTAAGTTCCGACGTTTGGGGCGTCCTTCATTTATAAATCATATATCTCCCTATCTCTGTATCCCTATATCCTACATCCCGATTACGTACTGATACATGAAAATATAGTGGCAGAGGCTTCCGGCCATAACAAACAGGTGGAAAATCTCGTGGGAACCGAAATATTTGTGTTTTGCATTGAAAATCGGAAGCTTGAGCGCATAAATAATTCCGCCCGCCGTGTAGATGAGTCCGCCTGCCAGGAGCCAGTAGAAGGCTGTGCTGGAAAGGCTGCTCAAAATCGGACTGAAGACAAAGGCGCAAAGCCAACCCATAGCAATGTAGATAATGGATGAAAACCACTTCGGACAGTTAATCCAGAACAACTTTACTGCAATTCCGACAATGGCAAAGGTCCAGACTGCAATGAGCAGCGGATACCCCGGCGATGGTGCAAGTACCAGAAGGCAGACCGGTGTATAGGAGCCTGCAATCAGGACAAAAATCATAGCGTGGTCTACTTTTCGGTATATTTTGATGATGGCAGCAGGAACGTTTACGGAATGATAAGTGGCGCTGGCGCCGTACAATAAAATCATGCTGAAAATAAAAATCAGCATAGCGACCAAACAAATAGTACCGTATTCGGCTGCTTTTATCAGTAGTGGAACGGAACCGCCGATGGCCATGGTCATGGCAACAAAATGTGTGATGGCGCTTCCCGGTTCTCGTAATGTAATCTGCATAATTACCTCCTTGATGCAATAAGTAGTATTAAAAACTACATACGATGCAATTAAATACTACACCAAGTGATTTTTGGTGTCAAGTATGATTTTATTGTTTGCAAAATATTCTTGAATATGTATGATGTTTCTATTAAAATTATGAACTATACGATGGAGAAGGAAGTGCAGAGATGTTTCGTTTGTGGGCAAAGTTGTGGAAAGACAACCGAATGATAAAAGACACTGTGATTTGCGATGACACGGATAGGCGCCGTACCCAGAAGGTGTTCGCAGCGCTGGAGCAGGTTGCTTATGAGTTTAATCTGGAAAAACCTATGTGGCTGGACAAGACAGTGCATGAGTTTCAACGGTTTCACAGCGCCAGATTTTATCAGGACAATTTTATAGAGACGATAGAGTTTGACTATCTGGAAATCCAAGTAATAGAAGAAGACGATTTTTATTAAAAATTGATGAAAAGCCACAAATTTATGTATTCTATGGTATAATGTAGACAGCGGAGCGGTTAGCGAAGCAATTTGGGGAAGGTGGGTGCACGCTTATGGAATTTGTGCCTGATACCAGGAATGACATAGACAGTTGGAAAGAAGTACAATTGGTATATAATTCGGCATTAAAAGAGATCGGGACAAAGCTGGAGATTTTGAACGATGAATTTCAGCATGTACATCAGTACAATCCGATTGAACATATTAAGTACCGTTTGAAATCGCCGGAGAGTATTGTAAAGAAATTAAAAAAGCATGGACATGAGTCGACCATTCAAAATATGGTGCAGCACGTAAACGATATTGCGGGAGTCCGTGTTATCTGTTCGTTTACGTCGGATATTTACCGCATTGCCGAGATGATTATCAACCAGAGTGACATTAAAGTTCATTCGGTCAAGGACTATATATTGAATCCGAAGCCGAGCGGGTATAAGAGTTATCACCTGATTGTCACGGTTCCGATTTTTCTTTCGGACAGGATTATCGATGCCAAGGTGGAAATCCAGATCCGTACGGTTGCCATGGATTTTTGGGCCAGTCTGGAGCATAAGATATATTATAAGTTTGAAGGGAATGCACCGGAGCATATCAAACAGGGGCTTGTGGAGTGTGCCAGCATGGTGTCTGATTTGGATGCTCGTATGTTAGCTCTGAATGAGGAAGTGCGATGTCTGATAGCAGATCGGGATTCCGAGGTTGATGTTATGGAGGATATCGATTAAGTTTCCGAATGAAAAAGCATCACTTTGCCTATAGGGTAAGATGATGCTTTTATTTTGCTTAAAAATGTTCCATAAAATGAGGAGTGCCGCGAAACCTTGCGGCTCCGCGGCTATTATGAAAAAATTTATCTATTGTGATAGTCTTATTATTTGGAACTGATTTAAGTATAGCAATCAAATATGAACAAACTATGAACATGGAATGAAATATAAGTGAATATGTATAAAGCCCGAAAATAATAGCAATGAAAAATGTGCAAATTGCACAAAAAAGCACACTGTTGTAAATCGAGAAAAATAATGATACAATGACTTAGAGTGCGAAAACATCCGGGTATGGTTACAGATGGAGGGATTTCATGGATAATTTTATGGACAAGCTTGCAAAGCGGTTTAATGCAGGAGAGTTGATTCAGGCTAACGGAGAGGCCGAAGCCAGAGAAAACCAGAGATTGAAAGAGCAGATGGATGCGTATGATAAGATTATACAGGAAGTCCGCCGTTTGAATTTAAAAACCATCGAAGTATCGGAACAGGTTTCCCAGATGGCAGCATGCAGTATCGAACAGATTGAGTCCTATGAGTCTTCCGTTCCGATTGCAGACAACAGTGAGGCTATCGATGAAGTGAAAGAGAGTCTGGGGCTGATTCGGGAAAATCTCTTTTCCATGGAACAGAGAATCGTTCAGGCTTGTGCAGCCCGGGATGACTACGATGATCAGGATGAGTTTATCCGCCTTTCGCGTAAAATAGATGAATCTGCAGGTGCGGTGTCCGAAAAAGTGGATGTGACCTCAGACGAGATTAAGAAGCTGCTGCAGGATTCCGTGTATCGTCTGGAAGCATCTGTCAGTCAGGCGGAGGATTCCATCCGCCGGATAGAAGCGTCTGTCAGCCGTGTGGAGCTCGGTAATGATACAAACCAGAGAATGGTGGAAGGATCGATCCGTAATTTGGAACAAATGATTACGGAAAAGCTGGATAAGCCGGCCGAAGGTGAAGATGAAAAGGCAGAAGCGATTCGTATGGCGCTGGAGCAACAGACTCAGGCGCAGCAGGAGTCGGCAAAACAGATCAAAGAAATGATTGTTAATGTGCGTTTATATATGGATGATGTGCAGAAGCATATCGAAGACTATGTTCACAGAGAGGACGTCAAGGTATATCGAAATGTACAGGCGGCCGTAGGGGAACAGCTCAGTCTCAAAGCCCGTGATATGAACGATCATATGGACCAGCTGGAAAAAGAGCTGAATAAAAATAAAGGGATGAAGGCAATGGTGATTCTTGCAGTGATTCTTTCCGGGGCATCGGTCGTGCTTCAGGTTCTCCAGTTGCTGGGCATTTTCTAAATCAAGGATAGGAGTTTAACGTCATGTCAAAGACGGATTTTAAACCGGGAAATATGTTGTATCCGCTTCCGGTTGTGATGGTCAGTGTAGCGGACAACGATGGAAATAAAAACATAATTACGGTAGCATGGGCGGGAACCATATGTTCCAATCCGCCGATGGTATCTATCTCCGTACGTCCGGAGAGACATTCTCATGCAATGATTTGTGACAGCGGTGAATTTGTCATCAATCTGACGACGGAAGAACTTGCGTATGCAACCGATTATTGCGGCGTAAAAAGCGGCCGCGATGTGGACAAATTTAAAGAAATGAATTTGACAGCCCTTCCGGGGAAAGTGGTGAAGGCACCGAGAATCGCAGAAAGTCCGGTGTCTATTGAGTGTGTAGTAAAAGAGCGTATCGAACTTGGATCCCATGACATGTTTATTGCAGAGGTGGTAGCGGTCAGTGTGGACGATGCTTATATGGATGAAAAGGGAAGTTTTCATTTGGAACAGGCGGATCCGATTGTATATTCCCATGGTACGTATTTTACAATGGGAAAAGCTATCGGCAAATTCGGCTACAGCGTCGAAAAGCCAAAAAGGAAATAGTTGGTAATGAAAATAACGAAGTATAGCAGATGCATAAAAATCACATATATAAAGATGTTGGCTTTGATTTTTGTCGTAAGCCTTTTTTTGTTGCCTTGCTACACAAAAGTGGTAAGTGGCGGAGATAATGTTTTTGAGATTTCATTAAACGGTGTATTCGTAGGAACCGTGTCGGACGAGTCGCAGGCAGAAAAAATACTCTGGGAGGCCAGAAGGGCTGCGGCGAAGCAGGAGGAAGGTCTCTTTTTGGCGCAGGCCGATATGGAAGTTCGCGGGCGGGAAGCTTTTTTTGAACGTTTTACCGATCGCGATGAGATTTTGGAATCCATGAAGATGGTTTTGGGCGTTACCCATATGGAATCCAGACAGCCGGCATACACCATTAAGGTGAACCAGCTTATGGTGAATGTGAGCACTATTGAGGAAGTGCGGCAGGTACTTCAGGCTGCGCTTGACAAATATCAGGATGTGCAGGAATATGTTGTTTCTCTCGGGCCGGATGCAGAACGTGAAATTAACGTATTGACAGCGATGGTGGAGAGCAAAGAGGAAAAGAAACAGGAGACGGAGCTGGAAAAAGCAACAGAGCTTGAGGCCGGTATTGCAGCTGCGCTTACGGAAATGTTGTCGGGAATTGAAGCTGCAAAAGAAAAGACATTTGACGATTTTGATTACGGACTGACGGATTTAAATTATGCCGACAAAATAGAGATTGTGGAATCTTATCTCACAAAAGCGGAGATTACTCCGGTGGAGGAAGCCATCAGTCTTGTGACGGAGCAGCAGGATGTACAGAAGATTTACAAAGTGGAATCCGGGGATACGTTGTCCGAAATTTCAATGAAAAATGATATTCCGCTGGAAAAGATTATTGAGTTAAATGATTCGCTGGAAGATGAAAATTCTACCATACGCGTCGGCGAGGAACTGATTATTACGGCTCCGGAACCGGAACTTTCTATTACATGGCAGGAAGAAATATACGTGGAAGAGGACTATGAAGCCGAAATCCAGTATGTGTATAATGACGAATGGTATACGACAGATCAAGTTGTTTTGCAACAACCTTCCGCAGGACACCATAAAATTGCTGCGGTAAAGACGTATTACAACGAGAAAGAACTCAGTACCGAGATTTTAAAAGAAGAAGTGACACTGGAAGCGGTACCTAAAATTGTGGAAAAGGGAACTAAGATTCCGCCGACCTATATCAAACCGATTTCCGGTGGTCGTTTGTCGTCACAGTTTGGTCGCAGAAGTGCGCCTGTGCGCGGGGCTTCTACTTATCACAAGGGCGTGGACTGGGCAACTCCGATCGGAACGACTGTCTGGGCATCCAGTGCAGGTACGGTTGCCAAGGCCGGATGGGGAAGCGGATATGGTTATGTTGTCTATATTAACCATGCAGACGGACGACAGACCCGTTATGCGCATCTGTCGAAAGTGCTTGTGAAAGTGGGACAGACTGTGTCGCAGGGACAGAAGATTGCCTTGTCCGGAAATACCGGTCGAAGCAGTGGTCCTCATGTCCATTTTGAAATCCTGATCGGCGGTTCCCAGGTAAATCCGTTGAAATATTTGAATTAACATGAATTAACAGATTTACAAAAACCATAGATATGGTATATAATAGGTAACGAGTATACAAATAACACTATTTTGAGGTGTGTAATGGAACAATATGTGATTAAGGGCGGCACCCCACTTGTCGGTGAAGTGGAGATTGGCGGCGCTAAAAATGCAGCGCTTGCAATCCTTGCAGCAGCCACTATGGCGGATGAGCCTGTTCTGATTGAAAATATGCCGGATGTGCGCGATACAAACGTACTTTTGGATGCGATTAAAAGCATCGGTGCTTATGTAGAACGTATCGATCGTCATACCGTTAAGATTAATGGTTCTACGATTAATGACCTTATCGTAGAAAATGAATATATCAAAAAGATCAGAGCTTCTTACTATCTTGTAGGGGCTTTGCTCGGAAAATACAGAAATGTGGAGGTTGCACTTCCGGGAGGCTGTAATATCGGAAGCCGTCCGGTGGATCTTCATTTGAAAGGATTTAAGGCGCTCGGCGCACAGGCCGGTCTTTCTCATGGCCGTATTTATGCCAGGGCTGAGCAGTTAAAAGGCGGACATATTTATATGGACGTTGTCTCTGTCGGTGCCACGATCAATGTTATGATGGCAGCTGCGCTTGCAGACGGACAGACCATTATTGAAAATGCAGCAAAAGAGCCGCACGTGGTAGATGTGGCTAACTTTTTGAACAGTATGGGAGCCAATATCAAAGGTGCAGGTACGGATGTAATCCGTATCCGCGGTGTAGAAAAGCTCCACAAATCCGAATATTCTGTTATTCCGGATCAGATTGAAGCGGGAACATTCATGTTTGCTGCTGCGGCTACCAAAGGCGATGTGACAGTAAAAAATGTGATTCCGAAGCATTTGGATTCCATTTGTTCCAAATTGATGGAAATCGGATGTGAAGTGACAGAATCCGATGATGCAGTGCGTGTAGTGGCATCGAAGCCGCTTACACATACCCATGTTAAGACGTTGGCGTATCCGGGATTCCCGACAGATATGCAGCCACAGATTGCGGTTACATTGGCGCTTTCGTCCGGAACAAGTATTGTGACGGAGAGCATTTTTGAAAACCGTTTTAAATATGTAGATGAGCTTGCCAAGATGGGGGCTGAGATTAAGGTAGAAGGAAACACTGCTATTATTGAAGGTGTTGACAAATACACGGGAGCGCATATCAATGCACCGGATTTACGTGCAGGAGCTGCTCTTGTGATTGCGGGAATGGCCGCAGAAGGATTTACCATTGTAGATGATATTGTCTACATTGAGCGCGGATATGAGGATTTTGAGGTGAAGCTGAAAGGGCTCGGCGCGCAGATTGAAAAGGTTTCCGGAGAAAGAGAAATTCAAAAGTTTAAGTTAAAAGTTGGATGACAAAGAAAAAAGGATTTGCACTGTGCAAATCCTTTTTTCGTATTTTATATAATTTCCACAATGGAAATATCTTTTTCGACGGAAAGATCGATGAATTGATCGCCGCATTTTACCATCGGTTTGGAAAGCATTTGGCGGTTGATATACACGATGTCACCTTCCATACCGTTGCTGAGGCGTACCCGGTTATTCATGTAGGTCAGGACAACATTTTCCAGGAAACAGAGAATGTACTCTGTTTCATATTTTTGCAGACCCTCTTTTTCAAAAATCTCAATAACAGAGAACGGACAGAGCGGGCCGCGATATACACGGGCTGCTGTCATGGCGTCGTAAACATCCGCAATGGAAACAATTTTGGCAAATTTATCAATCTGATCTGCGCCGATTCCGAGGGGATATCCGCCTTTGTCACAGCGTTCGTGGTGCATGAGTGCTGTGTTTTTAATGTGGTCATGTATTTTTTGATTTTTTAATATATTGTAGCCTTCAATGGTGTGTTTTTTTACAATGGCGTATTCCCGATCGGTCAGTTTGTCCGGCTTTTTAATGATTTTATCCGGAATTGCCAGTTTGCCGATATCGTGAAATAATCCACACAGTGTTGCCATCTCGATATCTTCCTGTGACATGTGAAGCCAGTTGGCAAGTACGTTACTGATCAGTGCCACATTCATGCTGTGGGCATAGGTCATGTCATCGTACTCGCGCATGTTTTGCATCATGTTGAAAAAACTGAAGGTATTGCCATCAGTATGAAACAAATCCATAGTGTTGTGGAGTACTTCGTCAACATTAATCTCGCTTCCTTTTTCGACGATGTCGTTGAGGCTGCTTTTGAACTCATTTACAGATTCATTGTAGTCCTGTTTGAATTTTTTGAATTCGGGACTTGACTGTACCCACTGGGAATAAGGCATTTCCTGCGAAGCGCCTGCGGAAGAAACAGCCGGCGTCGGAAGGTCGGCCGGGGCATCTTCTACGCGGATGCTCATAATGGAATAGAATTCCAGTCGGGTGATTGCCTTGTCATTTAAAATTGTATGTTTCGGAATAATCAACTGATTGCCGTATGTATATACATCTTCAGCAGTTATCATGCCGGGTATTAAGTTGGAGACGTTAACTCTTTTCATGTTGTTCACACTCCGAATCGTTAGCTTGATATATAAAATTATAATTTTTTTGAAGGTTGATGTCAATGAAATACTGCGTGATGTATTGACGGGACGGGCGAAAAAGGTTATATTGTTAAACGTAAACAAAATAAATTTAGAAAGTCTCTTATTCAGAGTGGTGGAGGTACAGAGGACCTGTGAAGCCACGGCAACCCCCGCAAGGGAAGGTGCCAACCTGAGCGAATGATCGAACAATAAGAGGTTCTTAGCTGTAAGACCGTCCGCTTGTTCGTAAACAAAGCGGATTTTTTATGCGTTGCTCGCGCAGTTTGGAGACACTCAAAGGAGGAAAAATGGAAAAAAGATTATTTACTTCAGAATCAGTAACCGAAGGACATCCGGACAAAGTCTGCGATGCGATTTCAGACGCAATTCTTGACGCTTGTATGGAACAGGACCCGATGAGTCGTGTGGCATGTGAGACATGCTGCTGTACCGGGTTTGTACTTGTGACCGGTGAGATTACGACGCAGGCACAGCTTGACATCCCGACACTTGTCCGTGAGACAGTTAATGAGATTGGATATAACCGAGGAAAAATCGGTTTCGACGCAGATACCTGTGCGGTGATGGTTGCTCTTGATAAGCAGTCAGCAGATATTGCCATGGGAGTGGACAAGGCTCTTGAAGCAAAAGAAAATAAAATGTCAGAGGAAGAGATTGAGGCAATCGGAGCCGGAGATCAGGGTATGATGTTCGGTTATGCAACCGATGAGACAGAAGAGTTTATGCCGTATCCAATCAGTCTTGCTCACAAGCTGGCGCTCCAGCTTACAAAGGTGCGCAAGGACAATACGCTTCCTTACCTTCGCCCGGACGGAAAGAGTCAGGTTTCTGTTGAGTACGATGAAAACGGAAAGCCGCTTCGTCTCGAGGCAGTGGTTCTTTCTACACAGCATGACCCGGATGTGACCCAGGAGCAGATTCATGCAGACATTAAAAAATATGTATTTGAGCCGGTTCTTCCAAAAGAGCTTTTGGATGATGATACCAAATATTTCATTAATCCGACCGGTCGTTTTGTAATCGGCGGACCGCACGGAGATGCAGGCCTGACCGGACGTAAAATTATCGTAGATACTTACGGCGGATATGCCCGTCACGGCGGCGGAGCATTCTCCGGAAAAGACTGTACAAAGGTAGACCGTAGTGCAGCGTATGCAGCCAGATATGCGGCAAAGAACATTGTGGCAGCAGGACTTGCAAAGAAATGTGAGATTCAGCTTTCTTATGCAATCGGTGTGGCACAGCCGACTTCTGTTATGGTAGATACTTTCGGAACCGGAACAGTCAGCGATGAGAAACTTGTAGAAATCGTTCGTCAGAACTTTGACTTCCGCCCTGCAGGTATCATCAAAATGCTCGACCTTCGCAGACCGATTTACAAACAGACAGCTGCGTACGGTCATTTCGGACGTACCGATATCGACCTTCCATGGGAAAGACTTGATAAGGTGGAAGATTTGAAAAAGTGCTTATAAAAAGTGAAGATAACCTCTGCTTCTGCGCACGCGGGAGTAGAGGTTTTTTTGTGATTTGCAACCGAAATGCGGTAGACATAGGTGGGGAAAAGGTGTTAAATAAGAGTAATGCACAATTATGACTTCGCAATCGGAGGAAATAGGAAAGATGGAAAGAAAAGTAAGAGAAATTTGTAAGAAAAGTAAGATATTGGCAATGGTGCTGGCCGTTGTTTTTATGGTGCTTGCGCAGAGTGCTGTCGTAAAGGCAGAGGAGACGGTGGAAGTAACGGTTGACGGTATTTTGTATGAATTGGATGAAGAAAATAAAATTGCGAGCTTGAAAACGTATACAAATAAAAGTGATGCAAATTGTAAAGAGATTATTATACCGAATCAAGTAGTATATGATGGGGAGAGATATACCGTTACATCAATTGGAAATAGTGCATTTAAGGATGCGCAATATTTAGAATGGATTACGATTCCGAATACAGTGGAAAGTATAGGTAATGAGGCTTTATGTAATTGTAAAAATATTAAAAAATTAGTAATACCGGATAGTGTGATGAGTATGGGAGACTCTAGTATTCAAGGTTGTACTTCATTAGAGGAAGTAGTTCTTCCTGCTAAGCTTGAAGACTTGAGTCTGGCAATGCTTAATGGATGTGTCAATTTAAATAAAATTACATTGCCGGAGAATTTGAAAGGAATTGCAATTGCTGCGTTTAATGGATGTGTATCGCTGGAACAACTTACGCTTCCGAATAGTTTGCAGGCAATTGGCTGGGGTGCTTTTTCGAATTGTACCGGTTTGACACAGCTTGTCATTCCGGAGGGGGTAGAATATGCATCGGGTGACTGTATTGATGGATGCAGCAATATGGAGGCTGTATTTTATCCTGCTAATTTGAAAGAATCTTTTGAAGAGAGTGCATTGGAGACAGTGGTACAAGTCAGTTATATCGTAAACGATGACGGAACAGTATCTCTCACGGGAGAACACTTACCGGAAGGGATGACGGAGATTTCCCTTCCGCGCGACATTGGAGGAAGACAAATTGTTTCCATCACAGGACCGCAGGGCGTGAATCTTCCTGTTTCCTGCACGAAACATTATACAAAAACATATACAAAAAG
>JAFTWX010000073.1 GCA_017465095.1 Lachnospiraceae bacterium | reverse complement strand
TTCTTCGACATTAAAGCACACCAAGCCAATTCTATCGGAGAATAATCTCCTTCCCTACATACATGTAACTCAGGATTAAACTTCACAATATTATTTATCAGCGTGCTTTTTCCTGAGCCTTGAATACCTTCTACAAATATATTTTTCATAAAGCAAATCTCCTTTCAAATTATAATTCAATTACCTTAGTTGCTATTTTTTCGCAAAATTTCCTGTCATGTTCAACAAATAGCATGGTTGGCTCATACTTTAAAATTAATCTTTCTAACTGCATCCGCGAAAAAATATCAATGTAATTTAATGGTTCATCCCAAATATAAAGATGTGCCGGTGTAAGTAAACTAGTCGCCAACAAAACTTTCTTTTTCTGGCCTTCCGAGTAAGTTTCCATATTTTTGGCAAACTGCTCTCGTCCAAAATCAAGCTGCCGAAGTATGGTACAAAATAAACTCCTATCCAAATCATGCGTTTTACAATAATTTGTAACATTACCTTTAAGTCCGATTGTTTCCTGACCAACATATGAAATAACAAGACCTTTTGCCACCTCACATAGTCCTTCTTCAATTACACAAACACCTATATCGGAATTACATTTTTCTAGGATTTTTCTAATAATTGTTGTCTTTCCACTTCCGTTTTTTCCGGATAATACAACACGATCACCCTTATTAATGTCAAAAGACAGCCCTTGAAACACTGGTTTATCTGAGTCTTTATATTGCAAACTATATTCTTTTACATTAACAAGACTATTTTTGTAATGAACAAGCTGAAACAACTTTAAATCTTTAGGATATTCTATATCTTCTAAAAGACCCTCCTTTTCCTCAATCTCTCTTTCAATTCGTTTTTCCATCTGCTTTACACGACTCTGCATCTTTTTTGTTTTGGCTCCGATAAAACTTCTTGTGCTTAAGCATCTGTCATGTTCTTTTATCGGATCAAATCCTATTTTGGTGCGTTCATTTTTATCTGCCCACTTAGCAACCTGTTCTGCCGCATGGTTCAACTTTTGAATCTCCTTTCGGTGTTTCTCATTTTGTGCTATCGCAAATTTATCTTTACGTTGCTTATTCTCCCACCAGACCGAGAAATTACCATTTTGTACTTCGATACTGCAACGATTCAATACCAGACAATGGTCTGTGCATGCATCCAACAAATCTCTGTCATGAGAAACCAATATAAAACCCTTTTTAGAAGCCAAATACACCTTCACACACTCCCTTGCATTTTGGTCAAGATGATTCGTCGGTTCATCAATTAATAAAAACTCCTTTTCCTGTGAAAACAAAACTGCAAGTAATATCTTTGTACGCTCTCCAGGACTTAAGGTACAATAAGGTCTATACAAAATCTCTGGACTTTCCGATAACTCTTCCAACTCACAAATCACTCTCCATATTTCACATCCGGGCTTCAAATCTTCCATAAATTCTGCCACAGGCATTTGCTTTTGGTATTCTGCAATTTTATAAGGAAAATAATCAAACTTCGTCGATGCACTTATGGAACCTGTAAACTGATATTTTCCAAGTAATAAATTTAAAAAAGTTGTCTTCCCTTTTCCATTTCTACCAATAAAACCTAGTTTCCAATTTGTATCAATCGAAAATGAAACATTCTCAAAAACATAATCAAAACTCCCTTCATATCCAAAGGTGAGATTATTTATACTAATTTGTGCCATATACACTCCTCCTCTCATGGTTACAATAAAAAAAGAACCATTTGTTGCCAAACAGTTCCATTACGCACTATAACCATATCATTTTTATGCACACAAAAAGAGAGGTTATGAGAACATAATCCACTTTTGGCAACATGAAAAAACAGTATGAGCCTTATCGCTCACACAAAACAAACCTTCATGTAATCAAAAGTCGATTATCTCTTCATCTTTTCACCTCTCTCTTTAAGATATGGTTATTCTAGCATTCGCTTTTTGGGATGTCAAGAAGATGCTCTTATCTGTTTATCCGGAGCTAATAGCAGTTTATCTATTACCGGATGAATCATGCCAGTCTCTAATATCACATTTATGGCACAAAGTTTCTTTCCCGCATCCTTACTGGATGCGCCACAATGATATGCACTCTCTGTAGGCAAACCATAATCCAGAACAATCAATCTGTCATGGCATTCTGTATTCGGTTTCATTCTGAGTGGCGGATATTGTTGTATAAAATCATTTACTACCGCCGTTGTCAAAAAACCTCTTTTCCCATGACCGTTTTCTGTAAACAAAACCACTTCTACACCGGCTTGCTTCTGTGAAAAAAGCTGCAATGTCTTTGTATTCACATAATCATCCACTACATAAATACTCTTTTTTGCCTGCTGATATATATCTATGTATGCGGCATCTGCTTCAAACTTCTGTCCTTTATATATGACAAAATTTTTGAAATCCTTATCTGAAACAAAGTTTTCATTAAGCGTATCTATGCTCTTTTCAATATTATCGAATCTCTCTTCCGCCGTATTCTTCCAATCTACAGTAGCTGCAACCTGCGCTGATATCTCCGATACTTTTGCCGTAACAAGTCGCATCTCCGACTGTGTAACGAACTGCTGGTTTTGCTTTATATAGTGACGCATCTCACGAAATGCACGCATAATGAATATACTTTGCTGCTCTGCAAGTTCACCTCTTAGAACAGTAGCAAGCATATAAATGCCTTGTTCCGTAAACGCATACGGAAGCTTTCTTTTTCCACCCCAACTTGAAGTCGCAATTTGCGACTTCAAGTTCTCATCTTCTTCTGTTGTCAATTGAAACATAAAATCTTCCGGAAATCTTGTGATATTACGCTTTACCTGTTCATTCAAACGCTTCACTTCATATCCATAAATGTCAGCTAAATCATAATCCAGCATAACCTGCTGTCCTCTTATGTTGTATACTCGATTACATATATTATCTACTGTCATTAATTCTGTACTTTCTTTCATCTGCATACTCATCTTCCTTGTCATCCTTACTTCTTTTATCAGCCAACTTCTCCATCTGGATCTTATATGCCATCAATCGCAAAAGATACACCGGAACCCTTCTGTTTCCTAACTCCCAATCCGTCACCGTCATATAAGGAATTTCAAAGTACTCACAAAATTCTTTCCGGTTCATCCCGGTACTTTCTCTTAATTTTCTCAATTCTTCTCCTGCTTCCATAAGCCCTCCTCGTTATGCATTGCATAAATTTATTATATACCTTTTACAGAATCGAGGCAACCACTATTCCTGTAAAAAAAGATAACCTCAGTAATTTTTACCGAGGTTATCCAAACAAATCTTTTTCTCTCCCTGCATTTACATATAACTCACATATCAATCCACTGTATAAACGCAGTCTTATCCGAACTGTTGTATCCGGCTTTCCGATAGAAATTAAGTGTACTTTCTTCTTTGGAACCGGTGAGCAGCATCATTTTATAGCAATGCTTTTCTTTCGCAATTCGGTTTGCAAATTCCAGGCAGGCTGTCGCATAACCTTTCTTCCGATAGTCGGCGTGCGTAACTACATTTTCCACAAATGCATACGGGCGGACATTTCGTGTAAGATTCGGAATAATCACGCAAACACAGGATGCTACAATCTTATTGTCTGCCTCACAAACAATTAAGTGATGATTCGGATCATTCACAATACTCTCCCACGCATTTCGCAAGTGCCCGGTATCTTCCGGAACACTTTTCTCATGGAGATGCAGGTACAGCTGCAATATTTCATTTAAATCATTTCTGTTTGCTTCTCTGATTGTCATTTATTTGTGTATCCTTTCTCTGCTCTCACTTCGCTTACGCTCGTGACAGCAGAACTACGGTCAGCAGTAGCCCGCAACCAATCAGCCGTCGCCTACGGCTCGGCTTCTTGGGCGTGCCTTGCAAACTGTGTCTCTAAGTTCAAACTTCGCTCGGGCTCGTTTTCACTAAGAGCACACATGTTTCCACATGCATGGTGCCCGGGAACATATCGACGCAGCAGGCCTTTTCCATGCAATAACCGTTCTCCTCGAACACCGCAAGGTCGCGGGCCAGGGATGTCGGTTTGCAGGAAATATACACCAGCCGGTCCACACCGTAATCAATAATCTTCTTGAGCGCCTTCGGATGAATTCCGTCACGCGGCGGATCCAAGATGATAAAATCCGGTTTTTCCTCGATATCATCCAAAACCTTCAGCACATCGCCCGCAACAAATTCGCAGTTATGTAAACCATTGAGCTCCGCATTCTTTTTGGCAGCTTCCACGGCTTCTTCCACAATCTCTACACCAATTACTTTCTTTGACACCGGTGCCATAAGCTGTGCAATGGTTCCGGTTCCGGAATATAAGTCAAAGACAACTTTATCCGGCTCTCCGCCGCCGGTCAAATCCCCGATATAAGAACGGGCCGTGTCGTAGAGCACCTCCGCCCCCAGTGAATTCGTCTGGAAGAAGGAAAACTCCGTAATCTTAAATTTCAGTCCAAGCAGTTCCTCGTAAAAGTAATCCTGCCCGTAAAGCACTTTTGTTGCGTCATTTTTTACAACATCGGCCACCGAATCATTTTCTGTGTGGAGAATACCGACCAGTTTCCCGGAAAAAGCATTTTCGAGTTTACATAATTCCAGCACATAACCCTGAAGTAGTTCTTCGCAGGATTTTTCTGTTTTTTCTCCGCCCAGACACTCCTTCTGCGATGTGGTAATGAGCGCCACCATAATCTCTCCGGTCTTTACGGCCTTTCGAACCAAAAGATGTCTGATATATCCTTCTCCGCGCATGCGGTGATAAAACGGTGTCTCATTTTCTTTGAAATAATCCAGCGTTGTGCGCAGAATCAACTGAAAATCCTCATCCACAATCTGACACTGATCCACAGTTACAATATCATAAAAACTGCCCCTCATATGCATTCCGAGACTGAGGGGACCGTCCTTCACTTCATCGCCGAACGAAAACTCCATTTTGTTGCGATAGGCAAACTGTTTCGGACTTCCTTTGATACCTTCAAACGTATAAGACGGCTCTTGATTTTTACTTATGTAAACCTCGTCCAGTAATTTCTTCACCTGGCCCGCTTTCAGTTCCAGCTGTTTCTCGTAAGGGAGATTCTGATATGTACAGCCTCCGCACTGACCGAAATGCGGGCAGGCAGAATCAATCTCACAAGGCGCTTTTTCCAGCACCTCCAGCACCGACGCATCCGCTCTTCCTTTTTTCTTTTTTGTCACACGATACTTCACCGTCTGCCCCGGCAACGCATTTTTTACCGTCACCTTGTAATCGCCGTTTTCAATTATTCCTTTGTTTGGAAAGTTTACATAACTCACTTTCCCTTCATAGATTTCGCCTTTTTTCATTTTTTCTCCTAAAAAACGGGACTCCGTCGGAATCCCGTTTCATACCTTATTTATTCTGTTTTGCAGATATTATTCTGCGTCAGCCTTCTTTGCTTCTTCCTCTTCCTCAAAGAAATCATCGTCAAAATCATCATCGAAATCATCTTCGAAATCTTCCAGATAATCCGGTGTGAAATACAGATATACCGCATAAGCAATCGCCGCAATCACTGCTACTGCTCCGATAATTCCGAGTACCCAGAGAAGCACGCATGGCTGTTTCTTTTCTTCCTCTTTTTTAATCAGATCATTGGCTTTGATCATCGCAATCACGTCATCAATTTTCATATTTTTCATAATGCATTCCACCTTTCTGCTATAGATGCCCCTATATATGAATTTATTTTAACACATTTTCCGGCTCTTTACTACCTAAATTTTTGTAAGCTTTGCAAAAGTTGCATACATAATTTTCTGGCCGCACTCATCAAAAGCCACCGTCACTTTTGTATCCTTCGGTCCCGGTTCCATGGCAAGTACGCATCCGTCGCCGAAACGGGAATGGCGCACTCTGTCACCCACCTTATAGTTTACCGCCGAAGACGCTGCATTATTCACCGCTGATGTCTGTGCAATGAAAGGTTTCACAGAATCCGGTGTTGTTTTCGGTTTTAAAACAGCTTTCGGCCGAACGATTCCGATGGACGAATCTCGGTTTACATAATTCTGCTTTGTAACCGCGCCCCTTTGGTTTACATAATTTGAGCCACCAGAGAAATCATACGGTTTTTGTTTAAAGCTGTACCTCTCTCTGGAATCATCCTCGTAATCCGCAAAATCACGCTTATATACCGGAAGCCGGTTATCCAGAAGCTCCTGCGGTATTTCTTTCACAAAACGGCTCACCGAATTGTACTGGGTCTCGCCGCGAATCATTCTCTGTTTAGCCGCCGATATGGTCAGTTCCTCCTTGGCGCGGGTGATTCCCACATAAGCCAGACGCCGTTCCTCCTCCACTTCCGTGGAATCGTCGGACATAATCGTCATATAACTCGGGAACACACCGTCCTCCATCCCGGCCAGATACACGTGCGGAAACTCCAGTCCCTTCGCACTGTGCAGCGTCATGAGCAACACCTTGTCCGCAGTCGGATCTACACCGTCGATATCCGCTACCAGTGCCACATCCTCCAAAAATTCGGAAAGCGTCGGCTGATCGTGGGTCTCCTCATAGGAAACCACTTTGGAAATCAACTCGTCGATATTTTCGATGCGCGCCTCGGCTTCCTCCTCGGAATCTGCCTGAAGCTGCTCCACATATCCGGTCGTATCGAGAATATCCTGCATAAGATCCTCCAACGAATACACGTTAAGACGGCTTCGGAACACCTGTATCATATTGACAAACGGTGTCAGCTTGGCTGCTGCCTTCCCCAGCGTCTTGATCTGATCCGCCTCACAGAGCGCATCATAAAAACTGATTTGGTTCTCGTCTGCATAATCCTGAACTTTATTGATGGTCGTCTGACCGATTCCCCGCTTTGGTATATTGATAATGCGTTTTACCGCCAAATCGTCCTTGCCGTTATCGATGGTCTTCAAATATGCAAGAATGTCCTTAATCTCTTTTCTGGAATAGAAATTCACACCGCCGACCACGTTGTAAGGAATGCTCGACTTAATAAACTGCTCTTCCAAGAGACGGGATTGTGCATTGGTACGGTAAAGTACAGCGCAGTCACTGTATCTGAGTTTTCCACTGAAATACTTGGACGAGACATCGCCCGCAATGTATTCCGCCTCCTCGTAAGCCGTGTCAAACTGGCGGAAATGAATTCTGTTTCCGGTTCCCGCCGCCGTCCAGAGCGACTTGTCTTTTCGCCCTATATTATTGCGGATTACTGCGTTAGCAGCATCTAATATATTCTGGGAGGAACGATAATTTTGCTCCAGCTTAATTACGCACGCATCCGGATATACCATTTCAAAATCGAGAATGTTGCGGATGTTAGCTCCGCGGAACTTATAAATCGACTGGTCGTCATCACCTACCACGCAGAGGTTTCGGTTACCCGACGCCAACTGTTTAACCAGTTCAAACTGGGCTGTGTTAGTGTCCTGATACTCATCCACCATGATGTAACGGAATCTTTCATGATAACTTGCTTTCACTTCCGGATCCCCCTTTAAAAGTTCTACCGTCAGCATAATCAAATCATCGAAATCCATGGCGTTGTTTTTGCGGAGCGTTGCCTGATATTCCTTGTAAACGCCTGCAATCCTCTGCTTATTATAGTCCCCGAATGCATTCGTCTCATACTCTATCGGACCGATCAGGGAATCCTTCGCATTGGAAATCGCAGAAAGAATTGTCCGCTCCTTGAGCATCTTTGTATCAATCTGCAGTTTTTTACACACATCTTTGATAATGGATTTTTGATCGTCGGCATCATAAATTGTAAAATTGGTGTCATAGCCGATCCGGTCTGCATAACGCCTTAAAATCCGCACGCAGCTGGAGTGGAATGTGGATACCCAGATGCTGTCCGAACCCAGTCCGACCAGATCATCCACTCTGTTTTTCATCTCTTCTGCCGCTTTATTGGTAAATGTAATCGCCATAATATTCCATGGCTTCACATCACATTTTTCAATCAAATATGCAATACGGTGGGTCAGAACTCTGGTCTTGCCCGAACCTGCTCCCGCCAAAATCAGAACCGGTCCCTCTGTCTGAAACACCGCTTTTTTTTGCATTTCGTTTAAGGAATCATAAATACTCATATCGTTTCCCTTCTCTTCCTTGCCCCTTTGTCATCTGCTCACCATTATACCACCGCCTGTCACAGTACCGCAATCACAATTCCTGCCACAATGACCGACGCACAGATTAATTTATAGCCGATATTTTTTTCATCAAAAAAGAATTTTCCGCCCAGTATCGTCACAAGACATCCCGACTGCTTAATAAGCGTCATAACGGAGATTCTGCTGGCCGGATCCGCATTGGCTAAAAACAGCGAGCGGTCCGCAATAATAAACAAAATTGCCAAGATCCATATCCACGGATTTTTTAACGCTTCTTTTACCCGGATTTTTGTTTTTGTTAGAATTATGTAAACCAAATAGAACAACACCAGATACAACATATACCAAAACTGCAACTGGGAACTGTTCAAGTCCTGCATGAGTATCTTGTCCAAAAGTCCGGAAAAGGCATTAAGCAGACAGGAAGCAAAAGCTAACATTACTATGACCGGAGCCACCTTTTCTTTGCTGTCCTCCTTCTTTTTCCCAGGAAGTCCCTTGAGCATAAGTAAGCCTGTGCAAACAAAAGCAAGTCCCGTCACCTGATACGCGTTCAGCCTCTCATGCATGACAATCGTTGCCAGAAGCATTGCAAACAAAACCCTGGACAAGTCCAATATCCCATACAAGCTGATGGGCATTTTTTTAATGGCCTTAAAGCTGCACATCCATGCGAGAAAGATGACAAAAGATTTCACCGCGACAAGTATCATTTGCTCCGCCGGTACACCACCTGCATTTCCGGCGTCCGGACAGACAAAAAGAAATCCGAATAACGTATAGAAGAACAGAACTTCCATCACGGAACCTCTGTTTAAGGATTTCTTTTTTACAATCTCCCTTGTTCCCTTTAATAATCCATATAATAAAACCTGTAACATCCACATATATAACACCTCTGTCGGTAGCTTACGCTAATATTTCTTCGCCGAAGAAAAAGAATACCACACTTCCTCTCCGCTTGCAAATCTATCGACGCCAAATGATGAACCGCAGTCACCGCCGGGGAGCACTCTGCATACTCTGATATAAGAGCGCCTTGCGCAAAAAGGAGGAATATTATGAAAAAGAAATCCATCTTTTACAAATTGACCGCCCTGATGATGACTGCTCTCATTGTCACGGGCTGCGGCGGGACAAAAGAAGGCAGCGGCGAAAAAGTAGTGCTCAACGAAGTGGCTCATTCCATCTTCTACGCTCCGCTGTACGTAGCCATAGAAAACGGATATTTTGAGGAAAATGGAATCGATTTGGAGCTTGTGACGGGATTTGGTGCCGATAAAACTATGACAGCGGTACTTTCTGGAGAAGCAGACATCGGTTTCATGGGGCCGGAATCCACCATTTACACTTATCTCGGCGGAACGGAAGATACGGTAGTTAACTTTGCACAACTTACCCAGAGAGCCGGAAACTTCATGGTGGCACGCGAGGATGATCCTGATTTCACCTGGGATAAACTGAAAGGAAAAACCGTCCTCGGCGGCCGTGCAGGCGGTATGCCTCAAATGGTATTTGAATATATTTTAAAGAAAAACGGTATCGATCCGAAAACAGATCTCACCATTGACCAGAGCATCGACTTCGGTTCCACGGCAGCTGCTTTTTCCGGCGGACAGGGCGACTACACGGTAGAATTTGAACCTTCTGCCACCGCTCTTGAAATGATGAACGAAGGCTACTACGTCGTGGCTTCCCTCGGCGTTGATTCCGGTTTCGTGCCATACACCTGCTTCTCAGTAAAAGAGAGTTATGTAAACGAAAACAAGGATGTTGTGCAGAAATTCACGGATGCATTACAGCTCGGCATGGATTATGTAAACTCGCACACCCCACAGGAGATTGCAGAGATTATCCATCCGCAATTCAAAGACACGGATCTTGAAACTCTCACTACCATTGTGTCCCGTTACCATGAACAGGACACTTGGAAGACAGATCTGATTTTCGAAGAAGACAGCTTTGATTTGTTACAGAATATTTTGGAGGAAGCCGATCAGCTCACAGAGCGTGCTCCTTATGAAAAGTTAGTCAACACAGACTTTGCAAAAAAAGCTGCCGAAAAATAGTCCCACGTAAAATGCGAAAATGGTGTTTCCGCTTATCCCGGAAACACCATTTGTATTTTGTATATATTATTTTTTGTTGTGATGCGATGCTCACCATCATACTGCTTTATGATGTCAAACACATTTTGAAGTCCGATTCCATGACCTTCTTTTTCTTTTTTTGTTGATACAATCCGATTATTTTGCCATATGAGCTCACCCTCCATAGGATTGCTCATCTCCAAACAGATTGCCCCTCCGGTTATTTTTATCTGCAGCAATATGTACTTTTCACCGGATACATTTGCATTTGCCTCAATGGCATTGTCCAACAAGTTTGACAGCAAACTGCACAAGTCCATATGTTTCATAAACGAAAGCTTTGCCATATCGCCTTTGCACTGCAAAGTGATTTTATACTCTTCCATCACATTCACTTTTGTGCTGACAATTATATCCACCAATTCGTTACCCGTAGCTATCTTAGTGACACTCTCCGGCACAGCCTTTGTCAGTTCTTTAAAGTACTCCTCCGCCTTTTCATATTCTTCTTTTTTCAGCATTTCCTGAAGAAGCAACATATGATTTTTCCAATCATGGCGAAATTTGATGGTATCCTTCTGTTGCTCTTTATAATCCTTAAAAAAAGAATATTCCTTATCAAATTCTTTTGTATAATCATCAGA
>JAFTWX010000072.1 GCA_017465095.1 Lachnospiraceae bacterium | reverse complement strand
TGTTATCGGACTTTCCATGGGTGCTATGGGAACTTACGATTTGGTTATCCGTTATCCGGAAGTTTTTGCTGCAGCTATTCCTATTTGTGGAACAGTTAATCCTACTCGTCTGAATGCAGCAAAGGAAGTAAAATTCCGTATTTTCCATGGAGATGCCGACAATGTGGTTCCTGTCAGTGGTTCGCGTCAAGCTTATAAGGCTTTGAAAGCTGCTGGAGCAGATGTGGAGTACACGGAGTTTCCTGGCGTGACGCATGGAAGCTGGAATCCGGCTTTCAATCTTCCCGATTTCATGAAATGGTTGTTCAGTCAGAAGAAACCCTAAATGCATATAAAAAAATGGGATTTTCCGGGTAGTTTATGGCAAAATAAACTACCTTTGCACCCCATTAGAAAACAAGGAACAAACATTCTTATGAAATACGCAATCATCGGTACAGGTGCCGTAGGAAGCTACTACGGTGGAAAATTGGCTCATGCCGGATGTGACGTTCACTTCTTGCTTCATAGCGATTATGAGTACGTCAACCTACACGGCATGCAGATAGATTCGTGCGACGGGTCTTTTCATCTCGATCATCCCCAAGTGTATCACGATACGGCAGAAATGCCTCAGGCGGATGTGGTCATCGTGGCACTGAAGACAACCCGGAACCATTTGCTCAAGCAGCTTCTCCCTCCTTTGCTTCACAAGGAAACATTGGTATTGCTTATCCAGAACGGTATCGGTCCGGAACCGGAACTTCAGAAACAGTTCCCGGAACTCTATCTGGCAGCTGGTTTGGCTTTCATCTGTTCGTCGAAGACCGAGCCAGGACGAGTGAACCATCAATGCTATGGAAGCATCAATATCGGGAACTATTCGTGCAAAAATCTTCAGGTAATGGAACGGCTGATAGCCGATTTCAATCAGGCAGGTGTCAAAGCATACGAAGTGGAATATCACGAAGCCCGTTGGAAGAAGGCGGTGTGGAACATGTCTTTCAACGGAATGACCGTAGCGCTGAATACGCAAACCGACCAGCTCTTGGCAAATCCGGCTACCCGTGAACTTATCCATCGTCAGATGCTTGAAGTGATTGGTGCCGCACAAGCTGTTGGTGTACAGAACATCGATGACTCGTTTGCCGACCGTATGATAGAAATGACGCTCAACATGACTCCTTATTCCCCTTCCATGAAACTGGACTTTGACTTCCACCGCCCTATGGAAATCGAATATCTGTATAGCCACGCCATTGCCGAAGCTCATTCCGTAGGTTACTCCATGCCTTGCCTGGAAATGCTGGAAGCAGAATTGAAATTCATAGAGGCTTCCTATCTAAAAAGTCGATAGAAATAATAGTTTGTAGTAAGGAGATAAAAATTCTCGTTAATAGCCGAACGGAATACTCTCCGCTTTCGCAAAAAATAAATTCGCCTTCGCAAAATAAAATATGCGAAGGCGTTTTCAATAATACATCATCAACTTTTTCCAAATTCTTCTTGAAGAGTTTCGGACAACTTCTCCATTTCTTATTAAAAAGCCGACGTTTTGTATGGAAAAATGATTCGTTTTTTACATCTTTTAAGAGAACCCGTTGTGCTGAGTGTGCGAAATCGCACAAAAAATGTGCGGAATCGCACACTTTTTCGCACCCCCTAAAATCGTCTTTTCTCTCATTATCAACATTTTAACGTTCTGGCACGGTTTTTGCTGTATAATTAGTATACGAATTGAAAAATTAAAACTAACTTTGAATATGATTTTACACTATTTGAAAGTCGCTTTGCGCAACCTGTGGAAGTATCGCACACATAGCCTGATTTCGGTGCTTTGTCTGGCGATTGGCATCACTTTTTTTACGGTGATGAGTATGTACGTATCCCGTGTGGGATTCTATCGTGACCAACCCGATTATGAACGACGCGTTCATATCAGGAAGGA
>JAFTWX010000071.1 GCA_017465095.1 Lachnospiraceae bacterium | reverse complement strand
TTCTTCACGATTACATTGCCGTCTTTATCTTTGATTTCCTCGCATGAGAAACGACCTGTGATACGGTCCTTCAAACCTTCAATCGTCTCTTTTCCGTCCATGAATGCTTTCACATACATTCCCGGAATCTCTGCGCGGTTTTCACTACAATCGATCTCACGGATGATAAGTTCCTGTGAAACGTCAACCATACGTCTTGTCAGGTAACCGGAGTCGGCTGTACGAAGCGCCGTATCGGAAAGACCTTTACGGGCACCGTGGGCTGACA
The DNA here is from genome assembly GCA_017465095.1 of Lachnospiraceae bacterium. Taxonomy (GTDB): domain Bacteria; phylum Bacillota; class Clostridia; order Lachnospirales; family Lachnospiraceae; genus SVFI01. The sequence goes on along the minus strand of JAFTWX010000071.1, from coordinate 128,486 downwards.
TGAAGTACTCCAGCACGTCAAGACCTTCACGGAAGTTGGACTTGATCGGAAGCTCGATGGTACGACCTGTCGTATCTGCCATAAGTCCACGCATACCTGCCAGCTGTTTAATCTGCTGGTTGGAACCACGGGCTCCGGAGTCTGCCATCATGTAAATGTTGTTGTACTGGTCAAGACCTTTCAAAAGCACATCTGTCAACTCTTTATCGGTCTCGTTCCATGTTTCAACAACTGCTCTGTATCTTTCTTCCTCTGTAATAAGACCGCGGTTGTAGTTTTTCGCAATCTTATCTACCGTCTTCTGAGCTTCATCCAACATCTCCTGTTTCTTCGCAGGAACGGTCATATCGGAAATAGATACGGTCATAGCAGCTCTTGTAGAGTATTTATAACCCATAGCCTTGATGTCATCCAAAACCTCTGCCGTCTTGGTTGCACCATGCGTATTGATAACTTTTTCAAGGATCTGTTTCAATCCTTTTTTGCCCACGTGGAAATCCACCTCAAGCCCGAGAGCCGTCTCCGGATTTTCACGGTCTACATAGCCGAGGTCCTGAGGAATAATCTCGTTGAAGACAAATCTTCCGAGTGTGGATTCTACCACACCTTCGATTACAGAACCATCTGCCATCTGTTTGCTCATACGCACTTTGATACGCGTATGAAGCGTGATTACTTTATTTTCGTAAGCAAGGATTGCTTCGTTCACATTTTTGAATGCTTTTCCTTCGCCTTCTGCCCCCGGTCTCTCCTGTGTCAAATAGTAGATACCGAGAACCATATCCTGTGAAGGAACCGCTACCGGACCACCGTCAGACGGTTTCAAAAGGTTGTTCGGCGACAACAAGAGGAAACGACACTCAGCCTGTGCTTCCACAGAAAGCGGAAGATGCACAGCCATCTGGTCTCCGTCGAAGTCGGCATTGTAAGCCGTACATACGAGCGGATGAAGCTTAATCGCTTTACCTTCTACCAAAATCGGCTCGAAAGCCTGAATACCTAATCTATGAAGAGTAGGAGCACGGTTCAGCATAACTGGATGTTCTCTGATTACTTCTTCCAGAACGTCCCAAACCTGTGTATCCAACTTTTCTACTAATTTCTTGGCATTTTTAATATTCTGTGAAATTCCTCTGGAAACAAGCTCCTTCATAACGAAAGGCTTGAACAGCTCAATCGCCATCTCCTTCGGAAGACCGCACTGATAAATCTTAAGTTCCGGTCCTACGACGATAACAGAACGTCCGGAATAGTCAACACGTTTTCCGAGAAGGTTCTGACGGAAACGTCCGCCCTTACCTTTGAGCATGTCGGAAAGTGACTTGAGTGCTCTGTTACCAGGTCCCGTTACCGGACGACCTCTACGACCGTTGTCGATCAGCGCATCCACTGCTTCCTGAAGCATTCTCTTTTCGTTGCGGACGATAATGTCCGGTGCTCCAAGCTCAAGCAGTCTCTTTAAACGGTTATTTCTGTTGATGATACGGCGATACAGATCATTCAGGTCAGACGTTGCAAAACGTCCGCCGTCAAGCTGTACCATCGGACGAAGATCCGGAGGAATTACCGGAACAACATCAAGAATCATCCACTCCGGTCTGTTTCCGGATTCGCGGAAAGCTTCCACTACTTCCAGTCTCTTAATGATACGCGCACGTTTCTGTCCGTTTGCATCGACAAGCTCTTCCTTCAGCGCTACAGAATCTTTTTCCAAGTCAATCGCTGCGAGAAGTTCTTTGATTGCCTCTGCACCCATTCCTACGCGGAATGCAGAATAGCCGTAGCTTTCTCTTGCATCCTGATATTCTTTTTCGGACAACACCTGTTTGTACTCAAGATTTGTACTTCCGGCATCAAGTACAATGTATGATGCGAAATACAGAACTTTCTCAAGCACACGCGGCGAAAGATCTAACAACAGACCCATTCTGCTCGGGATTCCCTTGAAATACCAAATGTGGGAAACCGGCGCCGCCAATTCAATATGTCCCATACGCTCTCTACGAACGCTCGACTTGGTAACCTCTACCTTACAGCGATCGCAGACAACGCCTTTGTATCTGATTTTTTTGTATTTACCACAGTGACATTCCCAGTCCTTGCTCGGTCCGAAAATCTTTTCACAGAACAGACCGTCTCTCTCCGGTTTTAATGTTCTGTAGTTGATTGTCTCCGGCTTCAAGACTTCGCCTCTGGACCATTCTCTGATCTTTTCAGGCGATGCTAATCCAATCTTAATCGCATCAAATGTCACCGGTTCATATGCTTCATTTTTTACTTCTGACATTTATGGCACTCCTTCCAACTTACGTTTGTAGACTCCTTATTCGTCAAATGAATCATCAAAAGAGGCTGATTCCAATGCAAAATCATCAGAATAATCTGATTCATCTTCTACACTGACCAGTTCCTGACTGTCTTCATCGAATTCCTGTTTCTGATAACCCATGCTTGCTAATGATTCTTCTTCACTGTAATTGTAATTGTTTTTACCGCCTTCCAAATCATAACGCATCGTAGGCTCAGTATAATCCACTGTCTCTCTCAGATCGATTTCTTCATGATTTTCATCAAGAACCTTCACATCAAGACCGAGTGACTGTAACTCCTTCAGAAGTACCTTGAAGGATTCCGGAATTCCCGGCTCAGGAATATTCTCACCTTTAATGATTGCTTCGTATGTCTTAACACGTCCGATAACATCGTCGGATTTTACAGTTAAGATTTCCTGCAATGTGTAAGATGCACCATATGCCTCCAGCGCCCAAACTTCCATTTCTCCGAAACGCTGACCACCGAACTGTGCTTTACCACCGAGCGGCTGCTGTGTAACGAGGGAGTAAGGACCGGTTGAACGGGCATGGATCTTATCATCTACCAGATGATGGAGCTTGAGATAGTGCATGTGACCGATTGTTACCGGTGAGTCAAAATACTCTCCTGTACGTCCGTCACGGAGTCTTACTTTACCGTTTCTGGAAATCGGAACTCCCTTCCAAAGCTCTCTGTGTGCTCTGTTCTCATATAAATATTCCATTACTTCAGGAAGCAATTCTGCTTTGTGTTTCTTTTCGAATTCGTCCCATTCAAGATTTACGTAGTCATCTGCAAGTTCAAGTGTATCCATGATATCACTTTCCTTTGCACCGTCAAATACCGGTGTAGCCACGTTAAATCCGAGTGCTTTCGCCGCAAGAGAAAGATGAATCTCAAGCACCTGTCCGATATTCATACGGGAAGGTACGCCGAGCGGGTTCAATACGATATCCAGCGGACGACCGTTCGGAAGATAAGGCATATCTTCCACCGGAAGCACTCTGGAAACGACACCCTTGTTACCGTGACGTCCGGCCATCTTATCTCCGACAGAAATCTTTCTCTTCTGTGCAATATAAATACGAACTGCCTGATTTACACCCGGAGAAAGTTCATCTCCGTTTTCTCTTGTGAACACTTTGGCATCCACAACGATACCGTACTCACCGTGCGGAACCTTGAGAGATGTATCACGAACTTCTCTCGCTTTCTCACCGAAGATTGCGCGGAGAAGTCTCTCTTCCGCTGTCAGTTCTGTCTCTCCCTTCGGAGTTACTTTGCCGACAAGAATATCTCCTGCACGAACCTCTGCACCGATACGGATAATTCCGCGCTCATCCAAATCTTTGAGCGCATCCTCGCCGACACCCGGAACATCTTTTGTAATTTCTTCCGGTCCCAGTTTTGTATCACGTGCTTCTGCTTCGTATTCTTCAATATGGATGGATGTATAAACATCTTCCTGCACTAATCTTTCACTTAAAAGAACAGCATCCTCGTAGTTGTAACCTTCCCATGTCATAAATCCGATGAGCGGGTTCTTTCCGAGAGCAAGTTCTCCGCCCTCTGTAGACGGTCCGTCTGCAATAACATCGCCGGCTTCTACATGATCGCCCTTAAATACGATAGGCTTCTGGTTGTAGCAGTTTGACTGGTTACTTCTTGCAAACTTTGTCAGATGGTAATCTTCTTTTTCACCATCATCATATGTCATCTTAATGATCTCTGAAGATACATAAGTAACAGTTCCTGATTTTTTAGCAACCACACATACACCTGAGTCTACTGCTGTCTTAGGTTCCATACCGGTACCTACAACAGGAGCTTCCGTGAACAGAAGCGGAACGGCCTGACGCTGCATGTTGGATCCCATGAGCGCACGATTGGCGTCGTCGTTCTGCAGGAACGGAATGAGGGCTGTTGCCACAGAAAAGATCATCTTAGGAGACACATCCATGTAATCAAACATCGTACGCGGATACTCCTGTGTCTCTTCTTTGTAACGACCGGAAACCGAACTTCTCTTGAAGTGTCCTTCCGCATCAAGAGGCTCACTGGCCTGTGCCACATGATAATTATCCTCTTCATCCGCTGTCATATAAACAACTTCTTCCGTTACCCTCGGGTTTTCCGGATCTGTTTTGTCAATCTTACGGTACGGCGCTTCTACAAAACCATACTCGTTAATTCTTGCATAGGAAGCAAGAGAGTTAATAAGACCGATGTTCGGACCTTCCGGTGTCTCAATCGGACACATTCTTCCGTAGTGAGAATAGTGAACGTCTCGAACCTCGAATCCCGCACGATCTCTGGAAAGACCACCAGGACCAAGTGCTGATAAACGTCTCTTATGTGTCAATTCACCAAGCGGGTTGTTCTGATCCATGAACTGTGAAAGCTGTGAAGAACCAAAGAATTCTTTCACTGCTGCCTGTACAGGTTTGATGTTGATCAGCGCCTGCGGTGTCACTTCTTCTGTATCGTGTGTTGTCATTCTTTCACGGACAACTCTCTCAAGTCTTGTCAGACCTACTCTGTACTGGTTCTGGAGAAGTTCTCCTACCGCACGGATACGTCTGTTTCCAAGGTGGTCGATATCATCATCGTTACCGAGACCGTACTCAAGATGCATGTTGTAGTTGATGGAAGCAATGATATCTTCCTTTGTAATGTGCTTCGGAACGAGTTCTGCCACGTTCTGGGCAATGGCATCTGCCAATTCTTCCGGTTTTTCGGAATAGTCCTGTAAAATCTGCTGAAGCACAGGGAAATAAACAAGCTCTGTAATGCCGAGTTCTCTCGGATCACAATCCACAAAGCTTGTCAGCTCAACCATCATATTGGAGAGAACTTTCACTTCTCTCTCTTCTGTCTCAATCCATACAAACGGAACTGCTGCATTCTGGATATCATCTGCCAATTCAGCTGTTACCACATCTCCTGCAGATGCAATAATCTCGCCGGTAAACGGATTCATAACATCCTGGGAAAGCTTCGCATGTCTGATTCTGTTTCTGAATGCAAGCTTCTTGTTGAATTTGTAACGGCCCACTTTGGCAAGGTCATATCTTCTCGAATCGAAGAACATCGCCGTAATCAGACTCTCTGCACTTTCTACGCTGAGAGGCTCACCCGGACGAATTTTTCTGTATAACTCTAACAGACCCTCTTCATAGCTTCCTTCCGGATTTTTCTCTGTGATGGAAGGGTCTTTTGCAAAGCTGGCAAGAATCTTAGGCTCCTCGCCGAACAAATCTAAAATTTCTGCATTGGTACCGATTCCGAGCGCACGAAGTAAAACCGTGATCGGAACCTTTCTTGTTCTATCTACACGAACACTGAAAACGTCATTGGAATCTGTCTCATACTCTAACCACGCACCACGGTTCGGAATTACGGTACAAGAATATAACTCTTTACCGATTTTGTCATGGCCGATGGCATAGTAAATACCAGGGGAACGAACTAACTGGCTTACGATAACACGCTCTGCACCGTTAATCACAAATGTACCCGTCTCTGTCATGAGAGGCAGGTCGCCCATAAAAATTGTGTGCTCGGTAATTTCTTCCTTTTCTTTGTTATAAAGGCGCACTTTTACCTTCAAAGGTGCTGCATAAGTCGCATCTCTTTCTTTGCACTTTTCAATAGAATACTTAACTTCGTCTTCACAGAGTTCAAAATCCACAAACTCAAGACTTAAGTGTCCACTGTAATCGGCAATCGGAGAAATATCTGCAAAAACCTCTTTGAGACCTTCCTTCAGGAACCACTGATAGGAATCCTTCTGAACCTCAATCAGGTTTGGCATATCCAAAACTTCTTTTTGCCGTGAGTAACTCATACGTGTGTGCTTGCCGGAGGCAATCGGACGTATTCTGTTCTTTTCCATTGACATTCACCTCGTTCATATTTTTTACCGGTTTTTATGCAAAAGGGCATAAAAATAGCATACCACACCACAATAGTGCATTGTCTATTGTACTACAAGTCTAATTTTGAGTCAATAAAAAATTTGGGAAATTTTTTCAGTAATTTTTGTACAGATTTGCAAAAAGAAAAAACCGGGTGACTTTTCTGCCACCCGGTATAACCAGCTCTTATTATTTAAGAGTAACTTTAGCGCCTTCAGCTTCAAGTTTAGCTTTGATATCATCAGCTTCTTCTTTAGAAGCGCCTTCTTTGATAACTTTAGGAGCTCCGTCAACTACGTCTTTTGCTTCTTTTAAGCCAAGACCTGTAGCTTCACGAACAACTTTGATAACTTTAACTTTGTTCGGTCCAACTTCTGTTAACTCTACGTCGAACTCTGTCTTCTCTTCTGCATCTCCGCCTGCTGCGCCGCCTGCTGCTGCAACTACAACGCCTGCTGCTGCAGATACGCCGAATTCTTCTTCACAAGCTTTTACTAAATCGTTTAATTCTAAAACTGTTAACTCTTTGATAGCATCAATAAGTTCTGCTGTTGTTAATTTTGCCATTTTATTTTCCTCCATTTAAAAATTTATTGTTTTGTTTTTAAAAATTATTCTGCTGATTCTTCAGCCGGTGCTTCTGCCACGGCTTCTTCAGCTACAGGAGCTTCCTCTGTTGCAGGAGCTTCCTCTGCTACAGCTTCCTCAGCCGGAGCAGCTTCTGCTGTTGCTTCACCAGCGCCGCCGTTTTCTGCAATCTGCTTAACGACACGAGCAAAGTTAGCGATAGGTGACTGCATGCTTCCAAGTAATTTGGAAAGTAATTCTTCTCTGCCTGGAATGTCTGCGATGCTTGCGATACCTGCTGCATCATAAGCAACACCTTCAACTACACCACCTTTGATTTCAAGAGCTTTTGCCTCTTTTGCAAATTTACCCATTACACGGGCAGGTGCTGTTGCATCTGCAGATGAGATTGCAACTGCGCTTGGTCCTTCAAGATACGGAGCAAGTGCTTCAAAGTCTGTTCCCTTGAACGCAAAGTTCATCATTGTGTTTTTGTATACTTTGTAAACAACACCGTTTTCACGGCAAAGCTTACGAAGTCTTGTATCCTGTTCCACAGTAAGTCCGCGGTAGTCAACAAGCACAACTGACTGAGCATCTTTGATGTAATTAGAAATCTCTTCTACGATAGGCTGTTTTAATTCAACTTTTGCCATTTCATTACCTCCTTATAGATTTTGGTGCCGAAAGGAGTATAGCTTTTATAAAAAAAGCCTCCCGAAAACGGGAGGCATAAGAATACACTAACTCATCTCTCCTCGGTAGGCGATACACTTACGCTCATAAGAGCACCTACTGTCTTCGGCATTGGTCAAAACGACCTTGTTTAGATTATCACAACAAATATCCTGTGTCAAGCATAATTGCACAGTTTTTTACACTTTTTCCGCTTCTTCTACCATGTCACAAAGCCATCTGAGTCGATGGTGACATTTTCAGACAAACTTTGCAGGTAAGTGAGCACCCGCTGTTTCTCGGAATCCGTCAGCATACTCGTACTGCAATCCTGCTGCCTTGCCGGGATCATCTGAACCGTCTGCACCGAGTCCTTATTCACCGTCACCTTCAAAAGCGCCGTATCCATCGCCTTTGAGTTAAACCAGTAATTCCCCAGACTGTAAATAACCGGAACGCCGTTCACACTGTCAAGTCCCTGCAGGCAGTGAGGATGCGCGCCGACAATCAGATCCGCTCCGGCTTTGCTGATGAGATCCGCCTGGTATGGCTGCGCCCAGTCCAGTTCATCGGTATTTTCTGTTCCCCAGTGAATATAGACAACCAGAATGTCACAATCTTTTTTTGTTTCCGTGACCAGATTCAGAAAATGATCCAACTCCACCTGATTAAAACAGCGCAAAACCCCCGCGCCGGTTTCTGTGGCTCCTTTTGTGTCCGGTGTGTCTAATCTCTCTATCTGCGTCGCTGCGAGAATTCCGACACGCACGCCGTTCAATTCAAAGACTTCTGCCTCCGACGCCTCCGACAGATTTCTTCCAGCTCCGACATATTTTACTCCAGCACTTTCCAAAATATCCAGTGTATCCAAAAGCGCCTCTTCTCCATGGTCGTAGGCATGATTGTTCGCAAGAGAGACGATGTCCACTCCCATCTCATGCAGAAGCTTTACATTTTCCGGCTTGCTGCGGAAAGTAAAAGCCTTCTCCAGGAGCGGAGTTCCCCGATTCGAATACGGAAACTCATTGTTCACCATGCAAATGTCCGATTGGCGCATTTCTCCGAGAAGTTCCTGCACAATGCAACTCTCGATACTTCCGCCCCGGGTACTCAGCGCATACATATTAGCATACTCATCATGAAAACAAATATCCCCGCCGAAAGTCAGCGTTACTGTTCCCGACTCCTGCGACTCGTCCGCACTCTGCTCATTCGACGTCTCATCTCCGGAATTTTCACTCTCTTCGTCCGGAACTGCGTCCTCCGGCACTTCCGTTCCTTCCGCAGTTTCTGCCACAGTTTCTTCCGCTACATCCGTCGCTATTTCTTCTACCACCACCGTATCCGCTGTGGCCTGTGCCGGTTTTTTCTGATATCCGGAATATATAACAAGACCAATCGTTCCGATTAACAGCGTCACCACAAGGGTTATCGCAAAATATAACCATTTTTTCTTCTTGTTTTTTCTCATGTCAGCTCCACTTCTGTTTGTTTTTCTACAAAACAAGTATACAAAAAAAATGAGTGATTGACAATGTCAACCACCCATCTGTTTTCTTATTAGAATTTAACTGTGTTAACCTTTACACCAGGTCCCATTGTAGGAGCAAGTGTTACGCTTCTTAAATACTGACCCTTTAATGTGCTAGGTTTTGCTTTTACGATTGCTTCCATAAGAGCATTGAAGTTCTCTTCCAATTTCTCTTCTGAGAAAGAAGCTTTTCCGATCGGCACGTGGATAATGTTGTTCTTATCTAATCTGTACTCGATCTTACCGGCTTTGATATCGTTTACCGCTTTTGTAACATCCATAGTTACTGTTCCGGCTTTCGGGTTCGGCATTAAACCTTTCGGTCCTAATACTTTACCGAGACGACCAACAACACCCATCATATCAGGTGTAGCAACTACTACGTCGAAATCAAGCCATCCGTCGTTCTGAATCTTCGGAATGAGCTCTTCTCCACCAACATGATCTGCTCCTGCTGCTTCTGCCTCTGCTAATTTATCATTTTTAGCGAATACTAAAACGCGAACAGTTCTACCTGTTCCGTTCGGAAGAACTACAGCGCCACGGATCTGCTGATCAGCATGACGTCCGTCACATCCTGTACGGATATGAGCTTCGATTGTTTCATCAAATTTTGCAACTGCTGCTTTTTTTGCTAAAGCGATAGCTTCTGCCGGTTCGTACTGAACAGCACGGTCGAAAGCTTTTGCAGCTTCGCTGTATTTTTTACCATGTTTCATTTTCGTTTACCTCCTATTTGGAATCTTATTCTTCTACTTTGATTCCCATACTTCTTGCTGTACCTGCGATCATGCTCATAGCTGCTTCGAGGCTGGCTGCATTTAAGTCTGGCATCTTTGTCTCAGCGATTTTCTGTAAATCTGCTTTAGAAATTGTAGCAACTTTTGTTTTGTTAGGTGTTGCTGAACCGGACTGAATCTTACAAGCCTTCTTAAGAAGTACTGCTGCAGGCGGAGTTTTCGTTACGAAACTGAAACTTCTGTCAGCATAAACTGTGATTACTACAGGGATGATCACATCTCCCTGATCAGCTGTTCTTGCGTTGAACTGTTTTGTAAATTCAACGATGTTTACACCATGCTGTCCAAGTGCAGGACCAACAGGTGGTGCTGGTGTAGCTTTACCAGCAGGGATCTGTAACTTAATGTATCCTTCTACTTTCTTTGCCATTTTGGCACCTCCTAATAAATTGTGGTAGTGGCGGACCGGATCAGTCCTCCCACAGCTCACGAGCTGAACCTTCTTATATATAAGTAGGAATTCATCCTATGAACTTCGTTAACAAGTTCGTCGTCTTACGACATTTTTCTGATTTCTGCAAAGCTGATTTCTACCGGTGTCTCACGACCGAACAACTCTACATTGATTGTCGCTGTCTGTTTGCTGAAATCCATTCTCTGGACAACGCCGGCGGTATCTTTCCAAACACCTGCCACAACTGCGATCATATCGCCCTCTTCAAAATCAACCGAAATGTTTTCTGTCTTGATTCCGAGGGGCTTCATCTCCGCCTCTGTCAGCGGAACCGGTTTACTTCCCGGTCCTACGAAACCTGTAACGCCTCGCGTATTACGAACAACATACCAGGTATCGTCATTCATCACCATATTGATCAGCACATAGCCCGGGAACATTTTTTTCTGAACTGTTTTCTTTGCCCCGTTCTTTACTTCAACAACATCCTGCATCGGAACTCTCACTTCGAGAATTTCTTCCTCAAGGTGACGGTTGTCAATGGTCTTTTCAATATTGGCTTTGACTTTATTTTCATATCCTGAATAGGTATGGACTACATACCAGTTTGCTTCTGCCATATTGCCACCCTCTCCTTACATTGTAATAAAGTTGATTGCATATTGAATAACCGTATCAAGTAATGCAATAATCAGTCCTAAAATAACGGAAATAATAGTAACTGCTACTGCCTGTTTGCCGAGTGTAGCTTTGGTTGGCCAGATAATCTTTTTAAATTCTGACTTCAGGCCTTCTACGAAGCCCTTCTTTTCTGTACTACTTTCTCCCATAACTTTTACTCCTATCTTTTAAAACAGATTATTTTGTTTCTTTGTGTAAAGTATGAGTTTTGCAGAATCTACAATATTTCTTTGTTTCCATTCTGTCCGGATGTGTCTTTTTATCCTTTGTCATATTGTAGTTACGATTCTTGCATTCTGTACAAGCTAAAGTAATTTTTGTACGCATATCTATTTCCTCCATTCACCGCTTTTTTAAGCATAAAAAAAAGACCTAATGTCATCTCGCCTATCAAATATATCACACGAAAACCACATCGTCAAGCAGTTTTATTTGATTTTTACGCATTTTTACTCTGTGCGGACCGCTGCCACCAAAAGTCTCTGATCATCGCTGCCGTATTCGCAGGTGGACAGTACCAGCACAGACTCTTCCTCTGTCACCGCATCATCGAACCAGAAGGAAGCATCCTCAAGTTCTTCTATATATATATTCTTCTGCTCTTCCGTATCCGGAATCTTTTCAAACGCAAAAGAACCTTCCTCCGTCAAATCCACCAGCGCAGCAGCAAAAACACGGTACTTCCTCTGTCCGTCCGCAAACTCCAGAACCACCTCCCGGTGCGTCCGGCGCCACTCCTCGTCCTTGTACTGTTTCAGACCGCCGAACATCGTCCCGTCTTTCATATGATGACCGTGAATCAGCACAACCGCTCCGTCCGGCTCACAGTTTTCGTCCATAAAAATGGAACCGTGGCGATTTTTCTCTCCTTTATAGTCATGATTCAAATAAAAGGAATTATCCCGCTGCATTACCGGATAGTCAATTTCACTGCCCTTCAGCGTGAGCCAACACACATAATCCGCATTCTGTTCCTTCATTTTCTGAAAAAATGCAAGTATCTCTTCCTGCGTCCGCTCTTTTTTCAAATCCTGAGCTGCTTCTGTTCCGGCAGCAGTTGCTCCTGCTTCCGCAGTGACAGCTTCCTGCTTTGCATCCGCTCTCATTTGCGAAAGCTCATTCTCCAATGTCTTCTCTCTGCGATAATCCGAATAATACCCCCAGAGCATGCATCCGGACCATATCAGCACAAGAATCGAAAAAAAGGCAATCCACGAAAATACTACTATTTTATTTTTCTTTCCCATGTTGCCACCTCAGTAAAGAAAGAGGTCTCCGCCACCCAGAGACCTCTTTTCATTTTTTATTTGCTGTTTTTACGAATTCCGTAAACACTTCCCGAAAGTCCCAACGCACCGAGCATGAGAAGTCCGAGCCAAAGCGCAAGCGGGAAATCATCCCCCGTCTTCGGCGTATCACGACCCGTTGTCGACGTGCTGCTTGACGATGTTGTGGTCGTCGTGGTCGACGTGTCATTGCCTCCCGAAATTTTCGTCTTGGAATATTTATCCACAAACGCAACCTTCACCGTATCGCCCGTCTCGACTTTCACTTTTGCCGATGTACCGTTTTTCTTGTCTCCGTCCCCTATGGTGTAACTTACGCTGACTGTTTTGTAACCATCCACATCGTAAGCCGTCTCTGTCACCTTGTAGGTTCCCGGTTCCACAGAAAGGGTAAGTGTATATTTCTTCGTTTCTTTATCGTAAGTAAACTCTTTTAATTTGTAAGTCTTACTCTTTTTGGTCTTCACATTGGTAACTTTGAACTTGATTACTTTCTGCGCATCTTTTCTGTCAATGTTTCCGCGAAGCTTTTTCGTTATCACAAGCTTACCTTTTGTATCTGTGTACTCGTTGACAAAATCAACCCGGTTGCCCGCTTTTACAAGTTCAAACTTCGCTTCCGTTCCGGATGCGGTTTTGCCGCCGTCCACAGCATACGTTGTCTTCACGGTATAACCGTCCGCACCGTCAAGTTTCTCCGTCACGGTATAATTTCCGATCGGAAGTCCCTCAATCAACAAGGTGTACACGCCGTCTCCGTCGCCATCCTTAAAGGTTGCAGCCTGATAGGTAGTCTCAGCACCTGTCTTATTATTTTTCACGACAAAACTCAGTTTATCTTTGACAGCATCCCATCCAAGGTCACCCTTGACTGTTTTTGCAAGAACAAGATTACCCACTTTCTTCTCATAGCTGTCTTTAAAATCAACCGTCACAATACCGCCGTCGGTCACTTCCACATCCGTCGCTGGTTTTTCTGTCGCAAGATCAACTGCCTGCGCAGCCCCGCCGTCCACTGTATACTCTACGGCAAGCGTCGTATATCCGTCCACATCATAGACACTTTCTTCAACCGTATATCCGCCGACATTGGCTTCCAGCGTCTTTGTATATTTTCCGGTTGCAGAATCATAGACAAAGTCTTTTAACGTAAGCTCCTGCGAAATACCGGTATCTTTGTTTGTTACTTTGAAGCGAAGCGCAGCCTTGGCATCTTCGCCCGTAATATTTCCGGCAAGTGTTTTGGTGATGACAATATCACCCGTCTTTATCTTCTCATAATAGTTATGATAAGTCGCCGTTGCCGTCGTACCGTTCTTCACCGCGATGCCGAGCGTTGTTGCGCCGGAAGTATTCACTCCGCTGCTTGTTCCGTTACTTACCGTGTACAAATACCGGTAACCGGTTCCGTCCGCTGCAGTTTCGGTAATCGTATAATTTCCAAGAGCCAGCCCGGTTATTTCATAAGAATAATATGCATCCGATGCACCTGTAACACCGGTATCGAGCGTCAGCTCGGTTCCCTTTATTGTCTTGCTGTAACCGTTCGGTCCGACAATCACATAGGTGATATCTTTCAGCGCCTTCTCCGTCGCTGCACCGACACATCCTTTCACAAGTTTCAGATTTCCTACCTGCGCTGTGTAAGTATCCGTCACAGCAACCGTTGTTGTTGCACCTTTACCGACCGCAACCGTCGCACCGTTTGCCTGTCCGTTTGCCGGATTCTGAACCGCACCGGAAGCCGTTGTTACCTGATAGCTTACTCCGGTTGTATTATAGTTATTCACATTGTAGGCAGTCTCTTTTACCGTGTAAGTTCCGGTCGGAACATTTGTCAAATTGAGACTGTATGTACCGTCTGCATTTTTTGTAAACTCGGAAAGTTTGTATGTCTTGCTGCTTCCGTTTCCGTCCGGAGAAGGAGATACCGTAAACGCAATCTGCGATTTAGCGTTCTCTACATCACCGGTCTTGATACCGGAAATGGTTTTCTTAAGCTGCAGGCTTCCTTTGTGTCTTGTATAGCTGTTGACAATTACCGCTTCCGCTCCCTCGGTAGCTCCCAGCTCAATCTTGCCGGACACACCGACCGTTGCCTGACCGTCACCCACTTTCACGGTTGTCATTCTTGTGTAAGAAATCGTATTTTCACCGCTGACTACCTCTTTTATTGTGTAGGTTCCTGCAAGCATACCGGTAATTTCGTAATAATAATTTCCGTCCGCATCCGGTCCCGAAAACTCCGTAGCCGGGATAGACTTTATCTCCGTATTTCCCTGCATCAGGAAGAAGTATAAGGTATCCTTCACATCATTCCAAGATCTGTCTCCCACAACGCTCTTCTTCAGAAGAATGGTTCCCGACAAATCCTTGTAATCGTTGACATATTCCACCGACACAAGCTGGTTCTTGGCTGCAATCGTCACATCCGCCGACTTTCCGCTCTTCACAGCTCCGGAATCCACTTTGTATGTGGTTGTCGCAGAATAACCCTGGGTATCTTCCAGAATTTCCGTCACGGTATATTCACCCAGCGGAAGATTCGGGATATTACATACATAAACGCCGCCCGTCAATGTAAAATCATCTGCACCAAACGTCTCATCGTAACCGTCTCCGGTCACATGGAACGAAATCTTATCCTTCACGTTCTCCCATGTTCTTGCTCCGGTTACACTCTTACTTAAGCGGATGGAACCTTTGTGTTTTTCATAGGTATCGGTCACGGAAACCTTTTCGGAATCATTTGTGGTCACCGTCACATCCGCACCGGTTGCACGACCGTTTGTCACCTCACCACCGTCAACCACATATGTCACGCTCTTTGTATCGTAGCCCGCTGCATCGTAGGCTGTTTCTTTTACGTTGTACGCTCCTGTCGGAACACCGCTGATGGTGAGCGTATATTTGCCATCGCTTGCCTTTTTGAACTCAGAAAGCTTGTAGGTCTTGCTTGCTCCGATTCCGTCCGGCGACGGTGTCACTGTGAACTCAACCGCATTTTTCACTGCATCCAGTTCATCGTCCGCCACGCCTGCAATGGTTTTTTCCAACACAATCATACCGGTATTGCGGCTATAGTCATTGTCAAAGTGCACGGTAGCACCCTGCGGTACATCAAACCAAAACGAAGCCTCCTCCGAATTCTGAGATGCACCATTATCCACTTTCACTGTCGTTGTTCTCGTGTAATTATTCGTATCTTCCGAAGTAAAGGTCTCGGTAACCTTCACATCACCTTCGTCGGTAATTTCTATAATCTTGTAGACGTATGTATTTTCTCCGTCCTGTTCCCAGCCCGGAGCAGAGCCGGATATTATCTCCATCGGCTCCGTCGGATACTCCACAACAAAATTGATATCATCCCTTATATCCGCCCATTCTCTGGCACCGGTCACAGTCTTCTTGATGACAAGGGTTGCATACTTGCTCGTGTAATCATTGTCGTATGCCACCTCTGTGGTCTCGTCTTTCTTCACCTCGGCCGTCGCCTCTGTGCCGACCGTACTCGCACCCGGAGTACCGCTTTCCGTTACAACATAACTGGTCACGACAACAACACCGGAAATATCAGACACTGTTTCTGTCACAACATACTCACCCACCGGAAGGTCAATCGGAAGAAGGTATTCATATACCTCATCGTCATCTTCATCCGTAAGCTGGCTTCCTGCCACAACCGCAACCTGCTTACCGGTTGCTTTGTCCGTCACGGTAAAGGTCAGTGTCGGCGCAATGTCATCCCATGTTTTTTCGGTTTCATCATCACGTTTTATATGACTGAATGTCTTTGCCAGCTTCAGTTTTCCTTTGTCCATTGTATAATCATTTACAAAGGAAACTTCCGTTGCCTCTCCCGACACCAGCGCAGCTCCTGCAGTCGTAGCATCGCCGTCCTGCGCTGCTCCGCCCGCAATCGTGTAAGTCGTTACTCTCTCATAATTTGCAAGATCTGCCCCGGTCTCTTTTACATAATACGTCTTAGCCGGATCCAATCCTTCCAAAGTCACGGTATAGCTGTCGCCGTCTGCCGCAAAGTCACTGCCCGTGAAAGTCTTAACAACGCTTGTCATAGTCGAATCATCATACACCGTAAATGTAATCGAA
The DNA here is from genome assembly GCA_017465095.1 of Lachnospiraceae bacterium. GTDB lineage: Bacteria > Bacillota > Clostridia > Lachnospirales > Lachnospiraceae > SVFI01. The sequence goes on along the minus strand of JAFTWX010000071.1, from coordinate 112,212 downwards.
TCTTTGATTGCATCCCAGTCCGCATCGCCGGTCACCGCTTTATTCAGCTTCAGCGCTGCCGTCTTTTCGTAAGTATTGGTAAATGCAAACTCAAGGGCCTGCGCACCGGTCATCGTCCGGCTTGCAGCATCTCCTGCCGTGTAAGAAGCAGGTGTTTCGCTTATTTCATCCACAGTAATCTGATATTCAGACGTACGGTAAACATATCCGTCTGCATCTGTCATGGTTTCTGTTACAGTGTATGTTCCATCATCCAAGTCGCTGAATATTTTCTTATAGGAGCCACCGGAATACGTGAGCTCACTTCCGCTAAAGCTTCCTCCTGCAATAGTAACGCCGTCTTTTTTCACCTCAAAAGTAAGGGTTGAAAGCACAGAAGCAACATCCGCCGCATCTACACCTTCCAGCGTTTTGGTCACAGTAAGAGAACCTTTCGTATTTGCATGGTTTTCATACATCAGTTTTGCACCGGAAGAAAATACATTTACTTTAATTCCGGAGCTCTCCGGCGGAAGCGCCGCCGACGTTCCTGCAAGCACAAAGTAGTACGGTTCCGTTCTCTTTGCATATCCGGTCGGAGCCTGTGTCTCTTCCAGCGCATAGATACGCGCATAAGACAAGCCACCGATGGTAACCAGTCCGTTCTCCGATACTGTAATACCTGTTTTGATTACCGGATTTCCGCCATTATAATCCACATCGGTCTCAAGTCCGATATCATCCACCATCTGACCGGTGCTCTCATTGTACTTCACTCTGCGAAGCTGGAAAACTGCACCATTCAAGTAGCTCATCTGACCATCTTCCGTTTTAAACTTGTAAAGCTCAATCTGTCCTTCCTGCGAGGTCGCCCATCCGCTCGGCTTTATCGCCACCACAGAAAAGCCTTTTTCCGCAGACACCGCCTCGGATGTCGTGCCATCCAGCGAGAAGGAGTTGGTCGCTTCCTCTCCCTCTAATCGCTCGTTATAAGCAACATTTACACGCGCTTTGTATCGGATTCGGATCCATGTCTCATCCGGAAGTTTGGTGAAAATTAGGGAGTTCGTCTGATCATTGTATGTATATCTGCACTCTGTCAGAGGTTCCCAAGTATATGCACCAAAATTGTATTTCTCAACCACAATACTGCTGATATCATAGGACAATGCACTTCCCAATGTATCGGTCGCCGTCAAAGTATCCCCCGCTCCCGGTAAAAGATTAAGTCTGTCCTCATTAATCTGCACTTCATATTCTACATACGGAGCTGTATTCGGATTGTAGTTACCTGTCTTATACACAATCTGCTCCGGTTCCATCGTCACATCACAAGAAGCATTTCCGATAGGAGCTCCGTCATACGTTCCGCTCGCCGTGTTAGTGAATGTCTCCGGCCCCTGCATCGCAAAGCCGCCCTCGTCAGCCTCCGGCATTTCTAAAATATACGACAGCGTAAGATACGGATAGTCCTTGGAGATTGCATCGATTATGTCCTGTGTCAGTTGAACAGTAAATGTCTCACCAACAACATTCACACTACACGTTTTTATCTCACCGTACCATGCATTATCAATCACCGCTTTTACCGAGCCATCGCGAAGTGTTAAGCCATCCGGGAAGTCTTCTGTAATCACGATATCCTTTCCCGCCTGAAGCGTCATTCCATACAAATAAGCACGAACCCTGTATAAAATCGCATTTTCACCGCTGATATCTTCGCCGGTCTTTGTAATAAGGTCACTCGTATTGACATAGCGTCCTTCCGCCGAAGTAGACTGCGGACCGAACTGCGGATCCTCATAGCTGACATTGACCGTGTTCGCATACGACTTTCCGGTTACCGAATCGTCGTCCACATGAGTCCGGAATATTACTGTAATCGGGGCACCGCCCTTAGAATTCACATAGTCATCTTTTAATTTAATCGCCTGCGCTTTATTCCATTTATCAAAGCTTTCAACAATATCTTCTCCGTCACTTGTCAGCGCACCAAAGCCGTCGCTTCCAAGCTCAATAACTTTCTTACTGTCAATCGTTACATCCCATCCGACAAGCGAATGGTTTCCGGCATTGCTCACCCAGCTTCCGTAAGGGGAGTCGGAAATCGTTACTCCCGTCACGCCATCCGGCACATCCAGCGTCACCGTCCACGTGATAATCTTGTTAACAGAATCATAATCCGTCGCTTCCTTTTCTACCCAGTCACTCGGCGCAATACCGATAGAACCGGTGGCCGAATCTGTCGTACCATCTTTCATCACAAGATCCACCTTATTCGTCAGCGTCACTGCACTGGGACTGTTTAAATAAGCAGGATCTATTGCTGTCTCATAGACATACTCAAACACACCGTCAGACACTTCATCAAACGAGCCAAGGGCAAGATCTACCTCACCGCCTGCTCCTACCAGGCCGGTACCGAGCGTATCCTTAATCGACTGTACTACGTCGGCCAAATTATCCACACCATCTTTAAAGTCACCGAGGTCCACGCGGATGGTCCACTTTGCCGTGTCGCCTTCCCGGACACCGGTTTTGCTGATGGACGGATCCTTCACATTCGCCTTCGCGGAAGAAGTGAGCGTATGCTCCTTTCCTTTATTACTTGTATAAGTAAGAGAAGCGGTATTATCAATATCATCACTGGCGTGATCCACCGCCTGCACATAATCAATCGTAAAACTTTCATTACCGTTAATCTGCTTTCCTGCAAGATAAGCATTCAACGCTGAAATTGAGTCAAATGTCGTATCTACAGGAAGCGCAGCACAATTGCTTGAGCTAATCCTGATTTCTTCCGGAGCTCCCAGACCGGATCCATGGGTATCCGTAAACGTCAAGTCTGTCATAATATCCGTCGCATACACATAGATATTGTATTTCTGCTTAAAGTCATCGCCGACTTTATATACATTACCATTGGCGGATTTGCCGAAATTAACCCACGTCTCATTGACTCCCGTACTGTAGACCAACTCATAGGTCTTTGTACCGAAGCCGACCGTTACAGGGCTTTCATCTGCAAGCTGGTCATCATTCACCTGTACCGTACCTTCAATTTCCACACCGCCTTCTCGGCCGTCTTTCATCAAGAAGTCATTATCTGTAATCACTATCTTAAGAACACCGCCGTCCACTACCTGATAGTAGCCGACCTGTTTGCCCGCATCCATCAGAGGCATCTGCGCAGAAGGGGCAATCGTAATATTCTGCAGCGGATTCAAATCCACCGTAAATTCTGTCGTAGATCTGTCACCATTATCCAGCGCCCAATCAAAATTAATCTTAAGCACAGAGCCGTCTGTTACCGTCATGCCGTCCGTCAATTCTACACCATTTAGCGTAACCAGCGACACGGTTGAATTCAGCGCCGAATTGTCCGCTTTCACTGCATAATCCATTCCCGGTACCTGCGCAATGGTAAATAACATGCACAACACCATAAACAGCGCAATCTGTCTTTTCACTTTCTTGTTTTTAAAAAGAATTTGGCGAATTCCTTTTGTGATTTCTTTCATACTGCTTCCCTCGTTTTCCTATGTGTATAAAATTTGTGTAAATGAGATTTTATGTAAATTATATACGAGTGCCACACACAATATTTAGTGGGCACAATTGTCCATATTGCCTATATTGTAGCATATTCCCCCAAAAAGGCAATAGTTAACATAAATTTTGTATTATGTTTTTTTCACCGTGTTACATATAATAGGAAAAGACTCCATTTTTTACTTGATTTTGACATTTGCATATGCTATATTTAGTTTATAAAAATAGCTTTATTATGCCCTTGCCGGGATCATGACACGGATTGTCACTTCTCAGGTCCCCAAGCAACCGCAATTTCAAGGAAGAAAGGAGGGCTCTTATGGCAGTGAATGTCAGCGCATTAAATCAGGTTTACAATCATTACCTGACCGAATATGCACCTAAGACGAACACGCCGCTCGACACTCATAAAAAGAGTGATCTGCGCAGCATTTACAATTCCATCGTAAAAATGAATAAAGAGTCACCTCTCTATCTTCTGGATAAGAGTCCGGCTTCCAAAGCGTATGCTGTCGGTTTGAAAGAGAGTGCACGGATTTTCCGCAACTCCGTTTTGTCCACCCAAAGTTCCATCGACGAAAAAAATGTATTGGAGCAGAAAAAGGCATATTCTTCCCATCCGGAAATCGCTTCCGCCAAATACATCGGAATGCAGGAAGACGGAAACGAAGCATCGGCACCTACGTTCCGCCTGGAAGTCGCCGAGCTTGCCAAAAATCAGGTGAACACAGGAAACACACTGGTATCCGATGAGCGGATTGGTCTTGCTGAAGGCAGTTATTCCTTCGACGTTTCCATCAAAGATATCAGTTACGAATTCCAATTCGAATTACACGGAGATGACACCAATATCGAGGTCCAAAACCGGTTGCAACGCCTGATCCAGAGCGCAAACATCGGTCTGGAAGCGTCTGTTCTTGAGGACAGCGAAGGTAACAGTTCCCTCAAACTGGAATCTGTTTCCACAGGTCTTACTCCGGACAAAGATATTTTATTTGAAATCAGTGACGAGAACACAAGCAAGACAAAAGGTATTGTAGATTACCTCGGTCTGGATCAGATTTCCCAACCGCCGTCCAACGCCCTCTTTGAGGTCAACGGCATTGAGAGAACTGCTTCCTCCAACACATTTACCGTGGAGAAAGTATATGAGATTACATTGAACGGACCGAGCAGCGAACCGGGCATGACGACGGAAATCGGTTTGAAAACCGATGTCGAAAGTTTGTCCGAGAACATTCATTCTCTCGCAGACAGTTATAATCAATTTATCGATGATGTTTCTTCCAATCCGGGAAGCCACTCCAAGAGCACACAGCTCATGAGCGAAATCAGCCGGATTACGAGACATTACTCCGCCGGCTTAAATGCCATCGGGCTTAGTTTTTCTGCCGACGGACATCTGTCCATCGACGATGCGCAGATGCAGACAGCTGCATCCGAAGCAGACAGCAGCGAAAACTTCTCATCCGTGAAAGATTTCGCCAACTCCATGCTTCGCAAGAGCAATCAGATTACTTTAAATCCGATGCAATACGTCAACAAGACCATAGTAGCATACAAAAATCCGGGCAAGAATTACCCGTCACCGTACATCACAAGTGCGTACAGCGGTATGTTGTTCAATAATTATTGCTAACCAAAAACCCCCGCCACACCCGGCGGGGGTTTTCTTCGGCAATCGCCGCTCTTCACTTCTTTTATGAGACTAGTTCATTCCAAGGGCTACTATCCCTATTGTGGAAACAATTATGAAAAATATGCCGAGAACCAGAGAATTAACTCCTGTAGCGGCAGCAGAATCCGCCTCGTGGAACTGCTCCGGATTGGTCGGATTAATGAAAAGCTGCTTTTCATCTCCCTCTTCCGCCGTTTTTACCATCAAAAACACACCGCTCCCTTTTCTGTAGGTCTGTCCTTCGTAAGTATATTCAAAGATAGGGCAATATAAACTCCGGAAACCTCGACCGTCATCCCTTCTTTTGTATTGTGTACTTATTTTGACACAGGTGCCCGTCACCGGAACCGTACACTTACTCTTATTGATATAAACAAACACATAATTACCTATCAGCATCAGTCCTGTCACAAAAAATATACCTACGCCCACATACGGAATCGCAGAAATAACAGCCTTCTTTGTGCTTTCATCTCCAAACTGATGACAGGCCGCCAGAACAAATGTTGCAAGTCCCACCAGAAGAAACAGAAAAAATATAGGCTGCGCATTTCCCGTCTTGATTTTTTTAATCTGGTCGCCGGCCGCTATAACGCCAAATACCGTAAAGTACTGCCCGAAAACCATAACAGTTGCCGCAAGCTGTCCCGCCTTGGCCGTCAACACCAGTGCTGCCAAAGACCCCACAAACCATATAAGAAACACAACAGATATAATCCAATCTTTTAACGTATACTCCCTTTGTTGCATAACAAAGACCTCCCTTGACCTATTTCCGACATTTTACCACCTTTTTGTTTCAAAAAAAAGAGTTATTCCTTATCGGAACAACCCTTTTTTCTTCTTAGACCCTTTTCCGCCGCTTGGGCCGGAATCTTTCGGATCCTTATCTTTATCTTTTTTACTTTCCGTGTAATTTTTTACCGCCTCAAGAGAATTGTCCGTCGCAGCATCAAATTTACGAAGAAGTTCTTTTGCTTCGGATGACATTTTTTCCGGCGTCTGGACAACCAGCGTTACATAATGATCGCCGCGGTAATTTTTATCGCGAAGGGAAGGAACACCTTTTCCTTTGAGACGCACCTTCGTGTCGGTCTGTGTGCCTGCCTTCACATCGTATACCACTCTTCCGTCCACGGTGTCTACCAGAATCTCACCGCCGAGTGCTGCCACTGCAAACGAAATCGGAACCGTAGAATAAATGTTGTAATCCTGTCTCTGGAAGATTGGGTGACGCTGCACCATAACTTCCACCAGGAGATCTCCTCTCGGGCCGCCGTTGACACCCGGCTCACCTTTATCACGGATACGGATACTCTGACCGTGGTCAATACCCGCCGGAATGGTGACCTGAATCTTCTTGCGGTTCGTCACATAGCCGGAACCGTGACAGTCCGCACATTTCTCTTTAATCACCTGACCGCTTCCGCCGCAATCCGGACACGTCTGCACATTGCGGACAGTTCCGAAAAACGACTGCTGGGTAAATACTACCTGACCTTTTCCGCCGCACTTTCCGCATGTGGTTTTGCTTGTTCCCGGCTTCGCTCCGCTTCCCTTACAGGTCGGACAACTGTCCTTCAAGTTAAGATCCAGCTCTTTTTCCACGCCGAAAACCGCTTCCTCAAAAGTAATACGCACACTGGTGCGGACATTGGACCCCTTCATAGGACCGTTACTTTGGCGACGGCTTCTTCCGCCGCCGAACATATCCCCGAAAATATCCCCGAAAATATCCGTAAAATCTGCGCCGCTGAAATCAAAACCGCCAAAGCCTCCGCCACCGCCGCCTTGCTCAAACGCAGCATGACCAAACTGGTCATACTGACGTTTCTTTTCCGGATCACTCAAGATTGCATAAGCCTCGGAAGCCTCCTTGAATTTCTTTTCCGCTTCCTGATCTCCCGGGTTCATGTCCGGATGATATTTTTTGGCAAGTGCTCTGTATGCTTTTTTAATTGCCGCATCATCGGCATTTTTATCTACACCTAAGACCTCATAATAGTCTCGTTTCTGTTCTGCCATAACGATTTATTAAACCTCTCTGTAATCTCCGTCTACGACATCACCTTCCGGTGCGCTCTCCGTAGCTGCTCCCATGTCAGGTCCCATGCCTGCTCCCATATCCGGGCCGGCCTGTGCTCCTGCAGCCTGAGCCTGCTCATACATCTTTGTAAAGAGCGCCTGCGCTGAATTTGTGAGTTTTTCTTTCTTTGCTTTCAGTTCTGTCACCTGATCTGCTGACATTTCCTGATCTTTTGTAGACTCAAGGAACGCTTTCAAATCTGCAAGGTCTGCTTCCACCGGAGCTTTCTCGCTGTCGGATAATTTGTCTCCCACCTCAGAAAGTGCTTTCTCTGTCTGGAATGCGAAGGAGTCTGCGTCATTTCTTGCGTCAATTGCTTCTCTGCGGGCTTTGTCCTGTGCCTCGAACTCAGCTGCTTCTTTTACAGCTCTGTCGATTTCATCATCGGACATGTTGGAACCTGCTGTAATTGTAATATGCTGCTCTTTTCCTGTTCCAAGATCCTTTGCAGATACGTTTACAATACCGTTGGCATCAATGTCAAATGTAACCTCGATCTGCGGAATTCCGCGCGGAGCCGGAGCGATACCGTCAAGACGGAACTGTCCCAATGATTTGTTGTCTCTTGCAAACTGTCTTTCACCCTGAACTACGTTGATATCAACCGCACTCTGGTTATCAGCTGCAGTAGAGAAAATCTGGCTCTTCTTTGTCGGGATGGTTGTATTTCTTTCAATCAATCTTGTAGCTACACCGCCCATTGTCTCGATGGAAAGAGAAAGCGGAGTAACGTCGAGAAGAAGGATGTCGCCTGCACCTGCATCACCGGCAAGTTTTCCACCCTGTACGGAAGCACCGAGCGCTACACACTCATCCGGATTAAGGGATTTGTTCGGCTCCTGTCCTGTGAGCTGTTTTACTTTATCCTGGACAGCCGGGATACGTGTAGAACCACCTACAAGTAATACTTTACCGATTTCAGCTGCTGTAAGACCTGCATCTTTCAGAGCGTTCTGAACCGGAACCGCTGTTCTCTCCACAAGATCATGTGTCAATTCATCGAATTTTGCTCTTGTCAAGTTCATATCGAAATGAAGCGGACCGCTTGCGTTCATGCTGATGAACGGAAGGTTAATGTTAGTTGTGGTAGCGGAAGACAACTCTTTTTTCGCCTTTTCTGCTGCTTCTTTTAATCTCTGAAGCGCCATCTTATCATTGGAAAGATCCACACCGTTAGCCGCTTTGAACTCTGCTATCATCCAATCGATAATCTTCTGGTCGAAGTCGTCACCACCCAGTCTTGTATCACCGTTTGTTGATAATACTTCGATGACACCGTCACCGATCTCGATGATAGAAACGTCGAATGTACCGCCTCCTAAGTCATATACCATAATCTTCTGTTCTTTTTCGTTGTCAAGACCGTAAGCAAGCGCTGCTGCTGTCGGCTCGTTGATAATACGTTTTACTTCAAGACCTGCAATCTTACCTGCATCTTTTGTTGCCTGACGCTGTGCGTCATTGAAGTAAGCCGGAACTGTGATAACTGCTTCTGAAATTTTTTCACCGAGGTAACTTTCTGCGTCTGCTTTCAATTTCTGAAGAATCATAGCGGAAATCTGCTGCGGAGAGTATTTCTTTCCGTCGATGTTACGTCCGTTGTCTGTACCCATATCTCTTTTGATGGATGCGATTGTATTGTCCGCATTTGTAACAGCCTGACGTTTTGCCGGTTCGCCGACAAGTCTCTCACCGTTTTTTGTAAATGCCACTACAGACGGTGTTGTTCTTGCGCCCTCTGTATTTGCGATAACTGTCGGCTTACCACCTTCCATTACCGCTACACAACTGTTTGTTGTACCTAAGTCAATACCAATAATTTTGCTCATGTTTTTTCCTCCTAAATTATATGAATGTTAATTGTTCTCATTTTACGAATCGAAACTGTCGATTACTGCACAACTGCTACCATGCTGTGACGGAGCACGGTGTCTTTGTAGGTGTATCCCTTCATGAGTTCCTGTGCCACAACACCCGTTTCGTACTCTTCACTCTCCACCTGCATCACCGCATTGTGGAAGTTCGGATCAAATTCCTGTCCGACTGCTTCGATCGGTTTTACCCCGATGGATTCAAGTTCTGTCATCAGCTGTTTGTAAATCATCTGCATTCCGTCCGCAAACGCTTTCTCTCCGTCCGCCGGAACGGTCATCAGACCTCTTTCAAAGTTGTCTACCACCGGCAGGATTTTTTCCAGTACATTTTTTGCACCGAGGTCAAACATCTGTGCTTTTTCCTTTTCGCTTCGATTGCGGAAATTTTCGAACTCAGCCAACTGACGTTTTACCTTATCTTCCAGTTCTTCTATCTTTTCTTTGGATTTGTCTTTTTCTTTTTTCTTTTTGTCTTTTCCGAAGAGTTTGGATGACTTTGTATCTTCCGCCTCCTCCTGCTCCGGTGCTTCGGCCGTCTCTGCTGTTTCCTCTTCCGTATCCTCCGTCACCTCTGCTGTTTCTTTTTCTGTTTCTTTTGCTGCAGCTTCCTGTGCATCTTTAATTGCCTGCTTCACTGCATCTTCTTTTTTATCTGCCATTTCCTCATTCCTTTCGGCTATTCATTTTTATCGTATAAATTATCCAACTGATGCATCAGACCTTTCAGGGAATCCACTACCTTTTCATAGTCCATACGCTTCGGACCTATAATACCAATCGTTCCCCGCATTCCTTCTCCCAATTCATACGTCGCAGTCACTACGCTGCAATCTTTGATGGTCGAAACCGGCGATTCCTCTCCGATATATACCTGAATTCCTCTGCTCTCCGAATTGGTAAGTGTCTCCTTCACGAGAGAACTGAGCATCTGCTTTTCTTCAAAGGCATCGATGATCTCACTGGCCTTCTGATTATCGGCAAGCTCCGGATAGCGGAAAATGTTTTTCGCTCCGGATGTGTAAATCTCAAGGTCCTCATCATTCCCTTTGATGGCATCTGCCACCGCATCAATCACATCGCTGATAATATCCTCATGTACACCCGCCTGATGTTTCAGCTGTGCAATCATGGCCAAATTGATTTCCGAAATGGAAAGTCCGCCGAGGGAACTGTTGAGCATAATGTTCAATTTCAGAATCGTCTCATCATCAAGATAATCATTCACATGGATGATATTATTCTTAATAATGTTGCCTTCCACCATGATAACTGCGATGAGCTGGTGTTTATCCACTCTGGAAAGCTGGATGAACTTTACTTTATTCCCCTGCACCGCCGGTGCCGAGATCATGGCAGCATAGTTGGTGTCATTTGCCAGAATCTTCGCCACACGCTTTAACATGGCATCCATCTTCTCCTCTTTTTCCAGAAGAAGTTCTTTCATCTCATTGACTTCCTGTTCCTTCTCCGCCATCATCGTATCGACATAAAGCCGATACCCTTTATCGGAAGGAATACGCCCTGCCGATGTGTGCGGCTGAAGAATGTATCCAAGCTCCTCCAAATCTGCCATCTCATTCCGGATGGTGGCCGAACTCAGGTTGAGATCCGTGTACTTGGAAATGGTACGGCTTCCGACCGGCTCGCCCGTCTCAAGGTAGTTGCGAACAATCGCTTGAAGAATTTTCATTTTTCTTGCATCAATTTCCACCGTATCACTCCTTTTTCTTTTTTGTTAGCACTCATTTAATCCGAGTGCTAACATTTACTAATCATAGTTATAACACTCGGTCTTTTTATTGTCAACACAATACCTGTAAAAGAATTCTAAAAAATATATAAAATAAGAACGTCCTGTCGATTATTTCGGGCACGCTTGCGCTACACTAAATAATCGACAGGACTTTCTACTATATTACATACAGTTTTCCATTTAGTTTCCCGTACCCGAATACCGGCTTGCGCCGAGCATCCATACACGGTAACTGACCCAAAAGAAGAAGATTCCGAAAAGCGGAGACAAACACGTCAGAACAGGAAGTCCCGGACGCAGGAAAATATAACTCGGATAATACGCCACGAACGCAATCGGAATCACAAAAGTAAACAATCCGCGGAATATCCCCTGAAAAATCGTCACCGGATATCTTGCATACTCGGTAAATTTAAACATCGTCACCATGACGAAGCCGGAATTGACAAGCCAGAAACAGGTCGCCGCAGCCAGATTCATAATTGCTATCATAAAAAGCGAACCTGTAAGAAGCGCCGCCACCAGAAGAAACGCCTTACCGACAGTCATCTGAAGCCCCAAATTGTGCCATGCATATCCGAGAGTCAGACTTCCCATCAACAGCTGTCCGAGCCCTTTCACATCAAACACTTCCGAAATAAAATAGAAGAAAATATTAATCGGCCGGAAGCAGTATTTGATAAAACTTCCGTCGTACACGGCATAACGCAGATTCCAATTGTTGTCAAACAGACACTGCATCGGCGTCAGCGCAATCAGCGAAAATCCGTACAAAAAGAGCATCTCATAATAGTTCCACCCATTGATTGTCTCAAAGTTTTGAAACATGATGTAAAAAGTTACAAATCCCGAAATATTGGTCAAAATCATTCCGAGCATGGAAATAATGAAATCCGCCCGGTAGCTCATTTTACTTTTAAAATCCTGCGCAATAATTTTAAAATAGATGGAGGCATAAAAGCGCAGACCTCTCTTTTTTAATTCTTTATTCATACACTTATCAACCTCCGTTCACTGTAATTCTTCTGACAGAAATCTTGAAAAATGCATAACTGATACATCCGACAACCACCGTCCAAAACAGTTGCAAACCGAGCATACTCATCCGGCTTTGCAAAGACAGGGAGTTGTCTATAAGCAACTTAAGCGGCGTATTATAAATCGCCTGAAACGGCAGATAATACACAACTTTTTGCAGTGTTTCCGGGAAAAAGGCAAGCGGAATACTTGCGCCGGAAAGCAGTAACACAATTACTTCTTTCATAATATTAATGCCCCAGATGGACTCCGTGTAAAAACAGATTGTTCCGACAAAAAAGTTGATGAAATAATTCAATACGGTTCCAATCATAATCGCCGCCGTAAAAAACAGCAAGTTGCAGGAAAGGGCAAATCCTCCGCCTGTAATCAGATATACGATAATCATTGTCGGCAGAAGGGATGTGACTGCAGACACAATCGTATTCCCTGACAGGGAAAGCACCTGAAACTTGATATATCCCATCGGACGAAGAAAATCCACCACAATATCCCCGGACTTAATCCTTCTTCCCATGTCCCAGGTTACGTACATTTCCATGGTGTAAAAAAGTGCAGATGCGAGCACCAGATAAATCATGGTATCTTCAAATGTCATTCCGTTGACCACCTCTGTAGGTGCACCTGCAAAGATTGCTTTCCATAAAAAATAAATAATAATCAGATAAATAATATTACCAAACAGTTTTGTCACCGCTCCGAGCCGGAACTGCATCTCTTCCAAAATGCCGACCCGAAGAAGCGTCAAATATTTCCATATTTTTTTCTTCATGTCGCCACCTACTCTATCTCTTTGTCATAAATTTTCTTGATGACACTCTCCGTAGAAATCTCTTTGAGCTGCACATCGTAAATACGTCTTGTTTCCTGAATGTGACTGAGCACCTTCATCAGCGGAATCTCGTCTTCATTGAGAAGAACATCCACCCACTCTTCGCCCACGGAGACACTGATCGACTTTACCTGCGGATATACGTTCTTAAGATCGACGGCAAGCTCCGCTGCCTGTTTTTTGAGTGCATCTTCCGTGAGCTGCGATGCATCCTTTGTAAAACGCAGGCGAAGTGTACGGTATGCACCGAAAAAACTTCTTAAATTCTCGATGGAATTGTCATACAGCATAACACCTTTATCAATAATGACAATACGCTTGCAAAGCGCATCCACGTCGCCCATGTCATGGGTTGTGAGAATGACCGTCGTCTTTTTCTCATGATTCAGCGCTTTGATCAAATCTCGAATTTTACTCTTCATGGATACATCCAGACCAATCGTCGGCTCATCGAGAAAAACAACTCCCGGGTTGTGCAAAAACGCTGCCAGAATATCGCTGAGGGTCCTCTGTCCGAGTGACATCTGGCGCACCGGTTTGGAATATAGTTCCTTAATATCCACCAGCGACTCGTACAGCTCCATCATATCTTTGAAATCTTTTTCATCAATCTGATAAATATCCCGAAGCAATTTAAACGACTCTATGAGAGGAAGTGCCCACCAGAGCTGCGAACGTTGCCCAAAGACAACTCCGATGTTCTGTGCGTTCTCCGTGCGATTTTTGTACGGAATCCGTCCGTTCACAAGTATCTCACCGGATGTCGGTTCCAGAACGCCGGTCATCATTTTGATTGTCGTGGATTTTCCGGCTCCGTTCGGTCCCAAATATCCGCATATCTCGCCCGGCATAATTTCCATCGAAACATCATTTACCGCTCTGATAATTTTATAGTCTCTTGAAAAGAGATCCTGAAATCCGCCCTTAATTCCCTCGTGGCGGTTCAGGACTTTAAATTCTTTTGACACGTTTTTTAATGTAATAATCGATTCCATTTTCAATTTCCCTCCTACCAATAACACAAATAAAAAATCCCGGGACAGTTCACCTGTCCCGGGATAAATAGCATAACTAAAACTATGTACCGGAGTGCATAAATTAGATTGCAAAGCTTCCTGTTACATCGCCGTTGATTACGTAGTATACAGCGCTTTCTTCCGGTTTAACATATAATTCAACTGACTTGAAGTCAGCAACTTTCTTACCGAGGTCATACTGCCATACGTCTTTTGCGATCTTAACGAAATCTTCTGATTTGTATTCTTTGCCATCAAACTGTACACTGATGCTTGCTTTTACTTCAGCCTTTTTAGCAGGTGCTTTTTTTGCTGTAGTAGTAGCTGCTTTTTTAGCAGGTGCTTTCTTTGCTGTTTCTTTCTTTACTGTTTCTTTTTTAGCAGGTTCAGCTTTCTTAGCAGGTGCTGCCTTTTTAGCAGGTGCTTTTTTTGCTGTTTCTTTCTTTACTTCTGCTTTTACTTCTTTTGTCTCAGCTGCCTTTGTAGCTGCTACTGCCTTTGCTACCGGTTTTGCTGTTGCTGCTGCTTTCTTTACGTCTGCCATAATAACAATCTCCTTTTCTTCCCTTTGCTATTTAAACAAATACATGCTGACTGAATATTAGCTTTGATTAACTTTTACGGCTCTTACTATAACTCACTTTCAGGGAAGTGTCAAATTTTTTAAGCAAAAACCCTTGTAAAATCTGTGTTTTCTCCGTTTTGAACAAAAAAATTAAAGATTTAAGCCAAAATATATCAATAATACTATACCGAGAGCAATCCGATATATTCCAAACGGGATAAAATCGTGCTTTTTTATGTATCCCATAAGCAACTTTATGACCAAAATTGACACAACAAAGGCAGAAATACATCCCACCAAAAGTATCATAACTTCACCTAATGCGAAAGAAAGTCCCATAGTCATAAACTTCACAAGCTTCAAAAGACTCGCACCGCACATGACAGGAATCGCCAGATAAAATGTAAATTCTGCTGCCACCACTCGCGATACCGAAAGCAAAAGGGCACCTACGATAGTTGCACCGGATCTGGATGTTCCCGGAAAAATTGCCGCGATGAGCTGAAACACACCGATCAGCAAAACAGTTTTATAATCAAGTTCGGCGATGGTGTTAATCTTTGCCGCCTGCCCTTTTTTCTTCTTTTCAACGATAATAAACAAAATACCGAACACAATCAGCGCCAACGCCACACACGGAAAATTGTACAAATATTTATCCAGCAGATCGTCAAACGCAAGTCCGATTACCGCCGCCGGAACACAGGCAAGAAGAATCTTTCCCCAAAGCACGAGTATATCCTTCTTCCAAAACGGTTCCTCTTTTTTCGTCAGGTTCATCGGAAAAATACTGTTCCAGTACAAAATAACCACTGCCAAAATGGCTCCCAGCTGAATCACAACCAAAAACAGATCCCAGAACTCTTCTCTGACATTCAGTCTCACAAACTCATCCAGAATAATCATGTGGCCGGTACTGCTGATCGGAAGCCATTCCGTGATACCTTCCACGATACCGAACAAAAGCGCTTTTACTATTTCTAACATCTATTTTCCTTTCCGGTAAAATTACCCGTAACTTACTTTTCTAAATATGCAACCATGTCCTCATAGCAGGCTTTTGCATCCTCATATCCCTCCTGATACAACGCCTTCAGCTTTTCACGATTTTTCTCGATACGTCCTACCTTCGAAGGCTTTTTCGGACGAATCACAAACACATTTCCCCTTGCCTGCTCCTTCTCAAGGAAATCAAGCGTGCGATTATAACGTTCGTGGCGAATGGCCAGATCGTGAATCAAATACGGATATTTGCGATACTTTATTTTCGCCAGACCGAGCATAGAAAACGGTGTCCGGCGGTATCCTTCTTCCTTGGTCATAATGACAATGTTTTTCCGGTTCCCGTCCTTGAGAGACTTCATAATCGGAATGCAGTCCGCAATACCGCCGTCCAGATATTTACCGCCGTCAAACTCAACAATACGCGACACAAGCGGCAAAGAAGATGATGCCTGAATGGCAACAATATCTTTGTGATAATCTTTCATCTCGTAATAAATCGGCTTTCCGCTTTCTATATCCGTAATGACCGCATAAGCCTTCCCCTTGTAAGCATGCGCCGTCTCATAATCATACGGATCCAGTTCATTGGGAATCTTGTTATAACACATGTCCGCATTAAAAATATCGCCGGTCGTAAGCAGACTGTAAAATCCGCAATAATTTTTATCTTTCAGATTGTCCGCAATCGTACGAAACCCTCTTCCCGGCTGTTTGGATATATAGCTGCACATAAGGCAGGAACCCATGGATACCCCGTAGCACGCTTCGAATTCAATCCCTTTTTCCAGGAAAAAATCCAAAACTCCCGCCGTATAAATACCTTTCATTCCGCCGCCTTCCAAAACAAGACCCGCTTTGTACATCAAACCACTTCTTTCCATTCAATATATGCCTGTTATTACAGATTATTTCTATTCTGTCAGATTATATTCCTTAGCCAGCGCCTCAAATGCTGCAATGGAACGTTTTACTTTCTCCGTCTCCACACAATAGGAAATACGGAAAAATCCCGGACATCCGAAGCTGTCGCCCGGAACCAGAACCAAATTGTATTTTTCAAGTGCCGTATTACAAAATTCATTGGCATTTTCAATCGGTGATTTCGGGAACATGTAGAATGTTCCGCCCGGTTTCACAATAGAGAAACCAAGTCGTGTCAATTCATCGTATAAAATGTTCGCATTCGTCTCATACACTTTCAGATCGGAGGTTTCGCCGAGAAGCTCCGCAACCGTAAGCTGAATCAACGAAGCCGGACAGTTGTGTCCGATTCCTCTGGAAATCTGCACACACATATGTATAATAGTTTCTGCATCCTTACAAGCCGGATTGACAGCCACATAACCGATACGCTCTCCCGGGAACGACAAAGACTTACTGTAGGAGTAGCACATAATTGTGTTGTCGTAGAACTTGGATACGCAAGGTGCATCAACGCCCTCAAACACAATTTCACGATACGGCTCATCGGAAATAATATAAATATCATGTCCGTATTTTTCCTGTGCGTTCTTCAAAATATCAGCCAGCTTCTGCACCGTTTCCGTGGAATATACAATTCCGGACGGATTGTTCGGCGTATTGATTAAAACTGCTGCCGTCTTTTCGTTAATCTCTTTCTCGAACGCTTCAAAATTAATCTGGAAACTTTCTGTATCCGCAGGAACAATCTTTAAAACTGCGCCTGTCGTCTCAACATACGGTCTGTACTCCGGGAAAAACGGAGCAAATGTAATAATCTCTTCCCCCGGACAAACTACCGCACGAAATGCATGAGCAAGTGCTCCTGCTGCTCCGGACGCCATGAAAATATGGTTGTAGTTGTACGGAATACCGTAAGTTTCCTTCAGGTAACCGGCAATTTTCTCACGCACGGAAAGAATACCGTGACCCTCGCTGTATCCGTGAAGAGAAAGCGGTTCTTTTTCATCCAGAATCTGTTTGATGACCTCATTTACCTTTTCCGGCGCCGGAACGCTCGGATTGCCGAGGCTGTAATCAAATACATTTTCAAATCCAATCTCCTCACCGATTTTATGTGCCTTAGCACTCATTTCACGAATTACCGATTTCTGTCCTAACATATCTTTATACTTTTGTGAAATCATAATTTTCCTCCTAATTTGAATATGTCTGTTTTCAATATTTTTTCACACCGTCCAGATAAAGCTGCAAATCCTCGATCAACTGCTCCGTTCGGATTTGTACTCCTTCATCCGTCAAATGTGTATAAGAATCATAGAAATACGTCTGATCCAGCATATAATCCCTGAAATCTGATATCACTGCACAATCCAGCGCATCGGAAATCTCTTTGCCCATCTCATAATACTCATCCGCCGCCGGAGTCTTCTCATAGACCGCTACCGGATAAGCCGCCACAACCATCCGTGCTCCCCGCTCTGTCAAATACGCATTCAGTTCATTCAACCGTCTGGCCGTCGTCTCATTGATATGGTTGATAACAACCGGCGAAAAATCAACGCCTCCGTCAATGGTTTTCGGACGCTGGAAATAATTGTCCCCGTATTCGTTGAAAGCACTACGCCTGTAACAGTCATTGGTCTCCCCGTTTCCGGTTTCCGTCCGCCACAAGGTCAGACATTTTTTTAAATAGGTCGGATAAGCCATAATCATATCCGGCCAATCTTCCGTCCGTATCAGCGGATAAAGCTCCGCATGATTTTCAATAGTAATCCAGGCAAGCATCGGATTTTTAATCGCATTAGGATCATCGTAATTGGTGTGGGCAACGATGTATATATCCCCCTCACACACATTCATTTTTGCCGCCTGCTCATTGAACGCATTGCCGACACCGCCGTGAAGTCCCATGTTGACCACCGGCATTTTGAAAGCTTCCTCTATCTTTGCACTGTCGATTCCAAAAGCAAGATTGGAATTGCCTATCAGCACAATCTTCGGTCCATCCAGACTTTTCAGCCGCTGCACTTTATCCAGCATAGATGCCTGGTAATTCCCGGTGTACTGTGGCATGACAATCCCAAAGCAAAACAGCGCCAGAAGCATTGTCAGCACAATCAATTTTATAAAAAACAAAATCTTTTTTTTCATAGCAACCTTTCCTTAAAACTGGAAATAGATAAATGCAGTCTGCGTATATTCGTATCCGTAAACGCCGAACAGCATAATCAAAAGCAAAAGCCCCGTATAAACCATATATCGGAACGGCGCCCCCTGGCGGAGCACGAAACTGTTCAGATCTATCTTTTTGTATCTGCACACATCCACCAGCATAAGCACGAGAAACGCCAACACAAGAACCAAAACAGTCGTCGTATCCAGTCCCCAGTTTTCAACGGCTCCTCCAAGCAGTCTGACAATTCCGAAGTTTGCCTTTATCTGCCGAAGCATTCCGTAAACCTGCGAAAAGCTTTCCGCACGGAAAAACATCCAAGAAAAATCAACCAGCGCAAACGTTGCAAGACCTGCGAAGAAGCGATAGGAAAATCGGGCAGTATCCACACCGAGCGCTCTGCGCACTTTTTCCCGGAATCCCGCACTCATTTTCTCAAGCACCAAGTACAAGCCGTTGAGTCCGCCCCAGACCACATAGGTCCAGTTTGCTCCGTGCCAAAGACCGCTCACAAGAAAGACAATCATCGTATTCACATACGTGCGCACTTTCCCTTTCCGGTTTCCGCCCAGCGGAATATACAAATAATCCGTAAACCAGCTGGTCAAAGAAATATGCCATCTCTTCCAAAAATCACTGACCGACACCGCCAGATACGGACAGTCAAAATTGTCCATCAGTTTAAATCCGAGAACTCTCGCACTACCGATGGCAATATAGCTGTACCCTCCGAAGTCACAATAAATCTGGAAGGCAAACATCGCCGTAGCCAGAAGAATTTCCACGCCCGTATAATGAAGATAATTGTCATATACGTTCGTCACAATCCCGGACAGATTGTCCGCAATCACAATCTTCATAAAGAGTCCCCACAGCATGGTGAGAAGTCCGCTCCGGATACGATCCACATCAAACTTCTGACGCCTGTCAAACTGCTCCAGAAGATTTTTTGACCGTTCAATCGGCCCTGCAACCAGCTGCGGAAAAAAGGAAACAAACAGCGCATAGCGAATCAAATTTTTCGTCGCCTTTACATCTCCCCGATACACATCCATGGTGTAACTCAAAGCCTGAAAAATATAGAAGGATATTCCCACCGGCAAAATGACATCAAACGCTGAAAGTTTCGCATTTTGCCCAAACAAATCCAAAAGGCTGTTTATATTTTCTGCCAAAAAGCCACTGTATTTAAATGCCACCAAAACTCCGATGTTTATAAAAAAACTGCCGGCGACAGCAATTTTTGCAAGGCGCTGCTTTTCCTTTGCACGAAAATATTCCACCAAAAGACTGCACACATAAGTCACCAATGTGGAACCGGCCAGCAAAATCGCATACTTGGCATTCCAATTCATATAAAAATAGTAACTTGCGATCAGCAGCCATACATTTCGCACCTTATAAGGAAGTGCAAAATACAAAAGAACTACGATCGGAAAAAATATCAGATAACTGACCGAGTTAAAAATCATCTTTTTTCACCCTTCATCAAACTACATAACTAGCTAGATTATACTTCGAATGCATGCTTTTGGCAATTTTTTTGTTTATTATTGATAGAATCCTCCAAAAAGTGTGGGCACTATCACTCTTGCTTTTAAAACTGACAATGCTATGATAATCATATAGCTTTGGGTATATCACATGCAGAAAGGCCACGACTACTTTCTGCGGTGTTATTCTTTCACCTTGCGGACTCCTATTTAGGGGGTCCGCTTTTTCACGCTTATTGCAGAAAAGAGCCCCCGGCAATAAGCCGGGGACTCTTCGATTAGATATATGTGAAAGGGAACTTGTCACCACAAATTATTTGTCATTCTTCTTTGTAACAATGTCAAAGATAACAGCTGCTAAAAGAACAAGACCTTTTACCACTTTCTGATAGTTGGCATCTACACCCATGATAGACATACCCTGGTTGATGATACCCATGAGGAGCGCTCCGATAATAACTCCAGGAATGGTTCCGACACCACCGTAAGCAGATGCTCCACCCACGAAACAAGAACTGATTGCGTCCATCTCGTAGTTGGTTCCCTGTGTCGGGTTTGCACTTGTCTGACGTGCGATTGTGAGCATACCTGCAAGAGCTGCAAGGAATCCCATGTTTGTGTATGCAATAAAGTAAACTTTCTTTGTGTTGATACCGGAAAGTTTTGTTGCTTTCTCGTTACCACCTACTGCGTAGAAATAACGACCTGTTGTTGTTTTACTTGTAATGTATCCGTAAATAAGAACAACGATAAGTACCCATACAAGAGCAGTAGGAATACCTTTGTACTGGGAAAGACGGAATGTAAATGCCAGCACTGCTGCACAAATTACAACAGTCTTTACAAGCATAGATGCAAGCGATTCCATCTCGTATCCTTTTTTCGCTCTGTTCATGCGGTTTTTAATCTGAACAATGATATAGATTGCACACGCAAGCACACCGAATACCATACATGTAATGTTAAATCCGTTTCCGCCGAAAAAGTCCGGAATATAACAGTCTGCACCACCACCGAATACCTGAACAAACTTCTTGTTTGTAAGAGATACGGTAAGACCATCCAGCACTACGTTAGATAATCCACGGAATACAAGCATTCCTGCGAGGGTTGTGATAAACGGCGGAACATGTACATAAGCAATCCAGAACGCCTGCCATGCACCGATTGCAAGACCAACCAAAAGCATCATGATTGTAGCTGCTACCGGATTCCAACCTTTTGTCTCCATAAGTGTTGCTCCTACCGCACCTACGAAACATACAACCGAACCAACTGCAAGGTCAATGTTACCACCTGTTAAGATACAAAGTAACATACCGGAAGCAAGTACGAATACGTATGCATTCTGTGAAATCAAGTTACTGATGTTCTGTGGAAGAAGGATTTTTCCACCTGTCTGCCAGGTAAAGAACAATGTAACTAAAACTAATACAATGATCATTGTATATTTTTTAATACCATCCATTAATTTCGCTTTATCCATTGTTTACTCTCCTTTATTTGATGATTTAATAATATGTGACATAATCACTTCCTGGGAAGCTTCTTCTGCCGCAAGTTCTCCAACCATTTTTCCTTCGTTCATAATGTAGATTCGATCACACATACCAAGAACTTCCGGAAGCTCGGAAGAAATCATGATAACAGATTTTCCTTCTGCCACTAATTTGTTGATAATACAATAAATTTCGTATTTTGCACCTACGTCGATACCACGTGTAGGCTCGTCAAGAATAAGAACATCCGGATCTGTAAACATCCATTTTGCAAGAAGCACCTTCTGCTGGTTACCACCACTTAAGTTACCGACATTCTGCTCTACAGACGGACATTTCGTATTCAACTTTTCTTTATAATCCACTGCAACTGCATATTCTTTATCCTGATCAATAACACCGTTCTTTGAAACCGCTCCTAAGTTTGCAAGCGTTGTATTAATCTTAATCGGATTGGAAAGAATCAATCCGTTACCTTTACGGTCCTCTGTCACATATGCAATTTTATGTGCAATGGCATCTTTGATATTTTTAATATGTACTTCTTTTCCATCTATCTTTAATGTTCCGGAAATATCTGTACCATAGCTCTTACCGAAAATACTCATGGCCAGCTCTGTACGTCCTGCTCCCATAAGTCCGGCAATACCGACAACCTCTCCTTTGCGTACGTTCATGCTGACATTGTCAACCACTTTACGCTCCGGATAAAGCGGATGGAATACATTCCATCCCTCCACCTCGAGATTGATGTCGCCGATTTTCTTTTCGGTCCGTTTCGGGAATCGGTCGGTAAGCTCACGACCAACCATTCCTTTGATGATACGTCCTTCCGAGAAATCATCAACTTTCTTATCCAATGTCTCAATCGTAGATCCGTCACGGATTACCGTAATCTTATCTGCGACATAGGAAACCTCGTTGAGCTTGTGAGAAATGATAATGGATGTCATACCTTCCTTTTTGAACTGAAGCATCAAATCCAAAAGCGCTTTGGAATCTGTCTCGTTCAAAGAAGCGGTCGGCTCATCCAAAATGAGTAATCTTGCCTTTTTTGCAAGTGCTTTCGCAATTTCTACAAGCTGCTGTTTACCTGTACCGATATCTTTAATTAATGTTCTGGAAGACTCCTTCAGGCCTACTGTCTTTAAATATTTTTCAGCCTCTCCGTATGTCTCGTTCCAGTTGATTGCGAATTTCTTTCCTCTTTCGTTTCCGAGAAACATGTTTTCGCCAATTGTCATGTAAGGAATCAATGCAAGCTCCTGATGGATAATAACGATTCCTTTTTCTTCACTGTCTTTAATCTTGGCAAATTTACACACTTCTCCGTCATATACGATGTCACCCTCGTAGCTTCCGTAAGGATAAACACCGCTGAGTACGTTCATCAGTGTGGATTTACCGGCACCATTTTCACCTACAAGAGCATGGATCTCGCCTTCTTCAACCTTCAGATTAACGTTATCCAATGCTTTTACTCCGGGGAATGTTTTGGTGATATTTTTCATTTCAAGTAATATTTTCGCCAATTGTATCCCTCCCAATATCTAATCATTTTTTATCATATAACAGGCGGGATATTCATCCCGCCTGCCATTAAACTTTTTAATACTTCTGATTACTGTAAGTCTTCCTCTTTATAGTAACCGGAATCGATTAACAACTCTTTGTAGTTGTTTACGTCTGCAAATACAGGCTCGCAAAGGTATGAAGGAATAACTCCAGTGCCGTTGTCGTACGTTGTTGTATCGTTAACTTCTACTTCTTCACCTGCAAGAATCTGACCAACCATCTTAACAACCTGGCTTGCAAGTGTACGTGTATCTTTGAAGATAGACATAGACTGTTTGCCTGCGATCATGTTCTTAACGTTAGCGATGTCACAGTCCTGACCTGTGATTACAGGATATTTGCCTGTGTAGTTAGCTTCAAGAGCGTTTGTAACACCAAGTGCTGTAGAGTCGTTTGAACACATAACAACGTCGAGCTGTGTTCCGCCTGCATAGTAAGAAGAAAGGATGTTTTCCATTCTCTTCTGAGCTTCTTCTGAAGACCAGTTAGCTGTAGCAACGTCAGCGAACTCTTTCTGTCCTGACTGGATAACTAATTTACCGGAGTCGATGTATGGCTGAAGAACGTCAATTGCTCCGCCGAAGAAGAAGTTTGCATTGTTGTCACCCGGGTCACCTGTGAATAACTCAAGATTGAAAGGACCTGCTGCATTTTCAAGATCTAATGCTTCAACGATGTACTGACCCTGTTTTGTACCTACCATGTAGTTATCAAATGTAGCGTAGTAAGAAACTGCATCTGAATCCATGATCAAACGGTCATATGCGATAACCGGGATGCCTGCTTCTTTTGCCTGGCTCATAACTGTTCCGAGTGAGCTTCCGTCGATAGAAGCAACGACTAATACGTCAACCCCTGAAGAAATCATGTTCTCAATCTGAGAAACCTGTGTAGCCACGTCGTTTGAAGCGTACTGTAAGTCAACTGAGTAACCTGCTGCTTCAAGTTCTGATTTCATGTTGGCACCATCCTGGTTCCATCTCTGTAAGTCTTTTGTAGGCATTGCCACACCTACTAATCCTTCGCCGCCTCCTGCTGATGTAGAAGCTGCGTCACCGCCGCCACAACCAACTAATAAAGAAGCAACCATTGCAATACTAAGTAATGCACTTAAGATTTTCTTTTTCATTCTGTAATCCTCCCTATCAATTTAAATAGTTTTTTGCAAATTGCTTTGCTACAATGTCACTATATCACAGCTCAAATAGTAATTGTTTGCGAATGTCTTTCATTTTTTACGAATTTGTTTTTTTTAACAGAAAAAGCACTAGCACATTTTTGTTGTATGCACCAGTACTTTTTGCAATAAATTACTATTGTATTATCAAAAAAGCGTGCACGTGCCCGTTACTTGCGCACGTTCCGATAAACATCCTCCTCAAAGTGAAATCCGGAATCTATAATCACTTCCTTCATATTGTCTGCATCAACCGATATCGGCTCGAGCACAACAAACGGTACATCATAGGTTCCGTCAAATATTGTCCGGTACTTCCCGTCCTCTAAATTCTGTGATATCGGTGTGGAAAGTGCCATTTGACACGCATATTCCGCAGCCCTCTGCGCCAGCTTTTCCACCGGTTTATACACCGTCATAACCTGCGTGCCTTCTACGATCCTTTGACAGGCCTCCAAATCTGCATCCTGGCCCACAATCTTAATTTTCCCGGCCAGCCTGTTTTCTGCCAGGGTACGTATGACATTGGTCGCCAGCATATCGTTACCGCACATAATGGCATCTATTTCTTCCATATCCTCAATATGCGCATTAACGTAGTCCGACGCAAGTTCTGCTTTCCAGCCGTCTGCATACATAATATCGGCAATTTCTATGTCATTTGCCTCCATTACATCGCGGAAGCCGTTTTCGATTTGAGATACGTTGTGATCCGATGTCGGTCCCGCAAGCATGAGCACTTTCTTATTCGGAAGTTCTTCCGCAACCAACGCTTCGCCCATAAGCGTTCCGACTTTTTCATTGTCAAACGATATGTAAAGGTCCACATCCGCATTTTTAATCAGTCGGTCATAGGCGATTACTTTGATTCCTTTGTCTTTTGCTTTTGCAACTACCTCGGAAAGTCCGTCCGAATCAACAGCGACAATCACAATCACATCTACCTGTTTATCAATCAGATACTCAATTTGTGAAATCTGCTCTTCAAGATCGCCGTTTGCATTCTGCACATTCACCTCTGCGCCGTACTCTTTGGCCGTGGAAACAAAAATATCCCTGTCCTTCTGCCAGCGCTCAATCACAAAGGAATCAAAACTGAGTCCGATTTGGATATTTTCATCCGCCGGCGCCGTTTCCCGCATCTGCTCTTCGGCGGAACCGCATCCTGCAAGCAATCCGATACACACAGTCCACATCAGGGCAACTATTTTAATTTTTTTCATCATTTGCCCTCCTTGTATTCCGTCGGCGTGACGCCCACATTCTTTTTAAATGTACGGCTGAAATAGTTCGGGTCCGAATATCCGACAGCCGCACAGATTTCTTTCATACTCATATCCGAATTCTGCAAAAGATCTTTCGCCTTACCGATTCGAATATTTGTCACATATTCAATAAAGTTTTGTCCTGTTTCTTCTTTAAATATTTTACTGAAATAATACGGACTGATATCTACCTCGCGGGATACGTCATCCAGAGAAATATCCTTGTGGTAGCGCGCACCGATATATTCCTTGGCCTTATCAATCACGCTTCCGGACTGTTCCTCTTTGCGCGTCATGATATCTCTGCAGGCCTGCGTAATTCTGTCCAGATACCATTTGCGGAGCTGTTCGTAATTCTGGAACGAAAGTATCTCCGGAAGATAATCCTGTCTGGAACGGAACTCGTACACTTTTCTCGTATTGGAATACGCCACATGCTCACTCCACAACACAAACTCAAGTGCCTTAAGCTTGATATCCATCGGATAATCTGTATAATTTTCAACCATCCAGTCAAAAAACTGATTGGCTGCTGCCAGTGTAGCTCCGAGATCGCCTTTCTCAAGCTTTTCAAATATTTTCTTTTCCGTCTCCACCGGATAGTTTTCTTCATACTCGCATCCGACAGGAACATCATCAAAATGCACGACGGTTCCGCCGGTGGACGCAAGGGATTCCAATGCTTCGTTGTAAGATTCCATGGCATTTTCAAGAGGTCTCACCGCACCGAATCCGACGCGGAATGCCACATCAAAATGTTGACGGAGCTTGCGGACCATCACCCTGGCCTTCTCAATAATCTCAATACGCTCGTTGTATTCCATAAGCGGTTTATCATATGGGACAAAGATGGCAACCTTGTTGGCCATCACACTTCCCATCGCCCCGGCAAAATATCCTTTGACAATCTCGCGCAGCTCCCTGGCACGGTTTTGCACCTGCACACTGACACCGATTGCATTGGTCATATGGTTTCCTTCCTGGTTTTCTCCAAACACAAGAGCCATCATATAGCCATGCTTTGCATCGATTCCGAGTAGCTGTTTAAAATTGACCACATCCTCCTCATAAAACTCCTGAAAAAGAAGGTTTTGAACAAATCCGTTTTCAATAATCGGGACAACTGTCTCCATCTTTTCACGAATCATGAGATCCTGACTGCGCTTGTCGCGCTCTTTGTCAATTTGCCCCATGGCGCGATGTACCACTTCGATAATTTTCACCCTGTCCATCGGCTTATTCAAATATTCCAGAACACCGAGGTTAATCGCCTCCTTGGCATAGTCAAACTTGTCATAGGCGGACATGATAATAAAAATAGTGGAAGCGTTGGTTTTGCGAATTTCCCGAATAGCTTCTATTCCGTTAATTCCCGGCATCTGAATATCCATAATCGCAATATCCGGACGGAAATTTTCCGCAAGTTCAATGACACTGCGTCCGGTTTTCGCAGACTCGATCATACACGTATCACCGAATTCTTTTTTCAATATAAACTGAAGCGAATCAATTACAATTCCTTCATCATCTGCCAGCATAATCTTATACATAGCGGACCCTTTCCATAATTATACATCTTCAATCGGAACCGTGATACAAACCGTGGTTCCCTTTCCTGTTCCTTCACTGTTAATTTCAAATGTATCCTGCCCTTCAAAGAACAAATGAAGGCGCTCCATTACATTATTGAGTCCGACACCGTTGGAGTCGGAAGTATTTGTTTCAGACTTAATCTGTCCCGTCCGGATTTCTTCCAGCCTTGCAGCCTCGATACCGGCCCCGTTATCACGGATACTGATACGCATCCGGTCACCGTCTTTTTGTATTGACAGCGTGATGCGTCCTTCCCAATCAATATTTCTGATTCCGTAATTGACGCTGTTTTCCACAATCGGCTGCAGAATCATACTCGGCACCTTCACCTGCAACAGATTTTCATCCACCTCTTTTGTAAAATGAATTTCTCCGGAAAATCTTACATTTAAAATATAAATGTAGTTATCCACCAGCCGGATTTCATCTGCCAGTGTCACGACATCGTTATCCTTTTTAATGTTGTAACGGAAAAACGCTGCCATATTTTGTATATAGTCATATGTCCTGTCTGCGCTTTCCATCATAGCAAGCTGTGCCCCTGCATTGAGGGTGTTGAAAAGGAAATGCGGATTGATCTGGGCCTGAAGATACTTCAGCTGCGCGTCCTTCAGATGGGCCTCCATCAAAAGCTCCTTCTCCTTCATGTCACGTTCTTTTTCCACACTCTCTCGAATCTGCGCAATATAGTTACGGATGCTGACCACCATCCGGTTAAAGGCTGTGGTAACAACTCCAACCTCATCTTTGGAATGCACCGGAACAACCTCCACATCAAGATTACCTTCCGCCACCTGCCTTGCAACTTCCGAAAGTTCCAGCAAAGGACTTGTGATGGAACCTGTGACAAGCGCCACAAGAATTACATTGAAGAGTCCGATAATCACGAAAATCGAGATACTGATCCATTCCAGATATTGCATGGAAGAGGAAAGCACTTCGTAACTCCGTGTATTGATCCGGAACTTTTCACTGTTCAGACTGAACAGATACGTTTCCAGATAGGAATACAGTTCACCGGCCTCCTCATAATACTCTTTGTATTTTTCTACATTTCTTCCGCGTTTGGCCTCGATGGTTTTTCCGGTTAACTCCAGGTAACTTTCTGACATATAGCGGATATTGCGTTCCATCAACTTGAGATTATTATCCGTAGTGTCAGCTTCCAACTCCTGAATCAACTCCGAGAAATCAGCCTCGCTCCGGTAATAGGCTTCCATGGCATCCGTCGTCTTTGTATTAAGGTACTCGGTCATGCTCTCCTGCACATCCGAAAGCACATCCGCCGTCGTGTTGAGCTTGACGTTGCTGATGTAAATCTCATCCAGACGGAACGTGATTCTGTTGATGTTGTAGTACATGAACGTATTTACAAACAAAAGAATCGCGGACGTCGCAATAAACAAAATAACAAACTTGGTCCGGATGGAGAGATCTGCAATATATCTACTTATTCTCCTCATCTGCGCCTCCTTCCCCGGAAGCTGCAAGTGTTTCCGCATTAATCAGCGACGCATCCACGTCATAATAATCACTGACACGTCCGTTTTCAATATATTCGTTCAATGCTTCCACGCAATAGGTTCCCATCTGTTTTGCATCGATGGATATCGTCGCGTGAATAATATCTTTTTTTATGGCACTTAATATGGTCGGAGACTCATAGTATCCGACAATTTCCACCTGACCTACTTTATTGTAATCTACCACCGTCTGGTATACACAGGTCGTGTTCTGTTCATTGAGGCAGACAATAATATCCGGAAGCTGCTCTGACTGCATAAAGATATCCCGGATAGACTCCTCCGCCGCAAACATAGAACCGCTTTCAATCTGTGCGGTCTCCAGGGAAACCGTTCCACTCACATCGCCGGACTGAATCATCTCCTGAATTGCGCTGATTACGATATTCTGACTGCTTCCTTCTTTATCGGCATCCAGAAGCACAAGCACCCGGTATGCACCCTGTCCTTTTTCCTTTGCAATTTGACAAATCTGATTTCCGTATTCCCGGCCCAGATTGTAATTGTTGACACCCACATAACTTTGGCGAAGACTCTCCGGGTTATCGCTGAGAGCTGTCACGACCGGAATCCCGGCTTCTTTGGCCTGACGGATACACTCCTGCATCTTTGCAGACTCGTCCGCCTCCACAATGATACCGTCCACCTTGGCATCAACCGCGATTTTCATCAAATCTTCTTTGCTGTAATCCACACTTAAGTTTTCACCGAACATCTCCACAAAAGCACCGCTTCCGGAAGCTTCCTTCGCCGCGCCCTCATGCACGCTCTGCCAGAAAGAATTTTTCTTGTCATCGGCAATGATTACATAGTATTTATCGTATGTGTTGTATTCCAAAGAATCCACCAGCTCTGCGCTCTCTCTGATTTTGTAACGGAAATACACCATGCTCGCCAAAAAAACCGCTATCATGAGCAGTCCGAACAAAAAGCAAAGCCGCTTCAGCGCTCTCCGGGATTCTAAAATATTTTTTCTTTTCATATGCTTTTACAACATTTTCTTTTTCTTCAATATTAGCAACGCCAGACCGCAGATAGAAGCAATCAATCCGCAGATAATATAAAATCCGTACGGTGTCTGCGAGAGAGGCATCCACTGTGCGCTCACATTCATACCGTATATTCCGGAAATAATCGTCGGAATCGCCATGACAAGTGTCACACAGGTGAGCAGCTTCATAGCATTGTTCAAACGGTTGTTCAGGACCGTTGAAACGAGTTCCCGGGCACCGTGAATAATATCGCGGTAAATATTGGTCATCTCGATGGCCTGCCGGTTTTCGACAATGACATCATCCAACAGTTCTTTGTCCTCCGGATACTGTTCAATTCTCTCATAGCGCGTCAGGCGCTCAAGTACGATCCGGTTCGCAGAAAGTGAGGTTGCGAAGAAGACAAGGTTGGTCTCCAGCTCGTGAAGGTGAATCAAATCCGTATCTTCCGTGTCATCCACACTGATTCGGTGCTCGATTTCCTCTCTTCGTTTATCGATGACGCGAAGGTCCGCCTGATAAAGATTGGTCGTACGCAGAAGAATCTGATATACAAAACGCATTTTCTTCTTTGTAGAAAAACCGCGCATCAGATTATTGGAAAAATGTGTAAGAATCGGCGTTTCCTTTCCGCACACAGTAATAATTGCATTTTTCACAAGCAAAATACCGAGCGGAATTGTCGTATATGCATTTTGTTCGTTACGGACTTCGGCAGAAGGAATATCCACAAGAATCATGGTATATCCGTCTTCCAGCTGCACACGGGAACTTTCCTCATCGTCGAGTGCGGCTTTCATGTCGTTGACGTCGATTCCGTACTGCTTGGCCGTCTCCACAATCTCCTCCATATCGGGCGAGACAAGATTCACCCATACATCCGGTTCAAAGTCATTCAGCAGCGATAATTTTCCATTGTCCGTCTTATAAATAAAACGCATACTTTCACCTCCAGGTAATTTTTTGCCCATTATGTATCAGTATAGCACATTCCGTGGTGCCGGTCTATTTGAAAATATAGGATATTACAAACAAAAAAGTTGTACATCCGCTTTTTCTGTGTTATTATGAGTGCGGGAAAAATCTGCCCTCCGTATATCGGTATATCGCGGCACCTGACATTTTGCAGGAAGCCTACCGCGGATCTGCTTTTCGCAGTTTCCGGGGATCTGTCCATATGCCCACACCGGATTGCAGATACAGACGCATCGTATCCGTCTTTCGGTATTTCCCCATGTACTCCGGAAGAAAATCCAAGGAACGAAAGCAGGAGGTAAATATGTCTAACAAAAAAAATCGTGACATGGTGCTCACCGCACTGTTCACAGCAATCATCATTCTGATGGCATTCGTGCCATTCCTGGGTTACATCAACCTGGTACTTATCAAAGCAACTTTAATCCATGTTCCGGTTATCATCGGTTCCATCGTACTCGGTCCGAAAAAGGGCGGTTTCTTAGGTTTTGTATTCGGCGCAACATCGCTGATTAATAACACCTTTAATCCGAGCCTTCTCTCCTTTGCATTTTCGCCGTTCTATTCTCTCGGCGAAATCGGAGGTAATTTCTGGTCCGTTGTCATCTGCTTTGTCCCTCGTATTCTGGTAGGTGTAGTTCCTTACTTCGTATACATAGGAATCAAAAAGCTTTTAAAGAGCAAAAAAGGAAGCGACTTTCTTGCCCTTCCTGTTGCAGGTGTTGTCGGTGCATTCACCAACACACTTCTCGTTATGAATTTAATTTATTTCTGCTTTGCAAATGAATTTGCCGCAGTAAAAGAAATTGCTGTCGATGCCGTTTATGCTGCCATCCTCGGTATTATTGCCGCCAACGGTATTCCGGAAGCAATTGTGGCCGCTGTTCTTTGTACCGCAGTTTGTAAAGCACTTTTTGCCGTATCAAGAAAGCAGAGTATTTAACTAAAATACCCGAGATTCTGTAAAATCTCGGGTATATTTTTGCTGTTTTTTGATATTTGTCCGCGAGACTGCAATCAGAAATCACACACTGCGAAGCTGCCTCACAGCAATTTCATAATCTGCGCAGTTTTGACTCTTGCGGATTTGTTTCAGACTTTTCCTTACCGCTGTCTCGTCCTCATCAAAGTTCACTTTCATGTAGCTCCAAAGCTCTTTCATCTTGAAGAGAACATTTTTCTCTCCCTGTATGTAGCCACGATACCCTTCATACACGGTGTCATGGAATTTCCATAAGTTGCCCCCCGCAAACATTCCCGGGTGCATCAAAAGCCCGCGACCGATCATAATCCGGTCCTGCTGCGGATAAGCCTCAGCAAACTTTTTAATTTTTTCTTCATCGAAGAGATCGCCGTTGTAGCAGAGCGGATGTTTGCTTTGCTCTGCAATCTTCGGAAACATCTCTCCACGGACTGCGCCCACATAGTAGTCATCCTGCGTGCGCAAATGAACAATCAGTTCATGAAGCGGATATTTGTTGTAAATCTCCAGGAGCTTCCAGAACTCATCTTCATCCTGCATTCCCAGTCTTGTCTTGACGGAAAAACGCACATTTTCTTTTTCTGTCCACTCACACACCTCCTGCAAAAACGCATCCAGTTTGTGAGGAAACTCCAGAAAACCGGCTCCTTTTTTCTTGGCAACCACGGTTTTGGACGGGCAACCGAGATTTAAATTAATCTCCCGGTAGCCCAGGGCAACTATTCTCTCTGCCGTCCGGATAAAGCTGTAGGCATCATTGGCCAAAATCTGCGGAACAAGGACCGGAACTTCATTATGCTCCGGCGCAATATCACGCAGTTCTTTCGTTCCCAGCTCTTTTGTTGTTGTGGCCGTGATAAACGGCGCAAAATATTTGTCTATAGTTCCCGAAAAACAAGCCTCGTACGCATTTCTGCATACAAGGCCGGTAATTCCTTCCATAGGTGCAAAGTAAATCTTCATTTTGCCTCCCCTATTATTTCAAAAATCCCTGAATAATCTGCTCTTCCGCCTCCTGCTCCGTGAGCCCGAGTGTCATAAGCTTAATCAGTTGCTCTCCTGCAATTTTTCCGATGGCCGCCTCGTGAATAAGGTTCGCATCAATATTGTTGGCCGTAAGCTGCGGACTGGCTGTCACACAGGCACTGTCCATGATAATTGCGTCACATTCGCTGTGCCCGCTGCAGGCTGCATTTCCGTTCATAATCGAGAAAAATTCCTGCTTGGAGTTACCTTTTGCTACCGATCTGGAAATCAGATTGCACTTGCAATTCTCGCCGTTCATGTCGATGGCAAAATCTGTCTTGGCATACTGTTTTCCGTGGGTCATAATTTTTTCACGCACCTCCAAAAAAGCGCCCTCTGCCAGATCACCTTTGGTTACGCGGATGGTGGAATCAATCCCTTTGATCTGTGTTGTCTCCATCTCAAGATGGGCATTTTCAGCCAGGTGCACGATGGTTACCGGATCCATAATGTTTTCTCCGTTACCGTCGCCTTCGCCGTAATGTTTTTCCACATAACGAACTTTTGCATTTTTTTCCAAATAAAAGGTATGAATACCCGCATGCTTGGAGGTGTCAACGCCACAGTTGTGAATACCGCATCCTGCAACAATAGTCACATCCGCATCTTCACCAATGTAGAAATCGTTGTATACACTTTCCTGAATTCCGCTCTGACTGAGCACGACCGGAATGTGCACGCTCTCATTTTTTGTTCCCGGTTTGATAATAATATCAATGCCGTCTTTGTCTGTTTTTGTCACA
Organism: Lachnospiraceae bacterium; assembly: GCA_017465095.1. Lineage (GTDB taxonomy): Bacteria > Bacillota > Clostridia > Lachnospirales > Lachnospiraceae > SVFI01. The sequence goes on along the minus strand of JAFTWX010000071.1, from coordinate 78,894 downwards.
ATATCAATATTGGCCGTAGTGTTTCTGGAAACCCCGGCTCCGTTTGCGCGAATGTTGTAGGCTCCTTCCGGAACTTCATGAAGGTCCGCAACCTGCGCAAGCAAATTCTTCTGTATGCTGTCCATCTGTGTTCCTACCTTTCATTCTTTTCTACCAGTGTACTGCACGCCGTGGCTGTATGAAGAAGTCCCGGAAGCACTTCTTCCTTGGTTCCGACTTTCTCCAGTTTGCCGTCTGCAATCACAATCACCTTGTCCGCAATATTTAAAATACGCTCCTGATGTGAAATAATCAGAATCGTACCTTTGATCTCGTCCCGCATTTTTTCAAACACTTTGATCAGGCTGTTAAAGCTCCAAAGATCGATTCCCGCCTCCGGCTCGTCGAAGATGGAAAGCTTCGTTCCGCGCGCCTTAATCATAGCAATCTCGATACGTTTCAGTTCGCCTCCGGACAGGCTGTTATTGATCTCGCGATTGACATATTCTCGTGCGCAGAGTCCAACTTCCGACAAAATCTGGCAAATTTCCGTAACGGACATCTGTTTGCCCGATGCAATCGTAATCAAATCTTTTACCGTGAGCCCTTTAAAGTGAACCGGCTGCTGGAATGCAAAGCTGATTCCTCTCTTTGCACGCTCAGTAATATTCAGGCCGGTGATATCCTCCCCGTCCAAAAGAATCTGTCCGCCGGTCGGTGTCACGATGCCTGCAATGATTTTAGCCAGTGTCGACTTTCCGCCGCCGTTCGGTCCGGTAATCGCCACAAAATGGTCGTCAATCTTGACGCTGACATCTTTGATAATCTCTTTATTTCCTTCTACTTCGTAGGTAATGTTTTTTAATTCTAACATATGTTTCTCCCGGGCAAGTAATTTACGCCTGTACTTTTTCATGCATAGTATACCCATGTACAGTTTATAGCATAGAACAATTTTCTTCAACTGTGAAATTTTTGTATTTTTATCTTCTTATATCATAGGTAAAAAACCCACTTCTGCTGTAGTCTTTGATTTGTAGCCTTTCACATATTGTTTTCACAAATTCACTATATTGACTTATGTCTTTGCGCACAAGAACACTGCTTAAGCCAAAATAGATTACTATGTATTCATTATAATTGTTTGCAATAGTAACCTTAGTAATATCATGAATTCTGTACACTTTTCTTTTACCGAATATGCTATGTGTAATCAGAAACTCCTCTTGCAGAATAACTTTACTGTTACGGATTCTCAAAATAAAATACACCGAAAACAGAATAACAACCGTAGCTATCCACCAATACTTCTTATCTTCCTGTGGTTCTGAGGACATCATCAACTCATATACAAGTACAAAAAACGTCATACCGACAAACACCTTCACATAATTGAGCCACGACCGATATGTACAGCACAGTTCTTGTTTATTTTGCGATTTTTCTGTCATGCTCTGCTTCATCTATCTCGCCCCCGCCATCTCTTTGAAGGTTTCCATCAGCTCCAAATCTTCCTGCTTCACTTTGATGTTGGAAGTAATCGGTGCCTGTCCCGGTTTTGTGACTGTAATTTCAATGATGGTGTCCTCCGGAATTCCGCTTCCGAAGACCGCCGAAAGAAACGCCACAAATTTCGGATGATTATTGGTAAAGGCGTTTTTTGCCGCCATAAGTTTCATTGCAATTGCAGGGTTTATCATAACTGCTCTCCTTTTTTATCGCTTTCTTCTCTGAGGAATATTTCTTTATCCTCGCATTATCATATCAAATTCAGTTCTTTTTTTAAAGTGAGAATATATTTTCCTTTTCTATTCTGCAAGGCGATCCACCATTTTTCTCACGCATGTTGTGCTCAGTGGTGCTCCTGCTGCCTCGTAAGTGACCAGCAACTCTTCCCCCTGCCATATATTATTAGCCGCATACAACTCCATCTTTTTTACAAAATCTGTCGCATATTTGGGGTCGTCCATTTTTCCCGCATGTTCGTAATAGTAAATTCTTCCGGTGTGCTTGTTTATGATTGTAAAGTCAGGGTGTATGGTGATTTCTTCGCCGTTTTTTGCTCGCAATTTCAGGGGCCGTTCATACCTGTAATCGAGGTCTTTTCTATGTCTGTAAAGCAGGTTTGCTATAATCACCTCGGATTTGGAGCGCACCATCTCACCTCTGTCGGTCTCGTAAATTTTATATTCCGGGTAGGCGTTGTAGGGTTCGTATGTTTCCTCATTCCATTCTTTCAGCTTTTGCCTGGCGCTTCCCATAAGCGGTTCTATTAATTGTTTTCTTTCGTGCGAAAGTTCGTCATAGATTTGCTCTAGAGCAGTGTCATTATAAGAGCTTGCAAAGATATTTAATGCCTGCAATTGTTCCTCCAATACTCTACTGACTTTTTGTAAATATGTTTTTTGTGCCAGTTGCTGCGCAACATCAACATCTTGCCTTTTAATATAAATCTCTTTCCTTCCTTTTGCCTTTTTTACTTGCCGATAGAAATACATCTTTCCATGTTTTTCTTTGATTTTCAGTGTCCCCTCCGGAAAAGTACGCAATTTCTTTTCCAAGCTGCTTAAAAGCTGTTGTTTTTCTTTTATTAATTGCTCTGCTTTTCTTCTCGTAATACTTACCTCCTGTCTTTATTTTTTCATAATTGGTTTTTCTCCCCATATAGTAGTAACTTTACATTATAGGGAGATTTTATCTCTCTTTTAGAACTTCTTTTCTCCCCATATTTCCCCACAACATTTTTTAGGTAGAGAAAAAAGATTTGTATCAGTTTTATGTAAACCAGTTTTGTGTTTTTCCTCTCCCCAAGTTGCTCTCATAACATTCTTGGGTAGAAACCTTTTTAATAAATTGCTATTTTTTCTCCCCACAAGACAAAATACATAGATTTAGGGAGAATGCGTATGTAAATTCCTGCAAATATAAGCGAACATAAGCAAATGCGCATGTAAATGCCTACAAAAACAACGGATAATCTCTCATAAAACAAATTATCAGGAAATATACTTTGAAATGTTTAAGATATTTCCCCCGCGAACAAGTCGCGGGGGAATAAGAATCATTTAGAATGCCTAACGGGCAAGATTTTATTTTTCTGCGATTGCAGCCTGTGCTGCTGCCAATCTTGCGATCGGAACGCGGAACGGTGAGCAGGATACATAAGTAAGTCCTACTTTGTGGCAGAATTCTACGGAAGAAGGATCTCCGCCGTGCTCTCCACAGATACCGAGTTTGATATCCGGGCGGGTCTTGCGTCCCTTGTCTGCTGCCATCTGCACGAGCTGTCCTACACCGCTCTGGTCAAGTCTTGCGAACGGATCTGACTCGTAAATTTTGTTCTTGTAGTAATCGCCGAGGAACTTGCCTGCATCATCACGGGAGAAACCGAAGGTCATCTGTGTCAGGTCGTTTGTTCCGAATGAGAAGAATTCTGCTTCTTCTGCAATCTGGTCAGCAAGAAGTGCTGCTCTCGGAATCTCGATCATAGTACCGATCTTGTACTCGATATCGGAATTCTTTTCTGCTTTCACTGCTTCTGCTTCTGCAACAACTACGTCTTTTACAAACTTAAGCTCTTTCTTTTCGCCTACGAGAGGAATCATGATTTCAGGAACAATATCGAAGCCTTTTTCTGCTTTTACTTCGATGGCTGCTTCCATCACGGCTCTTGTCTGCATGCGGGCAATTTCAGGATATGTCACTGCAAGACGACATCCTCTGTGTCCCATCATCGGGTTGAACTCGTGGAGGGAATCACAAACTTCCTGAACTTCCTCCGCTGTCATAAGCATCTCTACTGCGAGATCGTCAATGTCACCTTCATCGGTCGGAACGAACTCATGAAGTGGCGGATCTAAGAAACGGATAGTAACCGGTTTTCCTTCCATTACTTCATATAATGCCTTGAAGTCACCTTTCTGGAACGGAATCAAAGCATTCAATGCTTTTTCTCTCTGTTCAAGTGTTCTTGCAAGAATCATCTGACGGATCTTCGGAATACGATCCGGCTCGAAGAACATATGCTCTGTACGGCAAAGACCGATACCTTCTGCACCGTATTTAATTGCGTTTGCTGCATCTGCAGGTGTATCGGCATTGGTGCGAACTTTAAGTACACGGTACTTGTCAGCCCAATCCATGATACGTCCGAAGTTGCCTGTTACGCTTGCTTCTACTGTCTTGATGTCTCCAAGGTAAATCTTACCTGTGGAACCATCTAAGGAAATGTAATCTCCCTCGCGGATTACTTCGCCTGCAAGTTCGAATACTTTGTCTTCTTCATTGATTGCAATTTCACCGCAACCGGATACACAAGCTGTTCCCATACCTCTGGCAACAACGGCTGCATGAGATGTCATACCTCCGCGAACAGTAAGGATACCTTCTGCTGCGTGCATACCTTCGATATCTTCCGGTGAAGTCTCAAGACGAACAAGAATAACTCTCTCGCCCTTCTCTTCGTGTGCAGCTTTTGCTTCTTCTGCGGTAAAATATACTTTACCTGCTGCAGCTCCCGGTGAAGCCGGAAGTGCCTGTCCGATTACTTTTCCTGCCTTCAATGCATCTGCATCAAATGTCGGATGGAGAAGCTGATCGAGAGATTTTGCTTCAATTCGCATCACTGCTTCTTCCGGAGTAATCTTTCCTTCATCTACAAGATCACAAGCAATCTGAAGAGCTGCCTGTGCTGTTCTCTTACCATTACGTGTCTGCAGGAAGAACAGTTTACCATCCTCGATTGTGAACTCCATATCCTGCATATCGCGATAATGCTCTTCCAGTTTCATGGCGATATCCATGAACTGCTGATATGCACCCGGCATATCTTCCTGAAGCTTGGTGATCGGCTGCGGAGTACGGATACCTGCAACTACGTCCTCACCCTGTGCATTAATTAAGTACTCACCGTAGATACCCTTTTCACCTGTGGATGGGTTTCTTGTGAAAGCAACACCGGTACCGGATGTCTCACCCATGTTACCGAATACCATCGCCTGTACGTTAACGGCTGTTCCCCAGTCACCCGGGATGTCGTTCATACGTCTGTAAACGATCGCTCTTTCATTATCCCAGGAACGGAATACGGCTTTTACAGCTTCCATAAGCTGAACCTTCGGATCCTGTGGGAAATCTTCGCCCATTTTATCTTTGTAAATAGCTTTGAATTTTGCAATAACTTCTTTCAAATCATCCGCGGTAAGATCCATATCGAACTTCACGCCTTTTGCATCCTTGATGTCATCAAGAACTCTCTCGAAGTGAGACTTCGGAACTTCCATTACTACGTCTGAGAACATCTGGATGAAACGACGGTAAGAATCGTATGCGAAACGAGGATTACCTGTCTTTGCAGCAAATCCTTCCACTGCGATATCGTTTAATCCCAGGTTCAGGATGGTATCCATCATACCCGGCATAGATGCTCTGGCACCGGAACGAACCGATACAAGAAGCGGACTTTCTGTATCACCGAATTTTTTACCCTGTTTTTCCTCAAGCTTTGCAAGCGCATCGAAAATCTGTTTCTGGATGTCTTCTGAGATTGAGCGATTATTGTTGTAATAATCGGTACAGGCTTCTGTTGTCACTGTAAAACCCTGTGGAATCGGGAGACCAAGCTTTGTCATTTCTGCAAGGTTGGCACCTTTTCCGCCGAGAAGATTACGCATGGATGCGTCGCCTTCTTCAAATAAATAGACCATTTTAGACATTTACGCGTCCTCCTTGATGTTAGATTAAGTGTAAAAATCCACTCTAATGAATATATTATACCACTTGTCCGTGCAATAAGCACTCTCTTATTCTCGCCAGATTGTACAAATTTTCAAGGAAAAATCTGTGCTTTATGACGGACATGCATGATTTCATTCGAATTTTTTCAGATAGAAATCCAATTCCCGGCCGGCCGTTTTGACACTTTGTACTATATTTTCCCTGTCAAAAACAAAGCCAAGTCCCGTAAGCAGGCGCACGGAAACCGCGTTTTCTCTCTCCACGTGGGCCCCGACCCGGTCAAATCCCAACTGTTCTTTGCCGTATGCAAGCAGCGCATTGCAAATTTCTGTTGCATATCCTTTGTTTTGGTATTCCGTCCGAATCACAAAACCAAGCTCCGGAATCCCTCTTTCATCCCGCATATCAAATCCGGCCCGGCCGATGACCGCTGCGTTTTGCTTATCCTCCACAATCCACATACCGAAATCATAAAATCCGTAGTGGCACCGGATATAATCCTGCGTGTATGCAACCTCATCCTCCCTTTTTTCATATAAGCCTTCCATATAATCCGTAATCCCCGGCCCTGCGTAGATTTCGTATAACGCGTCAACGTCTTCCGGCGTAATCTCCCTGACCCGGCAACGCTCCGTATCAAGAATATGGCAGGGAATCCCTTTAAACCGGCACAAAACATGCTCCAGATAATTCTCATCGAGCTGCTCCGCATTTTCGATTGCATACGGGAAATCGTCAAAATTCAGCGCAGTTGCCTCGCCGCTGCCCGGCAATACTTCACCCTTCAACGGATAGCATAGGACAACAAATCGCCCTTTTGCCCGGGCGGTTTTGGCCGTATTTATTTCATCTGTAATCAATAATTCTTTATATTCTCTCTGCATTTTTCATTTTTCCCTTTACGCATGTTTCATTTTATTTTAAACTAATCTTTGGAAAAAGAAAATAAATATTAGGAGGAACCAACATGGCACAGAATCCAATTGTGACAATCACTATGGAAAACGGCGACGTAATGACAGCTGAGCTTTATCCTGAAATTGCACCGATTTCCGTAAACAATTTTATCAGCCTGATTAAAAAAGGATATTATGACGGACTTATTTTTCACCGTGTAATCAACGGTTTCATGATTCAGGGCGGATGCCCGAGCGGTACCGGAACCGGCGGCCCGGGCTACAATATCAAGGGAGAATTCACATCCAACGGATTTGAAAACAACTTAAAGCATACAGAGGGTGTTCTTTCCATGGCAAGAGCCATGCATCCGGACTCTGCCGGAAGCCAGTTCTTCATCATGCACAAAACTTCTCCGCATCTGGACGGCTCTTACGCCGCTTTCGGAAAGGTTACAGAAGAAAGCATGGAGGTTGTAAACAAAATCGCCACTACAGCTACCGACTACATGGACAGACCTCTGGAAACACAGAAAATTCAGTCCATGACCGTAGACTGCTTCGGCGTTGACTATCCGGAACCGGACAAGATGTAAGCCGATTGCAACCATTTTATGTAAACATCAAAAAACAGGAACTTTGCTATTCAAAGTTCCTGTTTTCTTTGTTTTTCTACGTTTTTTGTGCCTTGTTTACAATTTGTTCATATTTTATTCAACAAAACTTAATTTACATAACATTATTTCGTCATTTCCGACACATATAATAACAGTATAAAATGACAAAGCTTTCAATGAAGTGTTGGAATTTTTTTTAAACTTTTTCATAATAAGGGCCAGGTAAAATTATTTACCTGGCCTCCTCCCTTTTTATGGGGAAATTCAGTGTTTAAACAAGTATTTGTACTTGCTCATTTGAGAATAAATAATATTTTCCACTCTAGAAACCTCTTCTTGGGAATAAATCACCACTTGCTCCAAAAGCTCCTTCACATCTTTTTTGGTAAAATCAAATTTCATATGGGAGCCGTACAGTCCCTCCGAAATATCCAGCTGCTCATCAAAATCCGGACAAATTGTTTTGGCTTTGACGCTCTTCATCAGCTCATACACATCTCCTCCCACCGGATAATCCATAGTTGTATCCGCCAAAAGACCTGCTCCGTGATCGAATATCGGGCAATAGGAAAACTTGCCTTTTCCGTCCATCAGCACTGCAATATTGTGCGTATGCCTGTCTTCATTGAGAAACAGGGCATCGATAGTAAATAATTTATTCATGTATACCCCAAAATCCTGCAGACCGGTAATCCGCTGTATTTGATTCACCAGAAAACGCAGACGCTCTTTATGGTCGGTAATACTGTAAATCGCCTTACTCAGGCTTTCCCCGAAATAATTTTGAAACAGTCTCTCCAATGTAATAACCTGCAGGTCCCCTGTGAGAAAATCCCGGCTCTGCGCTCCGGTAAATACGGCAGCTTTGTACTTTATCTCCACCGGATGGTACAGCACAAACTCTTCGCCTGACAAAGTTGACTTTTGAAGAAGGTGGGAAATCATATATTCTGCCAGTCCTTCGTATCCCGTGTAATCTGCCTTGTACCAAATATCACCGTTTTGCCATTTCAGCTGATTTCCCTTGGATGACTGACGGTGATTTGTCTGTAAACTTTGCTCAAATAATTCTATCATCGTCACCTCTCAATCCGGATCCAAAAATGATCCTCCGCCATGCGCCCTTCTGTCTTTTCAATAATCAAAAACGGATCATAAAACGGAAGATCCAGCTGCTGCAATTGCAGTTTTAGTTTGTCACGGCTGCGCGGAAAACACCGGGACTCCAAAAACTCCATATACTTTTCATAATCCGGATGCTCTTCCACGCCGAATGCACGAAACATCGGATGCGTGGCATAATTCACAATGCGTACGGCACGCCGTATTTCATCCACATCTATGACGGTGCAGACCGTCTGCTCATGCATATACCAAAGGCGCAGCGTATAAGCCTTTTCCGGAACCGAAATCTCATCGACATATTCCGGGTGCTTTTCCATCATTTGCAAAAGAAGGACTATCGGTCCGGAAACAGGTTCATTTCCTGCTTCCCATCGCTCCACGGTGGATTTGGCACAGTTTAACAGCCCGGCAAAATCTTTCTGCGTGAGTCCCAGCTGCTTGCGCACTCTCTTAATGTCCTCTGCCGTCACATATTCTGGTGTAACAAATTGCTTCCTTTCCATCGTCATCTCTCCTTTTTGCAGTCTGTTTCGGTTTTTGACAATCTTCCTGATTTCATTAAACCATCGTTTTAATTGTTTGTAAATATATTTTAACCTTATTTTAATGGTTTATAAGCTGTAGCGAAAAGAAAAACGGGAGCATTTTGCTGTGATATGCTCCCGTTTCATCATTATTGTTTATTTTTTAATTTTTGCCTTCTTGCTCAAACCGCGTTTTACAAGCGTCTTTTTGTATGCCTTCAGAACCTTCTTCGGCACTTTCACTTTGACTTTCTTGTAATTGCTGCTTCCCATCTTCTTAAATGCATTCTTACCGATGCTCTTAATGTTCGCACCGATTTTTACGGTTTTCAGCTTTTTGTTATTCTTGAACGCATTGTCATCCCAATGATACATAAAAGAATATTTAGGATGAAAAAACAAAGAAAAAAATAAGGATTCTGAGCCTTTTTTATGAGATTTGATTCAATTTCTCATCCCATAATTATACAAATCCCAATATAGGGTGAAAAAACCGAAAATCAACTTCACTTTTTCACCCCAAAGTAATGAACTACAAGAATTTAGGACGAAAACACCGCCCAACAGGCAACGCACATGCTAAACCGCCCAAACAAGAAAACACAACAAAAAATGCACCTCCAAATGTCAGCGCATGTCTGACATTTGTGGTGCACTTCATATCCTCAATTCAATCGAGAGATAGTTTTAAGTATAATTTAAGCCTGTCCGATAGAACCAAAGATTTCCATTTTTTCTTTAACAGTATCTTTGATAGCCTGGAAACCAGGAGCTAAAAGCTTACGAGGGTCAAATCCTTTACCTTCTAAGTCTTTGCCTTCTTCGATGTATTTACGTGTAGCTGCAGCGAATGCTAACTGACACTCTGTGTTAACGTTGATCTTAGCAACACCAAGGCTGATTGCTTTTTTGATCATGTCTACAGGGATACCTGTACCACCGTGAAGAACTAATGGCATATCTCCTGTAAGCTGCTGGATAGCATCTAATGTCTCGAAAGATAATCCTGCCCAGTTAGCCGGATATTTTCCGTGGATGTTACCGATACCTGCTGCAAGGAAGTCGATTCCGAGATCAGCAATTGCTTTACACTCGTTCGGATCTGCACATTCACCTGCTCCTACAACACCGTCTTCTTCTCCACCGATAGAACCAACTTCTGCTTCGATTGAGATTCCTTTGTCATGAGCTGCTTTTACTAATTCTGTAGTCTTAGCAACGTTCTCTTCGATCGGGTAGTGAGAACCGTCGAACATTACTGAAGAGAAACCTGCTTCGATACATTTGTAGCAGTGCTCGTATGAGCCGTGGTCTAAGTGAAGAGCTACCGGTACAGTAATCTCAAGATCTTTGATAAGACCGTTAACCATACCTACAACTGCATCATAACCACCCATGTATTTACCTGCACCCTCAGATACACCGAGGATAACCGGTGAGTTGTTTTCCTGTGCTGTTAAAAGGATTGCTTTTGTCCACTCTAAGTTGTTGATGTTGAACTGACCAACTGCATAGTGGCCTGCTTTTGCTTTTTTAAGCATTTCTGCTGCTGAAACTAACATGTTACTTACCTCCGTAAAAATTAAACATTTTATCGTTACCATTATAACGCATCTTTATTTAAAAGCAAATACTTTTTTAAGGAACAAGTATTTCAAGTGCCTGCATTTCATTTTGGATGAACACTTTTCTCTGATGTCCGCCGTATTCACCATCCAATGTCCACGGCACTTCGTCTTCACATTCAAAGCTGATCTGTGACGCCTTGAAACAATACATACATTCCGTATCTACATTTTTCATGACGAGGGCCGTCATCAGCTGGTTAAGCTGGCTGACATTTTTCGGGGTCTTAATCAGTGTCACCTCAAAGACTCCGTCATCCATCTTTACATTCTGACCGGTAATATTTTTAAAACCGCCCACAGAGAAAGAGTTGGTAATCATCCCGTACATAAAATCGTCTTCTATGGTAGCACCGCCCGCCGTGAACTTCATGTGATAAGAAGGAAAACTGTTCAGACGTTTCGCCCCTTCCAGAAGGTACGCCATATGACCGAGAACGTTTTTCATGTTTTGATCCGTCAGATAAGACACATCCGTAAAAAGTCCAAACGCTGCAATATAGACAAAGGTATCCCCGTTAAACGTTCCGATATCGCACGCAAAAGGCTTTCCGTTCACGATGGTGTGCGCTGCCTTAATCATGGTGCGCGGTATTTTCAGACTACGTGCAAAATCGTTGGTCGTGCCCGCCGGAACATAGCCTACCGGTATGCGCTCCGTTCTCTGCATCATTCCGGTTACGACTTCGTCAATGGTTCCGTCACCGCCGCTGCACACAAGCAAGTCAAATCTTCCGGCTTTTTCTATCGTCGCCTCTATGGCATCACCCTTTTTCTGTGTCGGTTGCGCCGTTACTTCATATCCGGCTTTTGTAAAAATATCTACAATATCAAGCAGATTACTCCGGATGCCGGATTTTCCCGCATGGGGATTATAAATAAATAACATCTTTTTTTCATCCATATTGATAATACCACCTTTTTTTACAAAAAAGAGGCACCTTCGTGCCCCTTTCGGTTTCATTTGCTCACATCTGAAATTATTCTTGTCCGCTTAAATATTTTTCAATGCTTTCAATTGCTGCTGCTTCATCATTACCTTCCGCAACAACTGTAACCTCTTCGCCCATGTTGAGTCCGAGACTCATCATCCCCATAATACTTTTCGCATTGACCTTCTTTCCTTCTGCATGAATGTAAATCGTGCTGTCATGCATACTTGCTTTCTGAACAAGTACAGCCACCGGTCTGGCCTCCAAGCCGTTTTCCAGTTGGATTTTCATTGTCTTTTCGATCATTTTACTTCCTCCTAATACTACTATCCTCTCAGATCTTTCGCAAATTCCCCGATTTTTCTCAGTCTGTGATTAACCCCGGATTTACCGACCGGCGGGTCTAAAAGCTTTCCGAGCTCGCCCAAAGGTACTTCCGGATTTTCAAGGCGGACATAAGCCATTTCCCGCAGGTTGTCCGGCAGCTTTTCCAGTCCGCATACCGACTGAATCAACTTAATATCCTCCACCTGTCTGGCCGCTGCACTAACCGTTTTATTGATGTTTGCAGCGTCACAATTCACCTTGCGGTTGACCATATTGCGCACACCTTTCAAAATACGTGTGTTCTCAAATTCCATCAATGCCTTGTGCGCCTCGATGATATTTAAGAAGTCCGCAATATTTTCGCCTTCTTTCATATATACGACATAATATTTCTTTCGAAGAACTGTTTTGGCGTCCAGTCCGAAGTCCTGCAGCATCTTCATAATCTGATTTGCCTGCACTTCCGACGGACATACTATCTCCACGTGATATGACTTGTTCGGATCACTCATGGAGCCCGCTGCCAAATAGGCGCCTCGCAGAAAAGCTCTTTTACAGCAGCTGCTTTTCACCAAAAGTCCGCTTGTCTGCCCGCTTTCTCTCTGCTCCGTAACCTTAAGCGCCTCCGTAACCCGACGCACCATCTCCGGATGCATCACATCCAGCAGATATATCATGCCACCTGATTGCACACTGTTTCTGCGCACAGTCACATCAGCCTCTATCTTAAATGTTTTCTTGAGCAATGTAAAGCATTTTCTTGCTACAATTTTGTTTTCTGTCTGGAATCGGATGGAAAAACGGCCGTTTTCCTCCTGTTTCACTCGTCCGCAAAACTGAAAACAAGCTGCAAGCTCCGCCATACGACAATGAAGGGCTGTCCCGGAAACAAAGAGCAGTTCTTCTTTTATTTCTCCTGAAAAAGACATACCGTCACCTCTTTATTTCGCCCTGTTGATATCCTTATGCACCAGAGTCAGTCCATAGTTTCCTTTGTTTTTCATCCGGTCATAGAGTGCATTTGCAAGCGTAACACTGCGATGCTTTCCTCCGGTACAACCGATACCGATAACCAATCTGTATTTTCCTTCTTTTACATAGTTCGGCACAAGAAACTCGAGCATATCCGTAAGTTTCTCCAGAAATTCTCCCGCCTCACCGAATGACATGACATAATCATAGACTTCCTTGTCATTTCCTGTTTTATGTTTTAACTCATCCATATAGAACGGATTCGGCAGAAAACGCACGTCAAACACCAAGTCCGCATCCAGCGGAATACCGTTTTTAAATCCGAAGGACATGATGGTAATCATGAGGCTATTATATGCTTCATTCTTGACAAATATGCGGTCAAGCTCCTCCTTCAACTCTCTGGTCAGCAGAGAGGATGTATCAAAAATATAATCTGCCTTATCATGAATTTCCTTTAATATTTCACGCTCTTTCCGTATGCTGTCCTCAATGGCTCCGTGTCCGTCAATCGGATGTATACGTCTGCTTTCCTTGTAACGCTTTAAGAGAATGCTGTCAGATGCATCCATAAAAAGCACTTCGTACGAAATATTCAATTCCTGCAACTGCCCAAGCGCTTTCATAATATCGCCGAATACCTGGTCGGAACGAATATCCAGTCCCACTGCAACCTTGCGTATTTCACTTCCGGGCTGGAGCAAAAGCTCTGCAAACGTCGGCACCAAAGGAACCGGAAGATTATCCACACAATAAAATCCGATATCTTCCAGCATTTTCATAGCGGTCTGCTTTCCGCCGCCGCTCATTCCCGTCACTACTACAAATCGCATGTTTTTGCTACCTCCTCATACATTTGCGCTTCCTTTCGGACACATCAAAATTGTCCCAGTCGCACAACCTCCGGCTCAAGTTTCACCCCAAACTGCTCGTATACCTTTTCACTGACCTCGTCCATCAGATCGTAAATATCCGACGCCGAAGCATTTCCCACATTAATTACAAAACCGCAATGTTTTTCCGAAACCTGCGCACCGCCGATACGGTATCCGCGCAGTCCTGCGTCCATAATCAGCTTCCCTGCAAAGTATCCTTCCGGTCTCTTAAAGGTACTTCCTGCGCTCGGAAACTCCAGCGGTTGTTTATCTCTTCTTCTCTGATTGAACTCGGCGCCTTTTTTCTTGATTTCCTCCGGATCGCCGGGCTCGAGTTCAAACACAACCTCCTGCACGACAAACGGACGGTTTTTGATGATGCTGGTGCGATATCCGAATTCCATCGTCGCATTGTCCAGTTCCATCTCCTCACCTGTCTGATTGAGCACGGTCACTTTTTTGACCACCTGCTTCATCTCTCCGTCATAGGCTCCCGCATTCATGACCACGGCACCGCCGATGGTTCCCGGAATTCCGGCTGCAAACTCCAATCCGGACAATCCGTGTTCCGCCGCCAAAACCGCCACCTGCGGAAGCGATGCACCGGCCTGGGCGATAATCGTATTCCCCTCTACCCGCACATCGGTAAAACCTTTGCTCATATCAAGAATTACACCGCGATATCCTTTGTCACTGACAAGAAGATTGCTGCCTTTTCCCAGTATAAAAAATTCCTGGGACACTTTTGCCATATAGGATACTATTTTCTGCAGCATTTCGGAATCCGTAACGCAGACAAGCGCATCCGCCTCGCCGCCTACCCGGAATGTCGTGTGCTTATCCATCGGCTCGTTCCAAAACAAATTTTCAGCTGCCACATTTTCTTTTAAAAAGTCTTTTACTGCCTGATTCATACCAGTCACCTGCTTTTTTTATTTTCAAAATGAAAGAAGGACTTTTCGGCCCTTCTTCATTTATGTATTTCTATCCATCTTATGCTGCGAAAGATTAGCCTAACACTAATTTCGCCGCACCGAAGATACCTGCATCATTTCCCAGTGTAGCCAGTGTGAATTCTACGTCTCTGCTGCCGTGGAAAACAACCGGTTTGTAATTTTTCTCCACATAGGAAAGGAGAATTTCACCGGCCTTAGACACACCGCCGCCGATTACGAATGCTTCCGGATTAACTACACCTGCGATTGCTGCAAGTCCTTCCCCCAGATATTTGCCAAACTGCTCTGCCACCTGAATGGCAACTGCATCTCCTTCTTTTACTGCATCCCATACATCCTTGGCTGTTACGCTGTCCGCTTTGAGAACTGTCGCTTCCTGCGTCTTTGCCAAAGTACGTTTTGCAATACGGACAATACCTGTCGCAGATGCGTACTGCTCCAAACATCCGTGATTACCGCATCCGCACTGATCCGGCTCATCATCCTGTACGTGAATATGTCCGATTTCACCGCCGGAACCGTTAGCTCCGGTTAACATTTTACCATTGATGATAATTCCGCCGCCGACACCGGTACCGAGCGTTACCACAACAAGATCCTCATGACCCTGTCCGCCGCCCTTCCACATTTCGCCGAGGGCTGCCACATTGGCATCGTTTCCTGCCATAACCGGCATATCAACAAGGGCTCCTAATTTTTCATTTACGTTGAACTCATCCCATCCGAGATTGACACAGCGGTGTACGATTCCTTTGGAATCCACCGGTCCCGGAACACCGACACCGACACCTGCCACTTCCTCTTTGGAAATGGATTTCTCTGTCATTTTATCCGCAACTGCTTTTGCGATGTCCGGGAGTACGTTTTCGCCGCCGTTTTCCGTCCGGGTCTTAATTTCCCACTTATCGAGAACATTGCCCGCCACATCAAACAGTCCCATTTTAATCGTCGTTCCTCCGACATCTACACCAAAACAATATTTTTTCATAGCTGCACTCCTTACTCTTTATTCTTCGTCATCATCTCTGCGCTTTGTAAGATTTTCCTGTACTCTTTTGTAAAGCTCCTGAGCTGCATTGTAACCCATCTTTTTCTGACGGTGGTTAACTGCTGCCGTCTCACAAATCAGCGCCAGATTTCGTCCCGGACGAATCGGAATCGTGTGGGATGTCACTTTGTTACCGAGATAATCCACAAATTCTTCCTCCAGGCCGAGACGGTCATATTCTTTTTCTTTGCTCCAGTCTTCCAGATGAATTACAAGGTCAATCTGACTGGTTTCCTTAACGCTGGAAACACCGAAAAGCGTCTTAATATCTGTAATACCGATACCGCGAAGTTCAATGAAATGCTTGGTAATATCCGGTGCCGAACCGACCAGTGTGTCATCACTGACTTTGCGGATTTCCACCACATCATCCGTCACAAGACGGTGTCCTCTTTTTACAAGTTCAAGGGCCGCCTCGGATTTACCGATACCGCTCTCTCCCGTAATCAAAACGCCCTCGCCGTATACGTCAACAAGTACACCGTGCACGGAAATACAAGGCGCAAGCTGCACATTGAGCCAACGGATTACTTCCGCCGTAAAAGCTGAGGTCGCTTTCTTTGTCATTAAAAGCGGGATTCCGTGTTCCACTGATTTTTTCAAAAATAACGGATCCGGCTGAAGCTCACGACAAAATACAATGACCGGAATCGGGTTGGAAAGAAGCTTTTCAAAAATCTCTTCCTTTCGTTCCTCGGAAAGACCTTTCATATAAGTATACTCCACAAATCCGATAATCTGCAGACGCGTCGCCTCATAATGTTCAAAATAACCTGCCAGCTGAAGAGCCGGTCTGTTAATATCCGGCTGCGTAATTTTGATTCCCTTGGTCTCAATTTCCGGCGTCAGATTTTCCAGTTTAAATCTCTCAATAATTTTGTTCAGACTAATGCTCGCCATAATCCCTCTCCTTGTCGTAAAAATACGTGTTTATCTTATTTATTCTAACATACTTGTGTCATGAAAAAAAGCGTAAATTTCCTTGGCACAGTTTTCATTGATCTCCGGTATTTCCATCAGCTCTTCCACCGTTGCCGCTTTTATATGTGCGACGGAGTCAAAATGGCGCATAAGAGCTTTACGCCGCGCCGGTCCCACTCCCTTAATCTCATCCAGAACCGACTTCACATTTGTCTTTCTGCGCAGAGACCTGTGATACTCGATGGCAAAACGATGAGCCTCATCCTGTATACGGGTAATCAGCTTAAACCCTTCCGACCGGGTGTCCAGCGGAAGTTCTTCATTTCGATAATACAGTCCCCTTGTCCGGTGATTGTCATCCTTGACCATACCACAGACCGGGATAGCAATGCCTAACTTTTCAAGGACTTCCTCCGCGATATTGACCTGTCCCTTTCCGCCGTCCATGAGAAGCAGGTCCGGAAATTTGGTAAAGCTTCCGTACGTGTCATCCTTACCTTTTCTGGCATTTTCTTCCTTCTCACTGAGTCCGTGGGTAAAGCGCCTTGTCAGCACTTCTCTCATGCTGGCATAGTCGTCACTTCCTGCTACCGTCTTTATTTTGAATTTGCGATAATCACTTCGGCGAGGTTTTCCATCCTCGTACACAACCATGGAGCCGACTGTTTCAAAACCGCTGATATTGGAAATATCGTAAGCCTCCATACGGTGCACATCACTAAGTCCGATAAGCTCTGCTATCTCTTCCGCAGCCCCCGTTGTCCGCTCCTGCTCTCTGCGGATCCGTTCTTTGTCCTGTCCGAGAATCAGCGCCGCATTTTTTCCGGCCAGTTCCACCAGCTTTTCCTTACTTCCGATTTTCGGAACCGCAATTCTGACTTTCGATCCCTTCCTGCCCGAGAGCCATTCCTGCAAAAGTTCCGACTCTTCTATCTCCATCGGCAACATAATGACCTTCGGAAGATACGGTGTTCCGGCATAGAACTGTTTCAAAAAGCTTTCAAGCACCTCGGATTCACTGCTTTGAGCCACATTTGTCATATAAAAATGTTCCCGGCCGATGAGTTTTCCGTCACGGACAAAGAACACCTGCACAACCGCATCCTTCTCATCCTTGGCGAGAGCAATTACATCTTTATCTTCGCCGTCGGAATCCGTGATTTTCTGTTTCTGGGCGACGGAAAGCACGCTGTTTTTCAAATCACGGTATCGGATTGCCTCCTCAAACTCCAAGTTGTCCGAGGCTTCCTGCATCTTTTGATCCAGTTCCTTAAGCACCGGTCCGTAGTTACCCCCGAGAAACTCCAGCGCCTTCTTTACATTCTCACCATACTCCTCAGGAGAAACGTTTCCCATGCACGGCGCCAGACAATGTTTCATATGATAGTTGAGGCAAGCCCGGTCCTGTCCGTTTTTCATCGATGCATTGCAGGTCCTTATCTTATACAGTTTGCAGATTAAATCAATGGTATCTTTCACTGCAGCTGCGCTCGTAAACGGTCCGAAATATTTGGACTTATCTTTTTTCATAAGGCGCGAAAAAAGGACTCTCGGATATTCCTCGCCGAGCGTCACTTTAATATACGGATATGTTTTATCGTCCTTGAGCATCGTATTGTACTTCGGACGATGTTCTTTGATCAGATTGTTCTCGAGAACCAATGCTTCCAGCTCGGAATCCGTGACAATATACTCAAAATGATGAATCAGACTTACCATCTTTTGTATTTTGGGAGACTTTTTCGTACTTTCACGGAAATACGAATGTACGCGGCGGTTCAGATTAATCGCCTTCCCCACATACAAAATGGTATCCTTCTCATCATGCATAATATATACGCCCGGGCAATTCGGAAGCTTGGAAAGTTCCTCCTTCAAATCGAACATGTATATCCTCCTACAACAATGAGCGGCGACTCAGAGCCCGCTCCGGATCTCTGCGCCCCGCCCAATATTTTCTGCCTATTCTTCCGGCTCTGTTTCCGTCTCCGGTTCTACGGCTGTCTCAGCTTCCGGTTCCTGCTCCGTCTCCGGCTCTGTCACAGCTTCTACAATTTCTTCCGCCGCCTTAAACTGCGCCACAGCTTCCGCCGCTGTCTTAACTTCGGACGTTTCCTCCTCCGTCTTCTCCTCCGGCTCCGGAAGTCCCTTTTCTTTGCGATAGATTTCCATAAATTCTTTGCCCGTGATTGTTTCTTTCTCAATCAGATGTTCCGCAATTTTATCCATCAGCTTACGGTTATCACGAAGCAACTTTTTCGCTTCTTTATAGCATTTTTTGAGGATGTTCATCACTTCCTCATCCACCGCTGCTGCTGTCACATCAGAGCAGTTGAGCACGGAACGTCTGTCCAAATACTGACTCTCGATGGACTCCAGACCCATCAAACCGAACTTCTTGCTCATACCGTACTGTGTCACCATAGAGCGGGCAATATTGGTCGCCTTCTCAATATCGTTGGACGCACCTGTCGTCACTGTATCAAACACAAGCTCCTCCGCTGCACGTCCGCCGAGAAGACCGACAATCATATCGTGGAGTTCCGCCTCGGAATTCAAATACTTTTCATCCTCCGGCACATGCATAACATAACCGAGCGCTCCCATGGTACGCGGAACGATCGTAATCTTCTGCACCGGCTCGGAGTTTTTCTGAAGCGCACTGATCAGCGCATGGCCAACCTCGTGGTAAGATACAATCTTGCGCTCTTCTTTGCTCATAATGCGGTCTTTCTTCTCCTTGCCGACAAGAACTACTTCAACCGCATCAAAAAGATCCTTCTGACAAACGGCTTTGCGTCCGTTTTTCACCGCATTGATAGCGGCTTCGTTTATCATATTTGCAAGGTCGGAACCGACAGCTCCGCTCGTCGCCAAAGCGATTTCGTGCAAATCCACCGTCTCATCCATGCTGACATCTTTCGAATGTACTTTCAGCACATCCTCACGTCCCTTCAAATCCGGTTTGTCCACGATGACACGGCGGTCAAAGCGTCCCGGACGAAGAAGTGCTTTATCCAAAATCTCCGGACGGTTGGTCGCCCCGAGAATCAAAATACCTTTGGATGTATCAAATCCGTCCATCTCGGCAAGAAGCTGGTTGAGTGTCTGCTCACGCTCCTCATTTCCGCCGCCGTACTTGGAATCACGGCTGCGTCCGATAGCATCAATTTCGTCGATAAAGATAATGCACGGTGCGTTCTTAGTCGCCTCCTTAAACAAATCACGCACACGGGAAGCACCGACACCGACATAAAGCTCGATAAAATCAGAACCCGCAAGGGAGAAGAACGGAACATTCGCCTCTCCGGCTACTGCCTTTGCAAGCAATGTTTTTCCGGTTCCCGGAGGTCCCACCAAAAGGGCTCCCTTCGGAAGCTTGGCACCAATCTTTGTATATTTTCCCGGATTGTGCAAAAAGTCTACCACTTCCTGCAGAGACTCTTTCGCCTCATCCTGTCCGGCCACATCTTTAAATGTAACACCGGTTTCTTTCTGAACATAAACTTTGGCATTGCTCTTTCCGACTCCCATCGGGCCGCCTCCGCCCGACATCTTGCGGAACAGGAAACTGAGCAAAATCCAAACAAGCACAATCGGCAATACATAGGTCAGCAAAATCGACAAAATCCAGCTGGTATCGTCCGGAATCTGCTGGCGGAACTTCACTCCATGCTCTTTTAAAAACGCCGGAAGATTGTCATCCTCCACTACTCCCGTATAGTAAATGACTTTCGCTGAACCATATCCCGTCGGCAGGAACGGATTATAATACTCCGTCTCGGATTCCTTTTTCTCCTCTTTCGGGGTAATCTGGATTTCATCCGGCGTAATGAGCACTTCCTGCACCTTACCCGTCTCAACCATATCAAGGAACTCATTATAAGAAATCTCCTTGCTGGAAGAACTTCCGGAAAGACCATTCATAAAAAAGCTCATTCCGAACAGCGTAATCAGTGCTGCAATAAGCAACAACATGAAATTCTGTCGTTTCTGCGGTCCACCGGATCCGTTGCCGCCATTATTATTGTTATTATTGTTTCCGTTATTATTGTTATTCTGAGGACCGTTACCACCCTGGCCCTGATAATTCTGATTCTCCATTTTTTCTCCTCACTTTGCCCATTTTCAAGCACGATACCATTATATAGATTTAAAATATTAAAATCAATAAGATTTGTGTGAAATAACGGACATAAGGATTAAAGTTTTGTAAAGTTTCCAAAACATCTCTCAATCCAAATAATTCGTTGCTTTTTCGTGCAACATATTGTATTTTTCGTGCAAACGACATATAATATACTAAAATACCACGAAAGGAGTCGTATTTATGGCAAAATCAACTACCACAAACATCAGCATTCGTATGGACACAGAACTAAAAAACGCTGCCGAGTCGCTATTTGAAGAACTCGGAATGAATCTTTCCACTGCGTTTAATATTTTTGTCCGTCAATCGCTGCGCGAAAGAGGGATCCCTTTTGTAATATCTGAAGGAAAACCAAGTAACGAAACCGTCACCGCTATGCTGGAGGCAGAAAGGATTGCAAAAGATCCAAATGCAAAGGGCTATAATGATTTGGATGAACTTTTTGCAGATTTAGAATCATGACAAAATATACTGTAAAATACACAACACAATTCAAAAAAGATTATAAGCTTGCGCTCCGGCAAAAGAAGAAAATCAAATTACTGCAGGATATCATTGGAAGGCTTGCCATGGGAGAACCTCTCCCTCCCCAAAACAAAGATCATGCACTGACCGGCGACTGGATAGGACATCGTGAATGCCATATCCAACCCGATTGGTTACTAATTTATCGCATCGAAAATAATACTCTCATTCTAACCTTATCCCGTACCGGCACACACAGTGATTTGTTCGGTAAATAATTCC
This sequence comes from Lachnospiraceae bacterium, assembly GCA_017465095.1. Taxonomy (GTDB): domain Bacteria; phylum Bacillota; class Clostridia; order Lachnospirales; family Lachnospiraceae; genus SVFI01. The sequence goes on along the minus strand of JAFTWX010000071.1, from coordinate 57,464 downwards.
CAACTTTTTATCTATATTAATCCTTCAATATATTTCCCCTTTTTCTCTTTACTCCGTCCCCACACACAAAAACGGACCGGCGTAGTGAATCGCCGATCCGTTTACTTTTCTATAAACATTATTGGAACTATTTATGTAGGAACAGGAATTAGTAAATTACGTACATATTTAACTCGCCTGTAAGCTCTTCGGATACATCGAACAGTTTTGCAGATGCATCTTTGATTTCGCTGATAGTAGCTGCGAGCTCTTCTGCAGAAGCTGCTGTCTCCTCAGTTCCTGCTGCATTTTCTTCCGCGATAGCAGAAAGACTTTCCACTGATAACATAACGCGGTCTTTTGCCTGGTCAAGCACTTCTGTGTTGGAAGCAATGCTCTCAACATCTGAGATCGTATCCTGAAGACCGTTGTTCACCTTAGCGAATACACGTCTTGTCGTATCTACCTTATCTGCCTGAAGTCCGATGATAGCATCTACCGTATTCATCGTCTGAACAGCCTGCTCTGACTCTTCCAGAAGGTTCTTGATAATTCCGTCGATTGTCTTTGCAGATTCATTGGACTGTTCTGCAAGGTTTTTAATCTGTTCAGCAACAACTGCGAATCCACGTCCGCTCTCTCCGGCTCTCGCCGCCTCGATAGAAGCGTTCAAAGCAAGGAGGTTTGTCTCGTTTGCGATAGATGCGATGAGCTCTGTCGCTTTGTGAATTTCCTGTGCGGATTCGTTGGTTGTATTTGTCTGCTGGTAAATGATAGCAATCTGTGCTTTTACTTTTTCGGAAATGCTTTCCAAATCTTCTACGCTTTCCACTCCGGCCTGACCGGCTTTTCTCATGGAATCCGCATTGTTCAAAAGATTCTGTACTGCAACTGTCGTCTGCTCAATTCCTTCACCAATCTGCATAACCGCCTCAGAAACTGTCTGTGTCTCTGTCGCCTGTGCAGTAGCTCCGTTGGCCATATCGCCCATAGATCTTGCCACATCATCAGATGCGTTGCTTGTCTGGTCTGCCATCTTCTCAAGCTTTTCGGATGCTGCTACGATAACGTCTGTCGTCGTACCTACTTTTGCAATCACCTTGCAAAGAGATCTGATAACTTCATTTGCATGGCGTGCAAGAACTCCCATCTCATCCTTGCGGTCTGTATCTTTTGCCGTGCAAAGACGTGTCAGATTACCGCCGACTGCTGATTCAAGAATATCAATAATACGATTTAAAGAACCGACGATATTTCTTGCGATAATGAAAACAACGATACCTACCGCAATCTCAAGCACCAGCATGGAAATTAAATTTGCCTTAACAAGACTTCCGATGGAAAATCCTTCCGCACCGTTCAAAGCAACTGCTGCACAAATGATAGATACAATCGTCGATAACAATACCGGAATAATACCGATTGCAAGCATCTTAATCGTCAGTGTGAAATAACCCATATTTCCTTTTTGTTTTTTCATAACCTTCCCATTCCTTTACACCCAAAGGGTGTTCCTTTCCAGTAAAATAAATCTTCCTTTTCCGATCTTACATAAACTGAAATAATTGTAGCATGAATCCCCAAAAAAATCTACCCTTTTCTTGACAATACAGGGCAGATTCTCCATAATCAAATTGCACAATTTTTATGCAAAAATATTAGTAAAAAGGACGGACAATATGAAACCGAAAAATGCAGGACTACTTTTTTTAGCTGCCTTCATATGGGGAATTGCCTTTGTGGCCCAGAGCAGTGCAGCGGAATATATCAGACCATTCACCTTTAACGGCATACGTTGCCTGATCGGCGGCGTGACACTGTTACCGCTGATTTTGTATCGCAACCGCCAATGCAACACATCTCTAACCCAGGGGGAGACTTTGTCGAAAACCCGATTTTTTACAAAAAAAGGATTCCTTCTTTCCCTTCCGGGAGGTATCGCATGCGGAATCTGCCTGTGTCTGGGCAGTACGCTCCAGCAGTTCGGCATCGAGCAAACCTCGGTCGGAAAAGCCGGTTTTATCACTGCGCTCTATATCGTTTTTGTTCCGATTGTAAGCGCTTTGTTCTTTCGCAAAAAAATAGCGCTTCCGATTATCGGAAGCGTACTTTTAGGCGTCATCGGCCTGTTTCTTTTATGTATAAAAAATGATCTTTCCATAGGAACCGGTGACTTTTTTGTTCTACTCTGCTCTTTTGCCTTTACAGCGCACATTTTGGTCATCGATCACTTTTCCGCGAAGGTGGACGGCGTTGTCTTATCCTGTCTGCAGTTTTTTGTCTGCGGACTGATTTCACTGCCTTTCATCCTTTTCCTTGAAAAACCGGAATTTTCCCACATATGGGAAGCCCGTTTACCGATTTTGTACGCGGGAGTTCTTTCCTGCGGTGTTGCATATACCCTTCAGATTATCGGACAAAAAGACGTCAATCCGACCATCGCCTCGCTCATTTTATCTCTGGAATCCGTGGTCAGTGTTTTGGCCGGCTGGGTTATCCTCGGGCAGTCTCTCTCCGGGCGCGAAATCGCAGGCTGCGCTGTTATGTTCGCCGCCATTCTTCTCGCCAACGCAGACGATTTGCTCACGAAGAAAAAGTAACTACATGGTCTGCCGTGACGATTCTGTCGCGGCCGCCTGCTTTTCCTTTGTACAGATACTCATCTGCCTCATTTACAATCTCATCGAATGTTTTTCCCACAACATCACCATTCAAACCAAAGCTGAATGTAATGCGAAAATGTGCTCCATCATGTTCAAATTCATGCGCACGGATTTCTTCCAGCATGTTGCGGAGACGTTTTTCCGCATCTTTTTTCTGCTCTTCAAACACAAGCAAAAATTCTTCTCCGCCCCATCTGGCTACGCATCCGTCTTCGCCCATGTGACGCTTAAAAATATCCGACACTGTCACAAGAACCAAGTCCCCGCAATCGTGCCCGTAAGTATCATTAATCTTTTTGAAATAATCAATATCCCCGATAGCTACGGTAATCCTGTTTTTCTTGTTTTTATTGCATGTATCGATCCATTTGTCCAGATATTTCTTACATGCACGCCGGTTGTACAAGCCGGTCAGAGGATCTGTGGTAATCATATCTTTTAACGACTTGCTCACCACCTCGGCATGCTTGCCCATCTCTCCGATTTCATCATTTCTCCGCAAAACACTTTTCGGCATTTTTTGCGAAAAATCACTCTGCGCTAAATATCCGAGATACTCCATAATACTCTTGATGGCCCGGATAATTTTCTGGCTCGCTCCTATACAAGCAAGCAACGTCGTAACAACGACCAGCATACATATGAGCATAGATTGAAAAACAGATGTCTGCATGGAATTCATGACATCCGACCGTTTCTTTCCGGCAAACGCCATACCAACCACCGATTTATCCTTATTCAAAACCGGAATATAAAATCCGAAATAGTCCTCTCCGCCGATATCCACTTTCGGCGAAAAATATTCTCTGCCGTTCTCCAGCACCCAGTGCACTGTTTGATCGTCCGCCTTAGTTCCCGTCAGACGTTTTCCTTCCCCGTCTGTAATAGTCGTGAGTTTTCGCTCATCTCCGTAAAATAACGTAATTTCCATCCCATAGGAATCCTTAAGCGCATCGACAATCGTATGGTCCCCTTCAATCGCAAAATCACCTTTCATGAGAACTCCGTCCTCTTCGCGGAAATCTCCCGGCGCCACAAGAGAATATGTATTATAAACCGAATGTGCTGCAATAGAAAGAGAATTGCTCACTTCTTTGGTCATGCTGTTCCAAAGTGTAGTTGTCGATATGACCGTGAGTGCAATGCCGATAAATACAACCGGTATCACGGATAATCCAATCAATGTCTGTTTGATACTCTTCTGTTTTTTCATAAGTTTCCCCTTATCTTTCGATACAGATATACTAATTGTATTTTACTACCACAGGCGAGAATCTGCAACCGGAAAGCTTATCACCAAACATCTCTTCCACCTTCTCAGGCGTTGCAATCAATTGCTCTTTTTGCGCTTTTGACAGACGTTTTATTGCATACTCAAGCCGGGCTGCCTGCGACCAGGAATCGGTCTCAAATACAGCTTCAAGACGTTTAAAAGGATGCGTGCGCGTATACTTAGCACACTCTTTCCCTCTTTCCTTGTGCTCCTGCATGCGACGCCCTACATCTTTGGTAATTCCTGTATAAATCGAACCGTCCGTGCAACGGATCATATACGTATAAGATTTCTCATCCTTAGACATAGCGTTTCCTTCCTTCTTTCCGGCGCACAACCAATATACACAGCATATGGACACTCAGCGTGATGGTCCATGTGACCGGATAGGCAACATACAGGGTTTCAATCGTTTTGAACTCCCGGAACACGGTTGCAATCCACAAAAGTCGCAGTCCGCACGCACCGACAATAGAAACAATCATCGGAATAACCGCTCGGTTCATTCCTCTCAATATACCGACACACACATCCATAATTCCGCAAAGGAAATATAATGTACAAACATAACTCATGCGAACAATTCCGGCTTCCACAACAAGCGAATCCGCTGAATAAATGCCGAGAAGCGGCTTTGCAAAAAAGACGCAGGCAAGGCCGAGACCGAGACCGGTCAAGGTTACAAATCCAAGACAAAGACCAAACACCTTATCCACTCGTTTCAGCTCTCCGGCTCCGTAATTCTGTCCGCTGAATGTAATTGCCGTCTGGTAGAACGCATTCATTGCCATGTAGATAAATCCTTCGATGTTGCTCGACGCTGCACTTCCCGCCATCACGACGGAACCGAAAGAATTGATGGTCGTCTGAATCACTACATTGGACAGAGAAAAAACGATTCCCTGCAATCCCGCCGGAAGTCCGATTTTCATAATCCGGCCCATTTTTCCCACATTCAGCCTAAGGCTTGCAAACTCAAAATGCAAACATCCCTTTTCCTTCATCAGGCACCAAAGCACAAGCCCCGCCGATATGTACTGGCTGACCGATGTCGCCACGGCTACGCCGACCACGCCAAGGTCAAAACAGATGACCAGAATCAGGTTCAACACCACATTGACTACACCTGCAAAAAGCAGGTAATAAAGCGGTCTTTTCGTATCTCCCACCGCACGGAGCATAGATGCTCCGAAATTGTATACCATCAGCGCAGGCATACCGAGAAAGTAGATACGCAGATAAATCGTCGCCAGATGGATCACATCCTCCGGCGAAGCCATCATTCCCAGAAAATCCGGCGCAAAAACCACACCGATAACCAGGACAATCGCTCCGCTGATCAGCGCAAGCATCATAGCGGTATGAAGCGTGTCCTTGATTTCCTCATGTCTTCCGGCGCCGTATGCGTTGGCCACAACGACATTGGCACCGATGGAAAGCCCCACAAACAAATTGGTAATCAGGTTGATCAAAGATGTCGTAGACCCGACCGCTGCAAGCGACTCGCTCCCCGCAAAATGCCCGACTACGATAATATCCGCCGCATTGAACAAAAGCTGCATCATGCTCGACAGCATGAGCGGTACGGCAAAGAGAAGTATTTTCTTTGCCAGCGGTCCGTGCACCATATCTATTTCATATTTTTTCTGTCTTTTTTTACTATCTTCTTGCATGTTCTGCCTCTTTGATTTTTGCCACAAGTTCTTCCAGATACATCCACCGGTCCATCTTTTCATCCAGCTGCTGTTGCAGCTCTTCCTTTTGCTTTGTCAGCTCGTTCAACTTGACAAAATCACGGGAAAACTTCAAAATGTCCGCCTCTGTCTGCTCTATTTTTTCCTCAAGAGAAGCAATATCCTCCTCTATCGTATCGTATTCCTTCTGCTCTTTATAGGATAACTTCAGCTGATGTTCCCGCGGTTTTACCGCCTTTTCTTTTTCACCCTTCTCCGAAGCCGGGGCATTTTTACCTGCTTCTCCCGGTACACCACCGGCTCCTTCCATCTCGCGACGAAGCTGATAATCCGTATAGCCGCCCTCATACTGTGCAAGACGCCCGTTTCCTTCGAATGCAAAAATCCGCCGTACACAGCGGTCCAAGAAATAACGGTCATGGGAAACCGTAATTACAATTCCGTCAAAGCTGTCGAGATAATCCTCAAGTATCGTGAGCGTCCGGATATCCAGATCATTGGTCGGCTCATCGAGAATCAGAACATTCGGTGCGCCCATCAGTACGCGCAGAAGATTCAGTCGTCTTCTCTGCCCGCCCGATAATTTCCCGATCAGGCTGTATTGTTGCTCACTGTCAAACAGGAACCGCTCGCACATTCTTACGGCGCTGACCGGTCCGTCCGGTGTCTGCACAAACTCCGCCGTATCCCGGATATAATCAATAACCCTCTTGTCCGGGTCCATATAAGCAATTCCGGCCTCTTTATCCGCCACTAACTCCTGGGAATAATATCCCACCTTTATGGTCTGGCCGATGGTAATGGTTCCGCTGTCCGGAAATACCTTCTGTCCATCGCGCATTCCGACAATTTCACCTGCTGCCGTTGCAATCATCTTCATGAGAGTGGTTTTTCCGCAGCCGTTCTCTCCCACAAAACCAACCCGGTCACCGCGCAAAAACAGATACGTAAAATCCCGGATAAGTACTTTGTCCCCATATGCTTTACAAATATCATGAAGCTCTACGGTCGTCTTTCCCATCCGGCTCGATACGCTGCTCATCTGCACCTGACCGTCCGCTGCAAGTACCTGTCTGTTTTTCAATTCCTCGTATCGTTCAAGGCGGGCTTTCTGCTTGGTTGTTCTCGCCCTCGCCCCTCTCTTTACCCACTCAAGTTCCGTGCGCAAAATAGACTGACGCTTGCGCTCCGAAGCCTGCTGCATCTCCTCACGTTGCGCCTTCCGCTCCAAAAAGCCAGAATAATTTGTGTCATAGGAATATATACTTCCCCTGTCGATTTCCACAATACGGCTCGCCACGCTGTCCAGGAAATAACGGTCGTGAGTCACCATCACAAGGGTTCCCCGGTAATTTTTCAGCACATCCTCCAGCCAGTCTGACATCTCCGCATCCAAATGGTTGGTCGGCTCATCCAGCACAAGAATATCCGACTGATGCAAAAGCACGGAAACAAGGGCAATCTTTTTCTTCTGACCGCCGGACAAATTTGCAACCGGAATCTCAAATTCTGTAATGCCGAGTTTCATCAGCATGGACTTTGCTTTTGCTTCCATGGCGGAAAAATCGCTCACCTCGCCATGCCCGTCGCCGGAATGAGACCGCATCACCGCTGTAAGCACCGTATCCTCCGGTGCAAACTCCGGACTTTGCGCCAGCATCTGCACCGTCACATTTGCCGCACGGACAACTTTTCCGTCATCCGGTTCTTCCAGCCCTGCCACGATGCGCAAAAGTGTTGTTTTTCCCGTACCGTTGATGCCGAGAATACCGACTTTCTCCCCCTCCTGCAAATAAAAGGAAGCATCCTCAAACAATTTTCGCCCCGTATATGATTTTGTAATGTGATCGAGTGTTAAAATATTCATACATATCTCTCCAACGAAATACTTAAATTTCCTTTTTTCGTCTCATGCACAAGTCCCCGGTAAATAAATTTCCCATGACCGCGCACAGAAACGACATCACCCTCTTTGCAGACACCGCTGTTATTTTCCATACAGCGACCGTTTACAAATACCTTCTTTTCCCGGAAGAGCAAAAGGCTCTGGCTGCGCGACAGATGAAACAGCTTGGCAACAATTCCGTCCAGACGCTGTGAACTGACAATGAGATTCTCCTGCTTCAGCGTCGGTTTCACCGCCTCCGGCATCTCGGAAAACAGACGGCACTTCACGGTCGTATGACGAATCCTGTCCACATTTGCAAGCATGTAGTCCGCCACCTTCTCATGGCAGAGAACATATCCGGTTTTTTCCGTGATAAAGATATCCCCGAGGGTGCTCCTCTCGATACCGAGATTCATCAACGCACCGAGAAAATCTCTGTGGGTCAGCTTGTCGGCAAATTTCGGCGCTGTCGGCCGAATCTCCACACAACATATCGGAAATACTTCCTCATAGCCAATCTGCTCCGGCGAGCCAAAACGAAGCATCTGTCTCTCGCACCCCTCTACTCCGCCGGACAGCGCATAGTCGACACTGCCGATCTGCGGAAGCGTCCGAAAAAACACATCCTGCTCCGACGCACCGAGAAATCCGGTGAAAGTATATACATTGTTTCGATAACATTGGTTCGCCAGATCGACAAACCTTTTTTGTAAAAATTCTTCTTCCGAATTCATATCTTTCCTCTTTTATTAGCTGAAGCTAACTTTCCTCTCCGTAACGCGGAAGCTTTACCACCGTATATTCGTGATGTACGGCCGGTAAAAATTTTTGCAATAAATCCGCGGTTTTCAAACGCATACTGCTTGTGTTGATACACGGATGACATCCAAAATATTCCATATCCAGAATCTCTTCATCCACCAGAAGTCGCACGCGGTTTTCTGTATCATTCATAAGCCCGAGCACCGAAACACTCCCCGGCGTAATATCCAGAAACTCTTCCATAAAATCTTCCGTCGCAAAAGACAGGCGCGCAATACCCAGCTGGGCAGACAAATCTTTTGTCTTAAACGGCTTGTCTCCCGGCATTGCCAAAAGATAAAAATCCGTTTTCTGCCGATTGCACAAGAACAGATTTTTGCAAATGGTAATGCCAAGAACTGCATCTATTTCATTGCACATCTCCATCGTCGTCGCCGGGTTATCCCTGTGATCCGTTCTCTCATATTCAATTTCCAGCTCATCCAGCAGATCGTATGTGCGCACTTCCTTTGGCAAACGATCTGTGCAGTCCGTAGGACGTCCCTTTAACACTTCCAATTCCATCATCTGTTTCCTCACGTTTTTACATAATCACTGAGACCTCTACTACTTTGTCTCCGAAAAACATTCTATCACATTCAGATAAAGTTTCCAATCGAAGAAAAATTTGCATTTTTACAGCACTTGTGCTACACTCACTAAGTCGCAAAAAGCGAGGTGAGTTCGAGACCTTCCTCACCTAAAACAAAACTAAAGGAGATTTATCATGAAAAAAAACAACGTTCTATTCACTACCCAGGCTGCTATGATCGCAGCTCTCTATGTGGTGCTGACATTTCTGAGCAATGCACTCGGTCTTGCCAACGGCGCCATCCAGCTTCGCCTTTCGGAAGCACTTACCGTTTTACCTTTTTTCACACCCGCTGCTATTCCGGGACTGTTTACCGGATGTCTGATCAGCAATATGCTTACGGGCTGTGCTCCTTTTGACATTCTGTTCGGAAGTCTTGCCACGCTGCTGGGAGCAGTCGGAACACGGGTTATGCGAAAATCAAAATGGCTTGCTCCCGTCAGCCCGATTATTGCCAATACTTTGATTATTCCCTTTGTTCTTATGTACGTGTACGAGTTACCCGGCGGTATCTTTTATTTTATGTTGACAGTCGGCATCGGCGAAATATTATCCTGCGGTGTTTTAGGACTTCTCCTCCTGCAGACCCTTTCAAAAACCAATATTTTTTAATTCCGAAGGAGCCTTTGCAGTTGCAAAAGCTCCTTCCTTTTTACCATTTTCCTTTCAACAATTTTTGATAACTTGCTTTTTTCAATCCGGGTACAACAAACACAATTCCCTTTTTGCATTTTTTAAATGCTTTCGACCCGATTCTTGTCAATTTTTCTGTCTTTATTGTAACTTTCTTCAACACTTTGCACTTGTAGAATGCCTTTCTTCCGATTTCAGATACCGATTTCCCAATGGTAACTGTCTTCAGCTTTTTGCAATTATAAAATGCCTTTGCCGGTATACCGGTCAATTTGGAAGGAAGCTTGATTTTTTTCAAAGCTTTGCAATCAGAAAAGGCACCGGTTCCCAAACTAAGAAGTCCGGAACCGCCGGCAAATGTAACCTTTTTCAGCTTGCTGCATTTTGCGAATGCATACTTACCGATGGTTATCACCGACTTCGGAATTTTGATGGACGAAAGGGCAGAACATTTGTAAAATGCTTTATTTCCTATCATCAAAAGTCCTTCCGAAAGTGTCACTTTTTTTAGCCTTGTGCAACCATAAAATGCACCGTCTCCGATTGCCGTGACCGTCCCCGGAATAATTACCTGCTCTATGTTTTCGTTTCCGCGAAATGCATTCTCGTCGATTGCAGTAATTCGATATGACATTCCGCCAATCGTTACTGTCTCCGGTATTACCACTTTTGTCCCTTTTGCCTCCGACAGTACAATCGTGCATGTTCCGTTTTCTCTGCGGACAATTTCATACTTTTCTCCGCCGATGATAACAGAGAGATTTAAACCTTCCCGGTTTCCTCCGGAAGTTTCTGTCACTGTCTCTTCCCGCTTGTAGGAAGGAACGCTTCCATCTTGTGTTACCGCAGGGGGTGCACCTGTTCCTCCCTGTCCGCTCTCCGCGTCAAGTCGATAGTAAAACGATACAACCGCACTTCCGTCACCTGTAATTTTTATCATCTGATCGTCCGGCGTCACATAACCTTTTACATTTACAGCCGGTACGGTTACCGTCGTATCTGTCGTTCCGTACAGCACCTCGGTTCCACTGACTGCATCACCCGCTTGCTCGTCAAACAACATATAATCGCCTGCGCCGGATGACGTCTGCTTATATCGCAGGATTGTGTACGGCGTATTTCCGTTTGCGATCCAGCTCGCCCGGAGCGACACAAGCGCTCCCTGGACATCCGTCAGATTTTCGGCCTCTTCCTGATATATTCCGTTTTCACCGCGCCATCCTTCAAACTGATATCCTGCTCTGCTCGGCCGTGGCAAAGAAACCGTCTCATCATAGACTGCCGAAATTGTCTTTTCTGCCTGCGGCTTCTCCTCCGGTTCTTCACCGGAACCATCCGCAAAGAATCCGTTGTTTGCATCCAGCGCAATCTCATACGTATTCGGCGACCATGACGCAACCGCCGTCACATCTTTCGCCGGTGTGTACGCAGCACCGGCTTTTCCGATATTCCACCCTTGAAACTGATATCCTTTTCTCGTGGCAGATGTGAGCGTTACACTCGCAGAATTCCAAATAGCATGCATATTAATGACTCCGTTTGCTGTTGTTGTCAAATTGCTGAACGCAGCTCCCGGCGTGTGTGTTACCCTAGCTGTCGTTCCGTTTCCCCATCCTTTAAAAACATATTTTGCCGTCTGCGCTGTCACGGCCGGAGTTCCGCCGTTTCCGTTGTAAGTGACCGTATAAGCTTTGGAATACCCATTATTTTGTATGGTATATGTCTTCCCGAAGGAACAATTTTGTGCCGACACGCCACCGCCCGTCGCACCGTTTCCGTTGTAATTTACATTGTAAGCAATTGGATTAAGAGTGATAGTCTGAATCAGATTCTCCCCGGTATAACTGGAGGATCCCGTACATCCGATACCGGCCAGGCGATATACATTGACCAGTGATATCAACGGTATATTCCCCGCATAGGTTGACGCATTGTAGGCCGTCATGTTCGGGTTTGTCGGATAGATACGACGAACCGAGGAATCCGTCAGTTCTTTCGTAGACGTATTTGCATAGGTTGCTCCGTAAAGTGTCCCGTCGAAATACAGCTGATGCATATTGCCCGTGTGTGAGTATGTCACGGTGGCCGTATATCCTGCCGGTTTATTGTATGCAACATGTGTCGGAACTACTGTATAAGTAGAATCGCCCTTTAGCGTGTAGGTACTCTTTGTCCCCGAATCGCAAGTGGCACCGCACCAGTTTACGCCGGATATCGTAGGCGTCAATGTCAGCGACTGCGTCTTCCCCGTGGATACATCTTTATCAAATCCGGTCAACTTGTGCTTGATGGAGCATACTTGCCCGGTTGCTCCGTTGACAATGTTGGTTGTCCAGTATCCCGACGCATTTCTCGGGTAAGATGCCCGGAGCATCATGCTCTTTTTCTGATAAAAGGCCGTTGCATACGCAGAAACGGACGGATATCCTGCCTCCGGATCCTGCACAATACTGTTTAAATCCGTATCTCTTGCAAGCAGTTCCTCCCTGTCTTCTGCAGACATGGCTGTCAGCCACATACCTACCTCATACCAATCTTTCATCATCACTGCATGACTGATGGCTTCATCGGTACAACTTCTCCAATCAAGAGCCATCAAATCAAGTGTTTCCAAAAATTCTTCATTGTAGCTGTAAGCGACTGCGGCATTTTCCGAAACCGTCTCCTGCGCCTCTGCCTCCCCACGAAAAACAGGCAACAAAAACATACACAGTAATAAAGCTACTGCTGCCCTAACTATTCTTTTTTTCATAAAATCTCCTTTCTCATCCTTTCATCCGAAATTGGTTTTTGAAAAATCGGCAGATTTTGCCGCGTGAATCGACAGAATATGATATTCCGTCATGAATTGTAATGAAGCTTCATTTGTGTGGTCGAGTATAGCAAACCAAAGTGCGGTTAGTCAATAGCAATTTTACAAAGCAAAAAGGGAACCGTTCCCGGCTCCCTTTGTTCTCCTTATTCTCCCTTCACATAAGTGAAGAAACTGTTTCCGTTTGCCTCGAAGAAATCTTTGGAATCATTCATTCCCATTTTGGAAATTTTCCCCGACAACGGATTAAAAATCACGGTATTGAGTTCATTGTAACCTACAATCAACACTGCATTTTTGTCATTGAGCAATGCCAATACCGGAATATCTCTGCTCACATAATACAAAACACTGTCAAGACTGCATCCCGACAAGTCAAGAATTTGCGACTTCGGTATGTTGTCCTGCAATATGGTAAACATAGATTTTCCGTCTTCGAGAAGCGAAGCACTGTTCCGGCTGATACCCTCATATTTCAGCACCGTATCAAGACAGACAGCGACACTTCCTCTGCCCTCGGAAATAATATCTTCCGAAATCTTCATGATCTGATTTACCATGACGCGGTTACTCTTCTCCCAAATACAGACACCTTTTGCGTTGTATACTCTTCCCGCCAGCTCCTCAGCCATCAGAACGGCATCGCTCTCCTGCAGCAGTACATCCTGTATTCCGTACTCATTGTACACATAATACCGTTCTTCTTCCGAATCTGTAACCGGAATATCTATCACACGGACCCCTTCATACATAACCTGTTTCGGGGTGAGGTATTTCACTTTTTGTGCATTGATTGTTGACTTTGCCGCAATCTGCACAATTTTTTCCTGCTCCTGCGTCGGTATGACTTCAATCACATTTTTATCGCGGTCCGCAGCCACATCGTTCAAAATCTGATCATCGGTTATCTGTGCATAACTTCCGTCATCTCTTCTTTGCACCCTGTGAAGGTTAATCTGGCTTTCCTGTATGGTGGCCTCCGTCACAAAGACGCCCGGCTTTTCGTACTCTTTCAGGACTTTTCCGTCCTCGCCCTGAATGCAGACGCGATGCATCGGAAATACGGTTGCTCCGAACACATCCTTTGCAATATTTGACTTATAGGCGACACCGTAAATCAAGTCTTCATTCATAAATCCCAAAGGTTTGATATATTTGCCGGCGCCGGCCTTGATTTCTGTTTCGTTTCCGCTGCTTAGATTCAACAAAACCAGGCGATTACTGCTATTGCGGTCTTTTCCCTCCTGCCAGACAATCATCCGGTTACTCTTTGACACTTTATAACTTCCGTAAGGAAGATTCTCAACAAGAATTTCGTAACTCTTCGCAGCCAAATCAACCTTGTAAATATTTCCGTGCATAATCAGGAAAAGGTAATTTCCGTTGTTAACATACGCTAACTCTTCCACGCTCTTTTCCACCAAATCGGCAGAGCCGTTGAACGGGATGTAAACTTCTTCCTCTACCGTATTGAGCATACCGTTATAATAATAGCAGGCAACGCCGACACCGCCTTCATAGCTGCCTCTGTTCATATAGCCGTAAACAAGGAATCGCACATTTCCTGTCTCATCCACACTGATAATGCGGATGTCACTGTCGCGGTGCAGATCTCGCGGATCCCGATGCGTATCATCGTAGAAACCAAACAAAAGTGCCAGCTTATTGTCCGTCAGATTCATACTGTACAACCGGTTTTCCTGTACAAAAGCAAAAATATTTCCATCCGGACTTTCCAACATCTCCACGTCATCACTTGTAATGCCAAGCAAAATTTTATTGTTGGCATAAACCGGATTCTTCGGCATGAAAACAGCATCCATCGTTCTCTCATACTCAAGAAGATACATTCGCTCTGTGCCGTAACGGATATAATAATGCTCCGTCACGTTATAATAATTCGTATTTCCGCTCCCCGGTACCGACACAATATAGCGAATCTCTATTTTGGAAACATACGGATTAACCTGTCGTATAAACACCTCAGGCTCCGACTCTTTTGTCACCTCGAGATCGCCCCATGTGATTTGGGCAAAGCTGGAATGAATCGTCACCTTGCTGTACGTGGTATTGTCCCCTTCTTCGTTGGACTCCAAATATTTCGTGATTTCCCTTGCTCTTTCCTTGTCAAAGGTACGGCTGTGAAAATCCAGTGCAAACTCTACCTCATCATCAATCTGCTCGGCATAATCCGCGAGGATGACTCTCGTATAAAACCAGGTAGCCCGTCCTTCTTCATCCACAAGTTTCAGCGCAAAGGAATATTCTTTATCTTTATCCAAAAGGTCCTTCAATACGATTTCAACGGACACTTTTTCGTCCTTCTGCACAAAATCATCGACTGCAGAATCTTCAATCAACCGCTCGCCGTCGGCCGATCTCACCTGATAAGAAACAGCACTGATCCGGTTTCCGTATGTGTCCACCACCAAGGAAAGCTTCCGGTCTTTCGTATCGACCGGCGTTAAAGTTTCACACATGAAACGTACATCCATTTCCTGCGCATAACCATACAGCGCATTGATCTTTTCATCTGCACGTACCACGCTCACTGTCGGAAGTGTCGCAGCGCTCATTTCCGCAGTAATGTCCATATTCCCTTTGTTTGTAATTTGGTCAATCAAAAGCAGCGCCGTAATAAACACAATCGCCGCATAAACCACCTTAATAATTGTTTTTCCCATCTATATTCTCCCTGCCTAAAGCAGTATTTCTATTTCAAAAGTTCCATAAGCGTCTGCTTTGTATGAAGCATATCCATCAATTTTTCCACATCTTCTAAAGTTGTCCCCCGCTTACGAAATCCCTGCGATTTCACTCCGCGAAGTAAAATATTTTTCGGCGTGTGGGACATATCGATAAATTCCATCACCTGCGTATCATAGCCATACGCCTCCATGACATTTGCCCGGATTCCATCTGTCAAAAGAGCTGCCATCCGCTCTTTAATGAGCCCGTACTTCAATACCGGTGCCAGCTCCTCGCACTTCATCTGCCCGTTCAACTCATGCTGACAACACGGAACCGACAAAATTACCTTTGCGTTCCACGCAATCGCTTTTGCAATGGCGTGATCCGTCGCCGTGTCACAGGCATGAAGTGTCACAACCATGTCCACTTCCTCTTTTTCATTGTACTGCCGGATATCTCCTTCCAAAAACTGAATTCCGTCATATCCGTATTTATCCTTAAGTTCATTGCACTTGCGGATGACATCCTTTTTTAAATCCAGCCCGATAATATCAATATCATACCGGTTGAGCACTTTCAAATAATAGTACATGGCAAAAGTAAGATATGACTTACCGCACCCAAAGTCCAGTATGGAAACCTTGCGGTCCTTCGGAAGCGCCGGAAGCACATCCTGTATAAATTCAAGAAACCGGTTAATCTGACGAAACTTGTCGTACTTACTTCTGACAATCTTTCCGTCCTTCGTCTGCACTCCCAAATCAATCAAAAACGGAACCGGAATTCCTTCTTTTAAAATGTATTGCTTCTCGCGGTTGTGCGAGAGTAACTGCTCTTCATTTTTCATATTTCCCGCGTTTTCTGCGACATTTCCATCCGCTCGATTAGCACCTTGCAACTGCTTTTTCTTAACCGTTACGGTTCCCTTCTTGCTGACCAATACAGTTGCTCTGAAATAACTTGTCTCCAATTCAAGTTGTCCGAAGCTATCTGCCATCTCTTCTGTTATAATATCCGTCAGTTCCTGCTTATCATAGTTAGCATGGAACACCTGCGTTCCGACAAAACG
Source organism: Lachnospiraceae bacterium (assembly GCA_017465095.1). Classification (GTDB taxonomy): domain Bacteria; phylum Bacillota; class Clostridia; order Lachnospirales; family Lachnospiraceae; genus SVFI01. Next base: position 41,369 of record JAFTWX010000071.1, on the reverse strand, counting down.
GCTCTCCTGAAACTTAAGCCCGTCATTCATCATCACCGGACGCACCTTAATTTTGGACGCAGAAACACAATCCCCGTCCGAAGAATTCTTTTTCCGGGGATTGCTGATAATCATCTGCTTTAAATTTTTATCCAACGCTTCCGAGAGAAGCTGTCTGATTCGTTCCATACTTTTGTCCTCTGTCTATGCAATAGGAGCAACCTTTGTTTTCATATGTTATTTTAGTTTGCACGGCGTTCATAGTCAAGACCGCACTCTAAAAAAGAAAATATCCCCGCCTGCGATTGTGCCTTCTCCGCCAAACCTCATGTAACACAAGAAGAAACATATACTCCTCTAAGTTGTCGTAGGCTAATATTCTCTTAACCTCTTCCCCGTCTGTCATCTCTTCCTCTGCCTGCAATTTGATCTTACTTATAATATCCCTTGTCAGCTTCTGCATGGCAAACCGATCCGGAAATTCATCATAGATAAGACTTCCCTCGTAGTCCATAATGTCGATCACTTTGCGTATTTCCCGCTGAACCGCTTTGGTTCCGAGGGGATACAGCTGCTGAAAATACTCCAAATCTCTCATCATTTGATTCTCATCCGCCTGCGTCAGCGATGTGGGATATGTCATATAGAAAGGAAGAATGCGTTTTTCTGCCATAAAACAGCCTCAAATTGATTTTTTATATTATATGCACAAAAAGAAAAACCGACACAACCTTGTCCGAAAACAACACATTTGTACTCTACTATAAAGCAGACTTCTCCCTGCACCTTTTTTACTTATAATTTTTGATAATCATTGAATTAATTAGAATAACTTAACTGATAAAAAATGCACGAAAATGAATTAAATAGAACTTTTGCTGATGAAATCTTCAACGGATGTCGCATTTGCAGCAAGCACAATCCATTCATCAAGCACAGATATGTCTGCCTGACACAGAATCTTCTCGCGAAGTTCATCCGAAACCTCAAATTTAGACGCCAAAACAATAAGGATGCTCTCTGCTTTTCCTTTTGCTTCTCCTTCTGCTCTGCTCCAACGTAATAAATCTTCTCCGGTCATATACTTCGCCTCCAAATTTGCTTATAATCAGTATAGTAAAAAGTGCACATCACTGCAATGTGCACTTTTCACAAAAATACTAATTATCTCTTTTGAAGCTTTTTGACTATCTTGTATATCTTCTTTTCTTTTGCCTTAGCTTCGCTTGGCAGCAATAATATCTTTTTTCTATCCTTTTTGATGAATTTTCTAATTTCTTCTTCTTTAAAATAGTCCAAATTCATCCTAATTAGTTGTACGTCGTAAAAATGCTTTTCTTTCCACGGGCGCCAAACAGATACGCTTTTACCTTCATAACAACCCCCTTCATCGTCATTTATTTCCCTGTTCCGCAGCAGTTCTTTTGCTTGCGCATCAGTTAATTTGATATATTCATTTGAAAAATGTTGAATCAAAGCATCCTGCGAATAATCCACTATATCCTCGCATGCATCTCCTCGAATAAGCCATAGCCTTGGAAGTGCTTTATATTGGTCTTCACGTAGCATATATATTTTTTCATTTTCTATTAACGCTTGCCAATATTCTTCAAACGTCTTATTTATGTTCCAGCCATAAATCTCAAAAATAACATCCTTAACCATTGCCACCTCAAGAACTATTTGAATTATCTGTAGGGCATCATATACGCAGGTTAAAATTAATCTCATCAAATCATCTTTTATGCTTTCCAGTGCATCAAAATTGTATGAACAACAAATAGAAATCAACAAAAAAGCAATATAAACCGCATATATACCTTTCAATTCTTGTTTATCATAACTCATAATTTTACGTGCCTTTTCAAGCACGCTTGTCATTCTTTGATATGCAAACAGCACAAAACATGCATTCCCTATTCCCATCGGAATCCCCGTTATAATCATTCTCCCCAAAACATAAATTGCACATAAGAACATAAGCTCAATGATAAATCTCATTGCATTTTTCAATATAATAATTTTTCGCTTATTTTCTTTGATCATAACTATTTCCTTTGTATGCAATTTAATATTTCACAATTTTAACCGTCTTTGCCTGTCCTTTCTTTTTGAACAGTTTTTTGTATGCTTTCAGTTTCTTTTTCGGAACCTTAATTTTGCATTTTTTGTTAATTCCTTTGAGAGCACCATCATGAACAATTTTCAACTCTGTTCCTGTGATTTTTATAGTCTTTAATTTTTTACAACCATAGAATGCTTTCGTTCTAATCATCCTGACATTTTTGCCAATAACCAACGTCTTCAGTTTTTTATTTCCCTTAAAAGCAAATGGCGCAATTTCGCTAACCTTATATGTTACATCTTTATACGTAACAGTATCCGGAATCGTAATTTTCTTCTTCGTCTTCTTAATCGGCTTTAAGTAGACTACTTGTGGTCCTATGTCATTAATTGCTGACACTTTATACCATGCACCGCTTTTTTCATCCTTAAACTTAGTTCCTGCGGTAAGCGGCTTTGGCGTGTTTTCATCGGCCGGTAACACATTATTATTTGTATTATTATTTGTATTATTATTTACATAGTTTCTTACATAATTTCCCGCTTTAGTAATACATGTCACTCTCTCACCGGTTGGTTGATAATAATATGCAACATACAATGTCATTGTTTGGCTTGACTTATTTTCCGGAGCAATAATTTTAGTTAGTCCATAACATCCAGCCAACATATCGGTCATATCCGTTACTTTACTCGTATCAAAGCTACTGATATTCAACTCGGTTAAACTTTTGCACAAGCAGAACATCTGGTACATATTTACAACTTTACTTGTACTGAAGTTGCTTAAATCTAAATCAGCTAATAAATAGCAAGAAGAAAACATAAAACGCATGTCCGTTACATTACCTGTATCAAAGCCACTTACATCTAAATCGGTTAATAGATAGCAAGAAGAAAACATAGAACGCATGTCCGTTACATTACCTGTATCAAAGCCACTTACATCCAAACTTGTTAATGATTCACACCTCGAAAACATACCACTCATGTCCGTTACATTACCTGTGTCAAAGCTACTAATATTCAGATTAGTTAAACTTTCGCACAGGCAGAACATATCGCTCATATTTGTAACTTTACTTGTATCGAAGTTGCTTAAATCTAATTCTTTAATACTATACATCCATCCAAACATAACGCTCATATCCGTCACATTTGACGTATCAAAATTGCTCACATCCAATTCGGTTAATGCATGGCACTCACTAAACATACTGCTCATATTCGTCACTTTGCTTGTATCAAAATTGCTCACATCCAAATCCGATAATAACTCGCAATAGGAAAACATAGCGCTCATGTCCGTTACATTACCTGTATCAAAGCTACTAATATTCAGATTAGTTAAACTTTTACACACGCTGAACATACTGTTCATATCTGTAACTTTACTTGTATTGAAGTTGCTTACATCCACATCGGTTAATAGATTGCAGCCACAAAACATGCTGCTCATATCCGTCACATTGCTTGTGTCAAAGCCACTTACGTCCACATCTGTCAATGCTTTGCAAGCACGAAACATATGGCTCATGTCCGTCACTTTACTTGTATCAAAATTGCTTACGTCCACATCGGTTAATAGATTACAGTAACCAAACATAGTACTCATGTCCGTTACATTACCTGTCTCAAAGCCACTCACATCCACATCGGTTAATAGATGGCAACCACCAAACATATAGTTCATATTTGTAACATTACTTGTGTCAAAGCCACTAACATCCACACTTGGCAATGAATAGCAATTCTGAAACATACCGGACATATCCGTAACATTACTTGTGTCAAGGCCACTTAAATCAACATCTGTTAATGATTCGCAATGACAAAACATTCTACTCATATTCGTTACGCCACTTAAATCCGCTTCGCTAAGATCTACATCTGTTAATGCATCGCAACCATGAAACGCACTGGACATATCCGTTAAGCCACTTAAATCTGCTCCGCTAAAGTCTAAACTTGTTACCCCAATAGACGACACCTCGGACATATCTGTTAAACCACTCAAATCTGCTCCGCTGAAATTTAAATTTTTACCTGAAATGTCATCAAACCGTGACCAATTTGTCCAATTGCTCAAGTTTGTCCCACTGAAATTTATATTTGTAGCATGGAGATTTATTCCATCAAGAGTATTGCCTCTGAACTTTGCCCCGCTAAAATCCACATTTGTTAATGATGTACACCTCGAAAAATCCATATCCGTTACGTTACTCAAATCTGTCTCTCTAAAATACATATCTGTTAATGATGTACACTTCGAAAACATATCAGACATATCCGTTAAGCTACTCAAGTTTGTCCCACTGAAGTCCAAACTTGTTAATGAGTTACAATCACCAAAGATATTCCAGGACACATCTGTTACACTACTCAAATCTGCCCCACTAAAATCCAAACTTGTTAATGATTCAAATCCATAAAACATAGTATCTATATCCGTTAAGCTACTCAAGTTTGTTTCACTGAAATCCAAACTTGTTGACGATTCAGATGCATCCGACATATCAAACATATAAGACACATCCGTTACGCTACTCAAATCTGCTCCACTAAAATCCACATCTGTTAATGCATCGCAACTAGTAAACATATCAGACATATCCGTTACGTTACTCAAATCTGCTCCGCTAAAATCCACATCTGTTAATGATGTACACCTCGAAAACATATAAGACATATCCGTCACGTTACTCAAATCTACCCCGCTAAAATCCACATCTGTTAATGATGTACAACAAAAAAACTCACCGGACATATTCGTTACGCTGCTCAAATCTGATTCCCGGAAATCTATACTTGTTATATTTTCGCTAAAATTTGTCAACAAGCTAATCCTATTACAATTCTTAATCTTGAATACCACTTTTAGAGCATCTGCTTGCGTAGCTTCAGCAGGAACCCAGGAAGAATAAGGTTCCCCTTCTCCGGTGATTACCATACATCCTTCGCTATCAAGCGTGTATGTAAGAGTCTCCCCGCAATTTCCTTGAGCCACAATCGTTGTACCCTCCTGTAGTGGTTCGACAATTGTATTGTCACTCACTGAAGCTTGCTTTGCTGACGCACTGACTCCCACAATGGATAAAAGCATACTCAAACTCATCACAAACAGCCAAATTCTCTTTCTACTTTTCATTACTATTTCTCCCTTCGTGTATATTGTTTATATTTTGCAATGTATTCATTGCAATTATATCCCCAAAAACAGATAAAATCAATAAAAATGCAACTTATTCATTGCAAATCTTACGAGGATGATGTTATGTCACAGAAAATCAAACAGGACATTCATATCGGCAATAATATCCGGGCATTGCGCAAAGCGAAAAAACTGACGCAGGAGCAGGTCGTTACGCATCTGCAACTGCAGGGCCTCGAAATCTCGCGCAGCAGTTATTCGCAAATCGAGTGCGGAACGTACAATATCCGCGTTTCGGAATTGGTTGCTCTCGCCAAACTTTTTCAAACAGATATCAGTTGTTTTTTCAAAGATATATAGACATTGCTACAACCAAAAAACGACAGGAAATTTCCTGTCGTTTTTATTCTTTGAATATCCCTTGCTTTAATATCGACTTATTTCTGCTTCTTATCGCCAAAACCAACTCATACCGCCGGTATTCGGTTTTTCTCCCTGATGACCGTAAGAATTTCAGGTGCTTACCGCCTATTCGAGCATTTCGGGTCTCTCAACCGTAAAAATTCTTGTCGGTTACGGTCGCAGCTTTGATTTCTGAAAAGCAACCGTAAAACGCAAGAAATGTTACGGTTTAAATATATATAATGAAGAATGGAACCGTAACCCGAGGAAAAAAATACAGCCCCACGCACAAAAACTCAAATTTTAACCGTAAAATGCGCAAAAATCCGCTCGCGCAAGCCCGCATAGCTTTTCTGCAACAGAAAAACTCCCGCAGGCTTACCTACGGGAGTTCAGATTTGCTTTATTTTACTGCTTCGATTCGAGCAATTGCTCTCTTCAGCGCAGCTTCTGCACGGATCATATCTATGCCGTCTTCTTTTTCTTCCAGGCGTTTCTTTGCTCTTTCTTTTGCTTCCTCTGCACGGGAAAGGTCGATTTCACCCGGCCACTCAATAATCTCGGCCATGATGGTCACCTTGTCCGGAAGAATCTCAACGAATCCTTCATGGAGGGCTGCTTCCTTGACGTTGTCATCTTCCTCGGTAATCGTAAGGATACCCGGTTTTACGATGACAGTCATCGGAATGTGTTTTTTCAGAACTCCGATTTCACCTTCTGTTGTGTTAAATTCAACCATTACTGCTTCGCCCTTGTAGAAGACGCGCTCCGGTGTAATGATTTCAAGTTCAAATTTTCTTTCATCTGCCATGACATCTCACCCCTTATTTTACGCGGGCTACTACTTCGTCGATGCTTCCTGCATTCAGGAAATAGCTTTCCGGAATGTCATCATGTTTACCTTCCAGAATTTCTTTGAATCCGCGGATTGTTTCTGAGATCGGAACGTATTTACCTTCCAGACCTGTAAACTGAGTCGCTACGAAGAACGGCTGAGATAAGAATCTCTGAATCTTTCTTGCACGGTTAACGACAAGTTTGTCTTCTTCACCGAGCTCGTCCATACCGAGGATGGCGATGATATCCTGAAGTTCTTTGTACTTCTGGAGAATCTCCTGTACACCACGTGCTACTTCGTAATGCTCCTCACCTACGATACGCGGGTCAAGGATGCGGGATGTAGACTCGAGCGGATCAACGGCCGGATAAATACCGAGCTCGGAGATCGCACGGGAAAGTACGGTTGTCGCATCCAAGTGTGCGAATGTTGTAGCCGGAGCCGGGTCAGTTAAGTCGTCCGCCGGAACGTATACAGCCTGAACCGATGTGATGGAACCATTCTTTGTAGAAGTGATACGCTCCTGAAGAGCACCCATCTCTGTCTGCAATGTCGGCTGGTAACCTACTGCGGATGGCATACGTCCGAGAAGCGCTGACACCTCGGAACCTGCCTGTGTAAAACGGAAAATATTGTCGATGAATAAAAGTACGTCTTTACCACCTTTATCACGGAAATATTCTGCCATGGTAAGTCCTGTAAGACCAACTCTCATTCTGGCTCCTGGTGGCTCGTTCATCTGACCGAATACCATTGTTGTCTTATCGATAACGCCTGACTCTGTCATTTCATGGTAAAGGTCATTTCCCTCTCTGGTACGCTCTCCAACACCTGTGAATACGGAGTATCCGCCGTGCTCTGTCGCGATGTTACGGATAAGCTCCTGGATAAGTACCGTTTTACCTACGCCGGCACCACCGAACAGACCGATCTTACCACCCTTCTGATATGGGCAAAGAAGGTCTACTACCTTGATACCGGTTTCTAATAATTCTGTTTCTGTAGACTGCTCTGAGAATTCCGGAGCCGGTCTGTGAATTGGTTCATATCCTACATCGGTAGGATTTTCTTTATTATCGATTGCCTCACCCAATACATTGAAAATTCTTCCAAGTGTATTTTCACCAACAGGTACGGTAATAGGAGCTCCGGTTGCAACTGCATCCATTCCTCTTACCAGTCCGTCAGTCGGGCCCATGGCGATACATCTAACTGTATCATCACCCAAATGCTGTGCTACTTCGACAACAAGTTTTTCACCGTTTCCGCGATCGATTGAAATCGCATCGTAGATTTCCGGAAGGGAAGCTTCCGGGAACTTGATATCAAGGACAGCACCGATGATCTGGGTAATTTTTCCGATTGCCTGTTCTGCCATTGTTTACTTTCACTCCTTTTCTAGCTGATGGCTTCCGCACCTGCTATAATTTCGGTTAATTCCTGTGTAATATTACCCTGACGGGCTCTATTATATTGTAACGATAAGGAACTGATCATATCTTCAGCATTGCTTGTCGCTGAATCCATTGCCTGCATACGCGCACCGTTTTCACTGGCTACCGCCTCGACCATCGCTCCGAACACAAGACTTGTAATGTATTTCGGAATGATGAGTTCGATAGCTTCCGTCTCATCCAGTTCAAAGTTCATCAGTGTTTTGTCTTCCACACCGGATTCCGAACCTTCTTCTGCTTCTGCCGCTACCGGAAGAAGCTTCATGAGCGTCGGCACATGAACTACGGTGTTCTTGAATGCTGTATAGGCAAGATAAATTTCTCCGAACTCTCCGGAAGCAAATGCTGCGAGTACCTCTTTACAAATCTGCATCGCTTCAATGTAAATCGGTTCCTCTATCATATCCGAATAGTCGGCTGCAATTTTGTAACCAACTCTTGCCAAACCGTCTTTTCCTTTCTTACCGATGGAATAGATTACAACATCCTCTTTGTTTGCAAACTTCTCATCTCTTGTGATGAGCTTGATTACATTGGAGTTGTAACCGCCGGCAAGACCTCTGTTTGAGGTGATGACGATAACTGCTTTTTTGGTACTCTCACCGGCCTTTAAATAAGGATGGTTGATCGTACCGCTCTTGGCAAGCATGGATTTTACCGTTTTATACATGCACTCAAAATATGCTTTTGACTGTTCCGCACGAGTTTTTGCTCGCTGCAGTTTTACAGTGGATACAAGCTTCATCGCTTTCGTGATCTGCTGTGTACTCTGTACAGATTCCTTACGCCTTTTAATACTTCTCATTGAAGCCATGCGTTGTCACCTATTCTTTCTGCAACTTATTTAAACTGTGCTTTGAATTCATTAATCGCTGTGATCAGTTTCTGCTCGTTTTCTTCAGAGAGCACTTTTTCTTCTGCGATTGCTTTCGGAATTTCCGGATACTTGGTATCAATGTACTCGAAAAGTTCGCTCTCGAATCTTGTAATCTCTTCTGTCTCAATATCGAGCAGGTATTTGTTCGTAGCCGCGTAAATAATGATTACCTGGTACTGTACAGGCATCGGCTTATACTGTGGCTGCTTTAAAATCTCACGGATACGTTCACCCTGTGCAAGTTTCTCCTTTGTGTCGGCATCAAGCTCGGAACCGAACTGGGAGAACGCTGCAAGCTCGCGGTACTGCGCAAGCTCCACACGGATAGGTGCTGCGTATTTTTTCATAGCCTTGATCTGTGCTGCACCACCAACTCGGGATACGGAAAGACCTGCGTTGATAGCAGGACGGAATCCTGAGTTAAATGCCTCTGTCTCAAGGTAAATCTGTCCGTCTGTGATTGAGATAACGTTTGTCGGGATGTATGCAGATACGTCTCCGGCCTGTGTCTCAATAATCGGAAGTGCTGTTAAGCTTCCTCCGCCGTACTCTTCGCTCATGCGCGCTGCACGCTCAAGAAGTCTTGAGTGAAGGTAGAATACGTCTCCCGGATAAGCCTCACGTCCTGGCGGACGACGAAGCAGGAGGGAAAGTGTACGGTAAGCAGTCGCATGTTTACTGAGGTCATCATAGATGATGAGTACGTCCTCACCGTTTTCCATCCATTCTTCACCGATCGCACATCCGCTGTACGGTGCAATATACTGGAGCGGTGCAAGCTCACTGGCTGTAGCAGCTACGACTGTTGTATAGCTGAGAGCACCGAACTCCTCCAATGTCTTTACGATACTTGCAACAGTAGAAGCTTTCTGACCGATTGCAACGTAAATACATTTTACATTCAGTCCCTTCTGGTTAATGATGGTATCGATTGCGATTGCAGTCTTACCTGTCTGTCTGTCACCGATGATTAACTCACGCTGTCCTCTTCCGATCGGTACCATGGAATCGATCGCCTTGATACCTGTCTGGAGAGGTGTGTCTACACTCTTTCTTGTGATAACGCCGGAAGCAACTCTTTCGATCTGACGATATTTATCTGTCTGAATCGGTCCTTTTCCGTCGATTGGCTGACCAAGAGCATTTACAACACGTCCTAAAAGGGCATCTCCAACCGGTACCTCTACCACACGTCCGGTTGTCTTAACTGTATCGCCTTCGTTGATGTTCTTCTGATTTCCGAGAAGAACCGCACCAACGTTGTCTTCTTCCAGGTTCATTACCATTCCGTATACTTCGCCCGGGAATTCAAGAAGCTCACCCTGCATAGCCTTCTCGAGACCGTGCACACGAGCGATACCGTCTGCCACCTGGATAACTGTACCGACTTCGGATACTTCCAGCTCTGACGCATATCTCTTGATCTGATCCTTAATCACTGAACTTATTTCTTCTGGTCTTAAATTCATGGATCTTTACGTTCCTTTCTAAATTTTTATCCGGCTTTATGCCAGCTGAATTTTCATAAGCTGTTTTGTAAGCTCACTTAATTTGGATTTGATGCTGCTGTCCACAACCTTGTCCCCGATGCGGATTACAAGCCCGCCGATGAGCGACTCATCAATGGTAAAGTTCATCTCCATCTCTTTGAACTTCGTTGTCTCAACCAGCTTCTCTTCCACTAATTTTTTCTGTATCTCCGAAAGCTTCACCGCACTGGTCACATATGCAACGCCGATTCCTTTTTCCTCTTTGACTCTGTCAATGAAATAGGCAAGAATCTCGTCGATATCTGCGTAGCGGTCCTTTTCAACCACGAGGCGAAGAAATCCAACTAATTCTTTGTCGGCTTTCCCTTCAAAAACCTCTTTCACGACCTGAAGTTTTTCATCTTTTCCCACTTTCGGATGATTCATTAACTTGGAAAACTCCGGATACTGCGCAAGAACCTTTTGGATTCCTCTGACTTCCTTATCAAGGGAGTCAATCTTATCCTGTTCCTTTGCAAGTTCGAAAAGCGCATCACCGTAAGTCGTAGATACTAATCTAGCCATGTGCTTTCACCTATTTCCTTCAATGTCTGGTTAATCAGGCTGTCACTGACCGTCGTATCAATGTTGGCAGCAACCACTTTGCCCGCCATCGCTGATGCGACCTGAATCATTTCTTTCTTCACTTCATCGGCAACTTTCTTCTTCTCAAGCTCAGCTTCCACTTTGGCTCTTTCAATAATCGCCGCAGCATCTTCTTTTGCTTTTGCAATGATACCTGCTTCGTTCGCCAAAGCTCTCTTACGGGCATCGCTCAAGATTTCTTCTGCCTGTTTATCAATACTACGAAGCTTTTCTTCGTAATCTGCCTTTAACGCAATGGCCTCTTCCTTTTCGGTCTGAGCAGTATCCAGATCGTTTTTGATACGTTCCGTTCTGCCGGTCAAAAACTTTCTGGCCGGATCGAATAAGAAGCGGGACATGAACAGAAACAGCGCAAAGATCGCAATGATCATTAAAACCGCATCATGGATCAGCTGAAAGTCAAGATCGAAAAGTCTTGTCATCTCTGCTCCGCTCTGTGCCAATGCGAGAGGCGCACCTATCATCGTATTCAAGCTTTATGCCTCCTTCTATTTTATTTTTTTCGCGGAAGGCTCTTATTAGTTTGCTAAAGGTTTAACGAATAATAACAGCATTGCGATAAGAAGTCCGTAAAGACCTGTTGTCTCGGCAACGGCCTGTCCAAGTAACATGGTAGATGTAACATCTGATTTTGCACCCGGATTTCTACCAACTGCTGCTGCCGCATGTCCTGCTGCGATACCCTGACCTATACCAGGTCCGATACCTGCGATAACCGCAAGACCTGCACCGATTGCTGAGCAACCTAAAATAAATTCGTTGTTAAATTCCATCTTTGTTTCCTCCTTGATGATAAAATAATTTTTTACTGTTCTCCGATTGCATCTGAAATGTACGTCATCGTAAGCATACAGAATACGTACGTCTGAATTGCTCCGGAAAATAAATCAAAGTACACATGAAGTACCGCCGGCCAGAATACAGCTATCCATTTCAATAAGCCGTAAACCAATGCCATCATAACTGTTCCCGAAAGCACATTCGCAAACAAACGAAGCGAAAGCGAAATCGGTACCGCTACATCTCCGATCATGTTGATCGGTGCCCAGATCGGCCATGGATCGCACAAGCCCTTAATAACTCCGCTGACCTTCTGGTATTTAAATTTGTTAAAATGAATGAGAGTAAACGTTATCAATCCAAGTGCTAACGTGACTCCGTAGTCCGCCGTCGGCGGCCGTAGGCCGAATAATCCGGAAATATTGCTGACCAGAATAAAGATAAAGATCGTTCCGATGTAGTTCGCAAACTTGGCTGCGCTGGAACCCATGGAAGCCTTAATCATGTTGTCAAGCATCTCAACAATCAACTCAACAACATTCTGGAATCCGGTTGGCACGTCACTGGCATGTTTCATCGTACGATTGGCAATCAGTGCAAAAGTACCAAGCAGCAAAAAGACAATGAGTACGCAAACATGCGTGGTTGTTATCCATACAGTTTGACCGAACAATTCATAAGAAAAAATCCCATGGACCATAAAGTCAATATCTGCACCTGCGGATAACAAGATTCCCTGACCCATACATTCACCTCCTGAAAAATTTATGAGTAACCGGCTGTAAATACGCCGCTACTTTCAAACCCATAACTCCGAGAAACGCCGCAAGGGGATTCCCGAGTTTTGAAAAAAGAAGAAGAAAGAACACAATCACAACAATCATATAACGTAAAATATTGTGCACCTGCATTTTTTTGACTGCGTCTCCCTCAGCCATGTCCAGCGCCTGCCCCAGCGACCACGCCATATGCGTCGCCATAAACAGCGCACACAGGACGCCCGCCAAAAGACCGATACTGTAAAACAGGCGTTCCTCCACAAAAATGAGCCCCACTATCTCACAGAGGACTCCGTACAATAAAATGCCCACCCAAAGATCCGGCAGAACATCACTTAACTGAGTTAGCTTCTTCCTCATGGCTTATGCCCCTTCTCTTCGACTCCGGCGGTTGCTGAAATATCTTCCTGGAAAAAATGTAGATATTTCGGAATCCGGCCGCAGCCCCGATAAAAAATAAAATGATTACAATATAGGATGTCCCCAGCCACCGGTCCAGATAATATCCGGCGAAGCTGCAAAGCGCAATCGGAACGACCATATTGATCCCGAACTGGGTGATCATCGTCAACGACTGATACACACTTTTTCCGTATTTCCTCTTATTTCGCTTTTTGGACTCCATATTCCCACCTCAAAAAAACGGCAGTCTGCCATTTGATAATTATACCTATTTTTTCCGTTTCTGTCTACCAAAATACCCATTTTTATTTGCGATTTATTTATGGAAATGTTTGCTTGATTTTTGCCCTGTCTTATTGTACCATTTTTATAAAATATACTTGTGCCGGACGGCAGATTAAGGAGGTCCCATGAAAGAGTTTTCCCTCTACCGCAGACGCATTATTCCAAAGGAATGTATTCTTTTGAAAGACGACGAAATCCTCTTCTTCGAAGGTGACCGCCTCGTCACGCGCTGGAATACCATCCGCCCGAAAAAGGATATCAAATGCGGTATTTCCTGCTTTTTTCTGACCGAGGGCTACAAAGTGAGCAAATTCTACGGACATGACGACAAGCTCCTGTACTGGTACATAGATATCATTTCCCATGAATGGGACGAAGCAACTTCTTCCCTCTATGTGACCGACCTGCTCGCCGACGTGATTATCTATCCGGACGGTTTTGTCAAAGTGGTCGATGTGGACGAGCTGGCCGACGCCACGGAAACAGGCGACATCGACACCGCTTCCCTGTGCGATTCCCTACGAAAGCTTAACCGAATCTTAGCCATGATATACAACGGCGAATTCAAAAAAATGACCGATTATGTAGAAACATTTGAAAAACCCCTTTGAGGGGTTTTTTATTTTTCACCTATTTTTTCCTTTCGACGTTTTGCTTTCCCTTTTTTCGCCTCTCCTCTTTCCGGCGCTCCGTGGGTATTGCAAAAAAATCACCAAAAAGGCCCACAAATTTTTCAATTCATGGGCCTAATCTTGCTATAATTTGCCATATGTCCAAATGACTGGATTTTTTTCTGTCAATTGCATGCTGTACTAAATTTTCTGGGCCTTTTTCCGGAATTTTTTCATACATACCCAAAGGCAATAGACAACACTCTATGGACATAAAGTAATCTGTTTACTTCGACAGTCCAAGTCAACCCCTAATAGAAAATATGTCCCCCGATTTGTTGTCCTTCCAGCCCCGGAATCGGAGTACGGAAGAACAGGCAGTTGCCCACCGGCGATGCACCGGCCATAGCGTCTCTGGCCGCCTGGTAGCAGGACTCATTTGCACCGCGGGCAAGCACAATGGCAAAACGCCCGCTTCCCACCGGCGAAAACTGTTTCGGTGCCATGATAACCTCGAGCACTGTATTCGGAAACAGCGGACTGCGCACACGGTTCATGACGACCGCTCCGACCGCCACTTTTCCGGTGTAGCTCTCGCCGCCGGCTTCGCACTCGATAATCGCAGCCATCAGGTCTTCATCCCCGCTGGCAAATACTACATCCGACAAATCCCTGCTTCCCATGGATGCAGACTGCGCCGACATGGCCAGCTCTTTTTTGTACTGCTCGCGGAGTGCAACAAGGTCACTTTCCTTCGCCGCAATCTCCCTTTCGTAAGCCAGTGCCTGCGCTTCTTTTTCAGCGATTTCCGCCATGTATTTTTTCAAGTCGGCGCCGGCCACTTTCACACTTTCATATATTTCCGACGATTTCATGCTCGCTTCCTGCTCAAGGACAAGCAACGCCTCTTTATCCTGCTCAAGTTCCTCTTTCTTGTTCGTGATTTCCTCTTCCGTGCGGGCATACTCATCCAGCATTTCTCTGTCGTACTGATTGAGCATCTCAATATAATCCGCCTTATTCAGAAAATCCGTAAAACTGGAGGCCGTCAAAAACAGCTGCAAATACGATTCGCTTCCGGACTCGTACATGAACTTAATCCGCTTTTTCATATCCTCGTAGCGCGTCTTCTGAAGCTCCTCCGCCTCAGCAATCTGCACCTCCGCCGCCTCAATCGCTTCCACCTTTTTCTTTCTTATTTCTTCGATTTGTGCAAGCTCTGTGTTAACTTTGGACAACTGATCTTCCAGCTGCGTCAGATAATTCTGCAGGCTGACACGGTCACCATGAAGATCGTCGAGCGCATTATTCGTTTGATTCAGCTTACTTTCTGTCTGCCTTTTTTCACTTTCCGTTTCCTGAATCTTTTGTCCCGTCGTTGTCGCGTACACGCACACCGGCGTCATAACAAAAAGAATTCCTGCAAGCAAGAGCGCGCCCCTATAAAAATTACGCTTTTTTTTCATAAACACACCTATCACCAAAACACTGCAAATTTACAGATCCATCTCTATCTTTCTTCCTGTATGAACATAAGGAACATACGTCACACCTGCTGCATCAAACATTTTTTTCGATGCCACATTGGAAGGCGTTCCCGCATACTTGTCACAGTCATACACCACTTTTTTAATCCCTGCCTGAATGATTGCTTTCGCACATTCGTTACAAGGAAAAAGCGACACATAAAGAGTTGTCCCCTCCAAACTTCCTCCGCGATAATTTAAGATCGCATTCAGTTCGCTGTGGGTAACAAACGGATACTTTGTCTCAAGTTCATCTCCCTCTCTGGCCCAAGGAAAATCCTCATCTTTGCAGCCGTTTGGGAAACCGTTATATCCCATGGATAAAATGCGGTGATCCTTTCCGACAATACAGGCCCCCACCTGCGTGTTCGGATCTTTGGAACGCATCCCCGACAAAACGGAGACTCCCATAAAATATTCATCCCACGAAATATAATCATTTCTCTTCTGATTCATACTAACCCCTACTCCTCCGATTCTTTTCTAAATCAAATCCTATTCTTCTATCTGATCAATTCTTCTCTGATGTCTCTCATCTCCGGAAAAATCCGTATCCAAAAAGTTGTCCACAATTTCTTTTGCCAAATTCGGGCCGACGATTCCCGCTCCGAGAGCAAGCACATTTGCATCGTTGTGAAGTCTTGTCATCTTTGCTGTCAGTCCGTCACTGCAAAGCGCAGCGCGCACGCCTTTTACCTTGTTTGCCGTGATCGAGATACCGATTCCCGTCGTACAAATCACAATGCCCTTCTCGCATTCGCCGCAGGCAACTGCCTGTGCAACAGCACGTCCGAACACCGGATAATCACAGGATGACTTGTCGTAACATCCCATGTCCTTTACATCCATTCCACGCTCTTTTAAGTGAGCGATCACTAACTCTTTTAAATCAAATCCACCGTGGTCACTTCCGATTGCTATCATAATATCCTCCCATTAAACTTCTATCATTTTGTGTCCTGCTGCCTTCAGCATACGGTTCATAACAGCCTGTCCGATTCCGTCCTGCGGAAACGCCTGCACATACATGCAGTCAATCTGCTCCTCGTCAAACTCGCGCAAAATCCGGAAAAGACTCCGCGCCACTGCTGCCATGTCCGTTCTCTCACCGGTTACCTTAATGCTGTCCGCTTTATAAAGCTGCTGCTCTTCCCGCGAGACAATCACACCGGTTTTCAGCCCCTGTCCCCGTTTTTCCTCAAGCAGCTCAGCGATCTTTTCGGAGACCTTCGCCCTGTCCCCGGACACGATGACAAGCTCTCCTCTCGGCGCATAATGTCTGTATTTCATTCCCGGAGCTTTCGGTGCCTGCTGACAATCGCTTTCCAGCATCGTCGGATCCAGACAAACCTCACCGAGGACCTCCTGCAACATTTCCAGCGTCACATGTCCCGGCCGTAATATCACCGGTATATCCTCCGTCAAATCGATGATGGTCGACTCCACACCGATTCCGACTTCGCCGCTGTCCAGAATCATCTCGATTCTGCCGTTCATATCTTCGTATACATATTTTCCCAGCGTCGGCGACGGTCTGCCCGAAGTATTCGCACTCGGCGCTGCGACAAAACCGCCCGCCTCACGGATGAATCCAAGCGCCGCCGGATGATCCGGCAAACGCACAGCGACGGTATCCAGTCCTCCTGTCGTCTCCGCCGGAACACAGTCCGCTTTTTTCATAATCATCGTAAGCGGTCCCGGCCAGAAACGCTCCGCCAGGACATACGCCTGCGCCGGAACTTCCCGGACAATCTTTTCCATATCTTCTGTTTTGCAAATGTGTACAATCAGCGGATTGTCACTCGGTCTTCCCTTGGCTGCATATATTTTTTTTGCAGATTCAGGATTCAGGGCATCTCCGCCCAGGCCGTATACCGTCTCTGTCGGAAACGCAACAAGACCGCCGTTTTGTATGATTTCTCCCGCCGTTTTCAGCACCTGCAAATCCGGATTATGCGCCGGGATTTTCACCCATTTCGTATCCAAAACAACAACCTCAATTTCTCTTTTCTTTTGCCGCGCAGCTGGTTTTCTGCGCAATAACTCATTTTGATTATAACACACCATTCAAATATTGCAAAATCCCAAGGGAAATATTCCACGCCATCTTTTCCTGATACTCTTTTTGTGTCAGTTTTTCCGCTTCCTCCCCGTTGGAGAGAAATCCGCATTCCACAATAATTGTCGGCACGGAGGATTTTTTCAGCAGATAGTAACTGGTGTTAGCCTTCACTTCTCTTTTATTGTTCATGTCAACTCCCGTGCGAAGCTGACTCTGCATAATCTCCGCCGCCTTTTTTCCTTCCTCCGATGTTTCATAATAAAACACCTGTGCGCCGTGCACCGCTTCGGCCGTGTAACTGTTCTGATGTATTGACACAGCAATCGATGCCTCCGCCGTGTCGATAAGCGCCAGGCGATTTTTCAAATCTTCCATTTTTTTATTGACGCTGTCCTCCCGGTAAAGTCCTTCATCGCCGTTTCTTGTCATAACCACCTCGATATCCTGCGCCTCCAGATACTTCTCCACGAGCAAAGCAATCGAAAGGTTAATATCCTTCTCCAAGGCACCGTTAATCCCAACCTTGCCCGGATCCGCACCTCCGTGACCGGCATCAATGACCACAACCGGCCCCGACGCCTCCTCTCTCCAGGACATCGTATACTGCGCCGCCGTCCTTGCAAGATAATACATGGACACAAGCATGCAAACAGCCATCAATGTAGATACAATCTTTGATTTCAAGGGCGCCTCCAAAACACACTTATCATTTCAATATATGCTCATCCAACAAAAAACAGACCGCATCCGGTCTGTTTTTCTCTTCTATATTATAAATCAATCTGTTTCAATCTCCTGTATCACCGGAGTCTCAGGCGCCTGTCCTTCGACCGGATTCGCAGTCTGTATATATGACTGCGCCTTGCTCGTATACTCAGCAATCACATCCCATATCTCCGCTTTTTCCAAGCCGAGTTTCCACTGTGCAACTCCTGCAAGATGATATCCTGACATAAGATCCAGCTTCGCACGGATACTTTCCGTATCCTCCAACCACATCTGGTATGTCGCACCATCCGCCTCAAAAGATGCAAAATTCTGTGCCGTCTCCTGGTCCCAGGTAGCGGTCACACCGTTCTGCGCGAGATAATTTTCCGCAGCAGACATGGACATCGCTTCCGAGCTCACGTCTCCCGCAATCTTCCAAAGACGTGTATAGAACGGAATTCCGTTAATCACCTTGTGCGCCGGAACATCCTTCAGCGTATTCTCGATACCGGCTTTCACATAACCGATGGAAGCCACGCTTCCCGCCTGGGCCGATCCCGAATAGTGCTCATCATATCCCATAATCACGAAGTAGTCTACCACTTCGCCCTGTTCTTTTCTTCCGTAGTGTGCTGTGTAATCCGTCGGTACATAGTTGTCCACGGACAACACAATTCCGTTCTGACGACACGGAATGGAAAGCTCTCTCAGGAACTGTACATAATCCTCTCCCGCCTCCATCGGAACCTGCTCAAAGTCCACGTTGATACCGTCGATTCCGTATGCCATCGTCGTCTGCACCAGATTGGCAATGAGATTTTTACGGTTGGTAGTCGTTGAAAGAATCTGTGCGATGTCCACATCGTTTGTAAAATTGTCGACGAGCGCCCACACTTCTATGCCTCTTGCGTGCATATTGTCCACGTAAGCCTGATCGGCAATCGATGTAAATCCGCCCTGATTGTCGCTGAGGAAAAACCAGGTCGGCGAAATCGTGTTAATTCCTTTTGTATTTGCAAGCATCGAATCGATACCGGAATTCGCTGTCGTATTGGTTGTCTGATGCCACGCCATGTTAATCGCATAGTCCTTGCGGATGGAAGTGTACACCGGCGCCACATAAGCTCCCGACAAAACAATCTCCTCATCGGCGTGACCTGTCAAACGCTTATTCTCAACATAACCGATGACCGAATCCTCCGTCTTAACCTTAGACCAGGTCTCCATCTCCTCCAAGACATAGACCTTGTCCCCTTTTGACAAATACTCCAAAACATCACTCTTGATACCGCCCTGATAGCGGACCGCCGTATCCTTCTTGATGGTAGCAGCCAGACTCGTCTGTCCCTGCACATAAAGCTGAATCCGGTTCGGCTGTTCGTATATCTCACTCAGAAAATCCGCATACTGCGCTACAAAATCCAGTTCCACGTACGGCATCTCATCCTGCAAAACGCAGATGACTTTTCCGTTTTCCTGTGGCTGACCCGCAATCATGTACGCAGCGGAATCCACCGGAATCTCATACAACTGGGTCGGCGTTGTAAAAAGAAGCAAGCGCTCATGTTTGTCATAATAAAATTTGTCATTGAGGTTGTCCTGAACAAACTCCAGCGGAAGGTAAAAATTACCGTCCCTGCAAACTGCCTTTTCTTCAATCACCTCATCCTGTACGACCAAAGCCGTTTCCCACTCCTGCCCGATATCGTAGTATTCGGACAAATCCATCTCTTCCTTTGAATAAGAATATTTATCATATAACTTGGCACCGAGACCGATACCTGCAATGACAAGAATCAATACAACAGCAATCAGTACCGGAACCCATCCCTTTTTTTCGCCCCGACCGAGCTCGTCAAATTCATCTGTTTCATCCCAATCATCGAATTCTCTTTTTTTACCCATCGTTTATTCTCCTTTTATCGTTATGCACTAACATACATAGTATACCAAATCTGTCGCGCTTCGTCATTCTTTTTTACAAAAAACCGACACCAAAGACTGCAGGCAAATGACATAGAGGGGCTATAATAGTTGCTCTGCAGATTCCGGTGCCGGTTTCCGTTTTCATATAAAGTTTATCATGGCTTACTTTTTTACTCTTTTACCCAATCGTATCTGATGGATGCGATTCCGCCTTTGTCATCCAGCTCTACATCCGCCATATATCCCGAACGTCCGTAGCTGCTCTCGGTTTCACGTACCCGTTCCGCAGCCTCGCTCTTTGTCCTGATGCAGGCTTCTATCTGACTTTTCACAATGCGCATAAGACAGATTTGCATATCAATTCCCCGCAAAAGAGATTTTATTTCTCTCTCCGCCTCAGCGTCATCCTGTCGGAAATTATCCTTCTCGGACAAAAAAATCCCTCCTCTCCCTAACGCCAACACTTTCCCAGCGCCAAAAGGACCGTTTGTGAAACATTATGAAATTCCTGATTACAGGGAAAATAATTGACAAAACTATTAAGAGAAACTCCGGACATGCACAAATACAAATAAAACTACTCATTAAAATAATTTTTAAATTGAATTAAGTGAAAATTTTCAGGATTTGAAAAAACCAGACACTAACGTGCCTAAAAGACATACAATAAACCATAAGATTTATCGTCAAAACCGTATTAAAAATGTGTCGTAAGCATATGCTTACTGCTAAAAGAATGTTTCCCCGAAAGGAAAAATATAAATGTGTCATGCCTCCTTTCAGTGCAAGACTGTCCGGATGCATCTCCTGCTGAAAGTATACGTGATTCTCCCCGTTTTGGCAAGGCAAATATTAAAATTTTTATGAAATCTTCTTCCCAAAATTCAACTTCTATTGACTAAAATCGTCATAAAGTATAAGATACAAATACAAAAAAGGATGTGATATTTTATGAAAATCGAAAAAGTAAATGACCATCAGATTAAATGCACACTCACAAGTGCAGATCTTGCAAATAGAGAACTCAAAATCAGCGAATTGGCCTACGGCAGCGAAAAAGCCAAAACTCTTTTCCGCGACATGATGCAGCAGGCGGCATTTGAATTCGGCTTCGAAGCGGAAAACATTCCCCTTATGATCGAAGCAATCCCGATCGGTGCCGACTCCATCATCCTCATCATCACAAAGGTGGAGGATCCGGAAGAGATTGACACACGCTTTTCCAAATTCGCCCCTTCCGTTTCCGAGGATGACGATTACGACAATGACTCTTCCCTTGCAGAAGACATTGCCGACGAGGTGCTTGACCTCTTCCGTCACATTGAGGCCAGCGCAGGAAAGAAGGCCCAGGCCAAGAAGGCTTCTTCCCAGCCGTTGGACCGCGAGCCGGCCTTCCCGAGACTTGTCATCTCCGACAGTCTGGATGACCTCTGCGTTCTTTCGCGCAACCTTGCTCCTTTCTACAACGAGCACAACGTTCTCTACAAAAATCCGGCTGACGGCAACTACGCACTGCTGCTCACCAAAGGCGGGCTGACCCTGGAAGAATTCGGGCGCGTATGCAACATCGCCTCCGAATACGGAAAGCTCGAAAAGGTCGAAGCCCCGAAAGAGGCTTATATTCAGGAGCATTACGACTTGGTGATCGGCGGCGGCGCCGTATCATCTCTTGCTTCTATTTAATTATTAATTATATTAAAGACCGAAAAAAGGAGCCCCTGTTTCACAGACATCTGCGAAGCAAAGGCTCCTTTTCAAATTCCATTTAAAACTATCTCTCGTTGATTGCTTTCAAAAGAGCTTCGATATCCATTCCGTGAACCATCGCTGCTTCTTCAAGGCTCTCAGCCTGAGCGGACGGACATCCGACACAGTGCATTCCTGCTTCCATGAGAATAGGAATAATTGTCTGGTCCTTGCGGATGATATCACCGATTGTCATGTCTTTTGTTATTTTTTCCATATGGGTTACCTCCTGCTATTTCATACTCTTTTATGCCCGGAAACAATCCGGAACATCTTTGCTCAGTATACAACTTTCCGCCGTTTTAGGCAACTATTCATTTCCTGCCTTTTTCTTCAATTTTTTGTAAATTGCAAAGGAAAGCAGACTTCCGGCTACAATCAGCACAAGAATCATCGCTGCGCAGTGGAGAAAAAATGTGTCGGGCAGAATCGTGATGACCGGATCGGTTCTTGCATCAAAAATCCAGTAATCGTTGTCGAAAGCTATCTTATGAAATACCACGAACGCTTTGTCCCAGTTGACCGCCATGGCCGCCCCGAGCACAGCCGGAATCAGCAGCGTAAAAATCCCCGTCAATTTCCAGAAGCGGTAAGACCTCTTTCTCATATGCAATGCAACAAGCACAGCTCCTGCCAATCCGCCAAAAAGCGCCATCCGCTGGAACAGAACAAAAATCACCTTCACCTCTTCAAAATGAATCTTTCCCGTCTCTGACATGGCAAGTGTCGGAAACACAAGCTCTGCATCCGAAAACATGGAATTATAGTCGATCAGCACATCATAATTTTCTATAATCTCGTCCTTCGGAATCCCCGAGCGCTCCTCTATTGCAAGCAAATCAATATCCATATAGTAAAGCGGTCTGAAATTCAGCGTCACCGTCACCGAAAAAGATACAATAAAAAGAAACAGCACAAGAGCCGTAACAACATCTGTCAAAACAGCCAAAATTTTATTTTTTGTCATCCCGATTTCCTTTCCTTCAAACAGAGTATTCCCTCTGCCCAAAATAGTAACAGTTTTTCTGCGTTTTGTACACAAAAAAGAACAAGGCTTTTCTTGACTTGTATACAATCTATCCTTTATAATGCAAATTAAAGAATAAGCTTAGTTTTATTCGCAACTTGCGGTGTTTTTCACCGTTTAAAAATTCAAAATAATTTAATAGGAGGCTATTTCAAAATGAGACCAGAATGGACAGATTTTGTAGGCGGCAAATGGGAACATGAAATCAACGTACGCGATTTCATCCAGAAAAACTACACTCCATACGATGGAGATGATTCCTTCCTTGCAGGCCCTACACAGAACACAACAGATTTATGGGCAATGGTTATGGATTTAACCAAGAAAGAAAGAGAAGCAGGCGGCGTTCTCGATATGGATACAAAAGTTGTTTCCACTATCGTTTCTCACGGACCTGGATACCTTGACAAAGACAAAGAAACAATCGTAGGTTTCCAGACAGACGCACCTTTCAAACGTTCTATGCAGCCTTACGGCGGTATCCGTATGGCAGAAAAAGCTTGTGCAGACAACGGCTATGAAGTTGATCCTGAAATCAGCGAGTTCTTCTCAACACACAGAAAAACTCACAATGCAGGATGTTTCGATGCTTACAACGCAGAGATGAGAGCTTGCCGTTCTTCACACGTTATTACAGGTCTTCCGGATGCTTACGGACGCGGACGTATCATCGGTGACTACAGACGTATCGCTTTATACGGTATCGACAGACTTATCGAAGATAAATTAGCACAGAAAGATTCTACAGGACGTGTTATGACAGATGACGTTATCCGTCTTCGTGAAGAGATTTCTGAGCAGATCATCGCTCTGAAACAGATGAAAGAAATGGCTTCCTTCTACGGATGCGATATTTCTAAACCTGCTACAAACGTAAAAGAAGCTATCCAGGCTACTTACTTCGGTTACTTATCAGCAGTTAAAGAGCAGAATGGTGCTGCTATGTCCCTCGGACGTACTTCTACATTCATCGACATCTACGCTGAAAGAGACTTAAAGAACGGAACATTTACAGAAGAGCAGATTCAGGAATTCGTTGACCACTTCATCATGAAGTTACGTTGCGTTAAATTCGCTCGTACACCTGAGTACAACAACCTCTTCGCAGGTGACCCGGTATGGGTAACAGAGTCACTCGCAGGTGTTGGTATCGACGGACGCCACATGGTAA
This sequence comes from Lachnospiraceae bacterium, assembly GCA_017465095.1. Lineage (GTDB taxonomy): Bacteria > Bacillota > Clostridia > Lachnospirales > Lachnospiraceae > SVFI01. The sequence goes on along the minus strand of JAFTWX010000071.1, from coordinate 17,446 downwards.
CAAAATCTTCATTCCGTTACTTAAATACATTATCTAACTTAGGTGCTGCTCCGGAGCCGAACTTAACAGTTCTCTGGTCTACAAGACTTCCGGAAGCATTCAAGAAATACTGTGCTAAGATGTCTATCAAGACTTCTTCTATCCAGTACGAAAACGACGACCTCATGAGAGTAACTCATGGTGATGACTACGCAATCGCTTGTTGTGTATCTTCTATGGTTGTTGGTAAACAGATGCAGTTCTTCGGTGCTCGTGCAAACCTTGCTAAGTGTATGTTATACGCTATGAACGGTGGTGTGGACGAAGTTACTAAGAAACAGGTTGGACCGAAATACCGCCCAATCGAAGGTGACGGCCCACTTGATTACGATGATGTAATGGACAAATTCACAGACATGATGGAATGGCTTGCAGATGTATATGTAAATACTCTGAACGTTATCCACTACATGCATGACAAATACTGCTACGAAAGAGCTCAGATGGCTTTACATGACAGAGACGTATTCCGTTACTTTGCAACAGGTATCGCAGGACTTTCTGTAGTAGCTGACTCTTTATCAGCAATCAAATATGCTAAGGTTACACCTGTTCGTGACGAAGACGGCATTATCGTTGACTTCGTAACAGAAGGTGAGTTCCCTAAATATGGTAACGATGATGACCGCGTAGATACAATCGCTCGTGACCTTGTTGCTAAGTTCATGACAATGCTCCGCAGACATCATACTTACAGAGATAGTTTCGCAACTATGTCAGTACTCACAATCACATCCAACGTAACATACGGAAAAGCTACAGGTAACACACCTGACGGACGTAAGAAAGGACAGCCTTTCGCTCCTGGTGCTAACCCAATGCACGGACGTGATACTCATGGTGCAGTTGCTTCCTTATCTTCTGTATCTAAACTTCCGTTCCAGCATGCACAGGATGGTATCTCTAACACATTTACTATCATCCCTGGAGCACTCGGAAAAGAAGATCAGGTATTCGCAGGCGATATCGAAATCGACTTAAACAAATAATTGACGAAAAGGACCGGTGAATTATGGACGAAAATGCAATGATTGAAGATTTAATCAAACAGCTTGACGGCGGAATGGCCAAAGGTGTCGGACATGTAAATGTTGATGTTGATGAAACTTTAACAGGTTCTCGTAATGTCGAGACCATGGGATGTACCGACTGCTCCAGAACGCCACTTGCGTGCAGTGTCCCGACACTTCACCAGGGCTTAGACGACTATCAATAATTCAAAACAACAGGAGGTAAACATTATGGCAGAAGTTAGTACAGCACAGGTTGATAACCTTGTGAACTTATTAGATGGTTACGCTACAAAAGGCGGACATCACCTTAACGTAAACGTTCTCAACAGAGATACATTATTAGATGCTCAGGCTCATCCTGAGAACTACCCACAGCTTACAATCCGTGTTTCCGGATACGCTGTAAACTTCGTTAAATTAACAGCTGAACAGCAGAATGACGTTATCTCACGTACATTCCACGAGTCAGTTTAATTAGACGCTTGAAAGTGCCGCTTCTTACGGAGCGGCACTTTTTATATTTTCATATATACTCGCCGTCACAAAACAGCTATCTTGTGGTATACTATACAAAGATAAAAGAAACTAATCTGAAAAGAGGTAACTATATATGAGCGGAAGAATTCATTCAATTGAAACATTCGGTACCGTAGACGGACCGGGAACCCGATTTGTCGTGTTTGTGCAAGGCTGTCCGATGCGATGCGCCTACTGTCACAACCCGGATACCTGGCCGGTGAACGGTGGAACCGAGATGGAAGTATCCGAAATCATGGCACAGTACGAACGCAACAAAGCTTTTTATAACGGCGGCGGAATCACCGTAACCGGCGGCGAACCGCTTCTCCAGGTCGATTTCCTGATTGAGCTTTTCACAGAAGCAAAAAAACAGGGCGTCCACACCTGCATCGATACCTCAGGTATCACTTACAAGCCGGATAATGCAGACTACATTGCAAAACTGGATCAGCTGATGACTTTAACCGACCTTGTTATGCTTGATATTAAACACATCGACCCGGAAAAACACAAAGATCTTACACAGCAGCCAAACGACGGTATCCTTGCTTTCGCTGCTTACCTGAACGAAAAAGAAGTTCCGATGTGGATTCGCCACGTTGTTGTTCCGGGACTGACCGACGACGACAAATATTTATTTGATCTCGGCTATTACATCGGACGTTTCAAAAATCTGAAAGCGCTTGATGTATTGCCGTATCACACCATGGGAAAAGCCAAGTACGAACAACTCGGCATGGAATACCGCCTCAAAGATACGCCGGATATGGACAAGTCGAAAATTGTCGACAAAAAGAAAGTGATTCTTGACGGAATCCGGAAAATCCGTGCAGAATTGGAAGAAAATAAATAGTCAATAGACTTGTTTTTCTTGCATATTTTTTATATAATACTGTTGTTGATAGAATTTATCAGCGCTATAGGATGAACATAATTTAAGGAGGATAATGACATGGCACGTAAAATTTCAGACGCTTGTGTAGCTTGTGGTGCATGTGAAAGCACATGCCCGGTTGGAGCAATCAGCATGGGAGACGGCAAATTCGAAATCGATGAAGCAAAATGCATCGACTGCGGAGCTTGCGAAGGTGCTTGCCCAACAGGCGCTATCTCAGAAGCATAATTTAAGTTATATGAAAACGAAAATCCCGGACCGATTGGTCCGGGATTTTAACACACCTATTTATTTCTTTTTTCAAATATATCATCATGGTCACTCGACCGACTTTTTCATTTTATATTTTTATTCTAATCTCATATCAAGGAGGTCTTTTTTCTATGGAATACTCTTCTCGAGAATCGCAACGCTCCGGTCGCGATAAATCAATCACTATCAATCACACATACATTAACAGCGGAGAATATAAGCGAAAATTTGACCGCATAACCGACAACCCCAAACTAAACCGACTGCTCTATCAACTTGCAAAGAAGATGTTGATACATCGCAGCGGTACCAATTATGAAGATATGTACTGGATAAACCTTGAAACTCTTCAAATCCTTGCTTCAGAAACTGATAGCCGGACAGAACACAAAATATCCTACTCACGCAAAACCAAACAACGAATCAAATCTGCAGCCAAACTCAAAACACCGATTTTAACCATTCATTCACACCCAAACAGTTTTCCCCCAAGTATTGAAGATCTAAACTCAAACTTCAGAAATAATTATTCCCTCGGAATAATATGTTGCCATAACGGAACCCTGTTTACATACGCATCTTCAGAATATATAAGAAAAAAATATTACCAAATGCATATGGAAAACTTTTTAAAAATGGGCTATAATGAATTCAATTCACAAATGCTGGCATTTCGTAAATTAGAGAAAAGTTCTAATTTTTATGTAAGGGAGGTTGTTTAGATGTTTAACTGTTACGAAGACGACAGACTACACATTCCTAAAATAATAAAGCTTATGAACCAAAAACAGTTGGAGCGTTGCATTTGCATTATGGACTTTTTCTATAAATTTCGTCCGCGCAGAATAAAGAAAAAATTTCATACTGACACAAAATTTAATGTATAAAAGATCCCGGACCGATTGGTCCGGGATTTTAACATTTCTAGATATTCTCTTTATAGTAATGATAACAATTGCAGATTCCATCTTCCAAAGCAATGTATGCGACTCCCAAGGCCTTCACCTTACTTCCGTCGTAGCGCTCCGATTCTTCCGTACGCAGCGGAAACGGCAACGGAATCTGCTTTTCATACACTTGTGCTACCGTAATCGGCAGACTCTCAAAATCCGGTCCGCCGGCTCGACTCACAGCCTCCTGCAGACTGTTTCGCCACACTTCATAAGTCACGCCTTCCGTTCCGCACACATTGTATGCCTGCCCATAAGACTCAGACCGGCCACACATCCGCAAAATCACATCTGCGCAATCTTTTACATACACCATCTGAAACTCACCGGTCGCATCCACCGGATGCAAAATCTGCCCGGCCTTTTCAATCCACTGAAAATAGATTCCTTCCCGCGGTGCATAATTGTCTTCCCCATAAATAAAGGATGGCCTTACGGACGTATATGCAAAACCATACGCAGAAGCACATGCAAAAAGCTCCCGCTCAAGAGCTACTTTCCCGGCGATATATGCCCCCTCCGGCCCCGGAAAAATCCGTTCTTCCAAAGGACTATCCTCCGCCAGTACCTCCCCGGTACCTTTCCGATACACATCACACGTACTGATGAAAACATACTGCTTAAATCTGCCCTGCAACTGCTCTGCCACCAAACGGATGTCACCTTCCTCATAGGCGCAGAAATCAACAACAACATCAAAGTCGCCTTCTATCTGTTGCAAAGCAACCGCGTCATGACGATCCCCTTTACAGAATCGGACTCCGTCCATAGCAAACGCCCGGTTTCCACGGTTAAAAAGAGTCACTTTATGTTCCTTATAAGCCTTCTCCACGAAAGCTTTTCCCAAAAAATATGTTCCGCCGATGACGAGTATTTTCAATCTGTGACTCTCCTTTCTAAAGGGATTTGTAAAACTCACACGTCGGAGACTGTTACGCCTTTTTCCGCTTATGTCCTTTCACAGCACTCCGAATCGCTTTTTCCATAGCAGAGGAAATCTCCGGGCAATCCTCATCAAAAACAACCTCTTTTCGGGCTGCATCTTTAATTTGATCTTTCTGTTCTTCAGTCAAAGGCTGAATTTCTTTAATAATTGTATTGCTCATAATATATCCTCCTTTCACGCTCTGTTGCAATTCTTGCCGATATGATACGAATTGCATTCTTTCGTTCTACAAATACGACAAACAACACCTCTTCGACGGAGCCAATAGCAATATATCTATCCTCTTCATCACTGTGCTCAAAATCATACATTTCTATACAATTAGGGTCGTCAAAAACATGTATGGCCACATAAAAATCAATTCCATGTTTTTTAAAATTTACATTATTCTTGTTTTCATCCCATTCATAATGCATTCCCTATCCTCCTTTTATCATATGTCATTCCAACGCCAAAATCAATTGTCGAATTACACAATCAAAAAACCACCACCTTATGTATATATAAAAAAATGAAGATTTGGTCGAATCGACCCGGAAATGAATCTCAAGATATAAGACTCAGAATATAGGAATTATATAAAATAGTATTGTACAAGTCAAGCAAAAAAAGGATTACCACAAAACATTTACGTTTGCAGTAATCCTCTTTTTGTTAACACGCTCTTTGCTTACTTGATTTTGATCTTAATTTTCGCTTTTTTATTTGTTCCGTCTGTGGACATTGCTGTAATAGTAACTGTCTTCCCTTTTCCGGCTTTCTTGGTTTTGACAACTCCTTTGCTTGTAACTGTTGCGTATTCCGTATTAGATGAAGTCCACTTCAATGTCTTGTTTACTTTCTTTCCGGTTGTTTTAACAGTCGATTTAATTTTAACTGTTTTTCCTGCTTTTACAGTTTTTTTCGAAGCCTTCAGTTTTACACTTTTTACCTTATGCTTCATAATCTTAATCTTGTAAGTCGCTTTCGCGCCGCTTCCGTCTTTTGCTGTTGCCGTGATCGTAACGGTTTTTCCTGCTCCGGCTTTGTTTGTTGTCACAACACCGCTGTTGCTTACTGTTGCATACTTTTTATTTGAAGATGTCCAAATTATATTTTTATTTGTTGCGTCCATTGGATACACACAAGATGTCAAATATAGCATTCTTCCGGCTGCAACTTTCTTAGACATACCAACAAGAATAATATCCTCTATTTCTACAATATCATGTAAATCCTCGATTTGTTCATCTTCCAAATTATCACAATCCGAATTTTGTTCATCTTTAATTACTGTATTCTCACCTTCAGTATCACTTTCACTTTCATTCTCATTTTCATTTTCTACTCCCCCAGGTATTTTTATCCTTTTTGAATTTGCCCAATCGCTCTGAAATATTGTTCCATCAGACTTTGTTGCATATGCTGATAAAGAATAGTCAAAGGCATATCCCGGATATTTGGCATAGATATCTTTGAAAATAGCTGTCGAAGCAGTTCCTACCGTTATCCATTCTCCTCCTCCAACCGTACATCTATAAATAAGATATCCCTCTGCTCCATTTACCGGAGTAAATGACAAATCTACAGATAAATCATCATTTACTACAATGGCATTAATTTGAGGAGCATCTAATTCGAGTGCCAATTCTATAGCTCCAGCGTAACATCTCCAATTGTTTGATGTATCGAATGCATATATATCTGTTGTATATGTTTTTCCAAGTTCTCCACCTGTAAATGTGAATTCCCATGTATTATTCCCCATGTGTGTACCATCATACCATGTACATCCATCTGACGTTTTCACTGTTTCCCATGTCGGAAATTGAACTTTTGAAATCCCTACATTATCTGAAACTTTACATGTGACCGTATAGCCAACTTTTGTTTTTTGTTCTACTGTCACACTTTCAAACACAGGCAATGTTCGATCTACATACACAAACGCTAACGTATTATCAGAAGCAACATTTCCGGCTGCATCCCATGCATATATATGTGTGGTATAATTCCCTTCTGCCGTTGCCCCTGTATAGGTAAATCTCCATTTGCTATTTCCTACATATGTACCATCATGCCACACACACCCCTCAGATGTCTTTGCACTCTCCCATGTTGGAAATTGAACTTTTAAAACTCCGACGTTGTCTGTTACATCACATTCGACCGTATAGCCATTTGCAGTACGTTCTACTATTTTCACATTTTGGATAGACGGCATCATTGTATCACTATTTCCAGATCCTGCAGTTCCCGATATTGCATACACTCGATATCTTGAAAAGGTCTCCTCTGACATAGAGTCATAACTACCCGTATAAGTATGCACTGTTGCGGGATTTGTTGTCCAATTTGACCACGAATCCAAAAGTACAGGTTCTCCTTGTTGAAGCGAAACCTCTCTTCCAACATAAGCTGTATGCTCTGTACTCGACAAAATAACATAGTACCCCTGACGAATATAACTCATCATATTTGCCTTATCAGTGCTAGTATCTGATAATTCAACATTGGCAATAAGTGTACATGCTCCTCCATTCATAGCGATATAGTCTTGAAGTGGCAAGCCAAAAGTAGTTTCTTCATAGGCATTCGAGTAACTTCGAAAATATTTTTTCCCAACTCCCCATGCAAAAAAAGCATCCGGATCAGAAAATTGAGCGTATCCTGCCTCTTTTATCATCTTGGCATATGCTACGACCCTACACCCAACACTACGCATTCCACTATACATAGACGCTCCTTGACTCCAATATTGCCATGCAGAGCAATATTTATTGCTTTCATCTGATGTGTTTGCCGTTGATTGACCTACAGAACTCCCTATTATAACCGTCCCTGCTGACGCATTTATAATATTAATCGCCATAAAAAATACAATATTAAGCGAAACAAGACTAATTTTGATATATTTAAACATATTATTTTTCATAAAATCTCTCCTTTCACAATTCAAATAATACAATTATTATATTCTTCGTTTTGCATCTCGTCAATTCATTTTGCGTATTTCCATCTAAAATAAAGACACATAATATAAGATGTAAGAAGATATTTAACTCATTTATTTTGTTAGGCAGGGAGTATAAAAAATGACATTTGGAGAACGTCTGAAGAATTTAATGGAAGAAAAAGATGTGACACAAAAAGAGGTTTCTCAAAACTTAAATATTGCCATTTCTACGTTTAATGGTTACGCAAATGACTATCGCGAACCGGATTTTTCTACTCTTGCTTCCCTTGCAAAATACTTTGGTGTAACGATTGATTATCTTCTCGGTGTTACCGATGAACGCATTTCCTATGACGACACGGAAGATCAAGACCAGTTAAATACCCTCATTCACTACTATTCAAATATGAATAAAACCACTCGCTCACTTCTTTTGGAAGAAGCCAAACTACTTTTAAAATACGATTCACAAATCAACTGAAATACGACGCTCCTCTGATGAGTGTGATTGACTTTATTAAAAAGAAGACTGCAGATTGTTGCAAATCTCTGTGCAGCAACCCTTAGAATTATATAAGTCGAAATTTGTGTATTAGACCGAAAAACATCACATGTTTGAGAAAGAAAAATAAGACATCGCCGGCAAAAGGTGATGTCTTATTTTTTCTTTCGAGTTTGATGTTTTTCGGTCTGCTTTTACGCAAATTTCGACTTATCATAATTCTTGGGTTGCAAAGTGAGATTTTGCAACAAGACTGCAGTCTTCTCTATAACATAAATCCAACTACCTCTATCCTTATCTCGGTCCTCTATGCTCCATATTTGCAAATTTGGTATACTCCGGTAACCAGACGAGTTCAACCGTTCCAATTGGGCCGTTACGCTGTTTGGCTATGATAATCTCGGAAATACCTTTCTTTTCGCTGTCCTTATCATAGTAATCATCGCGGTAGATAAACATTACCACGTCGGCGTCCTGCTCGATTGCACCGGACTCACGCAGGTCGGAAAGCATCGGTCTGTGGTCCGGTCTCTGCTCTACCGCACGGGAAAGCTGAGACAGGGCGAGCACCGGAACCTGAAGTTCACGTGCTACCGCTTTCAGCGAACGGGAGATTTCGGAAATCTCCTGCTGACGGGACTCAGAGCCACGTCCGCTTCCTGACATAAGCTGTAAGTAGTCGATGATAATCATGGACAAATTATGTTCTAATTTGTATTTACGACATTTGCTGCGCAGTTCGGAAATACTGATACCCGGCGTATCGTCGATAATCAGATTGGAATCTCCGATAACACCTGCGCTCTCGATAAGACGCTCCCAGTCGCCGTCCGAAAGGTCACCGGTACGGAGCTTCTGCGCATCCACTCTGGATTCCAGGGAGAACAGACGATTTACCAGCTGTTCCTTCGACATTTCCAGACTGAAAATAGCCACTGTCTTTTTCTCTTTAAATGCCACATTCTGTGCTATGTTAAGAACAAACGCCGTCTTGCCCATGGATGGTCTGGCCGCAATCAGCACCAAATCCGATGGTTGCATGCCCGCCGTCTTGTAATCCAAATCAATAAATCCGGTCGGAATACCGGTTACCGTTCCGCTTGTTTTGCTGGCCTGCTCGATCTTGTCCATGGCATTCAAAACCACCTGACGAATCGGGACAAAATCGCCGCTGTTTCGGCTCTGCACCAGCTTGAACACGCGCTTCTCCGTGTCTTCCAAAATGAAATCCAACGGCTCTTTTCCACTGTAGCAGGTGTTGGAAATATCCTCATTCAGATGAATCATCTGGCGAAGCATCGCCTTATCCGCAACAATCTGCGCATAATATTCCACGTTGGCACTGGTCGGAACCATTCCCAAAAGTTCCTTCACAAATTCAAGACTGCTCACCTCCGGCGGCAAGTCTTTTTCTTTTAATTTATTTTGCAGCGTGATCAAATCGACCACTTCCGCCTGATCGTGCAATTCGACCATGGCGTCAAATATAATTCCGTATTGACGGCTGTAAAAATCGTCCCCGCGTAAAATCTCCGAAGCTGTCACAATAGCATCTTTGTCCATAATCATGGAACCGATGACCGACTGCTCCGCCTCGATGCTATGCGGCAAAACTCTCTTCAGTATCGCTTCTTCCGCCACAGCCTTATCCTCCCAACTTATCATTTGCCCGCAAAAACCGCGGCAAACGTTTTATTCTTCCACTACCTGTACCCGAAGTGTACCTGTCACCTTCGGATGCAGTTTTACCTTCACTTCATAGGTGCCGAAATTCTTGATGGCATCCGGAAGCACCAGTTTTTTCTTGTCAATCTCTTTGCCGTTCTGCTCGCTGTATGCTTTGGCAATTTCCTTGCTGGAAACGGAACCAAACGCCTTGCCTCCCTCTCCGGCCTTCATCTTCACAACTACCTTTTCATTTTCCAGCTGCGCTGCAAAATCCTTTGCCGCCTGCAAAATTTCTGCTGCAACTTTATCCTCATGCTGCTTCTGCAGCTTCAAGTCATTCATGTTGGCAGATGTAGCCTCTTTCGCCAATTTTTTCTTAAAAAGAAAGTTTTTTGCATATCATTCACTGGCTTCTACAACATCGCCTTTCTTACCAACTGATTTCACATCTTCCAGTAAAATTACTTTCATAATTCACCATGCTCCTTCATTTCCTTTAATGTCGCTTTCAGCCGCTCGCACGCTTCCTCCACGGAAACATCCTTCATCTGTGCACCGGCCACATTGATGTGTCCTCCGCCACCGAGTTTTTCCATAACTACCTGGACATTCAACTCATCGATGGATCTGGCTGAAATATAGACGGTATCATTGTAATCCGTAAGTACAAAACTTGCCTTGATTCCGACAATATTCAAAAGTTCGTTGGCCGCCTGTGCCCCCACTACCGTCGGTGAGCTGACACCCTCAGATGTACAGACGGAAATCGCATACTCTTCCATGAAAATCTTTGCCTGGCTGACCGCATCGGCCTTGGCACGATAATCGTTGGCGTCCTCGCGGAACATCTTACGGACTCTCGTCACGTCTGCGCCGCTTCGTCTCAGGAACGCAGCTGCCTCAAAGGTTCTGACACCGGCTTTTGCCACAAAGCTTCCGGTATCAACCACGATACCTGCATACATACAATCAGCTTCCACCGTTCTGACCTTAATGCCGTCCTCCACATACTGGAGAATTTCCGCAACCATTTCGCAGGCCGAGGATGCATACGGCTCCACGTAAGAAAGCGTCGCATTTTCAAATGTCTCCTCACCCTGTCTGTGATGATCGAGCACCACAATGCTGCGACAGTACTTGATCAGCTCCGGACACTCCGTATAGCTCGGACGGTTCACATCCACTACCACAAGCACCGTATTGTTATCTGCCAGCTCAACCGCCTGTGCGTTGCTGACGATCACTGTTTCATCCTTGTCCAAACGCTCATTAAACGCATCCACCCACGGCTGGATGGTCGGACTGATATTATTCACTACGATATAAGCATTTCTGCCAAGTGTCTTGGCAATACGATAAATACCGACCGCTGCACCGAAGCTGTCCACATCGGTATTGGAATGCCCCATGACAATCACCTTGTCCTTGGCTGTGATAATTTCCTTCAGGGCAAGCGCCTTCACGCGGGCTTTTACTCTCGTATTTTTCTCCATCTGCTGGCTCTTTCCGCCGAAATAAGACACACCTTCCGGAGACTTGATTACAACCTGGTCTCCGCCTCGGCCGAGAGCGAGGTCGATGGAGGTTCTTGCAAACTCATAATTCTGCGCATAAGTCATTCCGTCGGAACCGATACCCATACTGAGTGTCACCGACATATCATTTCCGATATTGACCGTCTTAACGTCCTCAAGAAGATCAAAACGGTTCTCCTTCAGTCTGCGCAGCGACTGCTTGCGGATGATAACGAAAAATTTATCCTTCTCCATCTTTTTGACAATACCGTCATAAGATGCAAAATACTTGTTCAACTTTCTCTCAATCAGCGCCATGAGAAGGGAACGACGCACCTCCTCCACTGACTCCAGAGCTTCCTCGTAATTATCAATATACAAAAGTCCCACACAAAGCGACTGGTTATCATTTTCGCGGAGAGCTAACTGAAGGGCTGTCTCATCAAAAAGATAAAGAGCAACCAAGAAGCCTTCATAGCGTTCTTCCGACTCAAAAATATCACTGTTTTCCACCATACCGGCCAACGGAATGTGTCTCATTTTAGCCGTGAACTCCTTCTCCTCATAGGAAAAAGAAACCTCTGAAACCTCGCCGTTTTCCTTCGGAAGCTTCTCTTTGCTGATGGCAGGGAACACCGAACGGATATCCTTATTGTAGCCCTTGGATTTCTGAATCGTCTCCTCGAAAAGGCGGTTCGTCCAAATCACTTTGCCGTTCTCATCCAAAAGCGCACTCGGAAGTTCCAGATCGCGCAGAAGCCTTTTCTGAATCTGCCCGTACTGGGTTGCAAAGCTAATCAGCTCATTCATCAAAATATTTTTCTTAAAAGTCACAAGAATAAGCGACATCACCAGATAAAATACCACAAAACCGGAAAGTACAACGCCGGCTTTGACATCGATCGTGTAAATCCAAACATCCACAACCGCAAGCAACAATCCGAGAAGAAGTGTCGCATGGACAAATGTCTGCAGTTTTCCTTTTAATTTTAGTTTTTGTTTCATAACATACCTCTGAATATTATTTCATAGATATTCTATTATAACACATAACTGTCAATCTGTAAAAGTTCTTCCTCCGTAAAGCTGCCGACGGAAATCCCCCTTACATTTTCTTCAATCTGTTTCGGCGAAGATGCCCCGATCAGCACGCTTGTCACTTCTCCGTCCTTCAGAATCCAGTTGACCGCCATCTGCGCCAGCGTCTCGCCGCGCTCACGGGCCATGTCATTGAGGGCACTGATCTGCGCAAGGCGCTCCGGTGTCAGGCTGCTCTCATTTAAAAATCTGCCATCCTTTTGAATCCGGCTTCCCACCGGAATTCCTTTCAAATATTTGTCTGTCAGAAGTCCCTGCTCCAGCGGACTGAAGGCGATAATTCCCTTGCCGAGCTCCGTCGCCCGGGCCTTCAAACCATTCTTCTCAATCGTGCGGTCAAAAATAGAATACCTGTTTTGATTGATCACAAACGGACATCTCATGTCCTTGAGAATTTCCGCCGCCTTCATCATCGTCGGTCCGTCGTAATTGGAAATTCCGGCATAAAGAGCTTTACCGCTCTTGACCGCCGTGTCAAGCGCCGACATCGTCTCCTCCAGCGGCGTCTCCGGGTCCATCCGGTGATGATAAAAAATATCCACGTAATTAAGCCCCATACGGGAAAGACTCTGGTCCAGACTTGCCAGCAGATACTTGCGGCTTCCCCAGTTTCCGTAAGGGCCGTCCCACATATCATAGCCGGCCTTCGTGCTGATAATCAGCTCATCCCTGTAACTGCTCATCTCCTCTTTCAATATCCGGCCGAGACTAACTTCCGCACTTCCGTACTCCGGCCCGTAATTGTTGGCCAGATCAAAATGCGTAATTCCCAAATCAAAAGCCGTAAAACACATCTGCTTCATATTGTCATAATCATCATTCGTTCCGAAATTGTGCCAAAAACCAAGCGAAACCTGCGGAAGCAAAAGCCCGCTCTTTCCGCAACGGTTGTAGCCAATCTGCTCATATCTGTTCTTTTCTGCTATGTATGTCATTTGGATTCCTCCTTGAAAATGTGTACTTTGCCGGGTTGATTTTAGATAAGTTTACCACGCTGAGGGCAAATTTACTACTGTAAAGATGATGATTTTTGACATTTAAAAGCTTGTAAGATGGTCGGAGCACACATCCCGCCTCGTGGGCACATACAAAAAAATCTCTTAAAACTCACCAATGCGCGGTGTACAGAAAACACTGCGCAGAAAGCTTCGATTTCAATAAAAATTTGTGAAAAATGCACATTGCAGCGATGCGCACTTTTTACTATACTGAGAGCAAGCAGATTCTTCCTGCATCAGTCAGGAGGAAGAATGGAAAAATTTCAAGATTTAAATTTAAGCAATGCTTTTTTGTTTGCGGCAACAGCACAAGATCCCGAGGCGTGCAGGGCGATTTTGCAGATTGTGTTGGAAAGAGAGATTCCGCAGGTCAATGTACACGCGGAGCACACAGTATTATTCAGTTCGGATTATCGGATGATTCGGCTCGATGTATACGGCGAGGATGAGATGGATGTGCAGTACAATATCGAGATGCAGAATCAGAACGAAGGGAATCTTCCCCACAGAGCCCGATATCACCATGCAGAGATGGATGTAAGTTCCCTGAAACCGGGAATGAATTTTCGTGATTTGCGACCTTCCTATGTTATTTTCATTTGTACCTTTGATCCTTTTGGTGAGGGATTGTACCGGTATACCTTTACAAGGCAGTGTAAGGAAGCTGACATTTCCCTTGAAGATGATACGTGCACCATCTATTTTAATACCAAGGGGAAAAATCCGGAGGATGTGTCAGAAGAACTGATTGAATTTATGGCATATCTTGAGGAATCGACGGATGAGTCGGTGCGTGATGGCGCAACCGACAATATAAAGCTGTTGCACAAAAAGGTAAAACAGGTTAAGCAAAACGCAGATTTGGAGGCGAAGTATATGACCGGAGAAGATTTATTACGTTGGAGCAAAGCAGAAGGAAAGGCAGAAGGAAAGGCAGAAAGTATCCTTGTTGTTTTGGCGTCTAAATATGAGGTTTCGGATGAACTTCGCGAGAAGATTTTGTGTCAGACAGACATATCTGTGCTTGATGAATGGATTGTGCTTGCAGCAAATGCGACATCTATCGAAGATTTTATCAGCAAAAGTTCTATTTAGTTCACTTTCATGCATTTTTTATCAGTTAAGTAATTCTATTTTAGTTCAATGATTTTCAGAAATTACAAGTAAGAACGATGCAGGGAGAAGTCTGCTTATTTTATATTGATTTAATTACGTCATAGTTATATGACTTTCTTTTGATGTCCACTAAAAAATCAGACCCCGTCGAAACGGGGTCTGACTGATTTTTGATAATTTATCAACACCAAAACTATTTCAATCTAAATGTAAAAGTGCTGTAACAACCATCGCGTCGGATGTAGGATCCGTCATTTTCGTAAACACCACCTACACCACCATACCAAGACAATGCAGTAGACAAAGAACCATAGTGCTGATTTTTGTTAAGCGTATATGGTTTTCCTTCGTAATCTACACCTGGGCGCTGGTATTCCACTTCACAATATGTTTCTTTATTAGCATCTTCTTTTACAGCAAATTTTGTATACTCACCGGTATGTTTATTACGATATCCAACATACACATATGTTCTCTTCATAAGCTGTCTACTGAAGTTCTTTTTATTTTTATCTACTCCAGGCATAACATCATAAAGAGTAGAATCATATGCATTAAGACCATATGCAATCGTCTGCTTATTGTCTACGTTACGATAAACCTGATTTCCATCTTTATCATATGTCATAACAACAATACTTGTAATTTCATATGTGCTGTTTGTCTTAATGTTTAACTTGCCTGATGTACCAGTCAGATATCTGTTAGATACATATGTAGAAGAGCTTGATGTCTCAGAGCTCTTAGCGCTGTTTGTAACTTTCGCTTTACCAAGTTTTACATACTTAAATACGTTAGTATCTTTTACTACTTTAACCTTGTATGTATATGTTGTCTTTGTAATTTCTACATCTTTAACAGAATAAGCCTGTCCTGCCACCGGTTTCCATGTTGGATCCCAATTATATTCATCCCATGTAAATGTGTATGTACCTGCTTTTTTAAATACAAATGTATAATAATTTTTTACTTTATAAGAATCCTTCTGCTGTGCTTTTTCGTAATCAGCTACTGAATTATAGTATGCACGGCTGTAATGAGACGCCGGAATCTAATATCCCTCCGGATCTGTATTCGTAAGAATTGCTCTTACTTTCTTTCTGGATTTTTTAATCGCTTTTCCGTTAATCTTAATATTGGCTCCTTCAAGATTCACTGAGTCACCAACAGATCGCACCTCAGGTGTCCACTGTTTTGTTTTAGCCACTGTTGTTGTTGCAGCTTTTGCGTCTGTTCCTGCTGACATCATCAATCCCAACGCCAGAACAAATGCAAAAGAGAAAATAATATGTTTCAATGTTTTTAATGTTTTCATTTCAATTCTCCTTCCCATCAATTAGTAGCGCCAGAATGTGAAATTAGCATTTTTACGTCCATATCCTGTATCCTCTAAAGGCAGATATGATGTCGTAACTTTTCCACTCTGATCCTTAGAAACACATTTTACCATCTTCTGGTTATGTCTCTTTGCCACAGAATATTTTACATAGGTTCCGAGATATTTGTCTTTGTATGATACATAAACATCTGTATACATCTTTAATGATTTAGTATTACGTCCGTCTGCCATATAATTCTGAGATGCATACTGCTGAGACAATTTAATCGTTCCGCCGTTCTTTACCTTCTTTGCAACCGGTTTTCCCTTTGCATTGTAAGATACATAAACGAGTCCTGTAATCTTATATCCTTTTCCTGCTGTCAGTTTCAATTTTGCTGACTTTAAGCTGTTTGCAACTTTGTATGTAGATTTGTATTTTTCTGTGAAAGTTGTTCCTTTTCTCTTTACTGTATTTTTATATACAACTTTAGAACCAAGCTTAGCCTGTTTATAAACTCCGTAATCAGAAGCATACACTTTCATCTTGTAAGATCCTGCCACAGAACCATCTGCCTTACGAACATTGAAAGATACGGTATATGTTCCTGCTTTCTGAGGAATCATTGTAATCGTACCGTAGCAGTTGTATTTTCCTTCACTCCACGTTGAATTTGTCTGGTATGTAACGCCTGCTGTAAGACCTTTTTTATTTACTTTGACATCTGAGATATAGTCTCCCTCACGGCCAAAATATACATTGAAGCTCGCATCGTAATTCGGCCATACACGCATTTTGAGAACACTCTTCCATTCCATCTCATCAACATATTCTGCGTCCCAATCATAATACGTGTCAAGCTTGCCGTCTCCATCCCAATCCTCTGACTCTGTCCATGAAGATGCTTCATAATCTGTATATGAATGACTCATCGGATTTACATACACAGCACCGGCTGCTCTTTTTGATACAGCTGCTTCAGCATCTGTGGTAACAGAAAGCATGATACCAAGCGCTAAAACAAATGTAACAAGTGTTAAAAGTTTCTTGATTTGTTTCATTTTTTCTAATCCTCCCTTTTAAGATTTGTTAGATACTCATCCATTATACTCCCTATATTTTCTTAATTCAATGTGAATTTTGCACAATACTGCCTTTGCATTTTCGTTAATAATTCTATGCAATTTCATTTGGTGCAGTTTGAAACTGACAAATGTCGCGTTAAGCCATCTTTGAAATATTTCAAAGCACGGTGGCAAAGCAAAAAACCTTCCGGCGCCTTTTTAAGCGTCGGAAGGTCTCTCTTTTCTTTAATCGCAAGTATATGGCATCAATGCGAGGTGACGTGCTCTCTTGATAGCAACTGTAAGTGCTCTCTGATGTTTTGCACAGTTACCTGTGATGCGGCGAGGACGAATTTTTCCTCTTTCAGATACGTATCTTTTTAACTTATTTACATCTTTGTAATCGATTGTGTTATCTTTTCCACAAAATACGCATACTTTTTTTCTTCTGCGCATTCCGCCTCTTCTCTTCATTGGAGAATCAGCTTTGTCTGCTTTATTATAAGCCATGATATTACCTCCGTTTGTCTGCTGGATTCTAACTGAACGGCAGTTCTTCAATACCATCCGGAATGTTCATAAATCCGTCGTCAGCCGGCCTAGGTGCTGCTGCGCCCT
>JAFTWX010000070.1 GCA_017465095.1 Lachnospiraceae bacterium | reverse complement strand
GTTACACTTCCCATATATTTAAGCATCGGAGCAAAAGCTGAGAATCCAACCGTTGCAAAGGTTCTTGCAATCAGGCAGAATACACCAATCGGTGCAATGCTCATAATCGCCATGGTCATTTCCATCATCACATCATTAAACTGACTGAAAAAGTTAGCCACCGTACTTGCTTTACTTCCGAGCTTTGCGAGCATAATTCCCACAAAGAGTGCAAATACAATAATCGGGAGCATATCTCCGCTTGCCATCGCCCCAATCGGATTTTTCGGAATGATATTGAGAAGCGTGTCTACAATACTCGTACTGCTTGTCGCAGCAGCCACTTCACTCTTTTCCACCGCATCCATATTCAGACCGATTCCCGGATTGATAAAATACGCAATTGAAAGTGCGGTTACAACCGCTATTGCAGTCGTTGCAATGTAGAAACCGACTGTTTTCAATCCGACTTTTCCCAGTGTCTTCGTGTCACCGATAGCCATACTTCCGCATACGAGAGAACAGAATACGAGCGGAACAACAAGCATCTGCATCAGGCGGATAAATCCCTGGCCGATTACATAGAGGACACCTTCTACAATAAACTTGTCTTTAAAATCACTTGCCGGTAGCGCATAATGAATCACAATACCTGTAATCGCACCAACCAAAAGCGCAACGAAAATTTTCGTCGAAAGGCCCATCTTCTTTACTTTTTTTGCTTCTGCCATTATTCCAGCCCTCCTGTCTCATCCAAATATTCCTTGAGAGCTGTTCTCCACTCCGCAGGTTCTTCTATTCCTGTGAGGCGGAGCATCATGTTATCAAGCACACAGTAATCCGGGCGAAGAATATCTGTCTTATCTACCGGGATCAATTTTATCTTATCTGCATTGCCTGTATATTCCAAAATAGCCTGTGCAAACTCATAACGGTTGCAGCTTCCTTTACAAACTGCATGATAGATGCCATATTCATCGTTATCAATGAAATGCTGTATTACCTTAGCCACTTCTTTTGTACTTGTCGGTACTCCGTAGCGGTTCTGCGCAACATTGAACGTTTCCTTATTTCCGACTGCAGAAAGTAACTCGTCCACAAAGTCTTTTCCGATACCGTAATTCCATGAACTGCGAATAATGACAAAACGATTGCAAAGCTGTGTCACAATTTTCTCTCCGGCAAGTTTTGATTTGCCGTAAACCGACTTCGGACTTGTCTCATCAAACTCGTTATACGGACGTTCCGCTTTGGAATTAAACACATCATCCGTGGAAATCTGAATAAATTTCGCATTGATTTCCTCTGCTGCTTCCGCCAGATTGCGCACACCGATTGCATTGACAAGATATGCTTTATCCGGATCTTTCTCGCAACCTTCCACATCCGTAAATCCCGCACAGTTAATAATCACATCCGGACGATTGATTTTCATGTACTGCGCCACCTGATCATGATTGGTAATATCCATCTCATCCATATCTGTAGTTAAAATCCGATACTCTCTGCAATCCAGCAACTGCTGCAGAGCCGAACCCACATGTCCCTGTGCTCCTGTAATTAACACATTTAACATAGCTATACCTCCTATTTTCCTGCAAAGCCCCCACTTTGCAAAGCCTAAAAAAAGGGCAACCAAAAAGCGTTGCCCTTCAATTATTTACAGTTTATCAAATATTTCAATTTTGCGCAAGCGCTTCAATCTTATCTGCTGCTCCCTTGGCACCGGAACAAGCCTTGAACCCTTCAGAAATCTTCTTTGCATTTTCTTTGTAAGACACCGTATTTAATACCTTTTCCACCGTCTCGCGGATGGCATTCAAATTAGCCTTGTAAAGCCGCTCACCTGCTCCGAGCATCTCCACTCTTGTGGCAACACCGCCCTGTTCCGAAGTCTGCGGATAAGTCACAAGCGGAACTTCATAATACAGACTTTCATTGACACTGTTCATACCGCAGTGGGAAAGAAATACATCCGCCTGCTGAAGTACGGCAATCTGGTCTACATGCTCATGCACGGAAATATTCGCCGGAATCTCGCCGAGTTTTTCCACATCCACCAAATTACCAACCGACATGATCACCTGATAATCGGTATCCTTAAATGCCTGAATACAGTTTTTGAAAAACTTCTCATTGTCATTAATAACCGTTCCGAGGGAAATATATACAAGTTTTTCTTTCTCTTTTGTAATCGTTCCCTCCGCCGGTCTGACCGAAGGTCCCACAAACGCATACTTTTCATTAAACGTCTCGCTGCAAGGCTGGAACTGCGGTGAGGTATAGACAACCGTATTGGTATGTTCGTCATTTTGAATCAAATCAAGCACACTGTTTACCGGATACCCCGCATCCTGAAGGCGCTTGATATCCTTCGCAATTTTTCCCATGGAAAAAATCATACCAAACAGTTCTCCGATGCTCTGCTTCATAATCTTTGCAGAATGCCGGTTAAACGCAAAGGTCGTCGTGGAAGATACGAACGGAATTCCCATCTTCAGCGCAACCGCCTTGCCCCATACTGCCATGGAATCTGCCACGATACAGTCCGGCTGCAGACGTTCCATCTCTTTGCACACGCTGTCGTTGAGTGCCAAGGTAGTGTCCACGAGAAGTTTCGTAGAAAAAGCAAGATCCTTTCCGACTCTCACCGCATCCTTCGGATCCAGCTTTTGTTCTGCATCGAATGCATCGCAGGCCACAAATGCTGCGCCTGTCGCCTCTATTTTTTCACGGAACGGTTCATAGGAATAGTAAGTCACCTCATGTCCCCTTGCGATTAATTCTTTTACCACTCCGAGCGTCGGGTTCGTGTGTCCGTGCGCCGGAATACAAAAAAATACTATTTTACTCATATTTCCTCCTGCCAACTATGATTCCTGTATTTTACGGTTTATTTTATTGATAGACGGACGGATGGACATGAAATAAATCATCGTCCAGATGACAATATATCCCGCCACAAAACATATGGTAAAGATTAAAATTACCTTCGGATCACTTTTCAACCAACCGTTAAGCAGGTAAATGAGCAAATAATCCAAATAAAGTACTATTGCCTGAATAAAGCTCGCCCACATCAGCGGAAGTTTCTCTATCTGATATACCACGCTGATTCCTGCTGCAACAAACGCCATAAGAGCAGAAGTCAATATTCCAAGTGCAACCTCATTGACCGTCAATGTCATCGCTTCGCCTCCGCCCTGTATACACAAATAAATAATTGCTAATATCACCGGTCCGC
>JAFTWX010000069.1 GCA_017465095.1 Lachnospiraceae bacterium | reverse complement strand
TTAATAGGCCTTGACACAAGTAGTGTAACGGATATGTACCGTATGTTTTCAGGCTGTAGTAGCTTGACCAGTCTGGATGTAAGCGGATTTGAAACGGAAAATGTAACGGATATGGGATATATGTTTTCAGGCTGTAGTAGCTTGACCAGTCTGGATGTAAGCGGGTTTGAAACGGGAAATGTAACGGATATGGGATATATGTTTTGTGGCTGTAGCGGCTTAATTAGCTTGGATGTAAACGGTCTCGAAACAGGAAATGTACACACTATGGGATCTATGTTTTGTGACTGTAGTGCCTTAACCAGTCTGGATGTAAGCGGATTTGAAACAGGAAATGTAACGGATATGGGATATATGTTTTCAAGCTGTAGCGCCTTAACCAGCCTGAATGTGAGTGGGCTAGAAACGAGTAATGTAACGCGTATGTTGGGGATGTTTTCAAGCTGTAACAGTTTGACCGGTCTGAATATAAGCGGTTTTGATACAAGTAAAGTGACGTCTATGTATAGGATGTTTTCATACTGTAGTGGCTTAATCAGCCTGGATATAAGTGGTCTAGATACAAGTAATGTAACCAATATGGAATCTATGTTTTTATACTGTAGCGGATTAACCAGCCTGGATATAAGTGGTCTAGATACAAGTAATGTAACCAATATGGAATCTATGTTTTCATACTGTAGCGGATTAACCAGCCTGGATATAAGTGGTCTAGATACAAGTAATGTAACCAATATGGAATCTATGTTTTGTGGCTGTAGCGGATTAACCAGCCTGGATATGAGTGGTCTAGATACAAGTAAAGTAACGGATATGGGATGTATGTTTTCATACTGTAGCGGTTTAACTAGTCTGAATATAAATGGTCTTGATACAAGTAAAGTAACGGATATGTACTGTATGTTTTCAAACTGTAGCGGCTTAACGAGCTTGGACTTAAGTGGATTGAATACAAGCCAAGTAACTAATATGTGTTTTATGTTTTTGCAATGTAGCGGCTTAACAAGCTTGAATTTAAGTGACTTTGATACAAGTAATACGACGGATATGATAGGGATGTTTTCAAGCTGCAGTGGCTTAACGAGCCTGGATTTGAGCAGTTTTGAAACGGGCAATCTATGGGGGAGTTATGCGTATAAGATGTTTGAAGCTTGTAGTAGCTTAACAAAAATTATCGCCCCGGAAAACAAGTCTTCAGTTATTATGGATCTTCCAACGGAAGAATGCACATGGAAATACCAGCCAACTGGAGAAATAGTAACAAAGATAACAAATGCGGGAATTTATATAAGAGTTGACGAAGAGAATACAAATGAGAGTAATAATGATGGAACTAATGCAGGTAATGATACTGAGGTGACAAAAACACTGGAACCAATTGGTACAATTTTGTATTCCACCAACCTCACCGGAACCGGAATTCCAGCCAACTCAAGCTTCACTGTTACCAGCAGCGATCCGAAAAATCCAACCGTAGCTTTCAACGGAGTGAATGATGAAAACGCAGCAGCAGTAACCATCCCGTCGACCATTACATATAACGGTGTGACCTACAAGGTAACATCGGTAGCTGTAACAGACTTTTCTAAAACGAAGGAAAACGCTCAATTTAAAGTGACGGGCAATCAGGTTGGTGACCTTACTGTAGAATATACAGCCCCTGCAAACAAGAAGAAAACAAGTGTAACAATTCCGGAATACACCACATATAAAGGAATTAAGTTTAAAGTTACTTCAGTGGCAGCAAAAGCATTTAAAAACAACAAGAAAGTGAAGAAGGTAACTGTTCCGGCATCTATTGCAAAAATAGGAAAAGAATCATTCAGAAACTGCAAGAACCTGAAAAAAATTACAATTAAGAGTAAAAACCTTAAGAGTATCGGAAAAAATGCTTTCAAGGGCATCAATAAAAAATGTAAAATCAAAGTGCCGAAGTCTAAACTGAAAGCATACAAGAAGTTGTTTAAGAAAAAAGGACAGGCAAAAACAGTAAAAATCACAAAATAAAATGACAGACATGAAGGAACTACAATATCGGAAATATTGTAGTTCCTTTTTATTTGCAATATATTAGAAATAGAGATAGAATATTAAGCAGAAGATTGGGAGGAACGCTATGCTGATCAGTGAACGAATCTATGAATATCTGGAAAAAAGAGGGATTACGCAGATTGAGTTTGCAAACAAAACCGGGATTTCACAAAGCACAATCAGTGACTGGCGGAGAAAAGGAACCAATCCCTCGGCGGACAAGATTATGATTATCTGCGAAGTTCTTGATATATCGCCTTACGAGCTGCTTCAGGGGACAGAGAATAAGAAGCATAAAGAATATCGGACGACAGATTACATCGTTGTTGATAAAGCATCGGATGAGTATCAATTGCTTGAAACATATCAAGGATTGAACTTGGATGCAAAAAAACGATTGGAAGGGTATATGAAGGCTTTGAATGAAATTAAGTAGTAAGATAGGTATGTCAACATTGACATGCCTACTCTTTTGCGATAATATATCGTATATACGATATGATGGAGTGAACGGAGGAATTGATATGGGGACATTTGGTTTGATTGGTAATTGGGATTTGATGAGCCCGAGCAAGAAAAATAACAAAGCCAGAGTGACTTTTCGCCGATATATGGCGTTGGTAGCGAACAAAGCGCTAAGAAATACAGTTTTTGGCTTTTAGGGAAAATCCATTGCGTAGAAGCGAAAAGTGGCATATAATAATACATAAGGAGCATATGAATGGGGAAAATAGGAGAAAAAATAAAACTTTCTTCAAAAAAATCTTATGCAACTTCTTTGCAAAGTGTTCGAACCGGTGAGGCCGGTTTGAATGAACATAGAACAAATATGTTAAATAGAGTTCCAGAATCGGGAAATTGGACCAATTTTAAAAAAGATTCTTTGACAACAAAAGATATTGCTTTTTTATCGGCATATACAGGGCATGAATTTGCTATTCTCAGAGGCAAACATACGGATATCTTGTTTCATGGTATGGAGAGACATTGTACCTTTGATGATGACTTGGTAGAACTCTTAAAAAGTGGTAAATTAGAGCTGGTTGCACATAGTCATCCAGATGCGGAAAGAATTGTTCCTTCAAAAGATGATCGAGATTTTTTGAAAAAGATCGGACAGAAAGAAAGCTGTATTGTTTCCTATATAACCGGTAAGGAAAATACTTTTACTGCAAATATGTTTGATGATTTATTTTCGTGAGAAAGGAGGAGTAATATGTTGACGGTTATTGAAGCAAAAAAGAAAGGCATGAAAGCATGCATTGAAAAAATTGGTTATGAATTTTGCAAAAAACATGCAGATAATTCTACAACCGCATACGGAGAAGATGATGGGGTTGTTTTTTGCTATGTTGGCGTAGATGATTCTCCTGCACCGGATTTTGATTCCGAAACACAAACATGGATTTTATCTGAAAATAACGAGTTTCCATATTCGGCAAGTTGTAATGTTAGTATGAAAGATGGAGAGATTGTTTTTTTGGAATGTAATTTGCCTGAATTATAGAAAGGTGTATCATAATGTAAAAAAGAAGACCCAAAGGTCTTCTTTTTTTACACTTTATACCTCACCTCACTGCCTCCACAATCTCCGCTGTTGTCTTTGGCTTATTCATAGAGTAGATATGGATACCGTCCGCACCGTACTGTTTGAGATCCAGAATCTGACGGATTGCATAGTCGATTCCTGCTTTGCGCATATCGTCCGGATTATCGCCGTATTTGGCAAGCAGATCGGAGAATGCTTTCGGGACGGAAGTGCCGGAAAGTGAGATGGTAGTTGATACCTGTTTTACAGAGGTAATCGGCATAATGCCCGCACAAATCGGAACTGTAATTCCGTTGGAAATACAGTTTTCCTGAAATTCATAAAACACATCATTGTTTAAAAACAGCTGCGTAATTAAGAAATCACATCCTGCAGCCACTTTGTCTTTCAATCTTGCCATGTCGGCACGTTTACTCATCGCTTCAAAATGTTTTTCCGGATAACATGCACCGGCCACCTGAAATGCAGTATTGGCATTCAGATGAGACACCAGTTCGTTAGCATAAGCAAAATCACGGCTTTCGTATTGCTCGTCCGTCATGTAGGCAGGGCGGTCGCCGCGCAGGGCAAGTACATGTTTAATGTTAGCACATGCTAACTCTTCGCACACTCTGTTGATGTCTTCCTTTTTGTTTCCGACACAGGTCATATGGGCAAGCGCATCGATGTGCAATTCGTTTTGGATATAGGATGCAATCTCCGTTGTTTTTTTGGAACGGCTTCCGCCGGCCCCGTAGGTAACGGAGATAAAGTCCGGATTTAACTTGCTTAATTTATCAAGTGTTGCATAGACCCCTTCAAATTCATCATCCTTTTTTGGAGGAAATACCTCAAAGGAGATGGTAGGTTTTTTTGTGTTCAATATATCTTTAATCATTTCTTATACCTCCGCGGGAACTGTTTTTCTTGTGTAAAAACTGTTCTTATTGTATCATATTAAGTGAGTTTGGAAAAGGTTGTGCAGGAAAACTGCGTGAAAAATACAGGAGTTTTAAGAAAGGAACAGATAGCTATGGATAACAATTTTCAGTCAACGACAGAATATGTGGCAAGCGAGGAGCTGATGGCAAGTGTCAATGTAGCCATTGCCTTGAAAAAGCCGCTTTTAATCAAGGGAGAACCGGGAACCGGAAAGACAATGCTGGCACAGGCAGTTGCAAAGTCTCTGGGACTTGATCTTGTAATCTGGAATGTGAAGTCTACCACGAAGGCGCAGGACGGTCTTTATATGTACGACACCATTCAGCGTCTGTATGACGGACAGTTCGGAGAAGAGGGCGTGGATGACATCGCCAGATATATTAAGCTCGGTAAGCTGGGTGAGGCATTTGAGAGTGAGAAACAGGTAGTTCTTCTGATTGACGAGATTGACAAGGCGGACTTGGAGTTCCCGAATGACCTTCTCTGGGAACTTGATCAGATGGAGTTTTATATTCATGAGACAAAGAGAACGGTAAAGGCAAAACATCGCCCGATCGTAATTATTACATCCAATGCGGAAAAAGAGCTTCCGGATGCATTTTTGCGTCGTTGTATTTTCCATTATATCGAGTTTCCGAATGCGGAGCTGATGGAAGAAATTGTGAAGACACATTTTCCGGATGTGGAAGAGAATCTGCTGAAAAATGCCATGGATACGTTTTACTGGATTCGCGGTATGAGAGAAGTACGCAAAAAACCGAGTACATCGGAGCTGATCGACTGGATTAATGCGCTGCAGATTGCAGGTATTCCGGCGGATAAAATCCGTGCAGAGCTTCCGTTTGTCGGTGTTGTTGTGAAGAAAGATGAAGATTTAGAGACCGTAAAACACTACGTATAAGAGGTAGGCTATGTTTTTAAAATTCTTTTTTGAGCTTCGTGCAAAAGAATTGAATATAGGACTTTCCGAGTGGCTGACACTGATAGATGCGCTGAATCAGGGACTTTGTGCAAGCAGTCTGACACAGTTTTACTATGTGGCCCGTATGATTTTGGTGAAGAGTGAGACGGATTTTGATAAATTTGATACGGCCTTTGCCGAGGTGTTCAAAGGAGCACAGGCGGACGAGGAAGTGACATATCAGATGCTTCGCTGGCTGGATAAGCAGGAACTGACTGATTTGATTACCAAGGAGGACCGGGAGATTCGTCAAAAGCAAAACAGTGAGGATGCGCCGATTGACAAAGAGGACGTGGAGACCAAGTTTAAACAGCGCCTCAAGGATCAGACCGAGGAGCACAACGGAGGAAGTTTCTGGATCGGAACGACCGGAACGACAGCCTTCGGTAACAGCGGTAATTATGTCGGCGGTGTGCGCGTTGGCGGAGCCAGCGGATATCAGTCTGCGTTTGAGGTAGTCGGAGCCCGCAAATTCAAGGATTTCAGGGACGACAGAGTGCTGGAGAACCGTCAGTTTCAGATGGCGCTGCGGAAGCTGCGTCAGTTTTCCACGAGGCTTGAGATTCCGAAGACGGAGCTTGATATTGACGGAACCATTGACAAGACTTGCCAGAACGGCGGATATTTACAAATCGAGATGCAGCGTCCGCATAAAAATGCGGTGAAGCTTCTTCTTTTGATGGATTCCGGCGGAACGATGATTCCGTATTCTACATTGGTCAATGAGCTGTTTCAGACAGTTTCCAAGTCCAATCATTTTAAGGATGTAAAATGCTACTATTTCCACAACTGCATCTATTCCAAATTGTACAAGACGCCGGAGTGTGAAAACGGCGACTGGATTGATACGGACTGGATGTTCCGCAATCTTGGAAGTGATTATAAGGTAATCATTGTCGGCGATGCGGCCATGGCTCCGGAGGAGCTTTATTCTGTGACCGGAAATTACCGCGGACCGAACGGAGGTCTGAGCGGATATGAGTGGCTTCAGCTTTTGAAGTCTCATTATAAAAAAATTATTTGGATGAATCCGAAGATGGCACCGGGGGAGGCACCTTGGAGAGAGGCGGAGACAGCGGTTAAAAAGCTTCTGCCTATGTACAAGCTGACCGTGCGCGGACTCAATGAGGGAATGAAAAAATTGATGGAGACAAGATGAAAACATCATGCGTTAAAAAAATGCAGACAATTGAACTGGTTTTGACAGCACTGATGGCTGCCATACTTTGCATTGTGGGGCCGGTGACGGTTCCGGTCGGCATTGTACCGGTGACAACGATCATTGTGGTACTTTATTTGATTGTTTATATTCTCGGTACCTGGAGAGCGGCGCTGAGCTGTCTGATATATCTCGGGATCGGTCTGATCGGTCTGCCGGTTTTTTCCGGATATTCGGCAGGACCTGCGATACTTCTGGGACCGACAGGAGGATATCTGATCGGTTACCTGTTGCTTATTGTTTGCAGTGGTTTATTTATTGAGCGTTTCCGAAACAGATTGCTTCATTTGCTCGGAATGTTACTCGGATTGCTTGGATGCTATCTGTTTGGTACCCTTTGGCTTATGTTTCAGGCAGATTTGTCGCTTTTGCAGGCGTTGCTGACGGGAGTTGTGCCGTTTGTGTTGTTTGATTTGATAAAGGTTGCAGTAGCTTTTTTGCTCGGTCCGGTGTTCCGGCGTCATTTGAGAAAAGCAAATATTCTTACATAATAAATTTATAGTCATATTGATTACCCCGCTGCCATACAATGTAACAAAGGTCAGCGGGGTGTTTTTATGGACAATAATCAGAAGGAATTTGATTTGTACAAGGATATTCAGGCGCGCACAGACGGCGATATATATATTGGTGTGGTAGGACCGGTGCGAACGGGCAAGTCTACTTTTATCAAACGTTTTATGGATGTCTGTGTTTTGCCGAATATGGAAAAAGAATACGAAAAGAAGCAGGCGCAGGATGAATTGCCGCAGAGCGGTACCGGGAGAACAATCACAACCACAGAGCCGAAGTTTATCCCGTCAGATGCAGCACAGATTTTGCTCGGAGAGGACATTCCGGTAAAAATCAGACTCATCGACTGTGTCGGTTATATGGTGGAAGGCGCTGCCGGACATATGGAGGAGGATACAGAGCGGATGGTCCGCACGCCGTGGTTTGACTATGAGATTCCCTTTACACAGGCGGCGGAAATCGGTACATATAAGGTGATTCATGAGCATTCTACCATTGGGATTGTAGTGACGACGGACGGAAGCTTTTCCGATATTCCGGCAGAAAATTATGAACCGGCATTGGAAAAAACACTTCAGCAGCTCGGTCAGATAAATAAACCGTTCATTGTGCTTTTGAACAGCGAAAAACCTTATGCGGATGCAACACAGAAACTGGCAAAAATGATGGAGGAAAAATATCATGTAACTGTTATGCCGGTCAATTGTGCGCAACTGAAAGAAGAGGATATTCATAAAATTATGCAGAAGGTTCTGCTTGAATTCCCGATCAGCAGCATTTCATTTTATATGCCGAAATGGGTGGAGATGCTTCCGGCAGATCATCCGGTGAAACAGGCGCTGATTGATGCAGTTCGCGAAAAAATGGGTACATACGGAAGAATGAAGGATATTTATGAAACTCCGTTGTCCCTATCCGGTGACTATGTGACAAAGACGCGGATTGACAATGTGAATCTCGCAGATGGCTCCGTCAGTGTGAGCGTCGGTATGGATGAGACCTGTTACTATCAGATGCTCAGTGAAATGCTGGGGCAGACGATAGAGAGTGAGTACGACCTGATGGATTATTTGGAAGAAAGTGCCCGGATGCAAAAGGAATATCAGAAGGTGGAAACTGCGGTGAATTCGGTCCGCCAGAAGGGCTACGGAGTGGTGACGCCGGAGCGGGGCGAAATCATGCTGGATACACCGGAAGTCATTCACCACGGAAATAAATTCGGCGTGAAAATCCGTGCGCAGAGTCCGTCCATTCATATGATTCGTGCCAACATCGAGACGGAGATTGCGCCGATTGTCGGGACAAAGGAGCAGGCGGAGGATTTGATTGCCTACATCGGACAGAATGAGCAGGGAAATGACGGAATATGGGAGACCAATATTTTCGGAAAAACGGTGGAACAGATGGTGCAGGACGGAATTACGGCAAAAGTCTCCATGATTGGAGAAGAGAGCCAGATAAAACTTCAGGATACCATGCAGAAGATTGTCAATGACACCAACGGAGGACTTGTCTGCATTATTATATAAGGAGAGCGGCTGCTTCATCAAAGCAGCCGTTTTTTTGGTTGATGAAGCAAGCAATTCTTGGTAAGATAAGAGTGTGGTTTTTTGCCGCAAAAGTAATCAGACTGACAAGGTGAGTACAGAATGAAAAAGTGCTATGAACATGTGATTAAGGAAGTGCTTCCGGAATCCATCGCCGAGGAGATGGAGATAGAGCCGGGGGATGTGCTTCTCGCAATCAATGAACAGGAAATCAAAGATGTTTTTGATTATCGCTTTTTAATCAAAGATGAATATATTGAAGTTTTGATACGAAAAGCGGACGGGGAAGAATGGCTTTTGGAAATTGACAAGGATTTTGACGATGATCTGGGAATCGAGTTTGAAAACGGTCTCATGAGCGAGTATAAAAGCTGTCACAACAAATGCATTTTCTGCTTTATCGATCAAATGCCTCCGGGAATGCGGGAGACGCTTTATTTTAAAGATGATGATTCCAGACTTTCGTTTCTGCAGGGCAACTATATTACGCTGACCAACATGTCCGATGAGGATTTTGACCGCATTATACGGATGCAGTTAGCGCCGATTAACATTTCGGTGCAGACGACCAATCCGGAGCTCAGATGCAAGATGCTTAACAATCGCTTTGCGGGGGAAAAACTCAAATATCTGGACAAGCTGTATGAGGGACATGTGGAGATGAACGGCCAGATTGTCTGTTGCAAAGGGGTTAATGACGGAGCAGAGCTGAAGCGTTCCATTGACGATCTTTCCAAATATCTTCCGTTTATGCGGAGCGTATCGGTGGTACCTGCCGGTATTACCAAATTCCGTGACGGACTGTTTCCGCTGGAGCTCTACACAAAAGAGGAGGCCGGCGAGATTATTGATCTGATTGAGAGCAGACAGCAGGAGTTTTATGATGCATACGGATTGCATTTCATCCATGCCAGTGATGAGTGGTATATTCTGGCCGGAAGGGAGTTTCCGGAGGAAGACCGGTATGACGGCTATATCCAGTTGGAGAACGGCGTCGGGATGATGCGACTGCTCATGACAGAGTTTGAAGAGGCGTGGAACATGCTTCTTGCAGATGAGAGCAAATGTAAGAGTTTGGAAGAATGTGAGCGCACGGTAACTCTTGCTACGGGAAAACTGACCTGCGACACGCTTACGACATTTGCACAAAAAATCACCAAGCGTTTTCCGAATCTTCAGATTCATGTAGCGGCGATCCGGAATGATTTCTTCGGGGAGACCATCACCGTTTCCGGGCTTGTGACCGGACAGGATCTTCTGGCACAGCTTTCGGAGAGACAACAGGCGGGAGAAAAGTTGGGAGATGCAGTTTTGATTCCGTGCAATATGCTCCGCACCGGCGAGGAAGTTTTTTTGGATGACAGGACCATCACCGATGTGCAAAGTGAGCTTGGGGTAACGGTCAAGCCGACAGAATGTACGGGTGGACATTTGCTGGAGGCGATTTTGAACCCGGAGTATGAGATGAGCCGGGCCAATGAAAACTTTGTTTATGTAAAAGCTTATGATAAATAGAAGGAGGTAATCATATGAATGAGGTATATGCAAAATTACAGGATTGTTTGAAGAGTGTGAGAGAGAAGACGGACTTTGTTCCGAAGGTGGCGATTGTTCTCGGTTCGGGACTTGGTGACTATGCGGACGATATCCGCGTGGAATGTGAGATTTCTTACGAGGAGATCAAAGGATTCCCGGTTTCAACCGTTCCGGGACATGCAGGAAAATTTATTTTCGGATATGTGGGCGAGGTTCCGGTTGTATGTATGAAAGGCCGCGTGCATTACTATGAAGGATATCCGATTTCGGATGTAGTGCTTCCGACCAGACTGATGAAGCTGATGGGAGCAGAAATTTTATTCCTGACCAACGCTTCCGGCGGAGTGAATCCGTCCTTCGGAGCCGGGGATTTCATGCTGATTACAGATCAGATTTCCGTATTTGCACCGAATCCGCTGATGGGACCGAATATCGATGAACTGGGAACAAGATTCCCGGATATGACGGAAATATATGATAAGCAGCTCTGCGATATTATCCGCAGCACGGCAAAAGAGAATGACATCAAGCTGCAGGAAGGAGTTTACATCCAGTTTACGGGACCGTCCTTTGAATCGCCGGCGGAGGTTCGCATGGCAGGACTGCTCGGCGCGGATGCAGTAGGTATGTCCACGGCGGTGGAAGCTATCACGGCGAACCATATGGGAATGCGCATCTGCGGTATTTCCTGCGTTTGCAACCTGGGAGCAGGATTATCAGCCAATCCGCTTACCCATGAAGAGGTGCAGGAAGCGGCGAACAAAGCAGCACCGTTGTTTAAAAAGCTGCTTACCGAGAGTGTAAAACGTTTCTGATACGTTTGGATGAGTGATTTCAGAAAGCAAAATCAGGAAGAAGGTAGCCTATGCAAAAAGAACAAATTGTCACATTGATAGAACAGGCCAAAGCTGCAAGAGAGTTTTCTTATTCTCCGTATTCCGGCTACATGGTCGGGGCAGCACTTTTGACGGCGGAAGGTGAAATTTATACCGGATGTAACATCGAAAACGCAGCCTACGGACCGAGCAATTGTGCAGAGCGAACGGCAATTTTTAAGGCGGTCAGCGAAGGGAAAAAGGAGTTTTCGGCCATTGCCATTGTCGGAGGGAAAAAAGGAAGCGCAGGGGATTATGCAGCGCCTTGCGGTGTGTGCAGACAGGTGATGATGGAGTTTTGCGATCCGGAAAAAATGCAGATTATTGTTGCCAAAAGTGCGGAGGAATACAAGCATTTTACACTGGCGCAGCTGATGCCGGAAGGATTCGGCGCAGCTAATTTGGAGTGAGAGAGGAACAAGGATATGAATATTCGTTTTTACAATGCGAGAATACTGACTATGGAGGAACCGATTGAGGTTATCACAGGACAACTTTGGGTCGAAGGTGAGAGAATTTTATACGTTGGTTCGGATGCGCCGGAGGCGGAAATTGCTTCAAAAATCGGGCAGGATGTACCGGTGTGGGACAGAGAGATTGACTGTGAGG
The DNA here is from genome assembly GCA_017465095.1 of Lachnospiraceae bacterium. GTDB lineage: Bacteria > Bacillota > Clostridia > Lachnospirales > Lachnospiraceae > SVFI01. The sequence continues at coordinate 11,432 of JAFTWX010000069.1, read as the reverse complement.
GCAATCTTTTGATGCCGGGATTCAAAGATGCACATGCGCATTCGGCCATGGTGCTGTTCCGTTCCCTGGCGGACGATGAGCCGTTGCAGGGATGGCTGGAAAAGAGAATTTTTCCGGTGGAAGGTCAGATGACCGGACAGGATGTCTATGAGCTTACAAAGATGTCCGTGCTGGAATACCTGACGAGCGGTGTGACAGCGGTGTTTGATATGTATCTGACACCGGAGACGATCATTGATGCCTATACGGAATGCGGTATGAGAAATGTTCAGGTCAGCGGTATCAACAATTTCGGGCCGGAACCTGAGGTGATGGAGGAGCGATTCCTCAAACTGAATGCAAAGAACAGTTTGTCGTCCTATATGCTCGGTGCCCATGCGGAATATACCTGTTCCATGGAACTTTTGGAAAAAATCGCTGCTATGGTGCAGAAATATAAAGTACCGTTTTTTGCTCACAATTCAGAGACGGAACTGGAAGTGAAAGAGTGTTTTGAACGTTACGGTATGTCACCGACACAGCTGTTTGACAAGCTGGGACTCTATGATTTCGGCGGTGGCGGATATCACTGTATCTATTTAGATGACAAAGATTTTGAAATATTTAAAAAGCGCGGTCTTACGGCGGTAACGAATCCGGCTTCCAATCTGAAGCTGGCAAGCGGTATTGCACCGATCAGCCGTTTCCTTTCCGAAGGAATTCCGGTAGCGATCGGTACGGACGGAGCGGGAAGCAACAACTGTCTGGATATGTTCCGCGAGATGTTCCTTGTGACAGGACTTGCAAAATATCTGGACAAAGATGCAGCCAGTGTGGATGCTCTTGAGGTATTGCGTATGGCGACGGTGAACGGTGCCAAAGCGATGGGGCTTACGGATTGTGATGTGTTAGCCGAGGGTAAATATGCGGATCTTATTATGATTGATATGCATCAGCCGAACATGCAGCCGATCAACAACATCGCCAAAAACATCGTGTACAGCGGAAGCAAACAAAATGTCAAGCTGACGATGATCAACGGCAAAATTTTATATGAAGATGGCAGATTTGACATCGGGGAAGATCCGGAAGAACTTTACAAAAAGGCAAATGCCATCGCAGAAAGGTTCAAATAGGCATGGAATATATCATTTTAGGCGCAGTGATCGTCCTGTTTCTGATCATTTATATGATACGCTGCGTGCTGGATGAAAAAAGAAGAAAAAAAGAATTCAAAAAAAGTCTGTATGAAAATTACGGGAATGTAACTTCCAAAAAATACCCGGAAGGGCGCCTTGAGACGATAGCCACGCATTTCAAAAGAATAACCGGAGAATTTTGTGTGGATGATATAACCTGGAATGATCTGGAAATGGACAAGGTATTTTGCCGTATGGATTATACGTTTTCGGCGGCGGGAGAAGAGATGCTTTACACCTTGCTGCGGATTCCGACTGCAGATGAAAGCGAGCTGGAAAAGAGGGAGATGTTGATCCGGTGGTTTTCAGAGCATACAGATGACAGAGTTAAGCTGCAACTTTTATTTGCGTCTATCGGCAGAACCGGGAAATATTCCATATACGAATACATGGATTATCTGGATGGTTTAAAGGAGAAGTCAAATGCAAAGCATTATGCGGTGATAGTCGCGATGGTGATATCGGTGTTCCTTTGTTTTTCACCGTATTCCGGCATTGGATTTGCGCTTGTTTGCGGATTGCTTTGTTACAATCTGGCAAGCTATTTCAAGGAAAAAGCTGAGATAGACCCGTATATTACCACATTTGCGTACATTTTACGTGTGCTGGAAATGGAGAGCCGGTTCTCGGAAGCAAACGTGGAAGCGATTGGTACAATGGTTGCGGACATGGATGAAAAACGTAAAAAATTCCGCAAATTCCGGCGGTTTTCTTCGCTTCTCACGCATCAGGATTCCATGAGCGGGAATCCTATGGATATACTCATGGATTATGTCCGTATGGGACTGCATTTGAATTTGATTAAATTTAATACCATGCTTTCCGAGTGCAAAAAATACAAAGAAGACATTATTTCCATCATTGAGACGATGGGTTATATTGAAAGTATGATTTCAATCGGGGCTTACCGTGCAAGTCTGGAACAATACACGGTGCCGAACCTTGAGAACACAGCGGGTGAAAATGAGGCACAAGAGCGTACGGTATCCGGACTTTCGGCTGAGGAGATTTATCATCCGCTGCTCCGTGATCCGGTGGACAACAGTTTTTCGGTCAAAAAAGGGATGCTTCTTACCGGTTCCAATGCGTCCGGCAAATCCACATTTTTAAAGACGATTGCCATTGCCCAGATTATGGCCCAGTCGGTGCATACTGTCTGTGCGAAAGACTACAGGAGTGCGTATTACAGAGTGTACACGTCCATGGCACTTCGGGACAGCCTGGAGAACAGTGAGAGTTATTTCATCGTTGAAATCAAAGCGCTGAAAAGAATTCTTGAGGCGGCCGGGGAGAAGGGACTGCCTGTCATGTGCTTCGTGGATGAAGTTTTGCGCGGAACAAATACCGTGGAGCGGATTGCTGCTTCCTCGGAAATACTGGCAAGTTTTGCACAGAAAAAAGTACTGTGCTTTGCAGCAACCCATGATATTGAATTGACGTCCCTTATGAAAGAACAGTATGAAAACTATCATTTCGAGGAAACCATTGAAAACGGCGATGTGAAATTTAATTATCTGCTGAAAGAGGGGAAGGCGACCAGTCGGAATGCCATCCGCCTGCTGTCGGTGCTCGGATATGAGGAAGATATTATTTGCAGGGCAGAAAAAAGAGCATCCGCATTCCTGGAAAGCGGCGAGTGGAGATAAGCTTTGTATTGGCAAAGATAAGGTGCAGAGCACTTGACGTTGCCCATAGGAAAGTGGTATGATACTAGAAGTGATTGGAGGTATATACCGTGAATAATCTTATTTTATTTGTAAATACATTTTTATCTTATATTGTGTTGATGATCGTGATTGCAGTTGTTGCAGCGCTTGGCTTTTGGGCAGGTTCTATCTGGAGAAAATCTAAGAATGCCAAGGACGCAGCGATACTGGAAGAAACGGAAGAAGCAGAAACCGAATAGTATAAAGCACAGGTGTTCAAAGAAGTTTGAGCACCTGTTTTTTCATGATTCTTTTTCAAGGGAAGAAAGGGAATGATATGAGAGAAAGACGATATGACATTATCCTGTGGGATGTGGACGGTACCCTTTTGGATTTTCACCGTTCGGAACGGTGGGCGCTGGAAGAAGTATTTCGCTTTTACGGGATGCAGATTGACGATGCAATTTACAAAGCATTTTATGAGATTAATCTTGATTATTGGAAGCGGCTGGAGCGCAGGGAAGTTACAAGGGCTGAACTTTTGACCGGCAGATTTACGGATCTTTTTGAATTGTTTCGGGAGGGAGGTCCGCTGTCCGGAAAAGGAATCGGATATGAAACTTTGGCCGGAATCGAAGTGGATGAATTCCGATTGTGTTATCAGAAAAATCTCGGCGATGTATACTTTTATCTGGATGACTCCCTGTCGCTTTGCAAAAAACTGAAGGAAGAAGGCTTTTTGCAGTTTGTTGTTTCAAACGGTTTGGAGCAGGTGCAGAAAAACAAACTTCACCTGGCCGGTTTTGATGCGGTGATGGAAGCGTTGTTTATTTCGGAGGCAGTAGGATACGATAAACCGGACGTCCGTTTTTTTGAACATTGTCTGAGAGAAATCGGGCAGAAATATAGCTGTGACAATACGGAAGTTGATAAAACCCGTATATTGGTAGTGGGAGATTCCATGACGTCAGACATGAAAGGGGCACAAAATGCCGGGTTGGACCGTTGTTGGTTTGCACCGGGTGCTGCGCAGGAAGAAAAGCCGGAAAATGTGACATGGATGATTTCCCGTTTGTGGGATGTGGAGGATATACTATGGCAAAATCAGAAGGACAAAAGCTGAAGATTCTTTACATATTGAAACTGTTAGCCGAACGCACGGATGAAAACCATGCAATATCGACACCGGAAATTATCGAGGCGCTGGAAAAAGAAGGTATCCGCGTAGAGCGGAAGACCATTTATGCGGATATTCAGGCGTTGCAGGATTTCGGATACGATATCCTTGTTTCGAAAAAAAGGGACAACAGCGGTTATTACATGGCGAGCCGGGAATTTGAACTGGCGGAGCTGAAGCTTTTGGTGGATGCGGTACAATCATCCAAATTTATCACGGCGAAGAAGTCCACGGATTTGATTGCGAAATTGGAAAAACTTGTAAGCGCCCATGAAGCAAGACAGCTCCGGCGCCAGGTGTATGTGTCCGAACGCAATAAAAACAGCAATGAAAGTATTTATTACAGCGTGGATGATATACACAGGGCTATGCAGGAAAACAAAAAAATCCGTTTCCAATATTATGATTGGGGTGTAGACAAACAAATGCATTTCCGCAAGGCTGGTGCGTTTTATGAAGTCAGTCCTTTTTTCCTTGTGTGGAAGGATGAAAACTATTATTTGGTTGCGTATGATGAGAAGGTAGCGTGTATGAAGCATTACCGCGTGGACAAAATGCATGCGCTTTCGGTTTCAAAACAGCAGCGGGAAGGAAATGAAACTGCGAAAAGTATCAATCCGGCCATTTACACACAGCAAAACTTCGGAATGTTTGCCGGGGAAGAACAGATGATAACCCTGCAGTTTCCGGAAAATCAAATCGGTATTGTCATTGACCGGTTCGGTAAAGAAATAGATATCCGCAAAAGAGAGGGCGATATGTGTTCTGCCCGTGTCAAAGTAGCTGTTTCCAATCCGTTTTTCGGATGGATTACAGGACTCGGCGGTCAGATTAAAATATTAAAACCGGAACAGGTTGTTTCTGATTACAAAGATTATTTAAGTAAGATAATGAAAGAATACGAATAATTTGGGAGGAAATGAAAAATGAAACCATTATCAAGCAAAGTCAGTCAGGTAGAAGAAGGAATTTTTCAGGTATTAAATGAGAAGAAAAACGAAAGAATAAAACAAGGGGGAAAAGTGTACAACTTTTCGGTAGGAACACCGGATTTCAAGCCGGCGCAGCACATTATGGATGCTGTTTCCGAGGCGTGTAAAAAACCGGAAAACTTCAAGTATTCCCTTGCGGATCTGCCGGAATTGACAGATGCGGTAATACAGCGTTTTGACAAAAGATATCATGTGACGCTGTCTGCCGATGAGATTACATCGGTGTACGGATCCCAGGAAGGACTTGCCCATATCGGTTTTTGCCTGTTTGATCCGGGAGATGTGGTTCTTGTTCCGAATCCGGGATATCCGATTTTTGAGATTGGACCTGCGCTCACGGGAGCTAAAGTTGAGACCTATGACTTGATAGAAGATAAGGGATATTTGCCGAATTTGTCATCCATTGATCCGGAAACGGTAAAGGCAGCAAAGGCGATTATTGTTTCTTATCCGCTCAATCCGGTGTGTAAATGTGCGCCGCCGTCATTTTATGAGGAGCTCATTGCATGGGCAAAGAAAAATGAGATTTGGGTAATTCACGACAATGCGTATTCGGATATTATTTATGACGGAAGAGAAGGTCGTTCGTTCCTGTCATATCCGGGAGCAAAGGATGTCGGCGTAGAGTTTTACTCTCTGTCGAAGTCATTTAATTACACAGGAGCCCGTATGGGATTCCTTGTAGGAAACAAAGAAGTGGTACAGGCCTTCAAAAAAATAAGAAGTCAGATTGATTACGGAACCTTTTTGCCGGTGCAGATCGGTGCCATAGCAGCACTGACCGGTCCGGTCGATAATGTGATTGAACAGTGCAGGCAATATGAAGAGAGAAGAAATGCTCTCTGTGACGGATTTACACAGATTGGTTGGGATTTTGAGCGGAGCGAAGGAACCATGTTTGCATGGACAAAGATTCCGGCTGCTTACGGACAGGATGATGTGAAATTTGTCATGGATATGTTCGAAAAGAGCGGTGTTCTCTGTACACCGGGAAGCAGTTTCGGAAGCCTCGGTGCAGGACATGTGCGTTTTGCTCTTGTTCTTCCGGTGGAAGTAATTAAAGAAGCAATCGAATCAGTCAAAAACTGCAATATGTTTTAACAAAATCGGTCAATGAAACACAGAAAAAGGGACTCGTAATTTAACACAAATTCGGGTTCCTTTTTTTGTGCATTTTTTCCAGGCCATTTGAGTTGACAGTGAGACGGTTGTCTTTTATACTTAGTAACTGTACACCACAAGATATTGTGTTTTTGTAAAAGTTAAATCACGATATAGCGTGCTTATATAAGAGAAAGGAAATATGTACTTTATGGGACAGGAAGTAGTGGAAAAGGGCAATAAAGCCCCGAATTACGGGGAAATGTTTCGTCCGCAGAAGGATGTAAAAGTCGTAAAAAAGGACGGAAGTCTTGAGAAATTTAATGTGCAGAAGGTAATTGATGCTGTCGGCAAATCTGCTTACCGTGCATTGACGAAATTTACGGAAGAGGAAAAGAAGCATATTTGTCAATATGTAGTGGATAAGGTGGATTCCCTTGAGACAGATGAGATTCCGATTCCGATTATGCATAATATAGTAGAGAGCGCACTTGAGGATGTAAAACCGATTGTTGCCAAATCCTACAGAGATTACCGCAATTATAAGCAGGATTTCGTAAAAATGATGGATGATGTATATAAGAAGAGTCAGTCTATCATGTATGTGGGAGATAAAGAAAATGCCAATACGGACTCTGCGCTTGTATCTACAAAGAGAAGTTTGATTTTTAATCAGTTTAATAAAGAGCTTTATCAGAAGTTCTTTATGACAACGGAGGAGATTCAGGCTTGTCGTGACGGATATATTTATGTTCATGATATGTCAGCGAGACGAGACACGATGAACTGCTGTCTTTTTGACGTGGCAAACGTATTAAAGGGTGGTTTTGAGATGGGTAACATCTGGTACAATGAGCCTAAGACGCTGGATGTTGCATTCGATGTCATCGGAGATATCGTGCTTTCAGCTGCCAGTCAGCAGTATGGTGGATTTACGGTTCCTGAGGTGGACAAGATTTTGGCACCGTATGCGGAAAAATCATATGAGAAGGCCATTGCAAAATATACCAAACTCGGAATTGATTGCGAGACTGCAGAGGGGGAAGCTTATGCGGATGTAGTCCGTGAGTTTGAACAGGGCTTCCAGGGTTGGGAGTACAAGTTCAATACGGTAGCATCAAGCCGTGGTGATTATCCGTTCATTACGGTGACCGCGGGTATCGGTACCGAGCGTTTTGCCAAACTTGCAACGATTTCTCTTCTCAATGTTCGCAGACGCGGACAAGGTAAAAAAGAATGCAAGAAACCGGTACTTTTCCCGAAGATTGTGTTCTTGTATGACGAAAATCTTCACGGACCGGGCAAAGATCTGGAAGACGTTTTTGAAGCCGGTGTGAAATGTTCAGCCAAGACAATGTATCCGGATTGGCTCTCACTGACCGGAAAAGGCTATATTGCAAGCATGTACAAGCAGTACGGAAAGGTGATTTCCCCGATGGGGTGTCGTGCATTCCTTTCTCCTTGGTACGAGAGAGGCGGAATGCATCCGGCAGATGAAAACGATTCCCCGATTTTTGTGGGACGTTTCAATATCGGTGCAGTTTCTCTTCATTTGCCGATGATTCTTGCGAAGGCAAGACAGGAGAGCAAGGATTTCTATGAAGTGCTTGACTACTATCTGAATCTGATCCGTCAGCTTCATATTCGTACGTATGCATACCTGGGAGAGATGCGTGCATCTACCAACCCGCTTGCTTACTGTGAAGGTGGATTTTTGAACGGACATTTGGAGCTGCACGATAAGATTAAACCGCTTTTGAAATATGCGACAGCATCCTTCGGCATCACCGCTTTCAATGAGTTGCAGGAGCTTTATAACGGAAAGTCCCTTGTGGAGGACGGTGCGTTTGCCCTTGAAGTTCTTGAACACATTAACAATAAGATTGCTGAGTTCAAAGAAGAGGACGGAAATCTTTATGCGATTTACGGAACACCGGCAGAGAACCTTTGCGGTCTGCAGGTAAAACAGTTCCGTGCAAAATACGGAATTGTGGAAGGCGTGTCTGACAAAGAATACGTTTCCAACAGCTTCCACTGTCACGTGACAGAAGGTATTACACCGATTGAAAAACAGGATTTGGAATACCGTTTTTGGGAGCTTTCCAACGGAGGAAAGATTCAGTATGTAAAATACCCGATCGATTACAATTTCGATGCGATTAAAACTCTGATCCGCCGTGCGATGGATATGGGCTTTTATGAGGGTGTGAATATGTCTCTGGCTTATTGCGATGACTGCGGTCACCAGGAGCTTGAGATGGACGTTTGTCCGAAATGCGGAAGCAGAAATCTTACGAAAATTGACCGAATGAATGGTTATCTGGCTTATTCGAGAGTACATGGAGATACCAGATTATCGGATGCCAAAATGGCAGAAATCGCAGATCGTAAGAGTATGTAAAGGAAGAATGTTATGAGGTATCACAATATTACACATGATGATATGTTAAACGGAGACGGACTGAGGGTGGTTCTGTGGGTTGCAGGCTGTACCCATTGCTGCAAAGGCTGTCAGAATCCACTCACATGGGATCCGGACGGCGGACTTGAATTTGACGAGGCGGCAAAACAGGAAATTTTCGACCAGTTGGAGAAAAGCTATATTTCAGGTATTACGTTCTCGGGCGGAGATCCGCTTCATGCAGCCAACCGTGTCGGTGTCCGTGCTCTGATGGCAGAGATTAAGGAGAAATATCCGGACAAGACCATTTGGTTGTACACCGGTGATGTTTGGGAGAAAATTTTACACTATCCGGCGATGCAATATGTTGATGTGCTCGTGGACGGAGAATATATGCAGGAATGCAGGGATGTGAAACTTCTTTGGAAGGGAAGCTCTAATCAGCGGGTAATCGATGTACAGAAGACATTAAAACAGACAGATCCGACGATTCCTGTACTGCACTGCGGCGATTACGCGTAGGTTACAGTAATTATATAGTTTCGATTATAGAGGCTCATATTCAGAGGAGTTTGTTTTTTCTGAATGTGAGTCTGTTTTGTTCGAGGAGGGGGGCATGGTCAAGGGGATAAAATCGGATTATTCACGCTTGTATAGTTTTGATTATCCCCATGAAGTTACTGTAATTTAATATGGGGAGAAAAAATGACTGCATTTTGCATTAGGTTCTCCCAAATGTTTATTTTTTGGGACAGTGGGGAGAAGAAACAGTTTACATAATACAGAAAAGGACGGGCTTTTGAAATTTTTGTCTCCGTATATGCAGCTATTAAAAGGTTATGGGGAGACAACATTAGAAAAAGGAACAAAAATATCCCCCCAAAATGTGTTATGATAAGCAAAAGGAGGTCCATTATGAACAAAGGACGTATTCTAATCGTAGAAGACTATAAAGAAATCAGTCAGATGCTTGCCGATTTTCTGATGGCGCATGATTATGAAGTGGAATGTGCGTATGACGGAAAGCGGGCGTCGGAATTATTGAAGAAAAATACATACAAGGTTGTGCTCATGGATCTCATGCTTCCCTATAAGAGCGGGGACGTGCTGATTGGTGAATTGCGCGAGCATTCCCAGACACCGGTGATTGTTTTGTCTGCTAAATCCCAGGTAGAAACGCGTCTTGAAGTGCTTCGTATGGGGGCGGATGACTATATTTTAAAACCGTTTGATTTGGACGAGGTGCTGGTTCGTATTGAGGTAGTGCTGCGCAGAAGCGGCTTGGCTTCAAAAGATGAAAAAAAGGAAGAAAGCGTGCTTTGCTGCGGCGATTTGAAATTATATACAGAGCAGAACAGAGTTGCTTACGGGCAACAGAATATTTCGCTGACAGCAAAAGAAATGCACCTGTTACAGCTTTTCTTAGAACAGCCGGAAAAAACGTATACGAAAGCAAATTTGTACGAGACTGTCTGGAATGATGTATATTATTACGAAGACAATACAATTAATGTTCATTTGAGTAATCTTCGTAGTAAATTGAAAAAAGCGACCGGGCAGGAGTTTGTGGAGACAGTTTGGGGAATCGGATACCGGCTGAAGAAGCAGCAGGAGGAAAAATATGTGGATAGCAATTAGTGTGGTTTTGCTTCTTCTCTGTGTGGCTCTTTTTTTGTATCTTCATGCATTAAAACGAGAAATCAGAAAGTGCAGGGGAGAACTTGGAAAAACAAAAGAAATGTCTTACAATCGACAGCTTACGATTTCGTTATTTGATAAAGATCTGACAGATTTGGTATCGGAAATGAATGAAAATCTGGATTATCAAAAGGAAATGAAGCTTCGCATAATGAAGGAAGAAGAAAAGTGGAAGCAATCGGTATCGGATATTGCGCATGATCTTCGAACGCCGCTGACTGTTGTAAAAGGAAACCTTCAAATGCTACAGCAGGAAGGAAATCTAACTGAGAAACAGCAAAGCTATTTGGAAACCGGACTTCAAAAAACCGATAGTCTCAAGCAAATGATGGATGAATTTTTTGAATTGGCGATGCTGGAAAGTGATGAAAGCAGCGTGGTTTGTTCCGGGCTTGATATAACAGCGCTTCTCATACAGTTTGTCGTGGATCATGAGGCGGTTATCAAAAACTGTAATTTGCACCCTGTTATGCATATTCCGGATAAAAGTATTGTGATAGACGGCAATGAAGACTTGATTCTTCGTATGCTGGGAAATCTTTTGGCCAATGTACTTAGATATGCAAAGGAAAGCTTTGAAATTTCATTGGTAGAAACAGAAAAAGATGGTAGAAGCTGTGAATTATCTTTTGCAAACGTACTTATGCCGGGGCAGATGGTGGATGAGACCAGGCTTTTTGACAGAACGTATCGGGGCGAAGAGGCTCGCAGCAACCAGGGTACCGGCTTGGGACTCTATATTGTGAAGCTGCTGGCCATGAAACAAGGGGCGGAAGTATTTGCAAGAAAAGAAGAAAGCAGCTTACGCATCGGAATTAGATTTAAAAAAGAAATTTAAAGAATTTAAAAAATTTAAGAAATTCTTTAAGTTTCTTTTTTATTCTAAAATAGGAACTGAAAATAGAGATACTTTGGAGGAGATTATGAGCAATATAATTATCGAAGCAAAGGGACTTACCAAGCAATATATGGACCACAAGGTGGTAAAGGATGTAGATTTTCAAATAAGAGAGGGGCAAATTGTGGGATTGATTGGACCGAACGGTGCAGGTAAGACTACGATTATGAAAATATTAGGAGGTCTTGTGCTTCCGACGGACGGGAAAATATCTATCTATGGGGAGACTTCGGAAGAAGGACTGGCGGGTGCGAGAAGCCGTATGAGTTTCATGATAGAAACACCCTATGCGAAAGAGAATTTAACTGCCAGAGAAAATTTGGAAAAACTCCGGATTATGA
>JAFTWX010000068.1 GCA_017465095.1 Lachnospiraceae bacterium | reverse complement strand
ATAATCACTTTATTCATTTGAATCTTTCGACGGTTCATGTGCGTACTGCTGTTTTACTTCGACAAGTGTAATAAAATGAAGGAAGAAATTGAATACAGAAAGCTTGTAAAACGTCCGGAGCTTCTGGAGTCAGTGAAGGAAGCAAGAGCCCATGGCGACCTCAGTGAGAATTTTGAATATCATGCTGCCAAGCGGGAAAAAAATAAGAACGAGGGCAGAATCCGGTATTTGGAGAGAATGATAAAAACAGCACAAATCATATCGGACGAATCAAGAGATGATGAGGTTGGAATGAATAATACCGTGACGGTGTATATTGAAGAGGATGAGGAAGAGGAAGTGTATCGTATTGTCACAACGGTACGAAGTAATTCTCTTTCCAATTTAATCAGTATTGAATCGCCGCTTGGAAAGGCGCTTCTCGGACATAAGGTAGGAGACCGGGTGGAAGTGAAAGTCAACGACAATTACAGCTATTATGTGGTAATCCGTAAGATAGATAAGACGACGGACGACTCCGAAGATAAGATTCGCAGTTATTAAAAGTTTGCTAAGGCTCACAATCCGGGAAATGTCACATATATTAAATAGAAATATAGTTTAATATAACGGAGGCATTATGGCGGAATGTCAGATGATTACGCATGAAATTGTGAGAGGAGATACTTTGTATCGCCTGGCACAGAAATACAGAACGACAGTACCACTCATTCTTCTTGCGAATCCGGGTGTGGACCCTTACAATCTGCAGGAGGGAATGAGACTCAAAATTTGCAAGGGAAATCTTTTCCCGGAAAAGCCGTCCGCAGATGAAATTCAGATGATGAGCGATATGAACAAAGCGATGCTGCAGTATGCGGGATGGCTGAAACTGTATCTGGTATCGCTGTCGCAATCCGCAGCCCGTCAGCGTGACGTGGCACAGAGAGCGGAACAGGCAGCGGGAAATGTGGTGGACATTTTTGCGCTGTTTTATCCGGATGCCATGATTACAAAACTGCGGGATTTGTTTGTGCGCAAATATACATTAGAACTTATGTCATATGCCAATGCAGTGAACAATCGGGATACGATGGCGGCGGAGGATTTCGAGGAGAGAGTTTCCAATCATGCAGAGAAAATTGCTGCACTTTTGGCGCAGTACAACAGATATTATGATGAAGATAGGTTGGAGGAATGGCTTGAGCAGGCGCCGGAAGTTATGGAGAAGATTGTGGTGGCAGCAGCCGGCGGCGATACTGTGGCAGAATTTGCCGGATTTGATAAGCTCGACCAATGGGCAGCAGCCCTTGGAATGTATTTTTCAGACGGCCTCAGAAAGGAATTTTATCGGCAAGGTTAACGGCCGTTCGTCGGAGAAAACAAGCCTTTTGTCGGAAAAAAAGCAAGGGAAAACAGGCGTGTGTTATCATCTTTTTACCAATATTTATGAATAAGGTATAAGGGAGGATGACACATGAAATTGAAGAGACAGATAGTTGCCTTTGCTATGTTGGTCGGAGCAGTTTTTGCCGGTGTATTCGGTGCAAAGGTTGATGTAAAGGCAGAAGATGTGCCTTACTACAAAGTGTACACAGCAGAGGAAATGAATGCGATCAAATCGACCGCTGCAGCAATGCAGTATAATAAAGATTATCAGCTGGCGGGAAAAACAGATCTTGAATACAATTACAAATTCACGGTTTCTCAAAAAGGGTATCTTACATTTTACGGTGACAACCCGTTTTTGAATGCGGAAGGTAATGGATTGTTGCAGCCGTTTTTTAATGTGATTGATGCCAATGGAAATTGTCTCTGGAGACATTACTATGATTTGGGGGATGAACCGGCGCAGAAGCATGGGTACAAAATCGGTTTGAATCCGGGCACTTATTATTTTTCCGTAACCACCGGTTTGTACAGTATAAAAAATACAACAGCTACTATGAAATATTCGTTTGCATATACCCCGGATATTTATTTTGAAACGGAACCAAACAATACAAAGGAAACGGCGAATGTGTATACACTCGGAACGACTGTGTCCGGAGAATATTCGACACGTCCGTATTCATTCTGGGGGAAAGGTCCTTGTGATGACTTTTTCAAGATAACTCTGCAGAAGGGTAAAACATACATTTTTAAAGGTCAGATGGAAGACGGCGGACTTGGCCGTGCTCCGGATTTCCGTATTGAAGATGCCAATGGCGAAAAAGTTTTCGGTTGCAGAGATTTTAAAAACGGACAATATACTTTTGTTTGTCCTGCAACAGGGGTTTACTATTTCAGAGCCGGTACGGATTTAGTTTCAGCATCCGGAAGCGTACAGAAATATTCCTTCAGTGTTAATGAAAAGCCGATAAAGGTAAATGCAACTTCCATCAAAAAAATTACTCCGAAGAAAAAAAGTGCAACCGTAACTTGGAAGAAGAAATCCGGTGTAAACGGATATCAGATTCAGTACAGCACGTCAAAGGCCAAAATAGAAAAAGGAAAAAAAGTCAAGGTAAAAGGTGCTTCCAAGAAGAGCGTGACCATCAAAAAATTAAAGAGTAAAAAGGTATATTATTTCCGTATCAGATCTTACAAGAAGGTAAAAGGAAAAACCTATTATTCTGAATGGAGCAAGGTAAAGAAGAGTAAAAAAATCAAATGATGAATGCGGAAAAGCGGCGGTTTGATATCGTCGCTTTTTCAAGGAAAACAGAGGATTCAGACATGCAACATTTTACAATTTATATATGTGAGGACAGAAAAGAGCATAGCAGTCACTTGGCGGAAGTGTGCGCAGTGGTTAGCGAGGACTATCCGCATGTGCTGAAAATTTTTTCGGATGCGGAAAGTCTGCTTGAACACATGGAGAAGATGCAGGAGTCAATGGAAAAGGTGCCGGATTTGGTTCTGTTGGACATTGAACTTGGAAATATGGACGGAATTACTCTCGGAAAAAGAATCAAGCAGATGTATCCGGACGTTTTTCTGGTGTTCGTTACGGCGTACGTCGAATATGCAGTGAAAGGATATGAAGCGAATGCCTTTCGTTATTTGTTAAAACCTGTTTCCGAAAAGGATTTGCGTACTCTTTTCGCAGATATTCTTGCAGAATATAAAAAGAAAAAGAAACTTCGGGTAAAAGTGGCAGAAGGAGAAGAGGTAGTCAATCTGCAGGATTTGTTGTATATTAGTGCAGAGGACAAGTATACGATTCTATACACAAAAACGCAGCATTTTATCAGTGATAACAGCTTAAAACATTATGAAGAACAGCTGGAAGGACAAGGTTTTTTTCGTATTCACAGAAAATATCTCGTCAACATGTATCATCACAAGGGAGTTGAAAACGGTAAGGTGGTGCTTTCGCGGGATTGTAAGCTTCCATTGAGCAGAAAACGGGTGACAGAGTACCAGAAACAGCTGTTTCGGTATCTTGGAGAGGATATCATATAATGGATATATTGTTGTTTTTCATAGAAGTTATGATGAATGTGTTTGCCATGACGGATCTCTGGTTGATTTTGTATTTGTTGTTTGGATGCGACATGAAAATCAGTTTGCGGAATGTTGTGCTTGCAGATGCGATTTTTTTTGTAAGCTTTGTTGTGATATCCGTTGTGCTGGAGGGACACGATTGGATTATTTTTGCTTTTATGTGCCTGTACAATATAGCGGTCACACTTCTGCTGTGCAACAGCCACAGAATCAGGGCAGTTTTTCTGACGGTACCGGCGATTTTGGTCTATTCGCAGTTCAATTCCTTTTTGAATTTGTTCGAAAAAATAGCAGGACTTGAAAAATATTACCTCATGAATTCGGACGGGCATATGCAGACGGTGGTTGGAATGACCTCGGATATGATGATGTGCATTGTGCTTGTATTACTCTCGAAAACAAGAGTTGCAAAAACAAAATCCATTCAGCTTACTATTGGAGAAGGCATTGTTGTTTCTATTTTCTGTATGTTTTCTCCGGTGATTGTGGTCGGTCTTGAGTGGTTTGAGGGGCTGGTGAATGCACCTGCGTATCGGGTCGTATGGGTACTGTTCATGATTATTTTGAATATTGCGGTCATATATGCCATTGCCCACCGGAAACGTGCCACTTATTACAGACAGTTGTCTGAGGATTATAAAAAAGAATTTGAGACGGAATATTCTTTTTT
>JAFTWX010000067.1 GCA_017465095.1 Lachnospiraceae bacterium | reverse complement strand
TGTTGTACATGGAATAAATGGACTGCTTGGTCGCAATATCAATTAGATAGCGTAAAACAAATCCACACAAGTGCATCCAAGAGAAAATCAACTCAGAGGATGCACTTTTTGAATGAAAAAGAGGAAAAAAAGCGCGCAAAAACAAAAGGTATACGCAAACTATAAAAAAAGTATATACAAACGGGAAGAATTATGCTATTCTATAGAAGAAGCCGTTGAAATTGCTGGGTTTCAGCCTGCGTGGTGAAGAGCGATCCGGCCGGAAAGGGACAATGTGTCTGGCAATCAGCGCTTCGGCATTCGGCGGAGAAATATTAGACCAGAAGAATAGTCTGCAGATATGTACAGCAGCGGCAAAGTTTGCCTGATAGGTATACTTGCTGCTTTTGGAGTGAATGACTACGTGCGAGGTAATCCATTCACAGAAGTTGTACATGATCAGTCTTGCAAAAATCTCCTGGGTAATATGATCCGCCTTTTTGCTTTGGAACTGACGCAGACCGATCGTATACTTCAGGTGACGGAAACTGGTTTCAATGCCCCAGCGCACATGATACAGCTTTTTCAATTCCTCCGGCGGAAACCGATCCGAATCCAGATTGGTGATCAGCGTTTCCGTGGAAGTGTCAGAGAGAGGAAAACGGACAATACGGAAGGAAACCGGATAAAAGCCGTCACTTTTCTGAGGAAGAAAGTCGAAGGTAACATTCGCCGGAAGAAAGTGATATTTGTCCGGCTGCTCCCGAAGAAGAGTTTTTACGGCATTTGTTTGTTTCCGGGTAAGAAGAAGGTGAACAGAAATATCAAATTCCTGTGTATTGTCAGGGAGAGAAATCCCTGAAAGAATTCCATCCGAATCCCGAAGCCGGAGGAGATAGTTCCAGCCTTTGTGTGCGATATGCTCAATGACATTGTAGGATTCATATCCCCTGTCAGCGATAAGGATGACCGGTTCTGTGATCGGAGAACGTTCCGTCATCTGAATCAGTGCACGGTATTCGTTCTGTGTCCTGTATTTCTGAATCACGGCATCCAGATAACCGCCGGTACAGAGATCATAGAGTGCATTGAGATGCAGGAGATTGTAGTGCATACTTCCGTTATTGGGAGCGACATAGGAATCGTTGTCCTGCGGATTGGCAGGAATCTGCAAATCGGAACCATCGGCTGCAAGCAGGCGATATCCACGGTAAGACTTAGGTATGATACAGCTGTCGGTACAACGATGAAACAAATAGGCGAGAGCATTCGGTAAGAGTTTGCTTCGCTGCTGAACAAAAGCAGGAACAGAAGCCATGGAAGGATCATGATGGAATGCTTCCATCAGTTCATTCCGCAGCGGATCGCCGGACATTCCCAGCAGAATGGAAAGAACTTTTTCAAACGGAAGTTTCCGGTTTCGAGTGAAATCTTTGCCGGGATTTCTGCAGAAACATTCGGGATGTTTTCCCATTTCGCAGATCAGGGTATGAAGTTTGTTCCTGAGTGTTTCAGTATAGTTTTGCATTGGCGCTGCCTCCTGAGATTTGCTTTCAGGTGGGTTTAACCGATTTTTGAGATTTTGTCAAGTGTTTTTAGAAAAAAAGCCCCGAATTCCTTTGTTGGTATTCGAGACTTTTCTTTTTGCTCTATCTTATTGATATTGTGCTTGTTCGGTTCCTTTATTTTTTGTGGTGTACCCAGCATATGATATTACTTAATGATGAAAGATTACTGCAAATATGGCAGGAGGGACTGTTGTATGAGAGGGAATATTATCAGAAACAATGTAAATGCGGATGTATGTATTACTGGATATCTGACAAAATCTTGACGTATTCGCAATTCAATGCTATAATAAATCCACAAATACTGCTTGTCATCTCTCATCGACACAGCGATCAAGAACGGAGGCGCAATATGAGCACTATTCTAAATAAAAAGCAGATGACAGAAGAAGATATTAAGCTGCAATATATAACTCCTGCGATTACCTCCAAATGGAATATCCGTAAAATCACTATGGAGACTCAGATTACAGATGGTAAAATCAATCTGAAGGGGAATTTTGTCTTCCGCGAAAAACCAAAGCGTGCAGACTATGTCCTGTATCTGACGGATAATCACCCGAT
>JAFTWX010000066.1 GCA_017465095.1 Lachnospiraceae bacterium | reverse complement strand
AAGCTCTTCGGGATCGGTTATTACCATTACGCCGCCTGCAAACCAGATGATAGCAGTACCGAACATTACAAGGAATCCGATAAAGCTGGGAAGAAGGGCCGCAAGCTTACCGAGTTTTCTATCCTCTGCAAGCCAGCTGTCAACGTTTCCGGAGAACTTGTTAATTGCATCATCTTCGCGGGAGAAGGATTTTACTACGCGTATAGAGGGGATCGTATCCGTAAGCAGTCCGGAAAGGGAAGAATTACGGCGCCATATTCTGCGGTAGTATGGCTTTATCTTCGCAGATAGAAATGTTGAAAGCCAAACGATAAGCGGTACGGGGATCAGTGCCAGCAGAGTCAGCTTCCAGTTCATGGCAAGCATCATTATAACGATACCGATGACCGTAAGAATGTTGACTACTGCGCTTTGCGTTACCGTCATCATAAACGACTGAAGTGTGACCGTGTCGGAGTTGATTCTGGTCACAACGGAGCCCGTGGAAGTCTTATCATAAAACTTCATGGGCAGGAATTGCGCTTTTCTGTATATCTCTTTTTTAAGATCGCCGATAATTGTGTTACCGGTAATACGGAGCATATAACTCTTAATTACGTTGATTCCGGAGTTTACAAAGTGCAGTGCAAGGTAACATATAATTATGATGATAAGTCCCTGCATACTTCTGTTAGGAATAACATCATCAACGAGGGTCTGTGTGATAAGGGGCGGGACAAGGGAGGCACCAGTAGTCAGAACAGACAAGAACAAGCTGAAAGCAAGCATTCCGAGATGAGGCTTGATAAATCGGATGATGGTGGATCCAAGCTTTGCCTTGCCGCCGCAATTGGTACATTTTGCGCCCGGCTCTGGGAGCTTGCTGCCGCATTTCGGGCAGTATGATCCGAGATTTTTGAAAACGGATTTTACAGCTTCGAGTGCGGACTCTACCGCATCTCCGCCAATAATCTTGTTGACAAATTCGGCAGCGGTCTCGCAAACTACAGCAACGGAAAAGGTGAACCGAAGAACGTCACGTGTTACGCCGCTCTTTAATTTAACCCGCATGATCGCATTTCCGTAAAGGCGCTTTACGGATACCTTTTCAATTTCGGAAAAGGGGATCAGGACAGTTTTTTCGTCAGCACTCTCATCATCCACGATGATGCAAAGCTTCGATGACGATACAAATACGAAGGAGCTTCCGTAGTTGCCGTTCGGAACAAGATCGGCTTCGATTCCAATGATGAACTCATCGTTTTTGTCCTCAAAGGTCTCCGCCATCCGAATTATTTCATCGGGTATGGCCTTGTTTTTGAACATAGTTTCAGTATTCATACTGTACGCACCTTTCTTTACGTCCGTGATCCTCTCCGGAAAACAATGAATGTACGTCGGCGGATGCGGCGGACGGAGCCTGCTTCCATGATTCGGATTTTAGATTTTGGAGGCAGTCCTCACCTGCTGATTTTACATCAGAAGTTCTTTGGCGGACGGGTATGACCCGTATTCGTTGGTTTATAATAAATCATATTTTATGTCGGTGTCAATGAATATGAAGAAATTAAATCAATTTCGGGGATTTGCACAATTTTGCGTTCATAAATTAGCTAAATCAAACAATGGATGTCGAAAGAAAATGGTCGGTAATTTTCAATTAAACCTTTACAAATAAGGCATGATATGGTATAATAAAAAAGTATCCGCCCTTAGCTCAGCTGGATAGAGTACCGGATTCCGATTCCGATGGTCGAGGGTTCGAATCCCCCAGGGCGGGCCACATAAAAAGAACATTTGTCTGCGGACAAATGTTCTTT
>JAFTWX010000065.1 GCA_017465095.1 Lachnospiraceae bacterium | reverse complement strand
AGAGTGGAATGGCTTGCCGTTCGTAGATTATTATATGAATTGAGCAACAACAAATTGAATATATCCTATCTTCCTTCCGGGAAACCGCAGCTAAACGATAAAACCTACCGAATCAGCATATCCCATACACGCGGATATGCTGCTATATTCTTACATCATGGAGAAGAAGAAATCGGACTGGATATTGAGCAGATTTCCAATAAAGTAGAGCGCGTCCGTCACCGTTTTCTATCAGAAAAAGAACTTATGTTTGCGGAAGAAAATCTCAAAGAGCGACAAACAAAACTATTGCTCATGTGGTCCGCCAAAGAAACCCTGTACAAAATAATGGATATAGAGGGAGTAGATTTTTCTGAGCACCTACATATACATGCTTTTAGGCTTTCAGAACAGGGAAGATTTCATGCCGAAAGTTCTTATGTCGGAAAGGAAATGAATTACTCTGTTTACTATCAATTACATCCCGATTTTGTTATGACATATGCCATATCAGGAAAAGAAGTTACCCAACAAGAAATTGATTTACCAACTTTATAAACAGTTTCTCGAATTTGAAAAGCTATAGAAGATACTTCTCTTTCGTGATTTCACCGGCCAAGCAATTGTTCATGCGATAGCGCACCTTGTCCGGCGGAAGTCCGTGTCCTAAAAGAAACATCAGTTTGGTGATAGCTGATTCTACCGTTCCGTCATATCCGCTAATTACTCCGGCTTCTGCCAAGTGTATTCCCGTACCATATCGTCTCATTTCCACAGCTCCCGACATGCATTGACTGATATTCACGACAACAAGTCCGCGTTCTGTAGCCTCTTTCAGCATACGTACCAGCCACTCTTTTTGCGGAGCGTTTCCCGAACCGTATGTACGCATCACAACAGCTTTCAAATCCGGGATTCTTAATACATTAGCGATGGTCTTTTCCTGAATTCCGGGAAAAAGGGAGAGAACTATCACGTTCGTGTCGAATAAATAATGCGGCTTCAATACTCGTGAAGAGTCCGGCTTACGAATATGATCGAGGTCGTAATTAATGTGTATGCCGGCATGTGCCAAAACGGGGTAGTTAAACGAATTGAATGCGTTGAAGTTTTCGGCATTTGTTTTCGTTGTCCGATTACCACGCAGCAGATTATGTTGAAAAAATATAGCCACTTCCGGCACCATCGGAGTGCCATCCGTTCGTTTTGCTGAAGCAATTTCAATGGCTGTAATCAGATTTTCTTTTCCGTCTGTCCGCAACACACCAATAGGAAGTTGGCTTCCGGTAAAGATAACCGGTTTATTCAGATTTTCAAGCATAAAACTCAAAGCCGAAGCCGTGTATGCCATCGTATCCGTTCCATGCAACACCACAAATCCATCGTATTTTTCGTAATTGTCGCTGATTATCTTAACCAGTTTTGCCCATAATTTCGGTTCCATATCGGAAGAGTCGATAGGAGGGGTAAACTGATATGTTTCAATCCGGCTATTAAATCGCTTCAATTCCGGAACATGCTTTTGTAGGTGATCGAAATTAAAACTCTCCAAAGCTCCGGTATCCGGATTCTGTATCATTCCGATGGTTCCACCGGTATAAATCAATAAAACTGACGCGTCTTTCTCCTGACACATGTTGCTTTCTCCTTTTTTACTATTCAATTCGAAGCGCAAAGATAGTAATTTTTCATTTTTCGATATACAAATTGTCGGGAAATATGCATCACCGGCTCGTAATAGAGCCGAATTTTGTGTTAAAATGACAGCAAGCAAAAGCGACAGCCTTGTTCTAGAGGAAAAGCAGTACAAGAAATTTTGCATGCCTGTTTCTTCGGATAGAACAAAGCTATCGCTGCAAACAATATCGGTTATCCGTAGGATTATTTCAAGTGATTGAGGTACGTTTCTATATCCTTGTCGCCTCGTCCGGAAACAGTCAACACTACCACATCGGTCGGCTTGAACGACATCTTGGGTAAAGCTCCCAATATGTGGGCCGACTCCAACGCCGGAATGATACCCTCTAATCGCGTCAGTTCGTAAGCAGCCTCCAACGCTTCGTCATCATTCACGGCCAAGACCGTTGCCCGCTTTTCTTTCGCCAGATTTGCGTGCATCGGACCGATACCCGGATAGTCTAGTCCTGCAGAAATGCTGTAAGGCTCTACGATTTCTCCTTCCGGAGTCTGCAGAATCAGCGTACGTGAACCGTGTAACACACCGGGCGTTCCGCGATGAATACTTGCCGCCGTTTTTCCGGAATCGATGCCCAATCCACCGGCTTCAGCCAACACAATGTTCACCCGTTCGTCTTCGAGATAATGATATACCGTACCTGCCGCATTGCTTCCGCCACCGATGCAGGCCATCAGGTAGTCGGGGTAGTCGCGTCCTTCCTTCT
>JAFTWX010000064.1 GCA_017465095.1 Lachnospiraceae bacterium | reverse complement strand
GACCGGATAAAGATGGGGAAATGGAAATTATTCTTTTGGAAGAATATGGTGATTGGGAAGTAACTAACTTGGATAAAAATGTTGATGATATTATGGAGATTATTGGGAGAGATAACTGGGAGAGAGATATATGGGAAAGAAGTAATCATTATACCGATTAGTTACTTTCCTGTTTTGATATGTTAATGAATTTCTTGAACGAAAGGATAGTTATGCTCGAAATTAATTTGTCTTTTATTACGTTTATAATTTTATATATAATAATTTTCTTAATTACAGCCTTGTTTTATAGATTTGGTTATAAAGAAAGACGCATAAAATTAAGGTTTATTGCAATATTTGAGATGTATTTATTGGTGGTTTTTAAGATAGTAATACTTCCGATTAGAATTATTACGGATGAAGTCCTAAAAACAGAATTCTCACAAGACTTTACTTTAGGGAATGCGGTGCAATTAATACCCTTACAGAGTGTAAAAGAGTTCTTAGAGGCAGGAAATTATCTGCAGATTGTAGGAAATATTTTATTGTTGCTTCCGTTACCGGTTTTTTTAATTTTTCTGCTGAATAAAAACAATACAAAGAGAGTTTTGTTAAGTTCTTTTGGGTTTTGTTTAGGTATTGAAATGATACAGTTATGTATCTGTTTGTGTACCCGTTTCAGCACACGAATATTTGATGTAGATGATATTCTTTTAAATAGTATTGGTATATTATTGGGATATGGATTTTGTTGTATTTCAAAAAACAAAAAAATAATATTTAAAGCAATAGTAGTAGTTATTGGAATCGGTTTACTTTTAGGTTGTTATTTTTTTATAATTATACGAAAGCACCAATATTTGGTGGCGAATTATTGAATTGTGAATTGTTGGAAAGAACAGAAAATAAATGGACGATAACAGTTGCTGCGAAGCCAAGCTGGATGGATAAAGTCTCTAATATTAACTTTTTTTTGAACACGGAAGCGCAGATTATGATTATATCATAGAAAAAAGTAATGAAAATTTTTGGGGATATAATTTTATACCCCAAAGCATAATTTAAAAAAATATTTTATTAATGAGATAATATTTTAGGAGAATAAATAAACATGCATTGTTCCGTTATTTTGGCAAATGTTATTCCGATATTATTGGTATTGTTCCGTTAAAGTGGTATACTATATCTTAGAATGGAGGGATAATCTATGTTTATGACAGTAAAACAGGCTTCTGAAAAATGGGGCATTTCTGATAGAAGAATCAGAGTTCTTTGTTCTGAGGGGAAAATTCCGGGTGCATACCAGGAAGGGCGTGGATGGAAAATTCCTGTGGATGCAAAGAAACCCGCGGATGGTCGTTATAAGTCAAAGGAAAGCCTTTTGGCGCAAATTGACCGCAAAAAGGTAGAACTGGACAGCAGAAGACCTTTGACTGCGGGTGAAGCTGCAAGGCTGGGCGAAGAATTTATCGTAGAGTACACATACAACTCCAATGCCATCGAAGGAAATACACTTACACTGCGAGAAACGGATTTAGTTCTTCGTGGTCTTACGATTGACCAGAAACCGCTGAAAGACCATATGGAGGCAGTCGGGCATAAAGAAGCATTTGATTTTGTGAGTGAACTTGTAAAAGATAATGTTTCGATTAGTGAGAGAATCATCAAACAGATTCACTATCTCGTTCTTGCAGATAAGAAAGAAGACCGTGGCGTCTATCGCAGAGTTCCGGTTCGTATTATGGGCGCACAGCATGAACCCGTGCAACCATATCTTATTGAGCCGAAGATGGAACAGTTGCTATATGATTTTGCTGCAAGCAAAGAGCATATCGTGACAAAACTGGCTCGTTTTCACATCGAGTTTGAGGGCATCCATCCTTTCATTGATGGAAATGGCAGAACCGGAAGACTGCTTATAAATCTTGAGTTGATGAAAGCCGGATTTCCGCCTATTGATATTAAGTTTACAGATAGAATTGCCTATTATAATGCATTTGATGAATATCATGTAAAGCACAATCTTTCAGCGATGGAAAATCTGTTTGCGGGATATATCAATGCAAGATTGGATATGTATTTAGAGATGTTACAGGAATAATAATCAACAGGAACGTCAACGTGCGTTCCTGTTTTAGCCAAATATGGACCCAACAATCCAAAAACTCGCTACAATTCCGGCGAGGGTCGCGATAAGCGCCCCCGGAAGGGTGTAGCGGGTTTTTTTGACTTTAGCGGCAAGAAAATAGACGGACATAGTGTAAAAGATAGTTTCCGTGGAGCTCATAATGAGGGAAGTGAGAAAGCCGATGTTGCTGTCCGGACCGTAGGTTTTGAAGATGTCCAAAACGAGTCCGGTGGCGGCGGAGCTTGAAAACATTTTAATCAGGATGACAGGGATGATAGGTGCAGGAACGGAAAACGAAACAAGTATCCGGCCGAGAAGCTGACCCAGAAAATCAAGAAAACCGGACGCGCGAAGAACCCCGACGGCAATCATGAGCCCAATCAGAGTCGGCATAATACCTACAACCGTTTTCATTCCGTCTCCGGCGCCTTCCAGAAACTCGTCGTACACGTTTACTTTGTTTGCAATGCCTGTGGCAACAATATAGAAAATGACAAGCGGAATGATGATATTGGAAAAGTTGGAAAGAACATTTGCGAGATTCATGACAGACTCCTTTGGCACTTAATAATTATGACGGCGACTGCGCGCGTCAGCGATTTTCAGAAATAGAATGCCTGCCAGCGTGGAAAACGAAGTGGCGAGAATCGCCGGTGCGATAATCGCCGTCGGATTTACGCTTCCGTACTGGCTGCGGTAAACGATCATGTTGACGGGAATCAGTTGGAGTGACGAAATATTCAGAATCAAAAATCCGCACATTTCATTGGAAGCAATATCCGGATTTTTTCCGCAGCGAAGCTGGATTTGGCGCATTTCTTCCATGGCCTTTAAGCCCGCAGGCGTACATGCCCAGCCCAGTCCTAAAATGTTGGCGATGACATTGGTGGAAATATACTCCAGTGCCCGCTGTTCGTTCCGCAGGGAAGGAAACAGAAAACGCAGAAACGGAGTAATTTTTTGAGTCAGAGACGCGATAATTCCGGCCTTTTGCGCAATCTGCATCAGTCCCGTCCAAAACGACATGACTCCCAGCATCGTGATACAGAGATTGACCGCCTCCTTTGCACTGTCCAGTGCAGCATTCGAAATTTCTGCCATGGTTCCGTGAAAGCATCCGTAGATAATTCCGGTTAAAATCATAAATGCCCAGAGATAGTTCAGCATAGAAGACTCTTTTTTCTTTTAATATATGTACATATACGCTATAATATGAAAAAGTAAAAGGAGGATGAAACTATGGAATTATGTACAAGAGGTATGAATCCTTGGGGAGAACGGGTTGTTCATATTTTGGTGCATTCTTGTGAGGGAATACCGGAAGATATCAATGACAAAGAGACATATAAGATTTTTACATTGGATGAAGGAACACTTTTTTTTACATATAAAGGAAAAAAGAAGATGGTATCCGCGCCGGCAGTTTTTTTACTGACGGAAGAAGCGGTTTCGTTTTCTTGTGAAAAAGATGTGTTGACGACGACGGTATTCTTTAAGCCGACGGAAATTCGTGAGGAGTTTACACCGGAGAGAATAAGGGCCGGAGAGTTTGAAAGAGATTTTGGAAAAACTATCCATCAGGACTATTTGCTTCTCAAGAATTTTGAAAATGAAGTGGACCGCCCATGTAACATTCTTTTGCCGGGTGTGTCTGCCTACGAGAAAATTTCAAAGATTATAAAACTGATGAACGAACAGCTGACCCTGAAAAATGATGGTTATTGGCCGTGTCGAAGCAGATCTTACATGATAGAGTTGCTGAGTTTTATCAGTTATGCCTGTGCGGTATCGGTACTGAATATTGTAAAAGAGAGAAATGATGACACGGAAGCAATTGGTAGTTTGTGCAGCATGTATACAGACACAAAGGATATGACGGGAAATGAAATCGTCAGTGATATTATTCAATATATGGGTGTACATATCGAAGAAAAAATTACGCAGGAAGATATCACGAAGAGATTTTCCATAAACCGTAATATGCTCAATAAGATGTTTATCAAAGAAACTTCTATGACCTGGCTTAATTATTTAACAAAAATGAGAATCAATCTTGCGCAGGTTATGCTGGCAGAGACGGAACTTCAGATTGCGGAAATAGCAAGCAGAGTAGGCTATGATGATTCCAATTATTTTATTAAGGTATTTAAAAAATATACGGGAGTGACACCTTCAAACTATAGAGAAAGCTTCTGGTAAAAATGCAAATATTACTGTTTTTTGTGCAAATAGTTCTTATTCTTTTCAAGAGGGAAATGATATGTTGTATTTACAAAAGTAAAAAGGAGAAGTTCTATGAGAAAAAGAATCTGTATTATGGCATGTATTTTCAGTATACTTGTATTTGTGATGATGGGTTGCGGTAGCACACAGGAAACACCTGCGACAGCTGAGCCGGAAGAAAGCGTGGAAGCGGTTGAGGAAGAGACAACAGATGTGGCAGAAGATGTTGCAGAAGAAACGGAACCGCAGACAGAGTCGAAGAAGCC
Source organism: Lachnospiraceae bacterium (assembly GCA_017465095.1). Classification (GTDB taxonomy): domain Bacteria; phylum Bacillota; class Clostridia; order Lachnospirales; family Lachnospiraceae; genus SVFI01. The sequence continues at coordinate 19,371 of JAFTWX010000064.1, read as the reverse complement.
GAAAAGAGGCCAGAAGACCACGGTACATATCAAGGATTGTGGTTATGCAACTTTTGAATTGTCATCGGAAGACTTACATGATGGAGTGTGGGATTCTGTGATAACAAATACGGAAAACGGAAAGAATGTTTCTCCGCAGATTAAGTGGGAAGCTGTTCCGGAAGCAGAAAGTTATGTCGTATATATGACGGATACCATGGCCGGTGACTGGATGCATTGGATATCAAGCAATGTGACGGAAACAGAACTTGCTCAGGGCTGGGCTCCGGAAGGAGAATATGTGGGACCTTATCCGCCGGGTGGAACACATACATACGAGATTTATGTGATTGCTCTCAGACAAGCACCGGAAACAGTCGGTGGAACTTTGGATGCTTCTAATATCAGGTTTATGAGAGATGTACTTGAATTGGACGTTTTACCGGATGGAAGCAAGGGCAATATTGTAGCATACGGACATTTGGCAGGAACATATACATACGGTGATTAATCAATTGGCAGTGGAAGATAACCACTGCCAATCTTCTTTTATACGACAGTTGAAAAAATTTTACATATCTACTATAATAGTTTTATATTGGGGCGCAGAGAAAAGGGCTCTGCAGAGGAGAAAAGGAGAATAGCAAATGAGATTAATTACACGTTCGGATTTTGATGGATTGGCATGTGGTGCACTTTTAAAGGAAGCGGGAATTATCGATCATTGGAAATTCGCGCATCCGAAGGATTTACAGGATGGACTTGTTGAGGTGACAGAGGACGATTGTCTTGCAAATGTTCCGTATGTAGAAGGATGCGGACTTTGGTTTGACCATCATTCCAGCGAGCATGAGAGAATGCAGCTCGAAGGCAAATACAAAGGCGAAAGCCGTGTGACACCTTCCTGTGCACGTATTATTTATGAATATTACGGCGGAAAAGAAAGATTCCCACAGTTTGACGATATGATGGAAGCAGTAGATAAGGTAGACTCAGGTAACCTTACTATCGATGATGTACAGAATCCGAAGGGATGGGTACTTGTCGGATTTTTGATGGACCCTCGTACAGGACTCGGACGCTGGAGAGACTTTACGATCAGCAACTACCAGCTGATGGAAAAACTCATTGACGCTTGCAGAACGATGACAACCGAGGAGATTTTAAATCTCCCGGATGTAAAAGAACGTATCGATGTTTATTTTGAACAGACAGAGAAATTCAAAGAGATGGTAACTGCTCACACAAGAGTGGAAGGAAATGTGATTATTTCCGACCTTCGCGGTGTTGACCCGATTTATTCTGGTAACCGTTTCATGATTTACTCTATGTATCCGGAGCAGAACATTTCCGTATGGATTGTAAACGGAAAAGGCGGAAAAGGCTGTTCGGCAGCAGTCGGTTACAGCATTTTGAACCGTACTTCCGATGTCAATGTCGGAAGCCTGATGCTCAAATACAACGGCGGCGGACACAAAGCAGTAGGAACCTGCCAGTTCTCCGATGAAAACATGGAGACAGACCTTCCGAAGATGATCGCAGAGCTGTGTGAAATGAGCAATAAATAAATGGATTAAGGGAGAGGAGACTGATTTTATCAGATTTTCCACTTCAATAACCTAAGAATTACTAAAAGCCGAGAATTTTGTAAAATACAGGCTAAAAATCATGTGATGATTTTTAACCTAAAACAAAATTCTCGGCTTTAACTAATTCTAAGGTTATTTCACAAAAAAATCTGTAAAACAGTTCTCCTCTCCCATCCATTCCATTTACATACCCATTTACACCAGCTCCATAGTTTTCATCAGGAACAGCCAAAAAGTAAGCGTCAGTGAACTGAGCAGTGTCGTAATTACGACGGCTCCGGAGGTTAAGGTTCCTTCGTGGCCCATGTTCTTAGCCATGATATAGCAGCTCGGGGTAGTCGGTGCTCCCAGCATGACAAGAACAGCAATCAGCTTTTCGCCGGTGAATCCCATATGCACGGCAACCGGAAGAAAGACTGCGCACAGAGCAAACAGACGAACAAAGGAAGCAAGAAGTGTCGGTTTTAAAACGCGACGGACCGCTTTTCCTTCAAATCCTGCGCCCAGGCCGATCAGTGCAAGAGGTGTTGCGGAAACAGCCAGGTTAGAGATTGTTTTTTCTGCAATATGTCCAAGTTCGATCCGGGTAAGTGATGCGAGCAGCCCCAGTGCGATAGCAATAAGCATTGGATTGGTAAAGACGCCTTTTACAGAGTGAAGAAGCTGTTTTTTATCTAATGTGTTTTCGCCGGATCCGGTAAAAGAAAGGATAATAACAGCGGCTACATTATAAAGGGGTACACTTCCGATAATCATGAGCGGTGCCACAGTAGCAGTTCCGTAAATGTTTTGGACAAGGGCGAGGCCCAAAAGAGCTGCACTTCCCCGGTAGGAGGCCTGCACAAACTCTCCGATAATCGATCTGTCTTTACAAAAAATAAGCGTAAGACAAAATATGACAAGAATACAAATGAGTGTTACAATAAAGCAGAACAAGACATACCCGGAGTCCCATACTTCATAAAAGTCTGCTTCGTACAGATCCATAAAGACAAGGGCAGGTAAGGTAACATTAAAATTAAGTTTGTTCAGAATTTTGACAAAGTTGCCGTCAAGCAACTTGATTTGTTTTAATACATAGCCGACAACAATGGTCAAAAAAATCGGCAAAGTAATATTGAAACTGAAAATCAGATTTTCCATAAGAGCAATCATCCCTTTTATCTTTTGTTCTTTGGAAATAGTAGTATAAAATAATTTTTTTGTAAAGGAAAACAGAAAAAATGTATTGGAAATATATATGTATGGCAATCGTGGCAATCATCCTTCTATCTGCTGTCTTTGTTGCCGTAAAGGCAGTGATAAGCAGGTTAGTTTTAAGTAATAAACCGCTTCCGGTAGACGAGATGGACGGACGCGAATTTGAAAAATTTTGTGCGGAGCTATTGGAAAAAAAGGGTTTTATTGATGTGAATATCACAAAGGCGAGCGGAGATTTCGGCGTGGATATTCTGGCGGAAAAAGATGGAGTTACCTATGCCATACAGTGCAAACGATATGCGGATCCGGTCGGCGTGAAAGCCATTCAGGAGGCTTATGCGGGAAGGGAATATTACGACCGGATGGTAGGGGCTGTCCTGACCAATCAATATTTTACATCTCCGGCTGTGGAGGCGGCAAAAAAACTTAAGATATTACTTTGGGACAGAGGTTATCTCGAAAGTATGATGGACGAAGTGTAGGTATAGTTCCTCATAGAGCGTGTGTTGTTTTTTTAAAATAAAAAGTGTATAATAATAGCGTTGTAAAGCCGTTAAACAATTGGGGAAAACAAATGAGCATAAATCAGACATTGAATGAACTGCTGGTCGGGCTGTTTCATGATATTATGACAATTGAAGAAAAGGCAATCCGCAAAGGACCGTTCAAAGAAGTAACCGTAAATGACATGCATGTCATTGAAGCGATCGGTATTGAGAAGAGTAAAAATATGTCGACGGTTGCAAAATCGCTGGGTGTCACTATGGGAACACTTACGATTTCGGTCAACTCTCTTGTAAAAAAGGGCTTTGTGGAAAGAATCCGAAGTGAAGAAGACCGCCGAGTCGTTCTTATTTCCCTGACTGCGCAGGGACGGAAAGCGTTTAAGTATCATCAGCAGTTTCATGAAGACATGATTCAATCTATCGTCGGTCAATTGGATGAGGATGAGAAAAAAGTACTTCAGAAATCATTGTCAAAATTGAATATCTTTTTCAAAGAGCAGAATTCGTAAGGGAGGAACAGACATGGATGATAATTTGTTTTTGATATTATATTTATTTGTGATGGGATTGTTGCTTTTTGTGGCAGGCGTCATTCTTTTAAAATTTTTTAAGAAAAAAAGAAATCGTTGCAGCGTAGAAGTTATCGGAACCATTGTCAATATGGCCAGTGAAAAAGGCAGAAGCATGACAGGACCGGAGGGACGAGAGGTCACATTTCATCAGGGAGTTTATGAATATGAAGTTAACGGAGAAATGTATTACAGTCCGTCAACGGTACAGACAACGTCCAGGCCGAAATTAGGAAAACAGAGAGTTCTGTTTGTGAATCCTGATAATCCGAATGAAATTATAGAAAAAAGATTTATTACATATTTGCCGACAGGACTTATGTTCTTGTTGTGTGGTATAATGTGGTTAATTACAATTATAGTAGCCATTTGTGTATATGCATAAAGAAAAGGATCCCCGTTTCCTACGGGGATCTTTCTTATTTTCCGGCTGTAATGCATCCCTTAATATTCACATAAGAATCCGGCCCGTGTTCCAGGAAAAACGTGTGAAAATCAAGGTCAGAGTACGTTATGCCCTCTGTGATACATTTTTTGCGATAGAGTTCTTTACATTCCAGAAGTTCCAGGTATCCGCCATAATACTGCAGATACGTTCCGGGTTCGTTGACAAGATAGGAAAACACGTTTTCTATATCTGCCGGATCCTTTATCCCGAGCCGGCCCAGGTATGGAGCAATGTTCATGATACTTGCTCCGCTGTCATGGACGCGAATATCGAGAATGCAAAGAAGACACAGCTGAATCTCCCGCGACAGGCGAAGCAGTTCCAAATATGTTTCATTGCCTTCGGCGTAGGTGTAAGACAGAATTTCCACATACATGGCCCATCCCTCGTTGTAACCCGGAAAATTCATGCAGTAGCGCAGCACATTTTTTCGGGAAACTCCCTGCGAGGAAAGGAAATAAATGTTTTGATACATATGTCCGGGATACCCCTCGTGGGCCAGTGTTGTAAAAAGCTGGACAGGGTCTTTTTTTATTTCTTTTCCCACATAAATAATGTTTTGTATTTCGGATACATTGCCCGGACGACTGACACAAATATTTGGGGTGAAATAATAGGCCGGGGCAGTGTAGTCTGCAAGAGAAGATGGAATTTCCTTGATTGTCACGTGGCTTCCGGAGGAAAAAGCAGGGAAAACATCCTTCATTTTCTCTTGAATCGAAGAAAGACAGGAAGGAGCATCCGCCGGGGCGGTTTTGGCGGCAAGAGTTAATTCGTCTGTGACGGTTCCCCCCGGAAGTTTCGCCTGCAGCAGGGAAAGTTCGCAGTAGAGTTCTTCAAGGCGGGTACAAAGCTTCTTCTCTATTTCCGCAGTGGAAGCGTCGGTTCCGATACGTTTTTGAAGGAGATATTCGTAGTATTTTCTTCCGTTTTCATACCGGCAAAGGCCGGCTCTTGCTTTGCCGTCCTCCTTGAGAAGCAGCATAGAGTCCCCCAATTTGCGGTAAGCCGGAAGTACCTTTTCTTCAAGAACAGCGTCGTGTTTTTTCGTATAGCTTGCAAACAAAGTTTCATCTTCGGAACAAATTTTTTTCAAGGTTAGCTTAAAGCAATCCCGGAAAAATTTTTTGCCGCTTTCCGAGGCAAAGAAATCACACTGGGAAACAACCAGATCCACATCCTCCGATGCCATAAACATTCCTGCTGCGGCTTTGTCGGCTTCAAAATCCGCAAGGCTGTCAAAATAAGCAGGAACTAACGATAAAACCGACAGGTAACATTTGAGATCCTCCTCGTCCTCCACGGGGAATTCGGCCAGAAGCACCGGAAGAGAAATATGTATACCGCCGGTAGGGGAAAGGGGTTCTTCATAATAAGGGAATTTAGTCCCGTCAAGCTGTTTTTTCATATACGGAAGAAGGACATCGTAGGTAGTCCTTGTAATCTCGGAAAGATGGTCCGGATTGATTTCCTCCAAGCGTGCGATTGCATCTGTAACAGATGCGCCGGAGGAGAGATAATCTTCTTTGTCATACAGAGGAAGAGATACGTTTTCCGTTGTCAGACCGAACTCTTTTGGATTCTGAAAGGAAAAAGAAGTGCTGAGAGTGTCATTTTCATAATTTTCCTGCAGCAGTTCATTGCTTATCTCTACAAAATGAGGATCTTCCCCTCCGTTTTTCAGGCAAAAAATGCAGAAAAGAAAGAGGATGGTCAGCAGTAGGTAACTGATTGGGGAGGACAGGATTTTTTTCATACTTGTATATCCAAAAAAATAGTTATGAAAATATATGATTCCGGCGCCGGGGTTATGATAAGAAAATTCGGGCAGATACAGGGAGTTATGAATTGACATTTTCTCACTGAAGTGCTAATCTATGGATAACTTGTAACAGAAAAGAAAACGCAGTGAAGAAGAGAGTACATCTGTTTTAAATTTCCAGAGAACATCCTGTTTCCGCATGGCGGATTCGCTGGGAGGGATGAATGGCGGACAGATCGAAGATGGCTTCTGAGCAGCGCACCGAGCAGAAGGATTTACGGATTCGGTCATGACCGCATTTGAAATCGCATATGTTAGGCTGCGACAGGTTCCGCCTGTTATAGCGGAGAAGTATGAACGGATAGCTGAGGGTAACGGGCTGTTTGAGAGTACTTTGTGAGGTTTCCGTCGCAAGGCGGAGATAAATGGAAGTGGTACCACGATGACATCGTCTTCCGAGCCTGTGGGCTTGGAAGGCGTTTTCTTTTTCTGGGATATAATAAAAATAAGCGGTGACAAACCGACATAAACGGAGGTAGCTATGACAAACAAAGGGAAGTATTACATGACAACAGCCATTGCCTATACATCGGGCAAACCACATATCGGAAACAGCTATGAGATCGTGCTTGCAGACAGTATCGCGCGATTCAAAAGAGCAGACGGATACGATGTGTTTTTCCAGACCGGAACTGACGAACACGGACAGAAGATTGAGCTCAAAGCACAGGAAGCAGGCGTGACTCCGCAGGAGTTCGTTGACGGTGTTGCAGCACAGATTAAAGATATCTGTGATATGCTGAACACATCCTATGACAAATTTATCCGTACAACCGATGATTATCATGAAAAACAGGTGCAGAAGATTTTTAAAAAGCTTTATGACCAGGGCGATATTTATAAAGGTGCATATGAGGGAATGTACTGTACACCGTGTGAGTCTTTCTGGACAGAATCACAGTTAGTTGAAGGTAAATGTCCGGACTGCGGACGCGAGTGTAAACCGGCAAAAGAGGAAGCGTATTTCTTCAAAATGAGCAAATATGCGGATCGTTTGATTGAGCATATCAATACGCATCCGGAATTTATTCAGCCGGTGAGCCGTAAAAATGAAATGATGAACAATTTCCTTCTTCCGGGACTTCAGGATCTCTGTGTTTCCCGTACTTCTTTCAAATGGGGAATCCCGGTTGATTTTGATGACAAACATGTGGTATATGTGTGGCTTGATGCGCTGACCAACTACATCACCGGTATCGGTTATGATGCGGACGGCAACAAGACTGAGCAGTACGGACAGCTTTGGCCTGCGGACCTGCACTTAATCGGAAAGGATATCATCCGCTTCCATACGATTTACTGGCCGATTTTCCTTATGGCTCTCGGCGAGGAGCTTCCGAAGCAGATTTTCGGTCATCCGTGGCTTCTTCAGGGCGACGGTAAGATGAGTAAGTCCAAAGGTAACGTAATCTATGCGGAGGATCTTGTGGATTTCTTCGGCGTGGATGCAGTCCGTTACTTTGTGCTTCATGAAATGCCGTTTGAAAATGACGGTGTCATCAGCTGGGAGCTGATGGTGGAACGTTTAAATTCCGACCTTGCAAACACACTCGGAAATCTTGTAAATCGTACGATTTCCATGAGCAACAAATATTTCGGCGGCGTTGTGGAAAATAAGGGCGAGAGCAGAGACGAGGCGCAAGCTGCGATTGATGCAGACCTGAAGGCTGTTGTGACGGGAACTTACGGGCGCGCAGCCAAGAAGATGGAAGATCTTCGCGTGGCAGATGCAATGACAGAGATTTTTGCACTGTTCAAACGCTGCAACAAATATATCGATGAGACAGAGCCGTGGGTACTTGCAAAGGATGAGGCAAAGAAAGACCGTCTCGCAACCGTACTCTACAATCTGGTAGAAAGTATTACCATCGGAACAAGCCTTCTTGCTCCGTTTATGCCGGAAACAGCAGATAAGATTATGACACAGATCAATGCAAAAATCCGAGATTTTGAAACACTTGAAACATTCGGTTTGTATGAAAACGGAACGAAAGTGACAGAGAAACCGGAAATTCTTTTTGCACGTCTTGATATGGCTGAAATCGTGGCAAAGGCAGATGCGATGTTTGAGCAGAGAAAAGCCGAGGCAGGTATTACAGAAGAGCCTGCGGAGGATGAGAATGTGATCGATATTGAGCCGAAGGAAGAGATTACCTTTGATGAATTCGGAAAAATGCAGTTCCAGGTTGGCGAAATTATTGCCTGTGAAGCTGTGCCGAAGAGCAAAAAACTGCTTTGCTCCCAGGTGAAAATCGGAAGCAGTGTAAAACAGATTGTTTCCGGAATCAAAGCTCACTACTCTCCGGAGGAGATGGTCGGTAAGAAGGTAATGGTTCTTGTGAACTTAAAGCCGGCAAAACTGGCGGGTGTTCTCAGTGAAGGTATGCTCCTTTGTGCTGAGGATGCAGAAGGAAATCTTGCACTTATGACACCGGAAAAACCGATGCCGGCAGGAGCTGAAATTTGCTAATACAAAAATACGGAAAGGCCCTTACAGGGCCTTTTCCTTTCAAGGGGAAAAAGAATGAGAAAAGAAGAATTTACATTTGATTCCAGGGACGGTGTGTCCAAAATTTATGCCTGCAGCTGGATTCCGGAGGAACAGCCTCTGTGTATCTTTCAGATTATTCATGGCATGAATGATCATGTTAACCGATATGAGGAATTTGCTTCTTTCCTTGCGCAAAGAGGAATATTGGTGGTGGGAGCTGATATGCTGGGCCATGGAAGAACGGTTCCGGAGGGCGGAATTTACGGGTATTTTTGTGAAAATGATCCGGCAACGGTAGTCGTGAGGGATGCGCATCGTCTTAAAAAGATTATGGAAGAGAAATACCCGACGACGCCGTATATCCTTTTCGGACACAGCATGGGATCTTTTATTGTGCGCAATTATATCGCAAGATACGGGACCGGAATTAAAGGTGCCATACTCGAAGGAACGGGGACGCCTACAAAAACGGAACTGAAATTTGGAAAACTTCTGGTACAGATTTTTACAAAATTAAGAGGCTCTGACAGGGAGGTAGAATTGCTGCATGATATTTCCAGAAATTCTTATATGAACGGGATTAAAGATGCCAAGGGCAAGAATGACTGGTTGACTACGGATGAGGAGCAGATAAAAAGATATGAAAAGGATCCGTTTTGTGCTGGCTTCCAATTCACAGTGAACGGGTACAGGACTCTTTTCGATTTGGCTTACCGCATGCAGGAACAAGAAATTTTGAATAAAATACCGAAAAAACTCCCGATTTTAATCGTATCCGGTACAGAAGATCCGGTCGGAAGTAAAGGACTTGCTCCGAAACAGTTATATGATACTTACCTGAATTTGGATTTTACAAAGGTGACACTCAAATTATATAATGGAGCAAGGCATGAAGTACTCTTTGAAAAAGTGAAAGAGACTGCTTATGAAGATCTTTACAGTTGGATCGAGAGAGTAGCAATGGAGAGTCAGGGAGGTAAATAGTATGAAAAAAATATTGGTATATGTATTGGCAATTGCTATGTTGTTTGCAGCTCCGGTTATGATGACAGAGGCGAAGGCAACGGAGACGGAAGAGACAAAAGAAGCCACAGCGGATGTAATTGATCCGGAAAAAGTGGTAAATATTGATGCATCCACACCGATTCTTGCTCTGGGTGCAGACCTGTCCGCAGAGCAGAGAGCGACGGTTCTTTCCCTGATGGAAATCACGGAGGAAGATGTTGCCGGATACAAGGTGGTGACAATCACCAATGAAATGGAACATCAGTACCTGGGTTCTTACATGGATGCGTCCGTGATTGGAACAAGGTCCTTGTCCAGCGTTCTGATTACGCCGAAGGAAAGCGGTCACGGAGTGATTGTTACAACAAAAAATATCAATTACTGTACGACGGGAATGTATCGTAACGCCCTTCTCACCGCAGGGGTTTCCGATGCGGAGATATTAGTTGCAGCGCCGACTTCCATTTCCGGAACCGCAGCGCTGATTGGTGCCATCAAGGGATACGAAGCTATGTCAGGTACTGCAGTTGCGGAAGCGACGCTTGATACGGCGATGGATGAGCTGATTACAACCGGCGAAATCGCCGATGAGGTAGCTGCACTGACCGGCGGGGACAGTGAGCAGATAGAAGAGCTCATCGCTTTCGTAAAGGCGAAAGTGGCAGCAGGAGGACTGGATACGGAAGAAGATATCCGTGCTGTCATCGCCGAGGGAGAAGAAAAGTTCGGTGTTAAACTTCCGGAAGAGCAGGTACAGCAGATTGTTGATATCATGATGAAAATCAACGAACTCGGACTTGATCCGCAGATGCTTATTGAGCAGGCGGAAGATCTTTACAGTCAGTTCGGAACGGATTTTCTTAACAATCTGGATTTAGATAACCTTGACACAAAAGCTCTTGAGGAGCAGGTAACCAAACAGGTGACCGAAGGTTTTGTGTCAAAGATTGTAACTGCAATTAAGGACTTTTTTGCGGGAATTTTCTCGTAGAGAATATAACAACAGGCTGTCCGATGGACAGCCTGTTTGAATATAAATTACATATTTTTTTTAAGTCTTTCAATTTCTGCTTTCAGAGCAGCGATTTCATCAGCCTGGGCAGCAATTTTCTCCTCGCAAGCATTTCCTCATAATGAGAGTAGATATGTTTATATAGTTTGTGCGCCAGCCGTCGAAGTTGGATTGCTTCGAGTATATCATGATTGATTAGGTGTTGCAAGGCATAAAGATTTTCATGAGACGAGTGTCGACTATCTGTTAAATCGCACAACAACTAAAAAACCTTATGATATAAAATAAACATTATATGTTGTCTGTTGCGTATTTCGCTTTTTATAGTGTATATTTATACAAAGACTGGAATATCTACATATTTCAGCCTATAAGGATATGTTACAAAAGGAGTCCCCCATGAAAGTCAGATGTGTTGATTGTAAAAAAAGATTTGATTATGACCTGTACAGCGGTGTTTGTCCGAAATGCGGAAATTATATGCGTCCGCCCGAGATGGAAACGTCGCAAAATGTAAGTTGTGATGTGGAAGGAAGCCACGTACATACAGAAAGTGTGCAGCCGGAACCGAAGACGTACAAAGAACCGGAGATTTCTTCCGTCCATGTGGAGGAGCCTAAGAAAAAGAAATCTAATCCGGTACTTACCGTGGTGCTTATTGTGGCAATTCTTCTCGTGGGAGCGGGAACAGCGATATTCCTTTTTATATCTCAAAATCAAGTGCATAAAGAGATGACTGTGAAGGAAGTGCCGGTCAGAACTTTGTCACAAAAGGATGTGATCGAGTATCGTACAGAAAGCAATCTGTATGAAATTACCATCGATTCTGTCACGGTGGATGAGGATCCGGAGTTTAATCTTCCGGACCATTATGAAGCAATCGTAGTTTCTTACAGCATTGAGCGTACTTACCTCGGCGGGGAAGGAATCGATTACGATTCATTTTATGAGATTCGGATGACGCCTTATCTGGAAACGGTCAGCGGATATTATTTGAAACCGGTCAGTGAATACAGTATACGAAAAGTGAAGGGAATCGAAGATTATAAACAGGCCGACGAGATGGGTCTGGGCGAGAAATTTGAACTCAAACAGGGAATTTTGTATTATTTTGTAAAAAAAGACGATATCAAGGCATTGCATATTACAAGTGCGGACTATGACAGAGAAAACTATCAGACCGGTGCACTTCGTGAGATTGTCCGTATGGAAGAATTGGAGGTGACGAGATAATGCATGGACTCAGCACAATTGTTTCATTGATTATTAAGTTGCTTTCCAAGCTGTTTCGGACGTTTGGAATCAACAGTATTTTGCTTCTTGTCCTGATTTTGGAAGCATTTATCTGCTTTGGATACGCGTCGGAAACAAAAGATGAGGATCCGGAGAGAAAAGAATATGAGTTTACCGGAGCGGAAATGAAAGAGTTAGACTATAGTGATCCGATGTTCAAAGAAATGGATATTCTTACAAGTGAATATGACCGATATTATCTCATCGATCTCAGTATTAAAAATAACTATTCGGAACCACTTTCCTATTTGACAATCGATGCAGAAAATGGGAAGGGTGCGGATATGAATTGTTACCGAGTCAGGTATTATGGGGATAATATGAATGATTATCCGATACAGAATTATATTCCGGAAGGAACAGAAGGAACCTTTACTTATCTGCTCACAGTGGGATCATATCAATATGATGAAACAAGTGAAGTAAAATTATATGAGTTTGGCGGAGATAAGGATTCGTACATTTCCGTGACAATTCCGAAATAAGAGGCAGAAACATGATGGAGACAGACATACGATATTTGAGAGAAGAAGAATGGGATACGGCCATGGCACTTGCCTGGAAGGTATTTCTTCGTTATGAAGCAGGTGAATACGCGGAAGAAGGTATTCACAGTTTTTTGGATTTGATTACGGACCAGCGGCTGAAAAAGCTCTTTCTTATGGGAGAATATCCCGTGTATGCAGCTTTTTTGAAAAATGAGATGGTCGGTATGATTTCTCTGCGAAGCGTAAATCACATTTCTCTTTTGTTTGTCTCGGATGAGTACCACAGGCAGGGGATTGGAAAACGGCTGATTGAAGCCATGAAAGAGCATGTAAAACATGAGGGACGAAGAAGTACAATTACTGTCAATGCAGCACCATTTGCCGTGGAATTTTATCATGCGGTCGGATTTCATGATACCGACAAAGTGACGGAGCAAAACGGCATTATTTATACACCGATGGAGAGCTCTTTGTAGGAATTTAACGAAAATTTTACAATGATTAGGCAACATGTATAAGAATATTTAAAATATTTGTGTACTTGTGGCATAGGAAAAAAACGAGCTTTCATATATACTAATTCATAGATGGCGGTCTCGCCAAACATAATTTAGGAGGAAGATTTAATGGCTAACTTATCATTAAAAAACGTATGTAAAGTATATCCTAACGGATTTGAAGCAGTTAAAGATTTCAATCTTGAAATTGCTGACCAGGAATTTATCATCTTCGTAGGACCTTCAGGTTGTGGTAAATCTACTACACTTCGTATGATCGCAGGTCTTGAAGATATTTCTTCCGGTGAATTAAGAATCGGAGAAAAATTAGTAAACGATGTGGAACCAAAAGACAGAGATATCGCGATGGTATTCCAGAGCTACGCTCTTTATCCACACATGACAGTATATGACAACATGGCTTTCGGTCTTAAATTAAGAAAAGTTCCGAAAGAAGAAATCGATAAAATGGTTAAAGAGGCAGCTAAGATCCTTGACTTAACTCCACTTCTTGATCGTAAACCGAGAGCTTTATCCGGTGGTCAGAGACAGCGTGTAGCTATGGGTCGTGCTATCGTTCGTAATCCTAAAGTATTCCTTATGGATGAGCCTTTATCAAACCTTGATGCTAAACTTCGTGTACAGATGCGTATCGAGATCGCTAAGTTACATCAGAGATTAGGTACAACTATCATCTACGTTACACATGACCAGACAGAGGCTATGACTCTTGGTACAAGAATCGTAGTTATGAAAGACGGTATCATCCAGCAGGTAGATACACCACAGAACTTATACGAAAAACCATCTAACCTTTTCGTAGCAGGATTCATGGGATCTCCTCAGATGAACTTCTTAGATGCAGTTGTAGAAGTTGTTGATGACACAGCAGTATTAAAGGTAGCTGGTCACTTTATTCCGCTCCCACCTGCAAAATCTAAAAAGTTAATCGAAGGTGGATACAACGGAAAGACAGTTACATTCGGTATCCGTCCGGAAGATGTATATGATTCAGAAATGATGGTTGAAGCATCTCCACAGAGCACATTCGAAGCAACTGTTAAAGTTTACGAGTTACTTGGTGCAGAAGTATTCTTATACTTCGATCTTGATGACTTCCAGATGACAGCAAGAGTTGATCCTCGTACAACAGCTAGACCTGGTGATGTTGTTAAATTCGCTATTGATGTTGAAAAGATTCATATCTTTGATAAAGAAACAGAATTAGTAATTACAAACTAGTCTAAGATTAGTTGGGGAGATACCTTGGTATCTCCCCTTTTTATTTCTGGAAAGGAAAAGGTATACAAATTGGTAACCACACAAGTAATACAACAGTGTCTCGATGAGATGAAGAGCATTACAAAGGTCGATTTGGCCGTTGTAGATGTGGAAGGGGTTCTGGTAGCTAAAAATTCCGACCGCTTTGATTTGTCTTCAGAGCAGATTACGGAATTTGCAGCTTCGCCTGCAGGAAGTCAGGTTTTAAACGGTTGTCAGTATTTAAAGGTATATGATGAAGGAGATCCAATCTATGTGCTTGTCTGCGGAGACACAAGCGAAGAGCATATGATTGGAAAAGTTGCCGTCGCTAATATTCAGAATTTGATTGTTGCTTATAAAGAGCGATTTGACCGCAATAATTTCTTTCAAAATCTTATATTGGACAATTTGCTTTTGGTCGATATTTTTAATCGCGCGAAAAAGTTGCATATAGAAATAGAAAAGCCGAGAGTTGTTATGCTCCTTGAAATTCCGGGCGGCAAAGAAAGTTATGCTATGGAATATTTGAAAGGTATGTATTCTCCTCATTCCGGCGATTATGTTACTGCCGTGGACGAAAAAAATATTATTGTAATTAAGCAGATGGAGTCGCTTACGGACTATGAGACAGTGGAAGAAGTTGCCAATATGACCATTTCCATTATCAATACGGAAGCAATGATTAATGCCAGACTTGCTTATGGAACTATCGTTTCAGAATTAAAGGAAGTGTCCAAAAGCTACAAGGAAGCGAAAATGGCATTGGATGTGGGAAAAATTTTCTATGCCCAGAAGGATGTGGTCGCATACAGTACACTCGGTATCGGGCGTTTAATTTACCAGTTACCGGTCAATTTATGTGAAATGTTCATAGAGGAAATTTTCGGAGAAAATATTCCGGAAGAATTGGACGAGGAAACATTGACTACTGTTTATACCTTCCTGGATAACAATCTAAATGTATCTGAGACTGCGCGACAGCTCTATGTCCACAGAAATACGCTTTTGTACCGTTTGGAAAAACTGGAAAAGTTTACCGGATTGGATATTCGTGTATTTGATGATGCATTGACATTAAAAATTGCACTTATGGTTGTCAACTATATGCGCTATTTAAGAAAGTATGAAAATTAAATTATAAGAATAGTAAGTCCCGGCTTCTCATATATTATACGGATGCAAATATCGTATATCGGAGGAGCTGGGATTTTTGTATAAGCAGGAAAAAAAGTATGTTATTTTAGCAAAAGAAGGAAGAAAAATTGCGGATGCAGGGTTGTTAAAGATTAGTCTGACAGATGAAAAAATTCGGGTGGAGTATCTTTTAAACAATTTGCCGTTACAGTACGGAGTACAGATGGAATGTGTTGTGAAGTATCGACAGCAGGGAGAAGTTGTTTCTACAAAATGCTGGAAGGATACACTGAAAAAAACGGATCCGAAATATGTTTTTTCCGTCAGGACAAATAAGCAGACAGAAGAAATTATGGATTGTCGATTGATTTTTCCGGGAAATATGATGGTTGTATCGGATGAAAAAGAATCGAAAATCGAGTTACCGCTAAAGAGTGCAGAAAGACAAGATGAAACCGGGCGAAATATTCAATACATACGAAATCTGGAATATTTAAAGCAGGGAAATGAGTCTTTGCAGGAGCTTTATTATAATAGTTTTCTGCTGCATGGATTTTATCAATATCGCTATTTTGTTGTGGGCAAGGATTTCATCGGAGTACCGGATCACTTCTATGAAAGAGAGGCAATAGCGGCAAAAATGATGGGATTTCCTTATTTCATGGAAGCGGAACATGTAGAAAACTGTAATCTGGATGGAGAAATGAGAAATGAAGCTCCCAAGATGGGGAGCTTTGGCTATTATTTAATGAAGCTTAGTCCAGACCGCGGAGTGCAACATTCGGAATAAGCGGACGGAGAATGTCCGCAAAGGTTTCTATTTCTTCCTTTTTATAAGCATGGTATCCCGGACAGAGAACATTTTCGCTGTCCTTATAGGATTGAAGATAGTAGCGTTTGGCACCGGAGAGCCAGTCGCCGATTTCCCGGAAGGAAGCTTCGTTGTGAAGTTCCTTAACAACCGTTGTGCGGAATTCATAAGTAAATCGGGAAGGATCTGTCTCTTGCATAAGGAAGCGGACGCTTTCTTTTACGTTTTCGATAAAATTTTGCCCGGAAGCAGTAAAAATAGAGTTTTCTGTTGCGGAAAGACCGGCTACGCGACTGTAATCGGAAAGCCCGGTTTTGATATCCATAGCTACATAGTCAATGAGTTTTTCGTCGTAGAGACGGCGGAGTATCTGCGGATTGGTTCCGTTGGTATCGAGTTTGACAAGGAAGCCAAGTTCTTTGATCTGGCTTATAAAATCAGGAAGTTCTTTGTAAATGGTCGGTTCGCCGCCGCTGATGCACACACCGGTAAGCATGGAGGATCGTTTTTTCAGATGGTCAAAAATTTCCTGTTCGGTAAAAGCGGCAAAATCAGCCGGATTTAAAAGCAGATCTTTGTTCTGGCAAAACGGGCAACGGAAGTTGCAACCGCCCAAGAAAACAGTTGCTGCTACGTGTTCCGGATAGTCTAATAAAGTTGTCTTGTTGAAACCGCAAATCAGCATAATGGATACCTCCTTTTTTATCTTAAAACAAAGAAGAACACGATGCAAGCATGAGGTTGAAGCAATGGCGCCGATTTGCTATACTGAAAGGCAGAAAAGGCAGGTAATATATGAACATAGTGACGGAAAAAACGCTTAGAAAACGTGAAAACCGCCTGCAAGCCAAGGAGGAGAAGCGCCTCCGACTGGAGGAGGAAGCCAGAAGAGCTGCAGAGCAACAGAGAAAAGAAGATGAAAAATATATGAGACAAGCTCTGAAGCTGGCGAGGAAGGCAGCGGAGCTTGATGAAGTACCGATTGGATGTGTGATTGTACATGAGGGAAAAGTGATTGCGCGCGGATACAATCGTCGCAATACGGATAAAAGTACGCTTGCTCATGCTGAGATTTCGGCAATTCGCAAGGCGAGCAAAAAGATGTCCGACTGGAGACTGGAAGAATGTACTTTGTATGTGACGCTGGAACCGTGTCAGATGTGTGCAGGCGCTATTGTACAGGCAAGGGTTTCGCGCGTTGTCATCGGAGCAATGAATCCGAAGGCCGGTTGTGCCGGTTCGGTTCTTAATCTATTGGAGATGAAGGAGTTTAACCATCGGGCAGATGTGACGCGGGGAATTTTGGAGGAAGAATGCGCGCAGATTTTGAAAGAGTTTTTCAGTAGTTTGCGAAAGAGAGTAAAGGTATAGAAGTTTTGGGGGAGAAGTGCAAATGAAAATAAAATGTGATTATTGCGGAAACTACATAGACCAACGGGACGAGAAGTGCGAATGTTGCGGAGCACCTAATCCGAATTATAAGCGCACAGCCAACCTACAGCCGGAGACCATAGAGCAACTGAAAGACTGGTATGCGGCGCACAATTTACCGGATGAAAATGTTACCCGGTTTTTTATCGGAAAGGACTATAAAGGGGCAAGGGCGTTCGGTATTTTCCGGGATTCCAACGGCGATTTTGTCGTATATAAAAATAAGTCGGACGGTACGAGAGCAGAAAGATATCGCGGAGAGGATGAAGCTTTTGCGGTAAATGAATTGTATCAAAAATTACGCAATGAAATTGCGAATCAAAAAGCGCGAAATGGAAAATCCGGTTCGGTTTCCGGGGAAAGCGATTTTTATAAAAGAGCAAGAAAAACCATAATAACGACGTTTATCTGTGTTTTTGGATTCAGTTTAATCAGTGTTTTCCTTGTTAATATGGACTTCGGTCCAAAGGACGGATATTACCGCTATGAAGATCAGTATTATTATCATTACAATAATAATTTTTACTATTATGATGATGTCTATGACGATTGGTCGAAATATTCCGGAGATTTTACAGAAGATGTAGAAGAATACTATGTAGATGACGATATTCCGGAATACGTGGACGATTTTAAGGATTCTGCTACGTATGAGCAGGCTTATCAGGATTACCTGGAAAGCCAGACGTATGACGATGATGACTGGGACAGCGATTCAACCTGGGACACTTCAGACAGCTGGGACAGTGGCGGAACCGATTGGGGCAGTGACTGGTAAAAGTAAGGAGAAAACATGGCAAAGAAATATTATGCAGTAAAAAAAGGATTGACTCCGGGAATTTATATGAGCTGGTCGGATTGTCAGGCGCAGATTAACGGCTATTCCGGAGCAATTTATAAAGGCTTTGCAACGCTGGATGAAGCAAGACTGTTTATGGACGGAGAGGCGGCGCTGCTCGGTGAGCAGATGACGCTTCCGTTTATGGCTGCAGGCGTGAAAGAGGGTGAGAAGGAACCGGTTCTGCCGAAGGCGGAGACGGAGGCGGTTGCATATGTGGACGGAAGTTATGATGTGACTACCGGAAATTTTTCTTATGGAATGGTTATGTTTCATGACGGGAAAGAGGAACATTTTTCAAAGAAATTTGAAAACAGTGATCTTGCCTCTATGCGCAATGTTGCCGGTGAAATTGAGGGTTCGCGTGCGGCGATGCAGTATTGCCTTGACAACGGAATTAAGAGTGTGACCATTTATCATGATTACATCGGAATTGCAGCCTGGTGCACCGGTGAGTGGAAGGCAAAGCAGGACGGAACGGTGGATTACGCTCTTTTTTACCGGGCGGTTTCACTCCATGTGGATATTCACTTTAAAAAGGTCAAAGGACATTCCGGAGACACCTACAATGAGCTGGCGGACAAGCTGGCAAAAGAAGCTTTGGGGATTTGACAAAGCCCCTAAAACCTTATATACTAAAAAGGCCGTGTAGTCGGCGGGGAGGCTTTCATAGCTGCCCTTGATAAGTGGCGTTGACGTTTGGGTCTTGCGCAATGGGAACTGCGAACCGTGTCAGGTTGGGAACAAAGCAGCACTAAGCAGAATCCCCCATGTGCCGCAAGGGCGCCTGGACTGAGTTAACTGTCAAGGTAACGTGTGGAAGCTTCCCCGGAGACTACACGGTTTTTGATTTAAAAGTTGTCATTGACTAACAGTATATCCATGTGATAGACTTTTCTCTACAAACAACTCTTGGATTTCTATTTTTCTCTATATCTTATTATCTTTCGATAGTTAATCACAGAGCAGATGAATAGAATATTGCGATAATGTAG
>JAFTWX010000063.1 GCA_017465095.1 Lachnospiraceae bacterium | reverse complement strand
TTTTTTGATGTGGGAATTGCGGAGGAGCACGCGGTAACGTTTGCGGCCGGACTGGCAGCAGGCGGACTGAAACCGGTCGTTGCTATTTATTCTTCTTTCCTGCAAAGGGCATACGATCAGATTCTTCACGATGTCTGTATTCAGAATCTTCCGGTGACATTTGCCATCGACCGTGCAGGACTTGTGGGAAGTGACGGTGAGACCCATCAGGGTATTTTTGATTTGTCCTTCCTGTCCAGTATTCCGAACATGCATGTTATGGCTCCGAAAAATAAGTGGGAGCTTTCCGATATGCTCAAATATGCGGTGGATTTTCCAGCGCCGATTGCAATCCGCTATCCGCGCGGAGAGGCTTATGACGGACTGAAGGAATACCGCGCACCGATTGAGTACGGCAAAGCGGAATGGATTTATAAAGAAAAAGGTATAGCGTTGTTTGCTGTGGGAAGTATGGTAAAGGCCGCAGAGGAAGTGCGCATTCGACTCAAAGAGGAGGGATTTGGTGACTGCTCTGTTGTCAACGCGCGTTTTGTCAAGCCGATCGATGAGGAGGCTCTTTTGGATGCGGCAGAAAATCATACGTTGATTGTGACTATGGAAGAAAATGTACTTTCCGGCGGTTATTCCCAGAAGGTGATGGATTATGTGTTCCAAAACCAGCTGGATGTGAGAGTTCTTCCGATTACTTTGCCGGATGAGTATGTGGAGCATGGAAATGTAGAACTTCTGAAAAAAGAGGTCGGCATGGATGCTGAGACCATTACCGGTGCAATCCGCGCTGCCATGGCCAAAGATTTTTAAGATATAAGAGGACGAAATGAAAGAAAGACTGGATGTTCTTCTTGTAAAACAGGGATTTGCCCCGTCCAGGGAAAAGGCGAAAGCCATTCTCATGTCCGGGATTGTCTATGTGGACGGACAGAAGGAAGACAAAGCAGGTACCATGTTTGAGGAAGAAAAAATTAAAATAGAAGTGCGGGGAGCGACGCTCCGCTACGTCAGCAGAGGCGGTTTAAAGCTGGAAAAGGCGCTGGAGGTTTTTCCGATTGATGTAAACGGGGCAACCTGTCTGGATATCGGAGCTTCCACGGGCGGATTTACCGATTGTATGCTTCAAAACGGTGCTTCGAAGGTATATGCTGTCGATGTGGGACACGGACAGCTGGATTGGAAGCTTCGCAACGATCCGAGGGTCGTTTGTATGGAGAAGACCAATTTCCGCTATATGGAAGAGGATTCGCTCGGGGAAAAAGTAGATTTTGCATCCTGCGATGTCTCCTTTATTTCTCTGACGAAAATATTACCTCCGGCTTACAAATTGCTGAAGGAAGAGGGACAGATGGTCTGTCTCATCAAACCGCAGTTTGAAGCGGGAAAAGAAAAAGTCGGCAAAAAAGGTGTGGTTACGGATATTGCCGTCCACCGCGAGGTGATGGAGAAAATCATGGCATTTGCCGCTGAGACGGGATTTCATATTCTGGGATTGGATCATTCGCCGATCAAAGGACCGGAAGGAAATATAGAGTATCTGTTATATATGCAAAAAGAAACAGGAAAAGAGCAGGAGGCACCGCTTTCTTGGATTGCGGAAGTGGCTGACCGGGCTCACGGGACACTTTCATGAACAAATTTTACATTGTAACCAACCGGGATAAAGATCCGCAGCTGGAAACAACCAATTACATATGTGAGTTTTTGAAAGAACACGGCAGAGAAGTTACCGTGCTTTCCAGGGAAAGTCTCGGGAAGTATGCGGTCAGGGAGAGCAGGGAACACAATCCGTTGCAGATTCCGGAGGATACCGACTGTATCCTTGTTCTCGGAGGAGACGGAACGCTTCTTCAGACTGCGCGCGATACGGTGGAATTGGGAATTCCGCTTCTCGGCATCAATCTTGGAACACTGGGATTTTTGGCAGAAGTGGAAAAGGCCGGGATTCCGGAGGCGCTGGAGCACCTGATTGCAGATGAATATGAGACAGAAGAAAGAATGCTGCTGACGGGTAAAGTGCTCCGGAACGGCGAGGAAATATGCAGCGCCCATGCGCTCAACGACGTGGTGGTAAACCGCTGCGGACGTCTCATGGTGCTTTCCTACGAGGTGTTTGTCAACGGGCAGAAGCTTAACCGCTATCAGGCGGACGGTATGATTGTTGCGACACCGACCGGATCGACCGGGTACAATATGTCTGCGGGAGGTCCGATTGTGGCACCGGGTGCGCAGCTTATGGTGATGACACCGATTTGTCCGCACACGCTCAATACGAGAAGTATCGTGTTGTCCGCCCAGGACCGTGTAGAGATTGTGATTGCACAGGGACGCGATGAGCAGGTGCAGGAAGCAGAGATTAATTTTGACGGCGGACTGACACAGAAGCTTATGACCGGCGACCGTGTCGTTATGCAACGGTCGGAGCAAACCATCAAGCTGATACATATGAGTAAGGTCAGTTTTTTGGAAACCCTTCATAGAAAAATGAGTGAGAGTTAAATATGAAAAAAGGCAGACATGCAGCAATTATTAAAATCATAGAGAGACAGAATGTGGAGACACAGCAGGAACTGGCCCTTCTTTTGAATCAGGAAGGCTTCGACGTGACGCAGGCTACGGTTTCCAGAGACATCAATGCGCTGAAATTGTCCAAAGTACCTGCGGGGAACGGACATCAGAAATATGTCATGCTTCATCAGGATGAGAAGCATTTGTCTGCCAAATATGTCAATGTGTTAAAAGAAGGTTTTGTGTCCATGGATATGGCCCAGAATATTCTTGTTGTAAAAACGGTTTCCGGAATGGCCATGGCGGTGGCGGCAGCGATTGATGCCATGAAATATCCGGAGATTGTAGGGTCCATTGCCGGGGATGACACCATTATGATGGCCATCCGTTCTGCATCGGATACCAAAAGCATTATGAATCAAATTATGCTTCTTTTAGAGTAGAGGGAATGCGTCTGGAAGAACATAAGGAGAGTGCGGTATGTTAGAAAGATTAGTAGTAAAAAATGTGGCGCTTATCGATGAATCGGAGATTGAATTTTCGGAAGGACTGAACATTCTCACCGGAGAAACTGGAGCAGGTAAATCCATTCTTATTGATTCCATCAATTTGGCGCTGGGAGCCAAGGCGGATAAAAATCTGATCCGTCAGGGCGCGGAATATGCATATGTGGAGCTTTGTTTTGCAGTCCGCAGTGCAAAGGTACAAAAAGAATTAAAAGAGATGGAAATATTTCCGGATGAGGATGACAGAGTTGTACTTCAGAGGCGCATTATGCCGGGAAAAAGCAGCTGCCGTATCAACGGGGAAAGTGTCTCCGGGAAAATGCTCAAGGATGCAGCATCGGTTCTTATTGATATTCACGGACAGCACGAACATCAGTCGCTGTTAAGTGAAAAGAAGCATTTGAACGTGCTGGATACGTATTGCGGAGCTGACCTGGCAGAAATGACCAACGAGATTTCAGAGGTTTACATAAAGTATAGAGAAACCGAAAAGGAATATGAGCAGGCACTGCTGGATGACAAGGCAAAAGACAGAGAGATTTCTTTGGCTCAGTTTGAAGTAAAAGAAATTGAGGAAGCTTCTTTACAGGAAGGCGAAGATGTCAGACTGGAAGAAGAGTTCCGGCGCATGGAGCACGTGAAGTCTATCGGTGAATCTGTATCGCTGGCTTGTCAGTGTCTCGGCAGCTACGATCAGGAAAATGCAGAGACACTCATCGGGAGAGCATCAAAGAGCGTTGGCGATGCCACGGCGTTTGATCCGCAGTTGCAGCCGGCTTTGGAACAGCTTCTTTCGGCGGAGGAGTCGGTGCGTGATGCAGCAAGATTTTTGCAGCATTATATGGAAGATTTGGAGATTGACGGGGAGACTTATGCATACACGAGAGAGCGTCTCAACACAATCAATCATTTGAAAAATAAATACGGCAATACACTGGATGATATTTTTGCTTATGCCCGTGAAAAAACAGAATTTTTGAATAAATTTGAAGATTTTGAACAGTATAAAGAAAAATTAGCTGCAAAAAAAGATGCGTATTATGAGACGCTCTGCGGTCTTTGCAAAAAAGCCCATGATGAGAGAGAAAAAAAGGCACTTGTATTACAAAAACAGATGCAGAATGCGCTTTTGGAGCTGAATTTTCCGTATGCGCAGTTTGAAATCGAAGTGGCGGAGGACGAAAAATATCTTTCCAAAACAGGAGACGATTATGTCCGTTTTATGATTTCGTTAAACGCCGGAGAGGCGCTGAAACCGCTGGCTCAGGTGGCAAGCGGCGGTGAGCTTTCGAGAATTATGCTTGCACTCAAAACCGTGCTGGCCGATCAGGATGAGATTGAATCCCTTATCTTCGATGAGATTGATGCCGGAATCAGCGGAAAAACCGCGTGGAAGGTTTCGGAGAAACTGGGAGTTTTGGGAAGACATCACCAGGTGATTTGTATTACCCATCTTCCGCAGATTGCAGCTATGGCCGACCATCATTTCATGATAGAGAAGCATCAGACGGCGGAGCGCACGACAACCACCCTGACGGCACTGGATCCGGATGGTATGCTTTCCGAACTGGCAAGACTTCTCGGTTCGGATGTGATGACGGACGCAGCCCTGCAAAATGCAAAAGAATTGAAAGAAATGGCAATTCATACAAAACAATACTAATTTATATTTGAAAAGACATGCAAATACTAGGTAGAGAAATCTGCCTGGTATTTTTTTTGACAAAAAATCGTGTGCGCCGAGAGAAACGGAAGGAGGAATAGACGTGCAGGTGAAGGAAAAAAGGCTTTTATGTTATCGCATTTTTTTATATTTTGTGCTGGCTGCTACTGCGGTGACAATGATGTTTGTCTATAAATTCGGGGTGGTGGACACGGTTCCCGATACCATTCTGCTCCGAAAAGGGCAGGAGGAGGTCATCGAGTTTCCGGTTCCTGTAACTGCACGTATTCAGCCGGCAGGGGCGAAAGCGCCGTATCCTGTTTCGCAAAATCAGATTGCAGAAACGATGTCACAAAGTGCTGCCGGTATTGAGACGCCGGTTACCACATCAGTTTCCATCGTTTCCGGAGATGCGGTTTCGTACACGATGGATTTAAAATATATGGGAATCTTCCCGATGAAGTCCGTGAAGCTTTCGACGGTCAGTGACAGGCAGGTGCTGATCGGCGGTCAGCCGATTGCCATCTATGTAAAATCCGAAGGGGTACTTGTAATTGATACCGGGAGTTATGTAAACCAAGAGGGAGAAGAAGTGTCACCTTCCGAAGATGTACTTCAGCCGGGGGATTATATTATGCAAGTCGACGGGGAGACGGTTCCGGGAAAAAGACAGTTTATCGAGATGATTGAAAACAGTGATGAACAGGAAATGATTCTGACGATTCGGCGGGGCGGACAGGTTTCGCAGGTTGTTGCAAGGCCCCAGAGGAGTGAGGACGGTGTTTGCAAATTGGGAATCTGGGTCAGGGACAGTGCGCAGGGAATCGGAACGCTCAGCTATATTACACAGGATGGCAAGTTTGCGGCGTTGGGACACGGCGTGAACGATACGGATGTCGGATGTTTGATGGAACTGGGTCGCGGAAGTATTTACGAGACAAGCATTCTTGCAATCCGCAAGGCGGAGGATGAACGTCCGGGAGAATTGACCGGTGTGCTGACTTTCGAGGAAACGGATTTTATCGGCAGCATTGAGGAAAACACCGATAAGGGGATTTATGGAAATGTGTCTGCAGAATTTGTATTGGGAGAGAGCGGTGAAGAATTTTTGGGGGACTGTGCTGTCTACCCGGTAGCGCTCAAGCAGGAGGTTCAGGCGGGACCTGCACAGATTTACTTTGAACTGGAAGAAGCACCTGCATTTTATGATGTCTACATCGACGAGGTCCACCACAATTCCGGTGTGTTAAATAGAGGAATTATGTTAACCATAACAGACGAAAAGCTTTTGGAGAGAACCGGCGGTATTGTTCAGGGGATGAGCGGAAGTCCGATTGTCCAAAACGGCAAAGTAGTCGGCGCCGTGACCCATGTGCTTGTAAACGATCCGACCAAGGGGTATGGGATATTCCTCGAATCTATGTTAAATAATGGAAATTAGAAATAAAGCAGACAAAAGTTTATACCTTTGTCTGCTTTAATCTTGTTAAGTATTGTTCAATTGTAGTTTTGATTTCGTCGGGGCTTTCTTGCATTCCGCGGTGTATCCATAAGGAAATCACATTCCAGATTGCACCAATATTTAATCCCATAAGGTATTCAGAATCCAAACCTTCAAACAGTTGATTAAATGGATTGCGTTCAGAAAGCAGAGTACTTCGCAGAAAAGGCCCGTATTCA
The DNA here is from genome assembly GCA_017465095.1 of Lachnospiraceae bacterium. GTDB lineage: Bacteria > Bacillota > Clostridia > Lachnospirales > Lachnospiraceae > SVFI01. The sequence goes on along the minus strand of JAFTWX010000063.1, from coordinate 198 downwards.
TTCATACATTGCAACGGGATGTATAGCATATTATTTTTATCCAGTAACAGAAGTAACTCCTGATTCTTTTCTACATAGGAAAATATAGTTGTCAAAACGTCGCCTTCCGCAGTATTTACAATCATAAAATATTCGCGAAACGTTTTTTTGATTAAGGAATACAGCACGTCATCCTTAGATTCAAAATTACGGTAAAAC
>JAFTWX010000062.1 GCA_017465095.1 Lachnospiraceae bacterium | reverse complement strand
TTTTCTTCCTTCATTTTATCAATATCCGACTGTGTCAACTGATCTCTCATCTTAATTTCTCCTCGATTCTTTATACTTTGCAATGAATTGTGTGTTCATTGGCTCATGACATTGCGCGGGGTCTATAGGGTTCTCCACCACATCCGGGACCCCGCTCAAACATCTTTTCTTGGTGTTATGTTAACCATTTGGGCACCAGAGACTTCCTTTTCTCTCTGGTGCCCCGATTTTTCCAAAAAACGGAGGCACACGAGTAAAAAATTTTGCATATACCCTTTTGGTTTACATAACGTTACCTTTTCCCTTTACAGCGGGGTCTGGAACTGCCAACTGTCTCTCCTATACCCCGCAGCTTCACATAGCGCGAAGCAAGTTTACATAACACAAAACACTTCGCAAAGACTTACACTCTCTCAACTCGATCCTCACTTCGTATACGCATAATCCACCTTGATTACCGTAAAACAATCCGGCCATTTCTCCTGCACAAGCTGTTCAATCTGCTGTTTCAAAGTATCTTCTGTCTTCTTATATCCAACCGGAACAACAACATCAAAAATCAAATTCGTGTGGGTGGTTCCTACTACCATCCGGAAATCATGAATGGTCAGTCCTTCCTTCATGGAATCAATCAAAGCAACCACAGCTGCTTTTTTCTCTGCCACCGCTTCATTGTCCGTATCAATCGGATCCATATGAATGGTTGCATCGCAGTGAAGCTCCTGCTCCAGTTCTCTCTCTATCAAATCAATCACATCGTGGAGTTCATATATATCGCCGTTCCCCGGAACTTCCGCATGCAGAGAAATAATTCTCCGTCCCGGGCCGTAATCGTGAACAATCAAATCATGGATACCGACAACCTCTTCATGGGCTGTGACAATCGACGCAATCCGCTCCACAAATTCCGGTTCCGGTGCCTGCCCGAGAAGCGGACTCACCGTATCTTTTGCCGCCTCAAAACCGGCAACTAAAATGAAAAGGGCAACCAACACGCCACAGTAACCGTCAATATTAATTTTCGTAACATACAAAAACAGCATGGCCAGAAGTACAACGGTCGTCGACACCGCATCACTCAAACTGTCCGTTGAAGTCGCAAGCATGGCTCCGGAATTTATTTGTTTTCCTACTTTTTTGTTGTAGTAAGCCATATACAACTTTACTAAGATGGAAACCGCAAGAATTCCTACCGATAGCGCGCTGATTTCCACCGCCTCCGGATGCATAATCTTTTTCACGGAACTTTTCATCAGCTCCACACCCATGAGCATAATCAGAAACGCTACACCGAGTCCGGACAGATATTCAATTCTGCCGTGACCGAACGGATGATCCGAGTCCGGTTTCTTCCCTGCAAAAATAAATCCGATCAATGTAATAAACGACGATCCCGCATCCGACAGATTATTGAACGCATCCGCCATGATTGCAATGGATCCGCTGACGAAACCTGCCACATATTTCCCCACAAACAAAAATATGTTAAGAAAAATGCCGAGAACACTGCACAGCGTTCCGTACGCCTTTCTGATCTGGTCTTCTTTTTTCCCCTGCTTTGAAATAAAAATCTTTGATAATATAGTTACCATGTGCTAACACTCCCCGGTATTTATTCCTCATAAAAGTAAAGGTCTATATCTACATTTCCGGCAATTCCCGGAACTGTTCCTTTTTCCGTAAACTGCCACATTTTAAACGCATACGGATAATCCGGTGCACTCCGGTAATCCGCCAGCCATTTGTCGTACTCCTCCAATTCCTCCAAATGAAGCACGGTCGTAAATCGCTTGGCATTGGCATAGATCATCGGCTTGTATCCTGCTGACTTAATGTGATTACAAAAGGCTTTTGTAATGGCTGTCAGCTGATTCGGCGTAAGGTCATCCGTCCGCGCATCGTCATAAAAAATCGGTTCCGTATCAAATACGACAGGCATCTCAATCACACAATCACTGATTGCCCGGAGCACAAAATCGGCTTCCTCAACCGCTTCCTCCTCATTGATCGCCGCAGAAAAGAAATATACACCGACCTTTATGCCGGCCTCGGTTGCTCCCCGGTAATTTTCATAAAAACGGTCATCCATTTTCATTTCTCCGGTGCCGTAGCCGCGGATGCCCAGTCGCAGAATCACAAATTCAACACCGGAAGCCTTTACCTGCTGCCAATCAATATCTCCCTGAAACTTGGAAACGTCAATTCCTTTCATGACCTGCACACCGTCTCCGGCATTATAATCCATCTGCAGATCCGAACCGGAAAACGCCGACACATCATATGGGTTGCGCGCAATTCCTTCCACCAGCGGTACCCGTAAAAAACCTTCCGCAATATCATAAACCGTCACAGTCTCCGGTTCCATCGCCGCCTCTTCATTATACTGTATCTGCGCCAAAAGTTCATCCCCCGGACAGATTTCTCCGTCCGCCGTCATCACATAACCTTCGGTACTCGCAAGATCGATTCGCAGCTCCTGCTCCTGTTCTTGTACCTGCTCTTGCATCTGCCTTTCATTTCCGCTTGTTATCGGTTGCTTTGTGCTGACATTTTGAGTAATATTCGCCGCTTTTTCTGCCTGTTTCCCCTGCTCTATTCTTCCTGCATATGACATGCCAAAGATTGTCACTCCGGCCAGGCATGCGCACACTCCGGACACCATGCAGATATGTTCAATCTGCTGCAAACGTCTCAGCGGCAAAAATCCGGCTTTTCTCTCCTCGCGGCTCCGGCGTCTGAGTCTCATACGCTCCTTGTAGGTTGCAAATGCCGTAATCATCAGAAGTATTGCAAAGACCATGCACATGAGACCGAAATACATCGGTACCGGTGAGCTTTGGGTAACTCCGGCCTGTTCCGGCACCTCAGTATATGTGTCAGATACATCTTCCGCCACGCTGATATCCTGCGACGGGGAATTCGTTTCTCCCTGCGGATTCTGCGTGATAACCTCCTCCGCCTCCTCGTAAAAGACGGAATTGGTCTGCGTATATAAAAAATGTCCGTTGTACACTCTGGCGCATACCTCGCTGCCCGGTGTCACACTAGTTATGTAAACCTCTGCCGAATTCTCTCCGTTGGCAAACGGAAACACCTGCGACCATGTTGTTCCGCCATCTGTGCTGTAATCATAATACACAATTTCACTGCCGTCATCATGGGCCGAAATATGAAAAAGCTCTCCCTGCTCATCGGATGAAAGATGCACAAGCACCGCACCTTCCGGCTCTGTCAAATCACTTCCGACCGCTTCCTCCGGAGCAAAATATCCGTTGACTGCATAGTCGGAATAATCTCTTCCGAGCGAACTGCTGGTCAGTCCGAAATATTTGGCCACCGCCGTGGCATCCGACCGTCCCAGCGCCTGCCAATCCTCTTTGTCATTGACTTTCTCAAAATCCATGTCATGATCCGCGTAACCATGCTCCACGAGAATACTTTGAATTCCAAGTGCCGTGGACTCTCTGATAATTCCGTAATAATCCAGTCCGTCATCGTTGAGACGCGTCTTCACACCGCGCAGCGTAAAACCCGCCTCCGCAAACTGTTCCATAAACACATCGCCCAGCCCGTGCATTTTGGAATGATTCAGTCCCACACTCGGAATCCAGACCTCGGAACCATACATCTCATGCTTTTCGGACATATTAAAATGGAGGCTGATTAAAATATCCGCCCCCACGCTTTCTGCATACTGCGCACGTTCTTTCAACGACATGTCTGTCTTTTCAGGATTAGTTATGTAAACTTCTACGTTGTCATATTGCAACAATTCATCCCGCATGGCATTGGCTGTCACAAGATTCATATCCTTTTCCAAAAGACCTCTGTGCTTCAGCCCTTCGTTGGAACCGCCATGCCCGGGATCCAGAACAATAACTAAGCTATCACTTCCCGGCATAATGCCTCCTATTTCTTTTCTTCACTCTTTCCCTGTTTCTCTTTGGATTTCGCCTTCTTCGGAGTCTCAACCGCAGCGTCTTCCTTCTTTTTTGCAAGCTCATCAATCAGACTTTCAATCAGCTGTTTTTTGACATATACATCAAAACTCAAAAGACAAATAAACGAAAAATACTGTAAAAACTCTCTGTCTTCCCCGTCCGCATCTTTGAAGGACTCCTGTGCCAGCTGATACCGCTGCGTCACATCCTTCTTAATCGCCTGTACCTGTTGCTCCTCAAAACGGAACACCTCATCATACACTGCCGTCAGGTCAAATCCCTCCTCCTTGCCGAAAAACCTCTCCGTCAAAGGATTCAAAAGATTCTGAATATCGCCGATGGATAAAATATTTTTAAAATAATAGATAAAAATAAGCACAAGCATATGCTCTTTGGAATATTTCTTTTTTACCGGCGGCGGAAGCAAATCATTCTTTGCATAATTGTTAATCATCGTCTTGGTAAGCACCTTATCCGCCTGCGGATTGCGGGTTTTGCTGCGCATGCGGCTGTCCATAAAGGTCGTCACCTGGTCCATATAAAGATCAATATTCGGAATATCCTCCGATTTGATATAATCTATGCGGTCAAAGCTTGCCATTATGCTGGCCAGCAAATCCTCTGTGTTTACTTTCATTTCGTCACCTTTTTCCTCACGTCAAATTGCTTCAAAAAGCATTGTTACAACTAAATCACATTATATAGTATTTAAAACTATTTGTAAACGTATTTGACAGTTTTAAATGCGCAAACTATACTGAAACGAAAGAAAGGAAGGACTGAAAATATGAAAGATATTTTAGATATACACACCCACACTTTGGCAAGCGGTCATGCCTACAGTACCATCCGTGAAATGACGAAAGCCGCTGCCGAAAAGGGTCTGTCACTTCTCGGCATCTCCGAACACGCACCGATGATGCCAGGAAGCTGCCACGATTTTTATTTTGCAAATTTAAAAATTCTGGACCGCAGTTCCTACGATGTTCCTGTTTTGTTCGGGGTGGAACTTAACATCTTAAACCGTTGCGGCGAAGTGGACCTTCCGGAACATATCCTTCAAGGTCTCGATTACGGAATCGCCAGTCTCCATCCACCCTGCATTCCGTTTATGGATGAGACAGATGTGACAAACGCCATTCTCGGTGCCATCCGGAACCCCTATGTACACATCATCGGCCATCCGGATGACGGCCGGTTTCCTTTAAATTATGACGAGGTGACTGCCGCCGCAGGCGAACATGATGTTCTGCTTGAAATCAACAACGCCTCCCTCTCCCCGAAAGGATTCCGGCATAACTCCCGCGAAAATTATTTAAAAATGCTGGAATATTGCAAAAAATATAAAACCCGGGTAATCATGAGTTCCGACGCTCATGCAGACACTCTTGTGGGCGCACACGATTATGCGAAAAGTGTTTTAAAGGAAGCAAACTTCCCGGAAGAACTGGTCATCAACGGCTCCGTCTCCGACTTCCTTGCAGTGATCGGTCATGTCGCCGAATAATCTCGACGAAACAATGCTTTTTCAATTGACGCCCGCACTTTACTGTGATAATATATCAATATAAAACTTTAAAATTTTACAGCACTAAAGTGCGTTGGAGGATTACACATGGTAAAAAAATTGAAATCAGAACCGGTGGACAAGTTATTCGAAGCCATTCTGACACTTCAGACAAAAGAAGAATGTTACTCTTTCTTTGAGGATTTATGTACCGTAAATGAACTTCTTTCCCTCTCACAGCGTTTCGAAGTTGCAACAATGCTCCGCGAGAAGAAGACATATTTGGAAATCGCGGAAAAAACCGGCGCTTCCACGGCGACCATCAGCCGCGTGAATCGTTCCCTCACCTACGGAAACGACGGCTACGAGCTGGTATTCGGACGCATGAATAAAGAAGACTGATATGAGCAGCAAAAAGGACATCCGCAAAAACGGATGTCCTTTTCATTTTCAAATTATCTGTTTACATGTTACATCTATACATCCAGCTTCATATCGCCATCCTTAATCCAGCCTGCCTTACGCATGAAGAAAACAGTAATCCAGGCAATGAGTCCTGTCAGAACAAAATGCAGAATCACGATCTTTGCGAGAACAAGTCCTGCGCTGCCACCCTCTGCAACCATAGTCTGGTAGGTTGTAATCTGTCCGACAAGTCCGGCAGTTCCCATTCCGGAGCCGGTCGCATTGTTTGTCATCTTAAATACCATCGTAGAAACCGGTCCCAAAATTGCACTGGACACAATAGCCGGAAGCCAGATAATCGGTTTCTTCACAATATTTCCGATCTGAAGCATACTTGTTCCGAGCCCCTGCGCAAGAAGCCCGTTCACTTTATTGTCCTTGAAGCTTGCAACCGCAAAGCCGACCATATTTGCACAACAACCTACGGTCGCTGCACCTGCTGCAAGTCCGGATAAATTCAAAATAATACCGAGTGCTGCAGAACTGATCGGGAGTGTCAAAATAATACCCATCAATACGGAAACAATAATTCCGCCGATAAACGGATGCTCTGCTACATTGACATTAACCAGTTCGCCGACAAAAACCATAAATGCAGAGATCGGCGGTCCCAAAATAAGTCCGACACTGCTTCCCGCAACAATCGAAAGAAGCGGTGTAATTAAAATATCGACCTTTGTGCGTCCGCTCACAAAATGTCCGACCGAAATTGCAATCATTGCAGCAATGAAAGCTCCGAGCGGTTCGCCCGGTCCTGCATATGTAATGACACCGTCCACAAGAACTGTTCCCGCAAGAATTTTGCTTGCGAATGCCCCCATCATACCCGCTGTCGCCGCAGAAACAACCACAAGCGGACTTTCTTTATATTTCAGTGCCACACCGATACCGATACCCGCACCGGTAATACTGGATGCGACTTTTCCCATCACGACTACATAGGTACCGATTACCCCCGGAATAAAGCTTCCGATCTGGGAAATGATAGTTCCGATAATCAGCGTTGCAAAAAGTCCTGTCGCCATTCCGCTGAGACCGTCAATAAAAATCTTGTTTAAAATTTGTTTTACCTTGTTCATCTTATCCCCCGTCATAGATTTTTCCTCCCGCACACATTTTTCTCTGCTTTTTCTTAATTCATCATATCTCATAAAACCGATTTTGTGAATCTGATTTTTTTCACAATTTGTTAACTTATTCTTTACATTTTATGCCCGTTGTGCTACTCTAACATTGTCGCAAAAGCGACGCAGATTTTTATTTGGAGGTAGCCAAAATGAACAAAGGTACAGTTAAATGGTTCAACAACCAGAAAGGTTACGGATTCATCTCTGATGAAGCTGGAAACGATGTTTTCGTACACTATTCAGGACTTAACATGGAAGGCTTCAAGTCATTAGACGAAGGCGCTGCTGTTGAGTATGAAGTAGTTAACGGCGAAAAAGGACCTCAGGCAGTAAACGTAACAAAATTATAAGACTAATCAGTTTTGCGATGTGCCTTTTTGAAATATAAATCCATATGAATTTAGTTCCAAATAGACAGTTGTTTTAACAGATTACAAAAAGAGAACCGGAAAAACCGGTTCTTTTTTTATGCCTCTATTTCTTGTAATACCTTTTCAAATTCCATCGTTCCGCCGAACAAATCCAGCGCACTTCCGATGGTGACATGAACCCTGCTGTGTCCCAGTTCTTTCAACTGATGCAAATCCTCAAAATCATGCACACCCCCGGCGTACGTCACCGGCCGTTTTTCAAATTTTCCGAGCATGGCTGCAAGCTCTTTTTCAATTCCCTGCGCCTTACCTTCCACATCCACCGCATGAATCAAAAATTCATCGCAATAAGCAGAAAGCTCTTCCATCGCAGCAAGCGTCAGCTTAAGATCTGTTTTGTTCTGCCAGCGGTCCGTCATAACATAGTAACCGTCTGCAAACTTTTTACAACTGAGATCCAGCACCACATGTGCTCTCCCGACAGCCTCCACTAATTTATTTAGGTTTACATAATTTATTTTACCCTGGGAAAAAACGTAGGAAGTAACAATCACATGGGAGGCGCCCGCTTCTATGTATCCTTTCGCATTTTCTGCCGTAATTCCGCCGCCGATCTGAAGTCCGCCCGGATATGCGCCAAGTGCCTGCATCGCCTGCATCCTCGTGGCTTCAAAATATTCGCTGCCCTCTTTATTTAATAAAATCACATGACCGCCACGGATTCCTCTGCTCTCATATAATTTTGCAAAAAATTCCGCATCCTGCTCTGCGACAAAATTTTCCTCCGCCTGATTCCCTTCATCCACAAGACTGCTGCCTACGATCTGTTTTACTTTTCCGTTATGAATATCAATACACGGCCGAAACTGCATTTTTACAGACTCCTTTCACATGATATCACTTCTGCTGTTTATCATAGCACATATCCATTTTTGCAGGCAATGTATTTTTGCACGTTGTGAATATTCTCAAAAAAAACGGGCAGATTAAACATATCAGTACAAAAATAACTGACACAATTTATCATTGACAAAAGGAGTGAATATTATGAAAAACAGCAAAAAAATTCTCTATGTTCTCTTACTGTGTCTTGCTATGAGTACATTAACAGCCTGCGCGTGCGGAAGAACCGATACAAACAACGCAGATGAGACACCGGGAACAGTAACAAATTCCGACGAAACACCGGGAACCTCTGACAACAACACAAACGGTGATGTGACAGACGGTGCTACTACTCAGACAACAGACGATGCGGTAAACGGTGACAATCAGACAGGAACCGGCGGAAACAACACAGCCGGAGATAATGCAAACGGCGACAACGGAGGCATGTTAGAAGATGCAGGCAACGCTGTCGGCGATGCCATCGATGATGCAGGAAATGTCGTAGACGATGTAGCTGACGGCGCAGGCGACGCCATCAAGGACGTAACAGACGGCGTCGACAACGCAGCAACCGACGTAAATCCGTAAATCAGACGGAAATCGAAGATAAATACAAATTAAAATAAGCCGAAACTTATATACCGGATCAGAACGCCTCAAACTCGGAACGCAGGCGTTCCTCAGACATGTGATGCATTCTGATACCAATATATAAGCTTTCGGCTTTTCTTTTATTCTTTATCCATCTTCGATTCCCGACTTGATTTACGGATTTACTCGTACACGCTCTTCTCGATCAGGTTACCGTCGTGGTAAGCGAGGAGCAACTCTTCCAGCTGATGGATGCTCTCCTTCAGTTCGGCACCGACATCGGTGTCTGCCACGCATAGTCTCTGGAGCGCCGTCTCCACCACAATCGAATCGGAGAAAATATCCGACTCCTTGCGGATGGCTGCTTCCGTGGATTCAAAAGGCTCATGGGAAACCAGTCGCATACCGTGGGAGTTAGCCACCAGTGTATATCCTGCAATTCCCGTTTTGTGCTGGTACGCCTTGGAAAATCCTCCGTCGATAATCAGAAGTTTTCCGTTGCACTTAATCGGTGACTCGCCTTTTTTGCGTTCCACCGGCACATGTCCGTTGACAATGTGCGACTTGTCGCGGTCTAATCCGAATTCATCTAAAATCCGGTCAATCACATCTTCATTGTCATAAAGACGATAGTAAGCATTTTTCTTTTCTTTATGAGTTTCTTTATCCTCAATGAAATAGCGCTCAAATGTCGTCATTTTGTCCTTGCCGAATACCGGCGAATTCGGACCGCTCCAAATGTACCAAAGAATGTCTTCTCCCTTTGACTTCTCACCGGAATCACGTCTTCCGTAATATCCTTTTCTGGCGTAATTATCCAAAACATCATAGAGTGCTTTTCCGCTGTACTCTTTTCCGAAAATATCCACCTTGATGAAATTGCCGTCCTCGTCCATCGGTACGCAACCGTGGTAAAGAAGGTTGGAATTGTGAATCTTGTAAAGGCCACCTTTGGAAAACAGGAAACGGACATCTTTCTGCAGCTTCTCGCAGCGGGAAAAAGCCTGTCTGAGACGCTCCATCAGTTCTGCCTCCTCCTGGGTAAGTGCATACGGATTGCTTGGGTCCACCGTAGGGAAATCCACATCCCGCATCGGATATTTTTTGCCGTCGATGGTAATCTCTTTTTTCTCAAAATCAATTTTGTCCAAAAGCAGTCTGTCATCCATCATAAACTCCGGACGACGTTTGATAATCTGACCCTCCAGCTTGAATTGGATAATCGCAATGGCCTTGTGCATCTTCATATCCATACTGAGGTCTTTTGTGTTGTAGTCGGTATTATATTTAATAGAAAAAATATCACAGTTTACATCCGCATATTTTTCCATGGCAAAGGTGGCAAGAGGAATCAGGTTGATACCGTAGCCCTCCTCCAATGTATCCAGATTACCGTAGCGTGCAGACATGCGGATGACATTGGCAATACATGCCAGGGAACCGGCTGCAGCCCCCATCCATACGATGTCGTGATTTCCCCACTGTACATCCACGCTGTGATAATGTCTGAGCGTATCTAAAATAATATGCGGTCCCGGACCTCTGTCATAAATATCGCCCACAATATGTAAATGGTCCACAACAAGACGCTGAATCAGATTGGAAAGTGCCACGATGAATTCCGGAGCCCGGCCGATGCGGATAATGGTGTTGACAATCTCGTTGTAATACCCTTCCTTATCCTGCACTTCCGCTTTTTCCGTAATCAATTCCTCAATGATATAGGCAAATTCTTTCGGCAGCGCCTTGCGCACTTTGGAACGGGTATATTTGGAGGACACGTGCTTGGTAATCTGCACCAGACGGTACAATGTAATCTTGTACCAGTCTTCAATATTGTCCTCCTCCTGCATCACGATCTCCAGCTTTTCCTTCGGATAATAAATCAGTGTCGCAAGACTCTTTTTATCCTTGTTGCTCAGCGTGTTGCCGAATTCTTCATCGATTTTTCTGCGCACAGAGCCGGAGCCGTTCTTCAAAATGTGGTTGAACTGCTCATATTCTCCGTGAATATCTGTCATAAAATGTTCGGTTCCCTTTGGCAGGTTCAAAATCGCCTGCAGGTTGATAATCTCCGTACTTGCAGCTGCGATATTCGGATACTGCTTGGAAAGAGAACGCAGATATCTTAATTCAAGTTCGTCCATAATACCCCCTGCGCCTTTTCGGACGCTGTTTTATCTTTCCTTATGCGTTAATTACATCACCCATGTCGTACATTCCCGCCGGCTTTCCTGCAAGGAATTTTGCCGCCTGAACAGCGCCTTTTCCGAATATCGCTCTGGAATATGCTCTGTGGGACAAGGTAATCACTTCATCTTCTCCTGCGAAAATCACATCGTGGTCACCCACAATCGTACCGCCGCGGACAACGGAATATCCGATTTCATTTTTCGGTCTCTCCATGCTGCGGGTACTTCTGTCATATACATAATCATATTTTTCTGTCAATGCCTCGTTGATGGAATCACCAAGGGCAAGTGCTGTTCCGCTCGGTGCGTCCTTTTTCATCTTGTGATGTTTTTCTACGATTTCGATATCAAAACCTGCATCGGCAAGGAGCGGTGCTGCGTCTTTCAAAAGTTTCTGCAACAAATTGATTCCCATGGACATATTTGCTGATTTGAGAATCGCCACTTTGCCGGAAGCTTCCTTCACCTGCTCCAGCTGTTCCGGAGAAAGTCCTGTGGTACAAAGAACAACCGGAACCTGTTTATTCACACAGTAATCAAGCAGTGCATCCAGACTGGAAGGCAGTGAAAAGTCGATGATAACATCTGCTTCCACGTCACATTCTGCCAGACTTTTAAATACCGGATATGTATTTTTGATACCGTCAAACACGTCGATTCCCGCTACGATCTCTGCGCTTTGATCCGCTTCCACAATCTTTGTAATGTTCTGTCCCATACGGCCGTTGCAGCCGTGCATAATGATTTTTGTCATATTATTTTCCTCCTGATGTTATATGAATATGACAGGCAGCTTTTTCTGCCTGTCACATACGGAATTCTCACCTATTTTTATAAAATACCGAAGCCTTTCATCGCTGCTTCCAGTTTTGCCGCATTCTGCGGTTCCATCTCTGTCAGCGGTCTGCGCATCGGTCCTGCTGCAAGTCCCATAAGGTTCATGGCTTTTTTCACCGGAATCGGATTTACCTCGCAGAACAGCGCATCGATCAAATCGATGGCATCGAGCTGGATCTTACGGCTTCCTTCCACATCACCTTCAAAATATTTTGCACAGATATCGTGTGTCTGCTGCGGTGCAACATTGGACAATACGGAGATAACTCCTTTTCCGCCGAGAGAAAGAATCGGCACAATCTGATCGTCGTTTCCGCTGTATACATCCACACATCCGTCAGCCATTGCTAACAATTTAGCCACACCGGAAATGTTACCTGTCGCATCTTTTACGCCGACAATATTCGGAACTTCTTTGCAAAGTTTCACAACTGTTTCCGGCTGAATAAACACGCCACCGGTTCTGCCCGGGATATTGTATAAAATAATCGGAATCTGAACAGCCTCTGCAATCATGGTGAAATGCTCTGCAAGACCTTTCTGTGTACATTTGTTATAGTACGGAGTCACAACCAAAAGTCCGTCTGCTCCTGCCTTTTCTGCCTCCTGTGACAGATAGATGGCTGTCTCTGTACAATTAGAACCTGTACCTGCAACTACCGGAATTCTCTTGTTTACTACTTCGATACAATAGCGGATTACTTCCAAATGCTCCTCGTGGGATAATGTGGATGCCTCTCCTGTCGTTCCGCATACGATAATCGCATCGGTTCCGCCTGCAATCTGAAGTTCGATCTGCTCCTTGAATGCTTCATAATTGACGCTTCCGTCCTCATGAAATGGTGTGACAATCGCAACACCTGCTCCTGTAAAAATTGCCATTTTTCTTCCTCCTTCACTTGTGTGGGAATCGCTTCGATTTACATTATCAGAAGTTTCTCTGATAAAGAAAAAAGCCGACATGGAAAGAGCCGACTTTTAATAATCTTTTCCGATAGCTCCCCATCAATTGCTGATGACAGTCATACAGCTGTTAACTGCATGCCCAAGAAAAAAAGTGCAGCCCTTTTTTTCTTTCGGCGTCTCACCCTTTCCGCTCTGTTCGCCTGTATCTGCTACATCCCAAAACGTACTTATGAAAGACGCGACCTCTATCTATTAACATATGTCGGTTCTGATATAGGACCAAAACCTTATTGAAAGAATAGCATTGTTCCGGGATTCTGTCAACGTCAAAACCTCAGAACACAATAATTTCCTTTTTTACAGAACAAGACTGCTGTCTTCCGTCACATAATCTTCTCCTTCTTCCACCAGTTCCAATTTACTGACGCTAACTTCATAGGCAATTCTCTTTTCCGCTTCCTCCTCCGAAATTTTTTTCATGTATTCGCGACTCTGGATTCTTCCCCAGATGCGACATCTCTCTCCCACACGGAAATTTCCTGCATATCTGGCATTTCTTCCCCAGCTGATGCACGGAATATAGTCGCTTTTGCCGTACGGGCGGTTTACTGCCAGCAGGATATCCGCAATTTCTCTTCCCAGCGGTGTTTTCCGGTACACCGGCTCCTTACAGATATATCCGTCCAAAAAGATATAATTGGTTTTCTCATTTTCCGGAAGATTCTCCGGGAAATCCACCTCTCTCACAAAAACAGAAAGAATCAGTCTGTTTTTATGCTCCTCGTGGCGGTTGTAGGACCGGAATTGTCCGCTTACCATAATGGTTGTTCCTCTGTAATCCTTTTCCACATCCATGAGACGCTCCGACACCATAAGAGGAATCAGGTCTGAGGAATCACTGAGCCGTGGCACAAGCAGATCGACCATATAAAATCCCTCGCCGAATATTTCGTGACTGTACACAAAATCTCCTGCAATTTCTCCGATTACTACTACCTGGTTGTTTTCAATTACCTTATCTGTCATTTTTTGTTCTCCCTTCTTAGATCAAGAATTTTTTCCTGTCATGCTATATAAATCTATGCCCGGATTCCGCATTTATGCTTACTTCTTATCGACGAAAAGACCGCAGAAACAGCAAATACAGTTGATTTTTACGTCATTTGTGGTAGACTTATGTCGTTTGAGGTTAAAAAATAGAAAAAAAGAGGCGAACTTATTATGAATACAAAAAGAAATGATATAAGAAACGTAGCAATTATCGCCCACGTCGATCACGGAAAAACAACTTTGGTGGATGAGCTGCTCAAGCAGAGCGGTGTATTCCGCGCCGGTGCCGAGGTGGCAGAACGTGTCATGGACAGCAATGACATCGAGCGGGAGCGCGGCATTACCATTCTTTCCAAAAATACAGCCGTGACCTATAAAGATACAAAAATAAATATCATTGACACTCCGGGGCATGCCGACTTCGGCGGCGAAGTGGAGCGTGTTCTCAAGATGGTAAACGGTGTCATCCTTGTGGTTGATGCCTTTGAAGGTGCTATGCCACAGACAAAATTCGTACTCCGCAAAGCGCTGGAATTGAAACTTCCGGTCATTGTTTGCATCAATAAAATCGACCGCCCGGAAGCAAGACCTTCTGAGGTAATTGATGAAGTCTTGGAACTTCTTATTGATTTGGAAGCGGACGAGTGGCAGCTGGACTGCCCGTTTGTCTTTGCATCCGCAAAATCCGGTACCGCATCCCTTTCCATGGATGAACCGGGCAAAGATATGATTCCTTTGTTTGAAAAAATACTTGACTACATTCCTGCTCCGGAAGGTGACCCGGACGCAGGTTCGCAGCTTCTGATCAGCACCATCGACTACAATGAATATGTAGGCCGTATCGGTGTCGGAAAAGTGGATAACGGTACGATCAGCGTCAATCAGGAAGTTGTCATTGTCAACCATCATGATCCGGAATATTCCAAAAAGGTCAAGATTTCCAAACTCTATGAATTTGACGGTTTGAAAAAAGTAGAAGTAAAGGAAGCCGGAATCGGTTCCATCGTGGCAATTTCCGGTATTGCAGATATCCGTATCGGTGATACCCTCTGTGCTCCGACTGATCCGAAGCCGATTCCGTTCCAGAAAATTTCCGAGCCGACCATCGCTATGCATTTCATGGTCAATGACTCTCCGCTCGCAGGACAGGAAGGAAAATATGTGACAAGCCGCCACCTCCGTGACCGGCTTTTCCGCGAGCTCAACACAGACGTGTCCCTTCGCGTGGAAGAAACCGACACCACCGAAATATTCAAGGTGTCCGGACGCGGCGAGCTTCATTTGTCAGTTCTCATTGAAAATATGCGACGTGAGGGATACGAATTTGCCGTATCCAAAGCAGAGGTGCTCTACAAAACAGATGAAAACGGGAAAAAACTGGAGCCGATGGAAACAGCTTATGTGGATGTTCCGGAAGAATTTTCCGGCTCCGTCATCCAGAAGCTTTCCACCAGAAAAGGCGAACTTCTCGGCATGAGCCAGACAAGCGGCGGCTACACAAGACTTGAGTTTTCCATTCCTTCGCGGGGTCTGATCGGATACCGCGGCGAATTTATGACAGACACAAAAGGAAACGGTATCATCAACACATCCTTCCAGGGTTACGGCCCGTACAAGGGAGATATGGCTTACCGCAGCCAGGGTTCTCTCATCGCCTTTGAAACAGGCGAAGCCATTACCTACGGACTGTACAATGCCCAGGAACGCGGAACGCTGTTCATCGGTGCCGGCACGAAGGTTTACGCCGGAATGGTTGTCGGCGAAACCGGCAAAGCCGAGGATGTGGAAATCAATGTATGCAAGAAAAAGCAGTTGACCAATACCCGTTCCTCCGGTGCGGACGATGCACTCCGTCTCTCACCGCCACGTATTCTCTCTTTGGAGCAGGCACTGGATTTCATCGATACAGACGAACTTCTGGAAGTCACACCGGAAAGTCTTCGCATCCGCAAAAAAATTCTGGACCCGACCATGCGCAAGCGTGCAGGATTTAAAAAGAATTAGTTTGCGCCTGTGGGCATGTTTCGCTAAAGTGTAAAGTGTAAAGTGCTCCCCGTGGGCATATAGAAAATAATTATCAAAAAGGTTCCAAGATATCGAGTAATCTTGGAACCTTTTTAATACTTTTTTGAAATATACCCAAAACATAGATTTTCGAGGCTAACACGCTTGCTTTTCATTAGAAAAATGGGTACTTTTGACTTGTTTTTTTATATATGCCCAACGACGGATAATAGACATGCAATGTCACAACCGTCGGACATCAAAAACATGCCACTTCACACCGACGCCACCACGTCGCCCATCTCAATTTCAGCTTTTCCGCTGGTGAGTTGCACAAGCTCCTTCTTTGCCTGCTCTGTCATCTCTGCCGGTACCGCGATATGAAAAACTACGTTGGCACCGTACTCGGTCTCTTCCAGGCGATACTCCTGCTTTTGCTCCATAAAATACTGCAATTTTCCCACATCTCCGTACTCCACCGTGACTGTGAGAAGCTGCAAATCAATCTGCTCCTCTATTTTGCAGTTCGCAATCGCTGCAGAAACTGCTCCCTGGTAGGCACGCACAAGCCCTCCGGTTCCGAGCAGTACACCTCCGAAATACCGGGTAACCACTACAACCACATTGTGCAAATCTGCCCCTGTCAAAACAGAAAGCATCGGCCGACCGGCCGTTCCGCTCGGCTCCCCATCATCGGAAGAATGCATAATTTCATTGTTTTCCCCGATGACATAAGCACTGCAATTGTGGCGGGCATCCCAATATTTTTTCTTGCAGCGGGCAATAAACTGTTCCGCTTCCTCCTGGGTCTCCACCGGACACATAGTCGCAATAAATCGCGACTTTTTCTCTATAATTTCGCCTTCTGCCTGTTCCAGAATGATTTTCATACACTTTCTCCGTTCCTGAAAAAACGGGTCCGACATGCGGACCCATTTTCCAAACAAATCTGAAACAATTATATATGAATTATTCTGTCTCGTCCATATTCCCGGAAGAATTTGCCGATACGTCTTTCTTTTCTTTTTCGGAAGAATTACCGGAAACACTCTCCTGTTTCTCAACCGCAACAGAATTTACACTTGCATCTTCATTGATTTCCAAAATAACCGTATCCTCCGTGACAGTTCCGTCTGCGCCTTCCGTTCCTCCCTCCTGATATTCCATTTCCACATGCATGTTCTCCGGAATATCATCCGAAACAGTCAACACGGTAACAGATGAACCGTCCTCGCTCGGAATGACTACTTCCCCGTGAAATACATCCCCGTTCTGCGTCCACTGTACATCCTGCTGTGTCTCTTCTCCGTTGATTACTACCTTCATCTTCGTCACAAGACTCTCACCCGTCGCTGCATAACAAATACCGTTCCCTGCACCGAACAGTCCAAGCCCCAACGCAATTGCGCACACTGCAGCTTTCACCATATTTCTTGTCTTAAATTCTCTCTTTTCCATTTGCAAATCCATGACCTTTCCGAGCAACTCTTCCGGCGCATGTACCTCATCATAGGTTCTCTTAAATTTTTCCTGATTATTCATAATCCCACGCCTCCTTCAGCTCTTCTTTTAATAATTTTCGTCCGCGGACAAGTCTGGTTCGCACGGTCGGTTCCCGCATTTTTAAAATCTGCGCAATCTCCTGCGTCTTATATCCCTCATAGTAAAACAGATAAATCACAATTCTGCATTTGGGTGGCAATTTCTGCACTGTCTCATATAATGCCTTGTTTTCCTGCGCAGCAAACACCGGATCTTCATCTCCGTCACTGCCGGAATCCTCCGGTTCTGCTGGCTGATCAGAGCCGGCAGAAAAAAATCTGACATTTCTTCTCCAAAACCCGGAAAACAAACTGTTACACTCATTGATGCACACCCGGATCAGCCACCGTTTGATATGCTCCTCGTCGGAAAAACCGCCTTTTTTCGCAAGAAGCCTGTAAAACGTCTGCTGAGCCACATCCTCTGCATCCGTATCTTTCCCGGTATGGCTCAGCGCAATTTTATACACCATGTCCAGATATTTTTCTGCAATTCTCTCGTATTCTGTTTTATCCATAAGTTCACCACCCATCCGCCGTATCTTTTGAAAGGCCTTTCACTATAATAACCTCTGTCGGTGCAAAAATGTGCGATTTATTTTCACATTTTTTCCGTATAGACATGTTTTTAATTGTGAACAATTCTTAATATGGAAGATTTTTCTTCCTTTTAATGTCTGTTTTTGGTATAATCATGGGAATAGGGAGGCTATATTCATGAACTATGGCAAAAAGAGCATACGCCGCAAACAGCGTCAGCTCAATTCAAAATCAACTAAATTCAGCAAAATGTTTATGCTTTATTTTTTGAAAGCACTGCTTATATGCGTTTTGTCTGTAGGAATTATCGGTATCTGCTTCGGAATCGGTATTTTTAAAGGAATTCTTGCATCTGCGCCGGACATTTCGAGCCTGGATGTCAGACCAACCGGATATGCGACCGTGGTATTTGATTCCAGCGGAAAACAAATCGCCAAGCTGGTCGGTACCGACTCTAACCGAAGCTACGTCAATATGGATTTGATTCCGCAGGACATGGCAGACGCATTTGTCGCTATCGAGGATGAGCGTTTTTACCAGCACAACGGTATCGACATCAAAGGTATTGTCCGTGCCGGTGTGGAAGCTGTTAAAAACCGTGACCTGACACAGGGAGCCAGTACCATCACCCAGCAGCTTTTGAAAAACAACGTATTCGAGGGTTGGGTCGGTGAAAATTCCAACTTTGTAAAAATCAAACGAAAAATCCAGGAACAGTATCTGGCCATCGAACTTGAAAAACGTATGGACAAAGAGAGTATCTTAGAGCTCTATATGAACTCCATCAACCTCGGGCAGAATACCCTCGGTGTACAGGCAGCTTCCATGCGTTACTTTAACAAGCCGGTATCGCAGCTGACCCTGTCAGAATGTGCCGTTATTGCCAGCATCACCCAGAATCCTTCCAGATTAAATCCGATTTCCCATCCGGAAGATAACGCGCAGAGACGTACCAAAGTATTACGCAATATGTTGGAACAGGGATATATCACCCAGGAAGAATACGACGAAGCGGTTGCCGACAACGTATACGCACGCATTCAAAATGTAAACAAAGAAAAAGATACCGAGTCCATCAACACTTATTTTGTAGATGCCCTGATTGATCAGGTGACACAGGTACTGATGGAAGAAAAAGGCTACAACGAGACACAGGCTTACAAGCTCGTTTACAGTGGCGGTCTTCAGATTTTCGGAACGCAGGATCCGAAGATTCAGAAAATTTGTGATGACATATATAGCAACGAAGAGAATTATCCGGAAAATACCCAGTGGCTGTTAAGCTATCAGCTCACGGTCAAAAAGAGTAACGGCGATTACGAAAACCACTCTACGGAAATGTTTAAATCTTATTTCCAGCAACAAAGTGCGGCGTACGACCTGCTCTACTCTTCCCAGGATGAGGCTTACGAGGACATTGCAGCGTACCAGACTGCTATCCTCGGTCCCGGAGACAAAGTACACGATGAAAACATCACTTTAACTCCTCAGCCACAGGTATCCATCACCGTAGAGGATCAGGCAACGGGACATATCGTAGCCATGGTCGGCGGACGTGGTACCAAAACAGCCAGCCGTACCTTAAACCGTGCAACCGTCACAACGAGACAGCCGGGTTCCACCTTCAAAGTGCTTTCGACATATGCACCGGCTCTTGACAGTGCAGGTCTCACACTGGCATCCGTACAGAACGATGCCGAGTATTTCTACGAGAACGGAACACCGGTCAGCAACTGGTATGGCGCAGAATACAAAGGTATTTGCAGTTTAAGATACGGTATTGAGCAGTCATTGAACATTGTTGCTGTTAAAACTTTGACACAGATTACACCGCAGCTCGGCTTTGACTACTTACAGGATTTCGGATTTACGACCCTTGTGGAAAGACGTGAGGTCAACACAGCGGACGGCACACAAATATTTACCGATATTACGCAGTCCCTTTCCCTCGGCGGTATTACAGACGGCGTGACCAACATGGAATTAAATGCAGCTTATGCAGCGATTGCCAACAACGGTTCCTATGTAAAACCGACACTGTTTACAAAGATTCTCGATCACGACGGAAATGTTCTGATTGACTACACAACACCGGAAACCAATCAGGTTATCAAAGAATCTACCGCTTATCTTCTGACAGACGCCATGGTAGATGTTGTAACGAAAGGAACCGGTGGTTCCGTAAACTTCGGCGGTGATATTGCCATCGCCGGTAAAACGGGTACTACATCCGACTACAAAGATGTTTGGTTTGCAGGCTATACGCCGTATTATACAGCGACGACTTGGACAGGTTACGACAACAACGTATCCATGAAATCTTCTTCCGAGAAGAATCTGTCCAAAACACTTTGGAGAGCAGTTATGTCTCAGATTCACGAAGATCTTCCGGCGGCTTCTTTCAAGAAACCAAGCGGAATCGTAACTGCTACCGTATGTGCGAAATCAGGAAAATTACCGATTGCCGGTATTTGTGATGCCCATTTGACAACCGAATACTTTGCAGAAGGCACGGTTCCGACCGACACATGTACCGTTCACGTGACCGGTTCGGTATGTATGGCCACCGGAATGCCCGCCTGCGCCACATGTCCGTATCAGGTGCCGGGAGTTATTGAAATCCCGCCTGCCGACGACGGAACGCCGGGACTTTCGGAGACGTGTCCGCATTCGGCAACCTACTTTATGGATCCGAATAACATCGCTGCTATCCAGGCAGCACAGGCAGCACTTCAGCAACAACAGGCACAGCAACAGCAGCAAGCCCAGCAGGCGCAGCAGCAAATTGATATAGATGCTGATACCGGTGAAAATGCAGATGGTGCACCGGTACAATAGTAAATAAATCAAAAAGCAGGAATTCCCTAAAATTGGGATTCCTGCTTTTATAATGCTATTGATATATTTGAATTTTTATATCGTCTCTTATAAGCTGCTCTATGGCTTCCGTTTTAAATTCCAACCGGTGTATCTCATTTTCCTCTGTAAAATAAGGACTGCAACATACCGGCAGGAAGTACGCATCCCCTTTGAGAGCAAATTCAAACTCGGCCGTCTTCGTCGATGAGATGCTACTGTTTATCTCCATCGTTACAGTCATTTCCTGTTCCAACGTATTCTCTGCTTCATTTCCCGTTTCCTTGACTGTAAGACCGCTGATTCCGATGGCTGCAACCTCACTTCCCTTCAACGGTTCCGGAAACTCCACTGCAAATCCGTTCTCGGTACATTCTACCTTATAATCTACCGCAGTTTCCGCAAATATTTCATCCGTTAATCCGTTGACCAGATTTGCCCCGTACACCGCCGGAAGATATGCAAGATACTTTTTATGCATCAGCTGCGCAAACGCTTCCGTATCCTGTGAAGCTCCCTGCACCGGATTATCCCCCCGCACAAGATAAATCACATTTTCATATTTGTAAGGAACATAGTCCTTCGTCATCAAATAACGATACAATTTCATACTGCGGTAAGAAAACGGCGCATCATCAAACCGTATCTCCGGAGCGGCAAGAATCACGTCCGGAAGCTGCTGCTGTAGCAGCGCAATAGCTTTGTCCTGCATCATCCGGTTGCTGATGTTGTAAGCGGAAGAATACGGCATATAGGAAGGTAAATCATAAATCACTGCATTTGCAACCGCATTCGTTATATCAAATACCGTTTTTCCCTGCCCGGTCGCAGCAGATACAACCGTCTGAATGTTCTGAAGTCCGTTCAATGTATTTCCCTGTATAAATCCGGTTCCCAGATTCGGCATATTTACAGAATCACCGGATACATATACCACCGGGTCCTGCACCTTCTGTCCCATAATCATCGTGTCCACATAAGCCGGAATTTCCCGCTCTGCCACCGGTGTATCTGCATTCATCGACGGAGCAATTCCGGAAAGCATAACCGCCAAAGAAATGAACGCCGTGTATAAGAACCGGGCATCCCTTTCTCCCGTTTTTACCCTATTATATAAAAATCCAACAGCAGTAATCACGAGGAAAACAACACCGAGAACACCGGCTCTCAAGCCTTCGTCGTATCGCACAAACGCATAGTTAATCAGCACCAAATATGCTATCAAATAAGTCACAAACACTTCTCCGGCGCCGTTTCTTTTCTTCTGCCACAAATATATAAAGCTTACAAGCAAAGGAATGACAAACGCAAACGCCGTAATGAAAAACAATCCTTTTTCATTTACGAGACCCGGCACCAGATAAGCCGCCGCTTCCGAAACCTCCGAAAACATTTCCATTCCGTTGGCGTACACTGTCGTTCCCGTATTTTCCTTCAAATATCCGACAATCTGCAAGAACAGCGGTATAAATGCAACTCCTGCACCGAAAAGCAAAAGCCATGCCACACAGGTAAGATTTCGCCGGCGTTTCTGCCTTGCAAACCAAAGCTCACGCAACTGACCGGGCAGATCCCGCCTGCACCGGTAAAAAACAACCGGCAAAAAGGCAATCGCCGCAGCACCGCCAATGGACGGATTCCATGCAATGGCTAAAACAGAGCACAATACCCATGCATAAAGACTCTGCATTCCCTTCTTTGTTTTTTCCGAAAACAAAACCAAAAATACGGTCACCAAAAGCCAGTAGCGCATTCCTGCTGTCTTTACCAAATACGGCACAAAGAAATAACAAAGGAACAGTCCCTGATAACGGTTCCCCACGAAAAACCAAAGCAATACCGCAAGGAAAATTGCCGCAAACAAATCTCCTACCGTTTTCGCCGCATTCAAGGCCATGTAGCTTCCGTCAAAGAACAGATAGTTGATGATTCCGTAATAGTAATCGCAAAATCCGTGAATCGGTATAAAATCAAGATAAGGCAACTTTCCGTAAGAAACAAATTGCTGCATCGGCATGGAAATCTCACCGTTGTGGAAGAAGTCGATACTGAGCATTCCCTCCGGCAGCGAATAACAACGCATCACCGCAAGCATCACAAACGTGGAAACACTTATTTTGCTCCCTGTCTTCTTTTTTTCCAAAACACAAAGCAGTATCATTGCAAGACAGAGAAGGACGCAGCACCACTTCCATCTTCCGGAATAGAACAGTTCCATCAAGGCTCCGTCCGTCTCATAGCGATACCGGAAATGTACGAACCCAAGCCATGCCACAGGCATGAAAATCTGTATCCACAATAACAAGTCGTATTTCTTTTCATCGATCGGCAGTAAAAGAAACGCAAAAAACAACACTGCAACTATTACCGGGAAAACATCCGCATATTTTTGCCAAATGTTTCCAACCGCCGGTGCAAAACAACTGAGGCACAATATTCCCGCCACAGCGGTATAGCCTGTCACAAGTGCAAGCATCAGCGCCGGCACAAAGCGTTCGGTTTGGTTCCGCCTTGCTGCTATATGGTATCCGGCAAACAACACCATCCATATCATCAGGTAAACAACCGCATATCGGTTTTTTACAAAAAACAGGCAAAGCACCGCCACATATGTCACGGTCCATACCATGCCACAGCCTTCGCCCCGGCTTCTCCAAAACCGTTTCCACGCCATATATACAAAGGCAAACACAGCAAATAAACACGGCAAACCAAGCAATACCATCTGTATCAAATACAAATCTGCCTGCTTGTTATACCCGCTCCACGTAGTAATACCGCAAATCAGCTCCGCATATTCGGGCAATTTCCCATACAGCTCCGGAACAATATTTCCTAACATAGCAAAAAGTGTCAGTACGCTGAGCAGCGCACTTAACACTTTTCCTTTTCCGTCAAATTCAGTTACTAAATTTTGTATCCGATTCATCCATTCCTCCTACAGACACATACAAAGAGCAATTGCCAAACGCAATTCATCTTCCTTAATCGGTTTTGAAATTACTTCTGCAAATTTGTTGTCGTAGAACATCATCTTAGACTCTTCTGTGTTGTTTGATGTCATAGCAATCAGCGGAAGCTCTTCATAATACGGGTCTCCCAGCTGCCTGAGCTCTTTTGCAATCTGTAATCCACCTTTCACCGGCATCATATAGTCAAGCACAACCAGATTGAACTCTTTGGACTGCACAACCTTAATCGCTTCATCACCCGATGATACACAAATCGAATCCAGACCGTATGATTTTAAAATCGCCGCAACAAGCTTTTGATTCATCTCATTGTCGTCGACAATCAGTGCCTTTCCTGCCTTAACATACATAAGGTTTTCCGCTTTTCTTCGAGAATCGGCAATGAGCATCTCCTGCTCTCTCTTGTGGGAAGCACGCATCTGGCTGATGGTCTCACCGCCGTCCACCATTTGCTGGAAGGACACCACATAGCTTGTTACGTAAGGATTTCCACCGGATTTATTCAATAAAATACCATCCATTTTTTGAATCATATTTTTGGCAAGGGCAAATCCAAGTGCATTTCCGTATCTGAGGTCCTCCGAAAGATCCTGATTGGACTGTATTTTACAAACGATGGTAATATTCTGCCCCTTCTTCGGAGTGATACCTTTCTCATAGGTCACATCAAGAGACACTTCCCCATTTTCCGTAAACTGCGCAAAATCAGATAAAATGTTAATCAGAGCTAACTTGATTTTTTCCGGGTCTCCCTTAAACTGACTCGGAAGTTCGTCGTCGATAGTCAGTCGGAATTTTTTATTTTTACCGTGAATGAGACTTTCCACCCGATGTCCTACATCAAGGAAAACTCCCTTTGTATTGTAGCTTTCTTCATTCATCTGTTCCTGAATTACCGCTGCAGCTGTTGTATAGGTACCGTCACCGCGGTTTTGCAGCTTGTATCCGGAAGAAACCATATCTCCAAACCACTGCAGCATGAAGTAAAGTGCAACAACAATAATAAGATATTCCAGTGCCAGTGCTACAAAGGCCATATAGTCGGCCTCAAACACTTGGTCAGCCTTGATGGACTCCTGGAAACGATACACAAATCTTCCCACTTCCAGCAAAAGCATCACTACAAAGCAATTTCGCGCCGTGTGTATAAAAACATCCCTGTCCAAATACAGGATACTGATAAGCGGAACCAATACAAACGCAATCGTAATATTGAGTGCGTCAATAACGGCAACCAGACAGATAAGAACCTCAAGTACCGAAAGGCACACACACCGGTTCAGCATCTCATTATAAGAATAGTGCACAAACACCGTCGGAAAAATACACAAAACTGCAATTCCGATACACATCTTAATCCAGAAAGCAAGATCAAACAAAAGAGCGCCCGTCTGACTCGCAATCAACAGTGCCGGACACATAATCAGAAATGCAAGCGGAAACCAGCGGAGCAAATTATTCACTTTTCTCTCGTTATCTGTCAGATATTTCTTTACAAGAAGCGTGTGGTTCATTCTCTCATCCCTCCTGCTTAATTAACTAGATATTACCACATTTCACATATATAATCTAGTTTTTTGTTTGACAAAGACTTCTTTCTTTGATACAATAGCGTTCGGTAATTCAATTACCTGTTTCACATGATATGCTGCCTTGGCTCAGTCGGTAGAGCGTCGCCTTGGTAAGGCGGAGGTCGGCGGTTCGATTCCGCTAGGCAGCTGTAAAAAAGCCGGACATCATTGTCCGGCTTTTTGTTATCCATATCCTATTTTACAACCTATTCAATTCCTTCCAACAACTGGTGTATTGACACGCCCAACACTTCCGTAATGTCAAGCAACACTTCCAGAGAAAACGGCTGTTCACAGTTCATCGCCTCGATTTTTGTCAGATAACTGATGCTGATACAAGCCTCATCTGCAAGTTGTTCCTGCGTCATACCTTTTAATTTGCGGTATT
Organism: Lachnospiraceae bacterium; assembly: GCA_017465095.1. Lineage (GTDB taxonomy): Bacteria > Bacillota > Clostridia > Lachnospirales > Lachnospiraceae > SVFI01. The sequence continues at coordinate 20,336 of JAFTWX010000062.1, read as the reverse complement.
TTTGAATGGCCTGCCCTATGATTTTATATTCTTCTGCGTGTTTCTGACTCATATCTCTTCTCCTTTTATACAATTCTAAATGAAATTGCAAAAAGAAAACTTTCAGTTATACTGAAAGTGTGATATAATCATTTGCAAAAGGAGGGGATATTATGCGCGAAGCATTAAAATCTAAAATCAAAGGCACATTTTACGGCATGGCTATCGGCGATTCCATGGGCGCCGTCACTGAATTTATGCACCCACACGAAATCAAAAAAACGCATCACATTCTCAAAGAACTTACCGGCGGCGGCTGGCTTAATCTTAATCCGGGTGAAGTTACCGACCCGACGGAAATGATGCTCTGTGTCTGCAGAGCCCTGGAAAACACCCCCGGGCACAATTCTTTCTATCAATTCGGCAGCACCTTTTTTGATAATTGTTGTCACGAATTTGCATCCTGGCTCGACAGCGGACCCCTGGATGCGGATTTTTGCTGCAAAAAGGTCATTAGTGCATGTCGCGGCAAGTCGCATGAAGAATGGCTGGCTTATGCTGCAAACACAAAAAACTTTTCCCACAACGAACAATACGGCAACGGAAGCCTTCTGCACACGCTTCCGCTGATTCTGGGCGGCAGTTCACTTTATACCATCATCGGCTTAAGCCGGCTGACCCACAACAATCCGATATGTGATAAACATATTACCGATTTCTGTCTGCTCATGTATGCCTGTATCGCCGGAGACAGGGATAAAATTCCGTATTACGAAGACCTGCCTTCTCCGACACGTCAAATTAAAAACACGTTGGAAAGTGCCTGTTATCATCTGTTTCAGACATCCTTCTTTGAAGCTGCTGTTGTTCATGCCGTCAACGGAGGCGGTGATACAAACATGATCGGTGCAGTCACAGGAAGTCTCGCAGGCGCACTTTACGGCTACGAAGCTATCCCGGTTCGATGGATCAATGCCTTAGACCCGAAAGTAAAAGCTTCTTTGGATTATTTTACAGATCTGCTCTATAGCTTGCACAGCCCCGGCATTTCCGCATAAGAATCCTATTTCAACATAAAAACTGAGAGCGGTCTGCTCTCAGTTTTTATTCATTTTAAATCGCTGTATGTATTATTTCATTGTCTCATACATTTCAATCTCGATTTTATATGCATCTCTTGTCATTTTTAATTTTTCAAGTTCAAGCTCGCAGGTAGCAATCTCTGTCTTTGCTGTCATAAGATGCTCTTTTACTACATCGCTTCCGCTGCTGAGAAGATAGTTCGCAAGACACTGCTCAAACAGTTCACACTTTACTTCGAGCTCAGTTCTGTGCTCTTCCATCTCTCTGATCTGCTGCTCAACACTTAAAAATGTTACTTTCAGCTCTTTGTAGATTTTCTCTCTGATTCTGGTATTCGGATCATTTCTTTCCATTGTTCTCTCCACCCTTTTCTTTCTATTTTTCAGATTTGATAGTTAAATACACTTCTACACTATAGTATAACATCCTGCGTTACTTCGTCAAATTATTTTTCTCTCATCGCCTTGCGGATTTTGGTTTTTGCCCTCTGCAGCGCATTGTCTGCGGATTTTTCATCGATCCCCAGAACTCTGGACACTTCAACGGTCGCCATTCCGGTCAAATAAAGGTCCAGCACCTGCCGTTCCATGGAACTGAGCTGTGACTGGATAATCTGCTCGATGTACTCCACATTTTCCCGGTCAATCAGTTTTTCCTCCGGATTTTTATCCTCGGACTCCAACACATTTTCCAGGTGAACTGCCTGCCCGTCAGCTCCCGTTTCGTCAGCCACCTTGCTGTAAAAGGAAATATACGTGTTGAGGGGCATATGTTTTTTCCGCCCCGACGCCTGCACCGCTGTATATATCTGGCGTGAAATACAGAGATCGGCAAATGTGTAAAATCCCGCATCCCGTCCGAAATCATAATCCCGGACTGCCTTAAACAGCCCGATCATTCCCTCCTGAATCAGGTCCTCCGTATCAGCACCGAGAATATACATGGACTTCGCCTTGCTCCGGACAAGATTTTTATATTTGTCCATCAGGTAATCCATAACTTCCTGATCACCCTCGCGAAGCTGCATAATCAATTCTTCGTCTTTTACATTTTCATACTTTGCTTTCACAAAAACACCCTCTTTGACGGTTTCCGCCGATTACATGCCCATTCTCTGTCTCACGATTTCATAAGCCAGAACTCCTGCTGCCACGGAGGCATTGAGTGAATCGATGTCTCCCTTCATCGGTATGGTCGCTGTAAAATCACATTTTTCCTTGACGAGACGACTGATTCCTTCGCCTTCATTTCCGATGACAAGCCCGATCGGCCCTTTCAAATCCAGACGGTACATCACCTCGCCGTCCATGTCGGCACAGACAAACCAAAGTCCCTCTTTTTTCAGTTCCTCGATGGTTTTGGAAATATTGGTAACCTTAGCCACCGGTGTGTAATTCAATGCTCCTGCGGAAGCCTTCGCCACAGTCGCCGTCAGTCCCACCGCACGGTTTTTCGGAATAATCACCCCATGTGCGCCGGCCTGATTGGCAGTACGGATGATGGCACCGAGATTGTGCGGGTCCTCAATATTATCAAGAAGAATGACAAACGGATGCTCCCCTTTTTGGCGGGCATTTTCCAAAATGTCATCCACCTGCGCGTATTCATAGGCTGCAGCGTAAGCAATGACACCCTGATGCTTTCCTGTCTCCGACATCTGATCCAGACGGTCCTTGGACACATATTTTATCATCACATCATGTTTCTTTGCTTCCCGCCTTATGGTCATCATCGGTCCGTCCTGACATCCGTCAAGCATAAAAACCTTATCCATCGGTTTTCCGCTGCGGAACGCCTCGATTACCGCATTTCTGCCTTCAATTGTAAATTCCTCGTAACGCATAATAACCTCTTTCTGCCCGATCCGGGCAAGCGTCTATATTTCAATTCCTTTTTCCTGCAATCCTTTTTTCACAAGGTAAAACACCCGGTCCATATCATCCTGCAAATACAAATATCCGATCAGCGCCTCAAATCCGGTTGCCTTGCGGTAATCGCCGACGGAAGCATTTTTCGCCGTCGTGTAAGATTTGGCATTGCGGCCTCGCCGGTAAACAGACTCTTCCTCTCCGGTCAGTTCCGGCAAAAGTGCTTCGATTATCTCCGCCTGAGTCTGCGCCTTCACAATCGCGCTTTTGGTTTTATGTAAACCATTTGCCGCGCGGTTCCCACGTTCCACAACAACCGTGCGGATGATCAGGTCAAATACACAATCCCCGATAAAGGCAAGTGTCAGCGGTGAATAGGTGCGCACATCTATCGGCTCACAGGAAAACTCTTTTTTAATCTGTCCGAGCAGACTTAAGCTCTCTCCCATACTACACCTTCTCTTGTATCTTTGATTACAATGCCTTTTTCTAAAAGTTCGTCACGGATGGCATCTGCAAGGGCAAAGTTCTTTTCTTTCTTCGCCGCCTTACGCTCCTCAATTTTAGCGAGAACAAAGGCTTCCAGCTCCGCATCCACACCGCTTTCCTTTGCTTCCTCTTCCTTTAAGAGATTAAGGCTGAGTACATAGTCATAGCTTTCGATGATTGCACGTTTTGTCGCATCGTCGAGATCTGCTTTCAAAACATCATACACAAGTGTAACACCCATGGAAGTATTCATGTCGTTTCCGACCGCCTCCACGAATTTGTCTTTGTATTCTTTCACAACTGCAGCATCCGCCGTTCCTTCTTTGGAAAGCTCTGCGATACGTTTCTTTAATTTCTTATAAGTTCCGGTTGCCTGATCCAGTGCCTCAAACGAGAAAATCAGCGGTTTTCTGTAATGGGACTGCAGACAGAAGAAACGGTAAGCAAGTGGATCGTATCCTTTTTCTTCCAACAGGGAAACCGTCAAAAATTCTCCTTTGGACTTGCTCATCTTTCCTGACTGGTCATTTAAGTGATGCACATGGAACCAGTAATTACACCATTTATGTCCGAGATACGCCTCCGACTGTGCGATTTCATTTGTATGGTGCGGGAACATATTGTCCACACCTCCGCAGTGAATATCCATGTACTCGCCGAGATGCTTCATGCTGATGCAGGAGCACTCAATATGCCAGCCCGGATATCCTACGCCCCACGGACTGTCCCATTTCAGCGCCTGATCTTCAAATTTGGATTTGGTAAACCAAAGCACAAAGTCATTTTTGTTCTTCTTATTTTCGTCTTCTGTCACATCGTCGCGCACACCGACCATGAGTTCTTCCTCATTCTGATTTCCGAACACATAGTAGGAATCCAGCTTGGATGTGTCAAAATAAATGTTTTCACCTGCCTGATATGCATATCCTTTTTCCAGCAGTCTTTCAATCATTTCGATGAAATTATCAATACAGTTGGTCGCAGGCTCCACCACGTCCGGTGTCTTGATATTGAGCTTTGCACAATCAGAGAAAAAAGCATCCGTATAGAATTTTGCAATTTCCATAACCGTCTTGTTTTCTCTCTTTGCGCCCTTGAGCATCTTATCTTCTCCCGTATCCGCATCGGAAGCAAGATGTCCCACGTCCGTGATGTTCATGACACGTTTTACATCATAATCTGCATAGCGGAGCGTTTTTTCAAGCACATCCTCCATGATGTAGCTGCGCAGATTTCCGATGTGTGCAAAATGATACACGGTCGGTCCGCACGTATACATATTTACTTTGCCTTCCACGTTTGGTACAAAGTTTTCCTTTTTTCTTGTGAGTGTGTTATAAATCTTTACTTTATTTTCCATCGCTGTTTCCTTTCTGCATCTGTTTTATCGCATTTTCAAGTTCGATTAAGCGGTTTGTCAGCAAGTCATTTGACTCACGCAGCTGCGCAATATCCTCCTTTACCGGGTCCGGGAGATGTACCTGATCCATCTCATCCTGCGGAAGGGATATATTGTTGCGCTTCACCACACGCCCCGGTACACCGACTACGGTCGAGTTCGGAGGAACCTCCTCCAAAACAACACTTCCGGCTCCGATTTTGGAATTGTCTCCGATTTTGAACGAGCCGAGCACCTTGGCGCCCGCACTGATCATCACGTTGTTTCCGATGGTAGGATGACGTTTGCCCTGTTCCTTTCCGGTACCGCCCAGCGTCACGCCCTGATAAAGCGTCACGTTATCGCCGATGATGGTCGTCTCACCGATGATTACGCCGTTTCCGTGGTCGATAAAAAATCCCTTTCCGATCTGCGCACCCGGATGAATTTCAATTCCGGTTTTCCGCGCTGCCCTCTGAGAAATCCAGCGGGCCAGAAAATAATGCTTTTTCTGATACATCTTGTGCGCCAGCCGGTAATGAAGCATCACCTTAAAACTGGGATACAAAAACACTTCCATGTTGGAATGAATCGCCGGGTCACGCTGTCTTATGACCTTGATTTCTTCCTTGATTCTGCTGATATAGCCCATATCGTTCCTTTCATTTTTCATAAAAAAGCCGTCTCTATACCATGTATAGAGACGACTTGTATCGCGGTTCCACTCTACTTTTGAAACTTCGCTGCCAAAATGAATCTGCTCTGCGAAGTCCTCAACGCTCGAAATCCGTAACGTGGATGAAACGGGCTTGCATACTTATGTAAACCAACATCTCTGTTAACACATGATTTACTGCTTCCGCAAGCCGGCTCCCGAATGCACTTCACTGCCTCCGCATGATGACCGCTTTCAGCCGATGACGGTCACTCTCTTTCAATAGGTTCTGCAGCTACTCTTTTCGTTCACAGCCTTTGCATATCTCTCTCCTTAGGATATGCAAAAATCCGCTTTTTGTCAATTACTTTCTATTTTTTCACTTTGACTTTCTTTGCCTTGGAAGTGCTTCCTTTCATTGGCTTGCCATCCACATTTGTGTAAGCCGTTACACGCACATAATAGGTAGTACCTTTTTTCAGTTTTTTAATTGTCTTGGAAGTAGTTTTGTTTTTCTTAACCTGTACAGTTGTCACATTCACTTTAAACTTCTTATCCGTAGAATACTCAATGATATATCCTTTCGCTTCACTCTGTTTCTTCCAAGAAACCGTCATCTGTCCGGCTTTGCTGCTCTTTAAAGATTTGAGTGCTGCTTTTTTCGGAACTACATTGATTACAACCTTCTTGGTCGCATCGCTGATTCCCTTTACTTTGGATGTGATAGTAATCACAGCCTGTCCGCACTTTTTGATTGTGACTCTGCCCTTCTTGTCTACAGTTGCCACTTTCTTGTTGCTTGTCTTGTAAGTCATCTTACCGCCGGACTTGGCATTTAACTTAAAGGTTCTTGAACCGTGTACTTTATTAAACTCTTCCTTCACCGTAATGTAGTTCTTTGCCTTCGTTACCGTAAGATTGATTTTCTTTGTCGCTGCAGCATAAACATCTGTCGCCGCTGCTGTAACGCTGATAGTTGCTGAACCTGCATCCACGATTGTCACATTTCCGTTGTTATCCACTTTTGCTACGGAAGGGTTGCTGCAAACATAAGTCAGCTTCGCTCCGCCGAGTGCTTTTGCTCCCAAATTAAACGATCCGTCGGCAGATGTCTTCGTAATACTTGCCGGTGCTGTGATTGTCTGCGGAAGCAATGTAGAAACTTTAAAATGCACGGTATATTCACAGGTTCTGCTTGTACTAAGTGAACTGGTTACAAAATAGTAAGCTTTACCTGCGGACAGTTCTTTCTCTATAGAGAAATTTAAATTATCCTCTGTAGCATCATCACAGTCATCCATGAACTTATTTCCTTCATATAATTTTGCATAGGTATCTTTTGACTCTGTCGAATCAATTTCCTTTTTTTCATCTGTCGTACTGTAGCAAATATATTTCGCTGTCACTGTAGGAACAAATTTAAATACTGCATAAGGATTGTCCGGTGTTCCTTTTATAAAGGTACTGCTGCCCGGAGTAATGGTTTTCAGTCCCGGGTAAGTATCGTAAGATTTTCCTGTGTAATCACCAACATCACACTGTTCCGTAATATAATCATCTGCGTTTTGATAACTCAGCAGATAATTGCCGGATGACGGGAAAATATCATAGCTACTATCTTTCCATACTAAGTAACTTCCGTCATCATGGTCTACTTCAACTATCTCTGTTGTTCCATCCGTCAAATAGGCTTTCAACTTTAATCCTCTCATAGACGGAACATAACTGTCCGCCTCATGCGGATAAGTACCAAGCGAGTGAACAACCGGTGTAACTACCTCAAATCTGCGCAGCCCATACAAATAGATATCAAAGGTCGCTGTTTTTCCGGCGTAGCTGATAGTCAATGTATTATCACCCATAATATAATAATCGTTATCAGAATCCTCATCATAATATATATTTTCAAATGAGAGAGAATAGCTATTGCTCATGCCTTCTTCACAACCTACAAGTTCTCCATCCTCCCATGTCATATCATAGGTGGTTCCGTCCGTCTTGGTAGCTGTAAGTACAAATTCTGACATATCCAGCGGGTTGTACCAACAATTTAAATTGGATATAAAAACTTTATTATTTGCGCTGTAATATGCACTGTTTAAGCTGATGGAATCTATCGGATTTTCTCTGATTTCCAATAGGTATTCGCCATAGGATACTCCGTCAATATCAATGCAGAGCGCATTGTCTTGCTTTGTCTCATCCATATAGTACTCATCATCATCAAATTTTACATATTTCCAGTATACATCATACGTTTCTCCCAAAACTGTAAACGTCTTTCCAATTATTTCTGATGTATCATCATAGGATCTACTCAACTGACTACACTCATCATTTGATATGGTTCTATCATAGGTACTTTCATCATCAAACGTATAAGTAATACACATCCGGGACAAATCCATGTATACATTGATTTTCGAATAATCCTCATAATCATAGAATACATGGCGTGGAATATTGGTGATTGTTCTGCTTACCACTTCTTTTCCTGCAAACGTGAAATCTTCTGCATTTGTGCAGGTAGAACTCAAGTAGAATCGGAATGTTCCTGCGTCTTCCCCATAATAATACGACACAAGAAAATAGTAAGTTTCCCCTGCTGTCAATTCGTAAGAGCCTAAGAAATCACCATCATCATTTCCGTCATCCCAATTGCCCGGCTCACCTATTGTCACATACTCAGATTCATTTTTCTGATACAAATATACATAGGTATCGTTGCCTGCATCAGAGAAAAAGTTGTATGACTTTGTCTCCTGCGGAACAAACTTAAATACCTGATACTGACTCTCCTCGTCAAGTGACACCTCAGTTTTTGACTGATCCGTAACCGCAACCGATCCCGTTTCCAAGTCTCCCACATGAGACAAATCACACCGCTTTTCCGGCTTCACCACTTCTGTCTCGTCGCTCTTTTTGTTGTCGGCTTCCTTAATGTCAGTTTCATTCTCTGGCAAAGTCATCTCCGACTGCTGCTTGTCTGCAACTTGCTTTGACGTATTTTCAGCCAGCAAACTCATCGGACTTCCGGTTGCCAGCACAAGTGTAAGCGCCATCACAACTGCTATAAAACGTTTTTTCATGTGTTTTAAACCCCCTTGTTTTTTTGTTTATCATTCTACTCTTTCTTCAATATTTTCGTCAAGTAGACAGGCACTTTTCGGCAGTCTGATTGTTTTTCCGACATTCCGATTCCTTTTCCGGCGACGCATGGGCACATAGAAAAAAATTAGTCAAAAATACCCAAGATATTAAGCGTTTTATCTTTATTTCTTCTCTGATTTTGCGCAATTGGACATATATGAAAAAAACAACAAAAAGGTTCCCAAGTTTACAAAAAATCTTGGGAACTTTCCTGCAATTATTTGACATATACCCACGGCACCAAATTGCGCAAAACAAATCTCGCCACAGCACCAAATTGCGCCGAACGTATCAGAACTTATCGTTTCCCGCACCCCGGGCATCCCTCACAGCCTCTCGCCGTCACATCCTCCGCCACAAGATTGGACGGACTGATCAGCATGCAGATGGCCTGGGAACTGATTCCCTCCATGGCGCCGGTAAAGCCGAGCCCTTCCTCGGTCGTCGCTTTGACATTGACCTGGCTGACTTCAATGCCGAGAACACCTGCAATGTTTTCACGCATCTGATCGATGTAAGGACGCATCTTCGGTTTCTGCGCAATAATGGTCGCATCAATATTCTCGATGAAATAACTGTTTTCTTCAAGCAGTTCGCCGACACGGGCAAGAAGCTTTAAGCTGTCCGCATCCTTGAACGCCGGGTCTGTGTCCGGAAAATGTTTTCCGATATCGCCGAGGGCGGCTGCACCGAGCAGCGCATCGCTGATGGCATGAAGCAAAACATCGGCATCCGAATGTCCGAGAAGTCCTTTTTCATAAGGAATCTCCACGCCTCCGATAATCATCTTTCTGCCTTCCACCAGGCGGTGTACGTCGTATCCCATTCATATTCTCATACTGATTCCTCCCTATCTTCCAAAAATATATTATTCCTTCCACCGAATGGAACTTCCTGTCTCTGTCTTCTTTACATAGAGTATGTTCCCTATCTGTTGTTTCAATTCCGCCACATGGGAAATAATGCCGATCATCCGGCCGGTTCCGCCCTCTGCCACGGCGAGCTCCTGCAGCATGTGAACCGCCTGTCCTCTCGCATGGTCATCCAGGGAGCCGAATCCCTCATCCACAAACATCATATCCATATGAATACTTCCCGCAGAGCGTTTTACCACATCCGCAAGTCCAAGAGCCAGACACAGTGCTGCCATAAAGGACTCTCCTCCGGAAAGCGTTGCAATATCACGGTTGCTTCCCGTCACGGTAGAGTAAACCATGAGATCCAGGCCCTCATTGACCTTTTGTCCGGCCATATCCATATCCTTCATGCGAAGCAGGAACTGTCCTCCTGTCATTTCCATAAAACGCCGGTTAGCCTCGTACAGAATCCGTTCCAAATAACGGCGCTGCACATAAGTCTCAAAATCAAGCTTTGTTTTTCCGCTCTGTCTTCCCGTCGCTGTGACATACAGTTTTTCGATCGGAGCAAGCTTTTCATAGAGAACCGTCCGCTCATCAAGCAAGCTTTCCAGTTCCCTGCGGATGTTCTTCTTTTTATCTATTTCCGTCACGTAGCCAAAAAGCGCATTCTCCATCTGCTTGATGTCTTTGCGCATCTGACTGAGTTTTTGCGCAATCGCATCCGGATCATCCGTACCTAAATACTTCTCTGCTTTCCGCTGTTTGGATGCATATTCTTTCTCCGCCTCACTGACCGCTCTTTCCAGTTCCTCTCTTCTTCCCGTCAAAAGCGCCTGCTCGCCAAGCCATTTTTCATGGGATGCCCGCGCCTGCTCTGCCTCTTTCTCCAATGCTTTCAAACACTGCTCTTTCCCGGCGATGGCCTGCTCCGCCTCCCCGGCGCTGCCATACAGAAGCCCTTCCTTCGCCGCATCGTATGCTGCGACAGTTGCCGCCGCATCTTTGGTCGCCTGCGCATATTGCTCGCCTGCGCTCTCTTTCTTTTGCCGCAATTGTCCCAGGGACTCTTCCAGCGCTTCGCGCTCTTTCACCCATGTGCGATAAGCCTGCACCAGCTGCTCTGCCTGCACGTACTGTTCCTCGCACAGGCTCTTTTTGTCACCTGCCGACTGATACAGCTTTAGTGCAGACATCCGAAGAGTTTCATCCTCCTCCCGGTCACTTAGTGTATTGCCGGTTTCCTGCGCCAATGCTTCCGCTACATGCTTTCTGTAGTTTTCATATTCTTTTTTTGCAGCCGCTGCTTTTTCCGACAGAGAATAAGCTTTCTCCTCCGCCGCTTTTTCCTTTGCCTTGGCTTCTTCCACTTCTTCCTGTCTCGGAATATCCGCAGATATGGCCGCCTTCTCCGGATGAGAACAGGAACCGCAAACCGGACAAGCCGCCCCTTCCTCAAGCTGCTCTGCCAAAATCCCCGCATATCCCATCAGAAAACGGTCCTGCATATCATCTGCGTTCTGCCTTGCTTCCCTGTGAATCCGCTGGGCTTCCCCCGCCAAATCTCTGGCCGTTTCAAAAGCCTGTCGGATTTCGGCAAGCCCATCCGCATCCGCATGCAACTTCTGTATTCTCTTATATTGCTCCGCAAGCTGCTGTCTGCGTGCGGTAATCTCTCCGAATCTTTCTTCGCAACCGCCGCCACCACGGATTTTTTCCATGTAGTCCCGGAGTTGCTGTTCCTGCTCTTCGCACTGCTTTGTCAATGCGTCCAGAGCTTTTTTACACGTATCCTGCGCACGAAGAACAGTCTCTTTTTTCTCCTTCCAACGGTCACATTCCTCATATTTCGGCAACGTATTTTTCAGCAGGGCAATCTGCGCAGCATATTCATCCCGGTGCTCCGCCATATCACGCTTGGCTTTTTCCAGACGCTCCTTGGCAGCTACAAGCTCCTGCTTTATTTTCTCCTGATCGGTCTCCGCCTTCTTTTGCTCTTCCCGGGCTTTTTCCTGTTGCTGCGCTGCCTTGGAAAGCTCTTCCGCCAAAAGCTGTACTTCCCTGCTTTCCTTATCCAGCTTTTCCTTTTCTTTTCCCTGCTCTCTGCGCAGAGCCTCACAGTCTTTTACCTGAAGATCCAGCTGCTCCAAAATTTCCCCGCCCTGCAAAGAAAGGCGCGAGGCCAGAGACATGGAATCCTCCCACTGCAATCCGCTTTGTTCTATCTGTTTGCTGCAAAGTAGCTCATTGTCAGAAAGTTGCTCCTCCAAACGCTTCTTCTCGCGTTTTAATTTTTCCTGCAACACAAAACAGCCGTCCGTGTGAAACAGCTTGGAAAAAATTTTCTTTTTCTCCTCCGTCTTTGCCCGGAGAAGCTTCATAAAATCACCCTGTGCTATCATCGCAATCTGGGTGAACTGCTCAAAATCAAGCCCGACCAGTGCGGTAATCTCCTGATTAACCTCCCGAAGCCTTCCTTCGCTGCGCGTACCATCCGGATATTCCAGCCACGCCTTTTCCTTGCGCTCCTGCAGCTTTGTCTCGCCGTTTTTTTGCACCTTTTCCTGCACATACTGCGGACTCCGGAACACGGTGTAAACCTGTCCGTCGTATGAGAACGTAAACTGTACAAAGGTCTCCTTGGTCGGCGCCGCATAATGACTGCGCATCATATTTCCGCTGCGTTCACCGCCGCTGGTCATGCCGTAAAGTGCAAATGTAATCGCATCAAACACGGTGGTCTTTCCCGCCCCCGTATCGCCGCTGATCAAAAAAATCCCCTCGGAAACATGCGTGAAATCAATCGGAGTTTCACAGTCTGCATAGGAGCCGAAGGCGGAAATAGTTAGTGATATCGGTTTCATTCCTCTTCCTCCTGACTCTCATTGAGAAGCTGCGCTAAAATGCACGTTTCCTGTTCACTCATGGTTTCTCCGTTGCGCATTTCATAAAACTGCGCAAACATCTCAAAATAATCCTGCGAAAGCGGTGCATCACTTCCGTCTCCGATCAGTTCCTTTATATGACTGTTCTCAAATCGTATTTCCAAAATATGAGAAAATCTGCTTCCCAATTCTTCCCGTACAAAACGTCCCGGATGCTCGTCCGTCACCGTGATGGAAACATAATCGTCGTTGCAGCCAAATCCCGTCTCCGAGGCTCCGAGAATCTCCTGCGTCGTCCCTTTGATTTTCCTCACTCTGCGGAGCGGTTTTACCGGAATCGTCTCTATCTCCGGCTTAGAACCTTTTTCACCGAGCGTCACCATCGTGATCGACTTTTCATCCTTTTCCTCACTGAGAGAATAAGGCATCAGTGTTCCACAGTAACGCATCTGCTCACCTCCGCACTTCTGCGGTCTGTGAATGTGCCCCATCGCCACATACTCAAATGCCGAAAGCTGCTCCGCCGAAATATTGTCCAGCATACCGACCGTAACAATCTCCGAATCCGTCCTCTCAATAGTTCCGCTCCTCGGCATATAAAACTGATGAGTTAACATAACATTTCTTTTGTTGTAATCTATCTTCTCACGGGCAAGAAGTTTTTCAAGATAAACATCGTATTCGCTTCTTCCGCTTTCTTTTGCGCAGTTTACATAACTTTCATTTTCTTCCTCTGTAAACACCTTGCGGACAGCGGCCGGTTTAAAAAACGGCAAACTATAAATATCCACTTCGCCGCAGGCATCTGTCAGCGTTACTTTCTGTATGAAATCCTCCGGTTTCTCCGGCGGCGTTCCTATCATATAAACTCTTTCGCGTCGCAAAATACTGCCCGCAAAATCAATCCGCCGGGCTGCATCATGGTTTCCCGCAATTACAAAAATCGAAATCCCCTCATCCGTCTCGGAGGCTTCTGTCAAAAACCAGTCAAACAATTTCACGGCTTCCGCAGACGGGACCGCCTTGTCATATATATCCCCTGCGACCAAAAGCGCATCCGGGCGTTCTTTTTTCATAAGCTCCACAACCTGCCCCAGCACACACCGCTGGTCTTCCAGCAGACTGTAGCCGTACAGCTGTTTTCCTATATGAAGATCGGAAATATGCAAAAATTTCATTCTGTTCCCCCGCTATAACTGCCACATACGATTTTCCGCAAGCCCAACGTGATAAAGCTCTCTCATCTGCTCGTCCACTTCCTCTGCCGGTTCATAAGCCCGCATCATCCGGAGCACCTCCGCAAGCTGCGGATCTTCGGTCTCAAACTGCTCCATCTGCGTCATAACCGCTTGATGCCACGTCACCATATCCTGATAACTGTCATCCTCTGCAATTCCCGCAACCTTTGAAAAAAGTCCGAGGCAGTAGCTGCACTCATAGTTTCCCAGCACTCCGCTTGTATTGTCCTTGGATTTAATTATGATTGCCTGTCTGGCCAAACTTGTAACCATGTTCTTCTCTCTTTCCTTACACAAACAACTTGGAATATTCTTCCAGGTTCCATACTTTGTCCACTACGCCTTCGTAAAACTCCGGCTCATGGCATACCAAAAGAATGGAACCCTTGTATTCTTTTAAAGCACGTTTCAATTCTTCTTTCGCATCCACATCCAAATGGTTGGTCGGCTCGTCCAGAAGAAGCAGATTTGTCTCCCGGTTGATTAGTTTACATAATCTCACTTTTGCCTGCTCGCCTCCGCTGAGCACCTTCACCTTGCTCTCAATATGCTTCGTCATGAGACCGCATTTTGCAAGGGCACTTCGCACCTCGTACTGGGTAAATCCCGGGAACTCCTCCCAAATTTCTTCAATACAGGTCTGCTCCCCGGCTTTGATTTCCTGCTCAAAATAGCCCTTGTGCAAATAATCGCCCAGTTCCACTTTTCCTTCCAGGGAATCAATCATGCCGAGCACGCTTTTCAAAAATGTGGTTTTTCCGATGCCGTTCGTTCCGATCAGTGCGATTTTCTCGCCGCGCTCCATGCGCAGATTGATCGGCTTGGAAAGCGGTTTCTCTTTATCATAACCAATAACCAGATCCGTTGTCTCAAACAAAATTTTGCCCGGCGTTCTCGCCTCCCTGAAGTGAAACTCCGGCTTTGGTTTTTCCCTTGCCAGTTCAATCACTTCCATCTTGTCCAGCTTTTTCTGACGGGACATGGCCATGTTTCTTGTGGCAACTCTCGCCTTGTTCCGCGCCACAAAATCCTTGAGGTCATCAATCTCCTTCTGCTGCTTTTTGTAGGCGGCTTCCAGCTGCATCTTTTTCATCTCGTAAACTTCCATGAACTTGTCATAGTCCCCTACATAACGGTTCAATTCCTGATTTTCCATATGGTATATTATGTTAACCACTTCGTTCAGGAACGGAATATCATGCGATATCAAAATAAAAGCATTTTCGTATTCCTGCAAATACCGCTTCAACCATACGATATGCTGCTCATCCAAATAGTTGGTCGGCTCGTCCAAAAGCAGGATGTCCGGCTTCTCCAACAGAAGCTTTGCCAAAAGAAGTTTGGTTCTCTGCCCTCCGGAAAGATCCGTCACGTCCCGGTCAAGTCCCAGCGAAAGCAAATCAAACGCTCTTGCAATTTCCTCCACCTTGGAATCAATTACATAAAAGTCATGACTGGTGAGAAGATCCTGCAGCGTTCCCGCTTCTTCCATAAGCTCATCCATTTCATCCTCGTTAGCTTCTGCTAACTTTTCATATATTTCCGTAATCCGCGCTTCCATATCAAACAAAAACGAAAACGCCGATTTGAGCACATCGCCGATGGTCATTCCCTTTTCCAGCACCGCATGCTGGTCAAGATAGCCGGCGCGCACGTGCTTTGCCCACTCTACCTTTCCTTCGTCCGGCGCAAGCTGCCCTGTCACAATATTCATAAATGTGGATTTCCCTTCGCCGTTAGCTCCGATCAATCCAATATGTTCTCCCTTTAATAAACGGAAAGATACATCATTGAAAATAGCTCTCTCTCCGAATCCATGTGTCAAATGTGATACATCTAAAATCATTTTCATTTACCTCTCATTTTTTTACTAATCAACTATACCACAAATCGGGGCGGAAAGAAAGATATGGAGGTGTACAGGACATTTGAGATTTCCTGCGGCACATTTGTGGGGTTTGCGGGGCATATGTGACTTGCTGTCAGTTGTGGTGCCCCGGTATTTTTATTTGTCTCAGAATTATGTAAACCGCTTGGGCAAAGAGGCCATAATATTGATTTCTATGCCCCGATTTTTTGAAAAAACGGGGCACCAGAGCAATTATATTATTTATATGCCCTTTTAGTTTACATAACACCAATATCCGCCACCATAGCGGGGCATCAGAAATCATGAACATCTTCATATACCCCCGCCAGACAAATCAACACAAGCCTCAAAAACAAAGGCCGCGAAAGAACTTTCTTCCGCGGCCTTTGCCAAATCTGGGGTGAATTAGTTTTATACAATATGCGGAGCACTTTTGTCTCCGGCATAATTTATAAGCTTGCTCTTGCTGCAATCTGATATATTTCTGTCACTGCTGCGCTGTCAAGCGCCACGTAACCGCCTGTTTTTCCGTCTCCGATACCGAGCTTGTCGACCAAAGCAGGAATATCTTCTTCCTTGGCACCAAGCTGTTCGAAGTTAATCGGCATACCGATGGAAACAAGGAACCGGCGAAATGCCCGAATACCTTCCCGTGCAGTCGCCTTCGGATCTGCGAAATTCATCTCACAACCGAAAATTCTTGTGGCCATCTGCGCCATGCGCATCACATCGTGATGCTCTGTCACATACTCCATCCAGGCCGGCATAATCACCGCAAGCCCTGCGCCGTGTGCACAATCATAAAGTGCAGAAAGCTCATGTTCAATCAAATGGCTGTTCCAATCCTGGTCACGACCCACGCCTACAATGTTGTTGTGCGCTACCATTCCTGCCCACATAATGTTGGCTCTCGCATCGTAATTGTTTGGATCGGCGATGACTCTCGGCACTTCCTTTAACATCGTCAAAACGACAGCCTCACAAAGCCGGTCTGTCACTTCCACTTCTGTTGTGTTTGTAAAATATCGCTCAAACACATGTGCCATGATGTCTGTCGCACCGCAAGCTGTCTGGTACGCCGGAAGCGTCTGTGTCAGCGCCGGATTCAGAATCGAGAATTTCGGGCGGATCAAATCTGTGCCCGCACCTCTCTTTAACATTCCGTTTTCGTGTGTAATCACAGAATCCGGTGAGCCTTCACTTCCTGCGGCCGCAATTGTCAAAACGGTTCCGACCGGGAGCGCAGCCTGCGCTGTGGCCTTTCCTTCATAAAAATCCCAAAAATCTCCGTCATACACAGCACCCATTGCAATCGCCTTGGCCGAATCGATAGAGCTTCCGCCGCCTACTGCAAGGATGAAATCAATGCCCTCTTTTTTGCAAATTTCAATTCCTTCATAGACAAGGCCGCTTCGCGGGTTCGGCATAACACCGCCCAGCTCCGCATAAGAAATGCCGCTTGCTTCAAGCGAAGCAATTACACGGTCCAAAAGGCCCGATTTTTTGGCCGACTGTCCGCCGTAATGCAGAAGCACCTTGCTTCCTCCGAATCGCTTCACAAGCTGTCCCGCCTCATTTTCCCTGTCTTTGCCGAATGCAAAATAAGTCGGACTGTAAAAATCAAAATTGTTCATACCCCATATCTCCTTTCATCACTACATTCTTTTTCCAACAACCACTATAATAGAATACCACAACTGCAATGGCACCCACACAGGATGCAATCGGAACTGCAAGTCCGATTCCGTATACACCCATACCCTGCGAAATTCCCAAATAAAGCGCTGCCGGAATCCGCACAACAAACGATGACAACAAATTAGTCACAAGCAATATCCAGCCGTTTCCGTTTCCGAGGAACATGGAATTGAGTGCAATAATCACAGGAACAAACACATACTCATAGCGGAACGCACTCATATAAATCACGCCCTGCTCCACCACATCCGGTTTTGCGCCGAACAAAAGAAGAATCTCCTCCGGGAAAAAATATGCAATCGAATAAACAAATACACTCATGATGGTGCAGAGCACCAAACAACACTGCATAATCTTCTTGGAACGTTTCATCTGCCCTGCTCCGATATTCTGTGAAATCATCGCCGAGGCGGATGTGTTGAACGACACCTGCAACATCAGTGCAAATGTATTGAACTTTCCGACAATGCCCACAGCCGCATTGGCTGCGACACCGCCGATGTCATTGATGAGAGCCGTCATGAAGAGAAAAGATAAATTGGTGGCTGCATGCTGCACGCCGTTCGGAAGTCCCACCTTCATCAACGTCGAAAACATATCTTTGTCAAACTGATACGAAGACCATTTAAAATCAAACACAAAATCATGGCGCACAAGATAAATCACACAGCTGATCATGGAAACCGCCTGCGCAATGACCGTCGCTGCAGCTGCACCTGTCGCTCCCCAATGAAAAACCGCGACGAACAAAAGGTCCAGCCCGATATTCACAAAACACGCCACAATCACAAAATAGAGCGGCGTTTTTCCGTCTCCCATTCCGCGGATCACGGCACTTACCGCATTATAACCGAAAATAAATACCACACCGATCAGGCTGACCACGAGGTAACCGTAAGATTCCCCGTAAGCCTCCGCCGGCGTATTCAATGCTTTAAGAAGCGGATGCGCAAACAAGAGCAAACCGATGGTAATCACTGCTGCCAATCCCAGCAATGTCAGAAACAGCGTGCTGATGGATTTCTTGATATTTTCTCTCTGCCCCGCACCGAGAAACTGCCCGACCATAACCGTTCCCCCGGCAGCAATTCCGGTAGCAAGATTGGTCACAATAATGATAATCGAACTGCTCGTATTAACTCCGGCCACACTCTCCGTTCCGCCGAAATACGAAACGATCATCATGTCGGCAATTCCATATAATGACTGTATTAAATTGCTGATAAAAAAGGGAATTGCAAAAAGAAGCATCTGCTTCCATACATTCCCTTTTGTGAGATCAGACTCAAGCTTTGTCTTTGCCATGATGATACCTCCACTGCGTCCGATGATATTATACTAACATCCGCATTTTTTGCGGTATATCATATTTTTGTCTTTTTTATCAAAATAGCTACCTGCCATCTTGGGTATCGTATCACAAAACAAAAAACCTGCAAACCGAAGTTTACAGGTTTTTACTTCGTAGCGAGAAAGGGATTCGAACCCCTATGACGCTCAAAAAATCTAGTAAAATCAAGGGCACTTCATCACTCAAAACCCCAAAAGTAAACAAAAGTAAACATTTACATTGAGCCTGTCAACCTTGCGAAGCATCCGGTAGGACTTGGGGGGTACAGACGAAATTATCCTTTTTGAAATACTCACATATTCTGATTTATACAAAAACTACCACCCCGAAAGGTGGTAGTCTTAAACGATATTTAATTGTCTGTTGCTGTGAAGTAGAACTGGTCTTCCATTAATTCTGGATAGTCAGCAATCTTACGAACAACTGAATCATCAAGAGAATCTTCAAGGGCATCCTGAGAAGCTGATAACTTACCTACTTCAAAAACTACCCCATCATACTCGCTTGGATGATGAACTGTGTAAGTAACCAACCAAGCTGTCGGGTCTGAAGTTGTATCTGCGTTAAATGTTACTGAACAATCATATAACATACCATCTACATCAAGAGAACCTTCAGTAGTATTTGTACCACCTTCATTGTAATATTCTACGTCTTCAGCAGTACCCTTCAAATCAAGACCTGTGTATCTATCGTATACATGCCAACCTGAATTGAAGTTTGTACCGATTGTTACGTCAACTCTTGCTGTCAAGATTGTATCGCTGTAACCTTCCTCGCTGGATGGTACTGTCTCGACTTTAATCTCGACTTCTCTGTCGTGAGTAGTATCTGCACCGTAGTCAGCCATCTTCATCACGTGAGTGCCCTGAGGTGTGATTGTGATACCATTCTCAGTGAGATAATCACCAACCTCGACCTGCTCGTCAGAAACTGTAGTACCGTCTTCAACGACTTCTACCTCGACTGTATCGTCTGTAGCTTCCTCAGTGGCTTCTACGGTAGGCTCCTCATCAACGAGTGGTTGCTCTTCTGGATTGGTTACCTCGGTTGTAACTTCTGTAGTAGGTTCCATCTCTACAGTAACCTTCTCAGGTGTCTTGTCTCCGCATCCAGTGAGCATCAAACCCATCATCCCTGCAACAACGAGTGACATTATCATTTTCTTTTTCATAACATTTCTCCTCCCGAATTTTGTAATATATTTATGCTATATTTATAGTACATATCTCATATATTATCACATTATAAAAAATAATACAATTATAACATAAATATGTGAAGTGCAAAAAATGTCTAAATCTTTCAAACTAAAAAAAGACTATTCCGATTATGAATACAAATCTTTACGACTTCCAACTAATTTAATTAAGGAAGTTCAGGAATTAGCAAATAGTAATAACATGTCTTTTAATAAAGTGGTAATACAGTGTATCGAATACGCCCTTGAAAATATGGAGAATCAAATATGATTATCTTGGTCATATTTATTTTCTATCAATATTTTAATGTAATCTTCTACTCCAATATTTAACCGTTTCGCCTGCTCATCTAAATATTCCCAAAATAGTTTTGGGATATTTAAAACCACTTTATAAGGCATATTTAATTCATCATCATTCAAAATATCTTTTTTCCATGTTAAATATTCCACTCTGTTGTTAAGTTCAAATTCAATAAAAGAGCATATTATATCGCTCCGGCAAGTCTGCCTGAAACCTTAACCTTTATACCCTTTGCGCCGAGACGCATTGTTCTGCCGATAGACTGCTTCATAGCACGTCTGAATGAAACTCTGTTTTCGAGATCAAGAGCGATCTTCTCAGCAACGAGCT
>JAFTWX010000061.1 GCA_017465095.1 Lachnospiraceae bacterium | reverse complement strand
TGCTGCGCTGGATTTCCTTGGAACCAATGAGGTGGAGCTTCGGGATAATTATGATGCGGTATTCCATCTGGTGACAGCGGCGAAGGGCGCGGAAGAATTCTACACAACAGAAAATAACAGTGCAAGAACCGAAACGGTGGAGCAGGCAGCGGCATTGGATGACAAGCTTATCTCTGCATGGACAGGTCACCCGCACTTTCGTGTGATTGGAAATGAGTCGGATTTTGAAGGTAAGATGAGACACTTGATTGCGGAAATTTCCTCCTTTTTAGGGGAGCCGGAGCCTTTTGAGATTGAGCGGAAGTTCCTCATTGAATATCCGGATGTAGCTTGGCTTGAGAGCAATCCCAACTGTCAGCGCATTGAGATTATCCAGACCTACCTGAAATCTGATGAAAATGAGGAAATCAGAGTCCGTCAGCGCGGTTTTGAGGGACATTATATTTACTTCAGGACAACTAAGCGTGCAGTTTCAGCTACCAAGCGTGTGGAGATAGAAAAAAGATTGTCTCAGGCGGAATACCTCACTCTTTTAATGGATGCGGATACCTCAAAGCGGCAGATTCGCAAGACAAGATATTGCCTGACCTTTGAGGGACAGTATTTTGAGATAGATTTGTATCCTTTTTGGAAGGATAGGGCGATTGCGGAAATAGAGCTCAGTGATGAACAGCAGGAGATACATTTCCCGAAAGAGCTTAAAGTAATCAAGGAAGTGACGGATGATGCTGCATATAAAAACGCCAGTCTTGCGGCATTGAACATATAAAAACAGTTAAGTCGTTTCAACTCCAGGTTTATTTTTTTCGTGCAGAAGAGTGTTATAATGAAGGTGTAGGAAAGGGAGGATGCCGTCATGGATATGGTAAAGATTGGAAAATGTATCTCGGAGGCCAGAAAGAGAGCAGGTTTAACGCAGGAAATGCTGGCGGAGAAAATCGTTATTTCCGTACAGTCCGTGAGCAAATGGGAAAACGGTCACAATCTGCCGGATATTGAAAATCTCATGCAAATTGCAGAGCTTACCAATTCTCCGTACTCTGCCTTGCTTGGCGGCAGTGATAAAAGCATAGAGCCCGAGAGTCTTTTTATTCGGAACCGATTGTTCCAAGAGGAGAATATGTTTACCAGAGTAAAGGCTTTTGCGTTGGCGGAGCAGCTTCCGGAAACCCATCGGGCACTGCATTATATGCGGGAACAGCATATGGGACAATTCCGCAAACCGGGGAAATATTCGGTGGAAAAGGTGTTGTATATCAATCATCCTTTGCTGATGGCGTGCCAGGCTCATGCCTTTGGAATCCGGGATGATGCGCTTCTTGCGGCTATTTTGCTGCATGATGTGGTGGAGGATACGGGAGTAACGGTTGCAGAAATCCCTTTTTGCGATGAGGTGAAGGAAATTGTAGGATTGGTTACCTTTACAGTGCCGGCGGGGAAGACAAAAAAACAGGCAAAGGACGAGTATTACGAAAAAATCAAAGAAAACGGAAAAGCCTGTGTGGTGAAGGTGATAGACCGCTGCAACAATGTTTCTACCATGGCGGGAAGCTTCAGCCGGGAAAAATTAGTGGAATACATAAAGGAAACCGAAAAGTATGTGCTTCCGCTTACGGATGTTTTGAAGGAGAAGTA
>JAFTWX010000060.1 GCA_017465095.1 Lachnospiraceae bacterium | reverse complement strand
ATTTAACAAAATATACATTAACACATCCCGCTCTCTAATTCAACTGGTTTTTCATATAAAAAAATAACGAAACCGTTCAGCCCGCACCTGCACGTTCGAAAAATCATGCAAGCATGTTTTTCCGGACGTGCAGGTCCCTGGCTGAACGGTTACGAAAAGAATTCATGAACGATAACGGACGATGCGATGAGGGATTTTGAAGTCACCTGCCCGGCACAAATCTGCAATGCCTTATTCTGCAGTCTCCGTCTGTTTACAAACGCTGAAATAAGTGCATTTATTTTTGCCGGATGATATCGCAGATCACCGCTCAGAATCACCATATCGAGATCGAACAGATTGTTGGCGCTTGTGATGGCTGTACTTAAATACTCCGCTTCTTTTTCAATGAGAGCCGTATTGTCTGAATCTATCACTTCTTTCCAGCTGTGAAAGCCGGTTCCCTTCAAAATCATGGGAATTGCGGCGTATTTTTCCAGACATCCCCGATTGCCGCATTCACACAAAACGCCGTCATAGCAGATGGAGGTATGTCCCAGCTCGCTGATGCCGCCAAACAGCTGATTGTTCAGCACAATCCCGGAACCGATTCCCTCATCCACCAGAATGGTCATGAAATTATTGATTCCCTTTGCCGGCCCAAAATACATCTCGGCCAGAGCGCTCGCATTGGAAACATTTGCGAGAAAAACCTCATAGCCCAGCTTTTTCATCTCGTCTGCCACAGATACATTATGCCAGACATTAAAATTAGGCGGATTCAATATCTTCTGCGCCTTTGCATCCACCGGCCCCGGAGACACAACTCCTATCCCGTATATCTTTTCTCTGTCTATTCCGGTTTTTGCAATCTGATTCTCAATGATTTCTCTGATAACGCCGAAGAAACCTTTTGGCGGAAGTATGGGGTAACTTTCTTCCAGAAGCACATTTCCGTTCAGATCGGAAATTCCCACGCAAAAAGTATTTCGCATGATATTGATTCCAACAGAATAAATATCTTTTCCGTTAAAAGAAAGCATGACCGGCTGCCTGCCGACTGTCGCCTGCATGGTAGGCTCTTCCAGAATGTAACCTTTGCTGATCAGTTCATCAATAATAATTGTCACCGCAGCACGGGTTAGACCCGTAAGCTTCGCGATTTCCGCGCGCGATACCGGTCTGGCGTTAATCAATGATAAAATTGTTTTTTCATTTCTTTTCCGCATAATTGCGGCATTTGTTCCCTGTTTCATCTGTCGCTTTCCGTAAAGTTTTCCGTTCTGTGAAAAAACATCAGTCTCCCAGATAATCTACCGATATAACCTCTCTTAAAAACGAATTTCATTCTGATAATTCGTCGGCAGTCCCTCCCGATACAAATGGGAGTCCGATGCCAGTGTCAGCACTCTCGGCATTGCAATTTGGTTTTCTTCCTTAAATTCAATCACAGTCATTCCGGTATGTCCCATGTCAAAGTGCATTGTAAACTGCGGATAGCTGATATCAAGCATGCAGCTCAAAAAAGCAAGTCCAAAGCCCTGATGGGCAAACAGCGCAATTCTTTCCTCGTTCGGTCGAATAACTTTATATGCACCCGTTCCCGGAATATGTTCGTAGCCCAAGGTGAGCAGAAAATTTTCCGCTTCCTGCTGAATTCTGTCAATGCCTGCTTTGAAATTATATGCTTTCAAATCCGGATGCTCATACCACCTGCTGCCCAGCTTTAAAAGCTCTGCACTGACAAACAGACGCCTCGTTTCGGGATCGTGAAACATCCAGTTTTTGCTTCCGTTTTCTTTCACCACAGTCAGCTGCTCCCAAGCGTGATTTTCATGGCAGAAATCCAGCAGCGTCATTTCTTTTTTTAACAATTCGCAGGTAGGCTGTGCGGTCAGTATTGCGCGGTTCGAGGTGGACGCATAAATCTGATCCACACCATAAAGGGCCAGGCGCTTTGCCACCGCTTCTGCCTGCCTTTTTCCCAGCGGAGTTAAGGAATCCGGATTGTATATGGGATCTCCATGACGGATGTAAAAGAAAAGCATAATCGAATCCTCCTTTTTATCAAATGCCAACGCTTTCCGGCAAATTCACGATAAACTTTCCTGAATTAAATAATACCGTTTCTTTTTCCTGCAGACAACCCTCAATTTTTGCTCTCCCGCCAAAATAAAACGTTACTGTTTACTCCGTTCACAGTGACAATAAAACTGCCGCACCGGGACACAATCTTCCCGGCACGGCAGCATGCCCGCGAATATTTATTTCATTCT
>JAFTWX010000059.1 GCA_017465095.1 Lachnospiraceae bacterium | reverse complement strand
TGCATCATAAATATTGATATCGATGGTTCCCGTTGTCTGCGCATACAATCCTCTTTCCACACCGGTTACACCATGATCGGTTTCTGTCATGTCAATATCCAGTGACGCATTTCCCGTGACATAGGTTGTTCCGTTGCTTGCTGTCAGGGCTGTCCGCCGATAATATCCCACTTCATTTGCGTCAGTTGCTGCTGCAAATCTGACTGCCACCTGGCAATCTGTAATCGTAAGATCGTAGTAGGCGCAGATTCCGGTCACATACACATCCTCTTTGGTAAAACCGGTCTGGGTTACCGAAAGCGTATCTTCTCCTTCGCCGTCCCCTGTGATATTGATTTCTCCGCTTGACTTAATACCATACACTTGACTTTCAGCCGGCGCTGCCGGAAGGGTGATTGTATTATCACTGACCAATACAATATTAACATCACCGTTTGTCTCTACATACGCTCCGTTAAATCCGTCCAGAGTCAACGTCGCCGTTTCTGCGTTCCAGCTCCAGCCGTTTTCTGCATCCACGGTATCTACCGTAAATGTTTCTGTATCCCCGCCCGGCGTGTCCTTGATATAAAGCACTGTCGCATTCTCAGCCTTTGCCTCCACACTGCCCGGAACTACCGGTAGCATGGAGCATATGAGCGCTGATGTCAGCACAAGTGATAAACACTGCCGGATTCGTCGTATCTTCTTTTTCACACGTTTTCCTCCCTTACAATCAGACTATTTTTTAATCTTTGCCTTTTTATTTAACCCCTTCTTGTAAAAGAACTTTTTGTAAACTTTCAGTGACTTTTTCGGCACTTTCACTTTTGCATTTTTCACGGTTCCCTTAAATGCATTTTTGCCGACTGTCTTACTTGTCAGCTTAGTTGTTTTGATCGTGATTGTTTTCAGCTTTTTACATCCGTAGAAAGCTTTCGCACCGATAGTCTCCACGTTCTTTCCGATGGTTACGGATTTGAGTTTGCTGCAACCCTTGAACGCATTCTTTGCAATTCCTGTCACGTTATAGGTGATTCCGTCGATGGTAACTGTCGCCGGAATGGTAACTCTTGTCACCTTTTTGTTTTTCGGCGCCGCATATTCCACGGTTTCACCGGATTTGGTTACCTTGTAGGTGATTCCGGCTCCGTCCGTAAGCTTTTCTCCCTCTGCCGGAGCTGCCGGTTTTTCTTCCTTTTTCTCGAGTTTTGCAATCTCTTCTGTTTTTGTGTATCCGCAAACACTGCAGGTATATGTCTTCACTCCGGTCGCCGTCTCTGTCGCCTGTTTTGTCACAACACCGGCGTCAAAGGTATGTGCTGCCAAACTGTCCTTTTCACCACAGGCGCATGTCTTCCAGTGATTGGTCGCATCCTTCTCCCATGTATCCGGATAACTGCAGGTATGTTCGCCGATTGCAAAATCGATAATAATAACTCCTGCCGAGTATCCATTGATACTGATATCCCCGGCATTTACCGAAATATCTCCCTGTTCAAAATTAAATGTATAGCCATCCTCCGGCTCTATTGTAATTTTCAATCGATATTGTGTGTTTGGCTGGAACTTTCCGCTGACATCTGTTTCATGCTGCACACCGCTTATCTGATACCATTGTACCTCACTGATCTTCACACCGTCATTTACCGTAAATCCGGTAGTCTGCATATCCGCATATGCTTCCGGATTGCGGATTCCTTCTATGGATACTTCATCTACAGCCCCCTGTGCCACGCACACAAAATCAGCCACATATTTCAGCGGATTTCTCTGATAGATTTCTCCCGGTGCTTGATTTATATAAAGTCCCCATGCAAATTCCGTCGTATCAAATGTGACAAGACTTCCTGCTTTGTCTGAATCAACTGTCAGACGCAATGTATATTTCTGTCCAGCAACAAAAGTTTCCTCCTGTCCTATTGCCGATTTGCTGTCTCCGATTCCTTTATACCATGCAAGTGACACATCATACCCCTCGGTATCCCATGTCATATCATCTTTGGTCCAAGGAGTGGTGCCTGCTGCAACTTTGAACGCATCATTGTACTGCGCCGACTCCTCCGTCTTTATATCAAATTCATCCGCAACTTTTGCAGTTTCCACATCAATCCCAGTTCCGTTGACCGAATTATTATAAAGACCGTTCGCCTGAAAGAACAAGTATACGGTTGCACAATTATACTGATTATTAACTGTCACTTTGCTTCCATTTAAACGGCTCGCAGGATTGTACTCAACCGCCACATTATTATAAAAATATGTGTAATCACCGCTGGCGGCCTGATATCTGACATCGCAAAGTTCTACTTTTGCCATGTAATAGTCTCCTGTACTTACCTCATGGGAATTAACATCCGGAATTTCTGTTCCTTCCGTTGTTCCGCTTTGACCCGCCGTCTGTGTATACCATGTAACACCTGTGTCATTCACTTTTTCATATTTAATTCCGCCGGCCGGGAGCTCATACGTCGTATCCAGCGTCTGTCCCGCCACCGGATAATCCAGATTGTTAATAGTTACCGACTTGATACCTCCTGTCGATGACCCTCCTACGGTATCTCCCATCGCCGTCACTGCCATAAATCCTGTCATGACCATGACGCAAAGAAGCATTCCGAATAGTTTCTTTCTCATTTTCATGCTCTTTCCCTCCTGTTACGCATATTCGTGTGTCTTTGCAACACTTAAAGATATTATAGTCTGCTTTATATAAAAAGCCGCCACACTACCACAAAAAAACGGGTGGGAAACTCTATTTTTTTCTTAAAAAAGGGGTGGGAAAAAGGGTGGGATGGTTGACATAAAAAAAGAACCGTTTCCGGCTCTTTTTTAATTATAATTTTGTCTTTTCACAAAGGATATAAATTCATGCTGCGGAAGCGGTTTGGAATAATAATAGCCTTGGATATAGTCGATCTTTTCTCTGAACATACCGTCGATTTCGTCCTTGGTCTCTATTCCTTCGGCAACAAGCTTAAGGTCAATTCCGTGCGCCATATGAACAACCGCACGCACAACATGCTGCGCCTTTGCCGATGCAAAAAATGCCTTTGACATATCGTAATCCAGTTTAATCAGATCCACAGGCATTTCTACCACATACATAAGATTGGATTCCCCTTTCCCGAAATCATCCAGTGAAAAACTGAATCCGTAATCCACCAGCCGATTCATATTTTTCAAAAGAATACTTCGGGCCGTTACCGATGCTGTTTCCGTAATTTCAAGGTTGATATGCTTTGGAGATACCTGATACTTTTCAATCAATGAAATCAACCGGTCTGCCAAATCTTCCATCTCACACTGGACAACAGAAAGATTGATTTCCACATATTCAATTCCATGAGCAATGACATCGGAAGTCTTCAAAAATTCACAAACCTTCTCAAAGACTCTCTCACCGAGCTGTACAATCTGTCCGCTCTGTTCTGCCACAGAAATAAACATACCCGGCGGCATCAGACCGCCATCCTTTTCCCGGATACGCACCAGTGCTTCCGCCGATGTAAACCGGCTTTCTTTGTTGGAATAAATCGGTTGAAAGAACACCTCCACGCGATCTTCTTCCAAGGCAGTGGCAATCTTGTGCTGTATCACATTGTGCTCTCTGTACTTTCCGACCACATTTTCATCTGTGACAAACAGTCGCGCCGCCCCGTCTTCCATATAACTGTCTTCTACAAAAGACAGAAAATGCATCAATTCATTCAAACCCGAAAAAACATCGGCATTTTGTACCACAATCATTTGAATGTTGTTATACAGATATGCACTGCGTGCAAATATCTGC
This sequence comes from Lachnospiraceae bacterium, assembly GCA_017465095.1. Lineage (GTDB taxonomy): Bacteria > Bacillota > Clostridia > Lachnospirales > Lachnospiraceae > SVFI01. The sequence continues at coordinate 11,862 of JAFTWX010000059.1, read as the reverse complement.
CGTATCTCATCTCCGACCTGCTCCAGCTTTTGGACATCATTTCCCAAAATCAAAAACTCCGAATTCACATTTCGGAAGACCTTCACATCACTGTGCTTGTCCGTCAGAAGAAGCATCTGCTCTATGATGGCATCAAAATCCGCCACATACTTTTCAATCCCTTCCAAATCTTCGATTGTAATTTCCAAAAGGGAAAATTTTTCTTTTCGGGCAAACAACTGTTTCGCATATTCCGAAAGGGCATATGCATTGAAGCATCCGAATTTACGTTCAATATTCGCCTGCGGATTTTCCACGACCACAAACAAAATCAGTACACCGATTACACTGGCAAATCCTACCACAAGAAGGGCGCTGTTAAAGTATTGGAGCAATGCTGCCGAAACCCAGACCGTCATCCAAACTCCAACGGCAAATCTTCTTCGTTTATTTAATCTCTTGCCGAAAATAGCAAGCACAACTATCGTCGCTAAAATATATATCAGTGTAAATGCATATACAAACAACGTCGAAGGCCCGTAGGTATACGTCACCCCTTCTCCGTGATAAATGTAAATCGGGAAAGCCGTAACAACAGCACTTTCCAAACATGTCAGACACACAAGGAACCCTTTCCATTTCCGATGAGATCTCTCCGAAAGAAGGTCTACAAGCACATAATGCAGTGCAAACGCCGCCTCCCAGACAAGAGATATAATATACAGCTTGCACACGCCTCTCACAGCAACATCCGGAAACAGCGCCCGATACTCAATAAAAAGAATAGAGAGAATATCCAACGCCAAATTAATAATCGCCATGCAAAAGGTCATATAAAAGGCTTTTTCCGTATAAAGTTGTAAGGATTTCTGGCTTCTGTAAAACACAAACAACAGAACCAGAATAATCATTCCGCACACTTGAATCTGTATATTCATAAATGCTCCTTAACGTATTTCCTTTGCAATTTCTATCAGCTGTTTGCGTGAAGACACACTTAATTTTCCATATATATTTTTGTTATGAAATTTAAGCGTGTTTTCCGAGATGTCAAGTAATTCCAAAACTTCTTTGGTTGATTTCCCTTCCACATAAAAATCATAAATCCGTCTTTCCGTTTTTGTGAGCGATGCAATCCCCTCCGCAAAAAGACGGTTCTGCTCTGACAGACTGACATCATTCGGGGTAACATCCCTTGACACTTCCGGTCCATTCTCATTCTCATGTCCGGTCTCCTGCTCCTGCATCACTGCTCCAAGGCACAAGATAAAAAACTCACAAATAATATATGAGATGGATAAGATTTCAAACTCAATCCGAACAATCTGTTCAAAAAACCAAACTACGATGTTGACAAAGACTGCTCCGCCTAAAATCGTTGCACACAAACCGGATTCTGCCTTTTTCCGGACAGTTGCATTTGCAATGGCGACAATCATAACCATAAAATATAATAGCAAATAGATTAAATAAAGTTCATGCCACGGTCCGTACGTTTTATCAAGCACGGTAACTCCGTTTACAAATCGCAGCGCCACATCTTTATAATAAATATCCAAATAGCCCGGACTTGCAGCGACAAAAAAAACAATTAGGCTACACGCTGAAAGAATCGCCGGAAACCATTTCGGATATCGATATCTGCACACATTTAATATTATCATCAACATAGAAAGCGGCAACAATACAGAACCCATATAAGCAATTCGATTTGCCAAAAGCGCTTCGTCCAATGTCTTTGATACCGCCAACGAAAAATAACCGACATTTACTATGACAACGGATGAAAACAAAAGAAGAAACCATGGGTCTTTTTTTCGTATCATCAGACCATACGCAGCAAGGAGAAGAATCGCAAAAATCGCTGCCGACGCATAAATCACAGTCATTCCGGTCGATTTTTCACCGATTCTTCCGCATCCCTGTATGAAAAATGCCATAATCCACAATCCTATAAAACTTATGATTTTTCGTCCAAACTGCTCCCTCAATCTGTTTCCTCTCCTACTTACTGCAGATTTCAACCGCTTCTCTAAACTGTACACAAATCCTCTCATACTGTTCCGTAAAATCTTTCTGCATTTCCGACAACCTATCCGAAAAACCGTTTTTTGTCAGCTTTTCCATCTCATAAGCCAAATCGGAAAGCTCCACTGCTCCAACCATGTAAGCACTGTTTTTGAATCCATGGATTCGCACATGGTAGCCAATATGATCGTTCTTTGCTATCTGCTCGCGCAGTTCTTCAACAATCGGAAGTTGCGTAAAATCCTGTAACAACTCCACATAAAATCCGGCAGCATTGTCACAGTAAGCAAGCGCTGTTTTTTGATCCAGCTGTGGAAGTTTTTTTGCTAAAATCTCCAATACTTCCAACGGATCTGCTTCCTTTTCGTCTGTATCTTCAACCGTACCTGTTTCATCAAAAAATACCAATTCATCCGGAAGATGATTGATTATCATGCGATCCAGTTTCTCGCACATTATCGGCTTGGTAAGAAAATCATCAAACCCTTCTGCCAGATATTTCTCTTTGTCACCGACAATGGCATTGGCCGTCAGCATAATCACCGGAACATTTTCGCACAGCTTCTCTTCCCGCATGGCATGAAACGTCTCGATGCCATCCATCTCCGGCATCATATGGTCGAGGAAAATCAAATCATACGTATTTTCGCGAAGCATTGCCAGACATTCCTCACCGCTGACAGCTTCATAAATCTGCATCTGCGTATCTTTCAGAAGAGATTTAAACACCTTAAGGTTAATTTTGTTGTCATCCACTACAAGTACGCGCGCCTGCGGAGCGGTATAGCATATCCGTCCGTCCGGATCTTTTTTGGCTTTTGCTAACCTTCCCCGGAAATCTCCCAGCGAATCCGGTTTCACAACCTGTTGCACCAAATCGAAAGAAAACTCTGTTCCCTTCTCATACTCACTTTTAATCTGCAATTCACTTCCCATGAGAAGCAACAACTGCTGTACAATATTCATCCCGAGACCGGTTCCCTCCACCGTACGGTTGCGCGATACATCAAACCGCGAAAAAGCATCGTATATCTTTCCGATATCCTCCTGCTTAATACCGATTCCGGTGTCTTTCACCACGTAATGCAAAATCGCCTGATCATTCACTCTGACACAATTCACCTTCAGCGTTACCTTGCCTTTTTCCGTGTACTTCACCGCATTCGTCAGAAGATTAAGCAAAACCTGTCGAATGCGCTTATCATCGCCGCAGTATCCCGCCGGAATGGTCGGATCCACATCAAATTCCAGTTCCAAATTTTTTTCTTTTGCTTTGACGCTGATCATGTTGTAAAGGTCATTGAGCAGGCTTCCGATTTCATAATTATTCAGAACGAGTTCCATCTTGCCGGACTCGATTTTGGACGAATCCAATATTTCATTGATAATATTTAAAAGGACAAAAGATGAATCCTTCACATCCTCCGCATACTTTCGGATTGCTTCCTCATTGCTTTCCCGCAAAATCATTTCATTCATACCGATAACAGCGTTAATCGGTGTACGAATCTCATGCGAAACCCGTGCCAGAAATTGGGATTTGGCACGGTTGGCATTTTCTGCTTCGTTTTTCGCCAGTTCCAGTTCTTCCGTAAGCCTTGCCTTCTCCAGGCTTCCGCTGACAATACGGAAAATACTGTTACAAATAGACAGAAACGCAATGTAAATCAAGCATCGCGGCAACACAAAAAATAAGCCAAGGTTAACCGCCGGATTATCGTTAATCTGCGTCTGCACAAACTGCCCGTTCACCGCATAAGCATCCAGGCTTCCTGTCGTCAAAAGTGTCATATTGGCATCACAAAGACCGAAATAATATCCGCCGTACACAATGATAATCGTACTGACCACCGTCAGGCCATACACAAACCACATCATCTTCTTGGACGAATACAGCATCGCATAAAGAAACGGCAAAAGCGTCACAAGAACAACATGATATGTAATAAATACGCCCATGATTGTAAAAACCGATACGATACTGAACAAAATTAAATATTTTTTCATCGGATTGGCCGAAGACATCTTTTTTTCCACAAAATATACAATGAAATAAATGACGAGCGACGGAACATATGCCCGCATCATAAGTGTTTGATCCACTACAAATATCCGCATCAGATTCAGCACAAATGTGATGGTGAATACAAACATGGTTACCGAAAAACAGCGCATCACATATGCGTTTGCGACGAGTTCCCGGTCTTTTATATATACTGCTATATCATCTGTTTTTTCTCTCATTATTTTACCAATACTCCAACTGCTTTTTTCACAAGTTTCTCACTGCACGGCATAATCACTCCGGCCACCGGACCCACCAGGCAGGCACATATGATTGTTCCGATACCGACTACACCACCCATCAAAAATCCGGCCGCCACAAAACTGATATCAACAATGATTCGCACGATACCGAATTTCTTTTTGGACTTATCGCTGATGACAACCGCCACAAGGTCGTTCGGTCCGGTTCCCGCGTCCGATTTAATCACAATCGTCATACCGCAGGCCAAAATCACACAGCCGAGGGCCAGCATAATTATCTTTAATAAAAACGCCATCTCTGCAAACACCGGCGCCAGAATCAGACTGAAAAAGTCAATGATCGGTCCGCCACACACCATACAGAGAATGGTTCCGATTTTGATGTAACTTCTGTCCACAATTAAAAGCACAAGAATAATCAAAAAACAGATGGCGATGTGCGTATATCCATGTGTCAAAAAAGCGAGCACCGGCACCTTGGACATCGTACGGAAAATTCCCTGCACAAGCACGTTAAACGGGTCTGCTCCCAAATCCGCAAGCAGAAACAACGTAACTCCCAAATGTGCAATGGTAAGTCCGATCAGAAGAATAATCACTCTGACAATAAGTTCTTTTATGTTCAATTTCATATGTATAACTCCTCTTTCCCACTATATTATAAAATATTTTTTCTATGAATTCCACATTTTCTTGGTATTTCTTAACATCTTTTATCATCCATTTTTTTATGCTATAATGTGCTGGATATTGAACCGAGGAGAAATATACATGACAGCTCTGTTAAAGACACATAAGAAAAAAATAATGAAATTTTGCACACTCTGTCTGCTTATAGCAGTTCAGGTCTGCATTCTCTATTTTGCAAAAAACATATATACAACGACCGAGTATCACGGCCTGACGGACAACCGGCAGGACACAATCGCAACGGTCTCGCCGTCAACCCCGTATCAATATACGGTTTCCGTTCCCGAAAGAAATGTAAACCGCTATGCCATACTTCTCATGATTACTCCGGCAAAGGACGACAGCGTGGAGATAGCTGTTTCAGACAAAAACGGAACGATTCTTCAAAGCTTCCGGCATGAATTTATGCACGACTTTTCCACCAAACTGGAGCTTATCATCGGAGATATCGCGCTGAAGCACGGGGAACCTTACACCTTTACCATCTCCTATAACGGAAGCGATGCGAACGATGTAAAAATTGTCGGTGATCCGGCAAACGCCACACCGTCCATCACTTTTTTCTATCCTAAGATTGTGAAAAAAAATCTTGGATTCCTTTTGATGCTGTTCTTTTTCAATGTACTGCTCTTTATGTTCAGTGAAAAAATACGAAACTTTTTATCCCGAAGAAACAAAATTTTTGTAGGAGCCATCGACATCCTTGCTCTGCTTTTGTTTGCCCTTGTCTCCTATATCGGCTGCGAATATACGTCCACTGCCACTCTGCCGTCCGGTTCATGGATTGCCGGCAATACGATGCTTCTGTTTTTCATCTACGCAGCACTGTTTTTGCTTTTGAAATCTCCGGCGGTTTCCTTGCGGATCGGCGCCGTATTTTTCTATTTTGCAGGTATTCTGAATCATTTCATCATTATGTACCGCAAAAAACCGTTTACCTTTTCGGACATCAAAGCTTTTAAGACTGTTATGGGCGTGGCTGACAAATATGAGTTTCCGGTCGCCGATGAATTTTATGTGTGGGCGCTGCTCACGCTGACCTTACTTGCACTTGCCGGCTGCATTCCGCACCGGACTGTGACAAAAAAAGGATATTTGATATCTCTCGGAAGCTTTGCTGCTTTCGCAACCGGTATGTTACTCATCTTCACCTCCGCCTCTTTCGTGGAACGCTCCGGTATCGAAATCAATACGCTGGATATGGTCGAGAGCTACGAAACTTACGGTATGGGGATTTTTACGGTGTACAGCAGTTCCAATATGCAGCGCATGACCTCCGACTATGATTTTGAAAAAACGCTGTCTGTCTTGGAGGAAGCATCCGATATCACCATTCCGTACAACGGCAAAATCACACCGAAAAACCTGATTGTAGTTATGAACGAAAGTCTTACGGACTTTGCAGCGCTCGGCCTTGACAACATGAGCGAAGATCCGCTTTCTTATATACACAGTCTGGACAAAAACACGCAGAAGGGAACCTTATATGTTTCTACCTTCGGCGGCGGAACAAGCAATACTGAATTTGAGGTTCTGACCGGAAACAGCATGCTTTTCGAAGGCGGAAGTACCCCGTATCAGGATACGCTGGGAGAAGATACGCTCTCCATGCCACGCTCCCTGAAAAAACACGGTTTCACCACACACTCGTTCCATCCGTACAACAAAGATTTTTACGGAAGAGATTACGTCTATGATTACATGCAGTTTGACAGCTATATCGCACTGGAAGACATGAAGGAAGATTTTGAAACCATCCGCCATTTATGTTCGGACTCGGCGGATTATAAAAAGCTGATTTCCATCTACGAAGAAGCCAGATCTGCTTCCGCAGATGCGCCGTTCTTTCTGTTTAATATTACCATCCAAAATCATGGCGGTTATGGTGATGCCGATTACAACTCTACCATTACAGTAGACAATGGCAGTCATCCGTTGGCACAACAATATTTGTCTCTTGCCAAGGAATCCGACCGGGCTTTTGGGGAGCTGCTCTCCTATTTTGAGCAGGTGGACGAGCCTACAATGATTGTTATGTTCGGCGACCATCATCCGAGTCTGGAGCCTGATATCTATGAGATGATTCTAGGAAAACCGGCGGATCAGTTTACCCCGGAAGAAAAGCTTATTCAGTATCAGACACCGCTGATTATATGGACCAACTATGACAGCGAGTCCAAGGACATCGGAAATATCAGCACCAATTTCCTGCAAAGCTACATTTTAAAAGAGGCCAATCTTCCGATGACCTCTTATCAAAAATACTTATATCGTTTGCATGAAGAAATTCCTGTCATCAGCGCCTACGGATGCATCGATGCGGATGGAAATGTATTCACCTACGAAGAAGGCGGACCTCACTATGACCGTTTGAAAGAATATGAGCATATTCAATACACCAATATGCGCAATTTTTCTCCGGAGTGTGAAGCGTATTTTTATTGATTCACTAACCGCTCTACCCGCCTCGCCATCAGTTTGTCGTTTGTCCAGTTTTTCTTCTTGGTTTTATAATCTCTGCTCACTTCGACATTCCAGGTACCCTGTGCAAAATCGTACAGCTCGCCCATGGAATCGCCGTAGTTGTTTGACTTGCAGACCTGACCTGCCATAATACCATATGCAAAACAAACGCCGACAACGACACTTAAAATAATCGCCAACACTAACATCCTTATCCCTCCTGTCTGTCTTTCACAAAGTGATCCATTGCAGATTCTTTGGTGCGCTCGATGCTGTTTTTTAGATTCTTCATTTTTTTGACACCGTCCGCACAGCAAAGTACGGCAAAACCTACAATTCCCACTATAATCTTCACAACCTCACTGTCAGTGTCCTGTGACGCCAACACAAGCCCATACATAATCGGCAAGCATATGAGAGTAATCAAGGCGGCAAGCAAGCCGAAACGGCTTCTTGCTTTTGCTTTGTCATACGGAACCGCACCTACCACCTTCCGCGTCTGGCCGTTGACCAAAATCGTATATGGCACATTTTCATAACGGAATGTCATAAACCAGGCCGGAAGCATAGCATATTTCGAACCCTTGATATTGCTGTACGGGTTGCTTTCTTCCACCCGGATTTTATCCGCCCGGACGGTTTTTTTCACTTCGGTGTCAAAAAGATTTCTGCACCGGAAGGTAGCGTAGCCTTCCATATCCTCTGATTTATAATCAAAGCAATCTGCATAAAATCCGGACAAATAGGCGCTGTGGAACTGCACGAGCCCTCTTGCATCATACGGCTCCAGGCGCTGGGAAACGCCGTCATTCAACTGCACGGACGCATCCAACGGCAAATCATGAAATACTACTTTTGCTTTTCTCATGAAATACTCTGTATGAGAATTTTTTCCGCTTCCGACTTCACCGGAAAGAAACTGACAATCGGAATACTCCACATCGTACAGCCAAAACGGTATGTAAATTCCTCTGACTCGTTCTACCTCAAAATCCTTAATTTCTTTCGGAACAAAATTACCTCTCTCTATGTAGTTACGAATCAACCCAACTGCCTCTTCCTTCGAAACGCTGAACGGAATAATATATTCCGGTCGCTTCGCCGAAGAAACCCGGTCAAAGACTACCGTCGGCTGTCCGCAGTAAGAACAGAACGTGGAACTTTCAACACCGTTGACCGCAAGCTGCGCTCCGCACGCCGTACAGGAATAATAATCCACCTGCATTTCATTTTCCCCTGTTGTCTCCTCCTCAAACTGCGACGGCCAGTAAGCCGTACTACAGGCATCACATTCTAACATTCCGCTCTTCGGCTTAAAAAAAAGCGGCGACGAACAATTTTCACATTTGCAAATCACTATCGTTTCCTCCTCTGTATATCAATTAGCACAACTTATAAACCTCGAATTATATTTAAAAAATCTTGTCTTTGCTCGACCACTGCATAAACAGTCACAGTTTTTTCTTTTTCATCAATTTTATAAAAGACTAAATTCATCTCTGTCATCAACACCTTATATCCCTGTCTGCGAAGAATCATATAACGTGGATCAAAGCCCATATATGGATTATCTGCAAGCAACATTATTTGTTTCTCTAATTCATCTAATTTCTCTAATGTCACTTCTGTATCAAATTTCTCCGCAATCCCCAGAATAATTTTATGAATAAGCGAATCAGCTGTATCTGTTCTTCTAACAGTATACTTATCCATTTCTTTTCTCCTTCAATATTGCACGCAAACTTGTAAACGTATCTTCCATCGGCGCAACTCTCCCTGCATTTACATCCTCATCTGCTTCTGCAAGAAGCTCCAACAACTCAATTCTCGCCTTCATACGTCTATATTCCTCATAAGCTAATGATACTGTATCTCCCCTGCCATTGACTGTTATAATAACAGCCTCGTTATTTTCTCTACACTGTTTCGATATTTCATTATAGTGATTTCTTAAATCTGCTGACGGTCTGATTCTTTCTTGTATAGCCTGCATAACGCACCTCCATATATAGTCAAATTATATCACGTGATGTCTATCCTGTAAAGAATGCAATCGTAACCATATCATAACCATATATTATATATTTTTATTCACGACGAAAAAAGTCCGACAGCTTTTTCACTGCCGGACTTTTCATCTTTTGGTTTTTAACCTTTTTTAAACTTCGCTTTCTTGTTTACACCTTTCTTTATCAGCATGGTTTTGTACGTTTTGAATTTCTTCTTCGGTACTGTTACTTTCATGCTCTTCGATGTTTTTGAAAATGCTTTGCTGCCGATCTTCTTCGCTGTAAGTTTCGTTGTCTTAATTTTCAGAGTTTTCAACTTACTGCATCCGTAGAAGGCTTTGGCACCAATCTTGCTGACATTCTTTCCGATCGTAACCGTTTTCACTTTCTTGTTGTTCTTGAATGCATTCTTCTCAATAGAAGTAACTTTGAAAGTCACACCGTCAATTTCTACTGTCGCCGGAATTGTAACTTTCGTTGCCTTCTTATCAAGCGGACCGACATAAGCAACTGTTCCGTTTTTCAGATCGGACTCCGTCACTTTATATGTCGCTTTGTCACTCTTTGCAACAACACCTTTCTTCGGTGCTCCGAGTGCTGCGACCTTTGTTCCGGTTGCAATCTTTGCTCCGCAATCCTTACAGTAAGTGTCTCCGGTATATCCGTCTGCTGTACAGGTTGCTTTCTTTGCATTCTTTACTTCGGTTTCGCCTGCGTGATTATTCTTATCCAGTTCTCCATAACCTTCATGACAAACAGAACACTCCGCTTTGTTCTTACATGTAGCTGTTCCGCCAGTATGTCCGGAAGCTTCTACCGTCACATTTGTCTGCATAACTTTATGACATTTTTCACACTCTGTATGACCGACGCCTCCCTCTGTACAGGTCGGCACTATCTCGCCGTCCAATGTAAAGAAAACGTCTTTTCCTTCTACATGATCCGGCTTTGTCTCCTGCGCATCCGATTGATTGGAATATTCAGGCTGCGCATTCTCACTACAAGAAATATATCCATAATATACCGTACCATGCTTGCTATCCAGTACAGGATATGCATCCGTTCCTAATGTCTGATACCAAGTCACATTTTCGCTTGAAGAACCGTTTAAGAGATATGCAACCTCACCGCTTGCAAACGCTTCTGCTGTCTTTGCAGTTGCTACTGTATCTGATACTGTGGCATCTGTATAATAATAGCAATTAACAGGAACATTACCGCTTTCAACAATTGCATATATATTCGGAGATTGACTGAATCTACATCCATAACTGAAACAGTTGCTTACTGTACCACTATTATCCTCTACAACAGCACCTATTGCATAATCGCTACTATTTTCTGCCCCCCATCTTCTCTGTAAGAAACAATTCACTGCTCCGCAATCCGTAACAGTTCCGGTATTTGTTCCTGCTATCGCCGCAAGACCATGACTTTTTCCAAGCATTATCGTTGAATCTTTCACAATACACTTTGAAATTGTACCATTGTTTACAGCTGCAATTGCACCTGCACTGTTAGCAGACCACAATTGTGCTCCTGATATTGTAAGATTGGTAACTGTACCCCCTTCTGACAATGTCTGGAACAATCCGCATCTGCTTCCATCTGCAATATCGTCATCTCCGCCACTTTCATCTGCACACAAATATAAAATCGTATGTCCATTACCATCTAATGTACCTGCAAAGCTACTCATAGTCGTCCAGTCGATATCTTTCATATCAATATCCGCTGTAAGCTTTGCGTTGATAGCAGTCTGTCCTTCATTTACCTTCTGGGCAAACCACATCAAATTATTTGCATTTGCAATCTGATAATATTCATCCTCCTGTTTCGGCTCAGCATAGGAATCACAATGGTCACAAATTCCATCACCATTGTCATCAATATGGTTTTCCTTTGCCTCTGTGGTTACTGTTCCACAACTACTACAAGTTATTGCTGTTGTGCAATCTCCGTCATCTGCATTTGGTATATGCTCTGTAAGTAACGCTTCTGCCATTACCGCATACGCTACATTATCCTCTGACTTTTCCAGCCAAATCTTAGTGTTTTCATCGGTCAGATTATTAATTCCTGTCATATCAGACAATGCCACTATAGTATCCTCTGTGATTTTCACAGAATACACACTGTCTGCATCCTGCACATAGAGGAATACATTTCCATCACCTTCATCATAATTTACTGTCACACCGCATATGGTATAAGCAGCTTTTGATTTAATCTTTTCTGTATCGTCCACACGGAAGGTCATAGTATCTGTCAGACTTGCGGCAGGTGTTGCTGCCGGCGCAGCAGATGCGAAGAGGACAGATGCCAGATTTAATCGAAAAGCGGGCACAACTGCATATGGGGGTGATATATTCACGCTGACGTTTCCCACCTTGTCTGCGAGCGGTCTCACATAATGCACATTACT
>JAFTWX010000058.1 GCA_017465095.1 Lachnospiraceae bacterium | reverse complement strand
GAAATTATGAAAAAAACAAAAAAATTTTTTTATGAATTTATCACAACATGTGGATTTCCCAGTTTCTGCCAAATCCACATGTTGTGATTTTTTATGTAAATCACCCGGGAAATGGGTTTCAAGTGGGAAAAATATGTTTGATTTTATGAAAAACTACGGCTATAATGTAGGAAAATAGCGTGTTTTTGGGGAAAAAGTGCTATGGGGTGAATGTTTCAGGGGGAAAGAAAAAACCGAGATGAAAGCGGAAATAGTAAAGTTTATCGAATATTTGGAAAAGGAAAAAGGCGCGTCTGAAAATACCCGGGTGTCCTACCGGAGAGATTTGATGCAGATGGCTGCATATCTTGAGACGATGGGAATCACGGAAGTTTCGAAAGTGACAAAGACCGTTCTGAATTCCTACGTCCTTCATCTGGAAAAAGAGGGAAAGGCATCGACAACGGTGTCCAGGACCCTTGCATCCATGAAGGCGTTTTTTAGTTATGAGTTTAAACAGGGAATGATCAAAAAGGACCCGTCCGATGCGATCCGGGCTCCGAAAATTGAAAAGAAGGCACCGACCATCCTCTCCATCGACGAGGTGAATCGCCTTTTGGCACAGCCGTCCGGAACATCTGCGAAAGAAGTCCGTGACCGTGCGATGCTGGAACTTTTGTATGCAACAGGAATCCGCGTTTCCGAACTGATCCATCTGGAGACTGCGGACGTCAATATGGCCATCGGCTTCATCACATGCCGTGATGAGCACAAAGAAAGAACCGTTCCTTTTGGCCGTGTGGCAAAGGAAGCTCTTTCCAGATATATGGAATCTGCCCGCACGGAACTTTTGAAGGGAAATGAGTCTCAGTGGCTGTTCACCAACTGCAATGGTGGTTCCATGAGCCGCCAGGGATTTTGGAAGATCATTAAATTTTATGGAAACAAGGCCGGAATTGAGGAGGATATTACCCCTCATACCCTGCGTCATTCGTTTGCGGCCCATTTAATTGGAAATGGTGCCGACATGAAGGCAGTGCAGACCATGATGGGCCATTCGGATCTGGCAACGACCCAGATGTACGCTGCGTATGCGGGAACCAATGCAGTCCGAGAGGCATACCAGGGAGCGCATCCGAGACGGTAGAGATTTGATCGGACGTACCGTGTGAGTACCAAATGAAAAGATTGTTTCAAATATGAAAGTTCAGAGAGAAGGCTTTCCGTATGGAGGGCTTTCTTTTTGTTTTAAAAAATGAAAAAAACGCAAACCATACTTGTAAGAATTCCATGAAGCTGATAAAATTAAATACCCAGGGGACTTGAAAAAGGCCCCTAAAAGGCGTGCAAAAATCCAGATGGCCGTAGTTCGTGTGGGCCTTTGGGGGCGCAGTTATGAGCAAGGAAACGATTTGAAGCGATATTTAAGGAGAAAATAAAAAATGTTTATGATTGCAGGTCTCGGAAATCCGGGAAAGGAATATGAAAATACAAGACACAATGCAGGTTTTATGGTCATTGATGCACTGGCAGATAAGCTTGGTGCGGATGTGTCCGAGAAGAAGCATAAGGCGCTCTGCGGAAAAGCTGTGATCGGCGGCCAGAAGTGCATTCTTTTAAAACCGCAGACATATATGAATTCCAGCGGAGAAAGTCTCCGCGCGGCGGCCGACTATTACAAAATCGCGCCGGAAGATATTATTGTGATTTATGATGACATCAGCCTGGTACCGGGTCAGCTGAGAATCCGCGCCAAGGGAAG
>JAFTWX010000057.1 GCA_017465095.1 Lachnospiraceae bacterium | reverse complement strand
TATATTTGTAGAAGGTATTCAAGGCTCAGGAAAAAGCACGCTGATAAATAATATTGTGAAGTTTAATCCTGAGTTACATGTATGTAGGGAAGGAGATTATTCTCCGATAGAATTGGCTTGGTGTGCTTTAATGTCGAAGAAAGAATACGAAGCTGTTTTGAAAAAATACGATCCGATAAGAGATGAAATTATAAAAAATACAGTTCGGGAACAGGAGAATTATGTTCTTACTTATACCAAAGTTCAGACGGACATTCCCGGATTTTATAAGGAACTGGAGAATTATGAGATTTACAATGGAAGAAAAACATTGAGTGAACTGAAAGAAATTATTTTAACAAGGTTTCAAAATTTTAAGGGTGCAGGATATTTGTTTGAATGTTCTTTTTTTCAAAATATTACAGAAGATTTGATTTTGTTCCATATGCTCAGCGATGAAGAAATAGAGGCGTTTTACTGTGATTTGTTTCGACAGATAGACACGCGGAAATTCATAATGCTATACTTGTATGCAGAGGAGCCGGCAGAGAACATCAGAATAATCCGGAAGGAACGTTGCGACGACAAGGGAAATGAGTTGTGGTATGAGATGATGTTAGGGTATATTGCTGATTCACCTTGCGGAAGGAAGCAGGGGTGGAGCACTTTTGAGGATTTGACCAACCATTTGAAGCACAGGCAAAGGTTAGAGTTGTCTATTATAAAAAAAGTAATAGGTGAAAATGCAGTGATTCTTCCGGCAAAAAAATACAATGCCGATCAGTTGATATCTATGATTGGTTTTCCTGATAAAACCAGTTATAATATAAGATATATGAGCAGCATGGAAACAGCTTTGCTGGATGATTTTTTGTATGAAGCTATTTTTATTCCGGAAGGAGAAACTCTGCCATCACGGGAGATTTTGGAGAGTACGGAATTGCAGGTTTATGTGCGTGATTTCGGTATGCAGGAAGGAGACATTTGTCTTGTGGCAGAAGTAAACGGAGCCGTAGTGGGAGCTGTCTGGGTCCGTGTGATGGATGACTACGGACATGTGGAAGACGGGGTACCGTCATTTGCCATATCCCTGTATAAAGAATATCGCGGTCGCGGTATCGGGACGGCGATGATGAAACGGATGCTCGGGGAGCTGAAAAGCAGAGGTTATAAGAAAGCTTCTTTGGCGGTACAAAAAGCAAACTATGCTGTGAAGATGTACCAAAATGTCGGATTCAAGACGGTGGCTGAAAACGACGAAGAATATATCATGGTGTGTCTGTTAGACAGCTGATTTATAACAAGGGAGGAATTATTAATTATGGCAGGATTTGGAGTAGGAGTTATTGTGTTTTTGTTTTTTGCGATTGTAGGTCTCATATTGCTCGGAACAGGTATTTTTTTCGTGGTGAAAAACGTAAAGTGGAAGTCGGAGAAAGATAAGCAGGGAATATCTACAACTAGTAATATTATAGGGATTGTGATTTTCAGCTTTATGATCTTTTTCGGTGCCATCTGGTTCTTTGGTTTTGGTATAGGAGCGGTGGTGTTCGGATTGTTGGGCGGATCTTTTTAAGGGAGGAATCAAAATGAGCAGAAAAAATTTCGGAGCAAAACCATTTATTTACCCGATGCCGGTTCTGATTGTCGGAACCTATGACGAAAACGGGGTTCCCAATGCAATGAATGCAGCGTGGGGAACGATTACGGACATGAATGAGATTACGATCAGCATGTCGCCGCATAAAACGACGGCGAATTTAGAAAAAACAGGGGCATTTACGGTGAGCATTGCGACGGAGGAGACGGTAGTTGCGTGTGACTACGTAGGAGTGGAGTCTGCAAACAATGTTCCGGATAAATTTGCAAGAGCCGGTTTTCATGCGACAAAGAGTGAGTTTGTCAATGCTCCGCTTATCGATGAACTCCCGATGGCACTTGAGTGCAGGGTAAAACGTTATGAGGACGAGATTTTGGTGGGTGAAATCGTCAATGTCAATGCGGACGAAAGCGTTTTGACAGACGGGCAGATCGATCCGAAGAAACTGAAGCCGATTGCATATGATCCGGTCAACCATGCGTATGTGGGACTGGGAGAAAAAGTAGGCAACGCATTTAAGGATGGACTTGCATTAAAAAAATAAGCAAAAAAAGAACGTGAGAAATAATTATGAGACTGATACCGATACCCCGGGAAGAATATGAAGCATACCGGCTGAATCTGATGTTTGACTGCTATAAGTGGGATCCGCAGTTTCTCGATCACAATACCATCGCAAAGTATGCGCTGGTCATTACTAAGGAGGAGCATGAGCAGCTTTCGGAATGGACGGAGAAATTGGATGAAGAAACCCGTGCAGCGGAACTTGTATTAAACGGTGACCGGAAGTTGGCAGGACCGCTTGCGCTTCCGAAAAAGCTCAGCAAAGAGCTTCAGAGAATGGACAATTATGATCCGGGCGGACATGTCCGGCTGATGCGCTATGATTTTCATCCGACAACGGAAGGTGGCTGGGCGGTCAGCGAGGTGAACAGCGATGTTCCGGGAGGGTTTGCCGAGGCATCGCTCATGCCGGAGGAGGCCCGGATACGATTAAAAGAAAGTAGTCTTTGGTATATCAATTTCGGGGATATCCTTGTGAAAGCGATTGCAGACAAAGTACCGGAGGGCGGGCGTATTATGCTGGTGCACTGTACTTCTTACAGCGATGACCGTCAGGTGATGCAGTTTCTCGGCGATGCACTGAAGGAAAAAGGATTTCATGTCATCTACGGCGCTGCGGATCACATTCATTTTAGGGAGAAACAGGCGCATAGTATTTTGGACGGCAATGAGGGAAAGCTGGATGCGATTATCCGCTTTACGCCGCTGGAGTGGCTGACGGAAATCCGGCCGAAAAAGTGGGACGGTTATTTTGATACCACGACCGTGTCCTGCAATCACCCGGTTGCCATCTATGCACAGACTAAGCGTTTTCCGCTTGTGTGGGATGCGCTGGAACAAAAGGGTGTCTGTCTGGATACATGGAGAAAACTGCTTCCGGATACGCTGGAAGTAAAAGATGCCAAAGGAAAAGAAGGTTACATATACAAGCCTGCCTGCGGAAGGGTCGGCGAGAATATTTCCATCAAGGAGGCTTGTTGGGAAGGCGAGTACGACAAAATTATGAAGGATGTAAAGCGTCATCCGAAGAAATATCTGGCGCAGAAGCGTTTTTACAGCAGACCTCTTGCAGGACAGGACGGCGAACAATATCATGTTTGTCTGGGCTCCTACACGGTGCAGGGGAAGCATGCAGGCTACTATGCCCGCATTACCGAGTCGCAGCGTATTGATTCAAACGCGGCGGATATTCCTGTTCTGATTGAAAGGAGCGGTGAAAGAGATGACAGATAAAGAAATATATCAGATCTGGGCTCCGTACGGAAAGAAATGGACGGACTGGGTCAGACCGGTTCCTTTTGTCGGCCTTCGGGAACATTCTTCCAAATACCGGTTTTCCAATCTGAATGTACCGGTCGTGGCGTTGGAGGAGAAAGAGAGAGAAGGAGCCGCCGTGATTGTGGACCTTCCGGGAGTCGAAAGTGTGAAGGTGGGAATCGCATTGGCGGAAATCGGGTTCCGGCCGGTGCCGGTGTACAACGGCACAATCGAGCAGCAGGGGGCAAGAGCCACCGTGGACAACCAGGCGGTTGGTGTCGGCCTTATCTGGGGCGCATCCGCACTTTCTGCAATAGAAATCGGCGAAGATGCACCGCCGGCTTTTTTGCTGGATACAAACAGGCTCAACCGATTTAAGATGGAGGATGCGCTGTTTGACAACAGCTGGGATATTTATCCCCAGGATCTCCCGTCGGCAGAGTATTTGATGAAAAGCGGAATTTATCGCATTGTGATTATAAGCAGCCGCCTCTCGAGGGATCTTGCAAAGATTCTGTACGGATTTCAAAAGAAAGGGATCCGGATTTGTATTACGGACGGCTATGAGTCGCCGCGAAACATAAAAATCCGCAGACCGATCAAAAAAGACTAGAGTAACGAGGTAGAAGAATTTGATAAAGTTTGAAGGGCGCATTGTCCAATTTGGATTCGGGGCGGTGGGCAAAAGCTTTTATGAAAAAATTTCAAAAGAGATCAAATTTGATGAGAACAAATATTATGTGATAACAAGAGATTCGTTTGAATTCCAGGACTACGTCAATCTGGGCGGACTGGTTTCCAATTTTATCGTCAGCGATGTAACCCGGGACAATTTCGGATCGGTGTTTCAGCCGTATCTGAGCGAGGGCGATTTGCTGATCGATTTTGCGGATACGGTCGGCACAAGGGATATTTGTCAGTGGTGCGCAGAGCGCAATGTCATGTATCTGAACACCGGAGAAGCGGACTGGCCGGACCACTGGTACAGTATTTTTGAGGAAAATGAGCTGAAAAACGAGCTCAGGGAAAAGTACCGCAGAGACCCTTCGCGAAATCGTCATCCGATTGTTCTGCATCACGGAAATAATCCGGGGCTTGTTTCACATTTTGTGAAGGCGGCGCTGGAATACGTAGTAAATACGCAGTTCAAAAAAGACAAGAATCTGAGACGTCTGGTGAAGGAAGGGAACTTTCCGGAGGTTGCCCGAACGCTTGGGGTAAGGATGATACATGTCAATGACATTGATCTTCAGAAAGTGAAGGATACGTACAGCGACAATATGCTGTTTAGCACCTGGTGCACCGATTCTTTCTGGTTTGAGATGCTCAGTGAGGCGACTGTCAATATCGGCGCCCATGAGACCGTCGATTTTGAGCAGCAGTGCAATTTTGTCGACCGGCAAAAAGGCTATCTGGAATTTAAGAAAATTGCTGCGGATGTCAAATGCAAAACTTATTATCCGGACGGCGTGTTTGAAGGATTTTTAGTTCCCCATGAGGAGACGGTCAGCATTGCCAAAAGTCTGGAAATAAAGGAGGGGGATACGGTCGTATATCGCCCGACGGTAGCCTTTGTTTACCAGCCGTGCGCTTATGCGAGCAGTTATTTTGCAAATGCCAAGGTCAACGAGTATCCGGATTCCGATCCGGACAAACCGCAGGACTGTGAAACTGTGGATGGAAAGACAATCATTCGCGGTTATGTATATCCGGAAAATTTTCAGATTTTATACCAGGAGAAAATTGAGTCGGGAACGGAATATGTAGGGATTTTGCTTTTGGGGGACCGTTTTGAACCGGTGTGGGTTGGAAACCGGATTGAACCGGGATTTTTGTACAAGGATAAAAAGACCTCATATTGGCAGACACCGACAATTACACCGGTGGCCATGTCAGCACTTTCCGCCGTTTGCTGGATGCTGAAAAACAAGGAGAAGGGCGGTATTTATTTTCCGGATGATATTGCGGATTATCACAGCATTATCAAAAGGGCGGAGAAATATATTTCAAAAACCATATATCGGACGTTCCGGAAGGAAGATATGGAAAAGGAACTTCAGATTGATTTTGAGAATCTACAGATAAGCAATCTGCTTGTAAAATAATGGGCAGTGACATTGCGAAAACTATCGATTGGTGTTACAATGCGGTTATCCGGGAAAAAGGAGGAAACAGTATGTTAATATTGATAATTGGAATTGTACTTGTCGTTGTCATCATCGGTTTCGTGATTTCTACATACAACGATATGATTCGGCTTAGAAATGCGGTGAAAAATTCATTTTCACAGATTGATACACAGCTGCAGAGAAGATTTGATTTGATTCCGAATCTTGTGGAGACCGTCAAAGGCTTTGCCACACATGAGAAGGAGCTTTTGGAAAATGTGACGGCCAGCAGAAGCGGGTATATGAGCGCAGCTTCCAACGAAGAAAAGCTTGCCATGAACAATCAGCTGACCTCCACGTTGAAGTCTTTGTTTGCAGTGGCTGAAAATTATCCGCAGCTGAAGGCAGATACCAATTTCCTGAAGCTCCAGGATGAGCTTTCCGAGACAGAGGAAAAGGTGGCGTATTCCCGCCAGTTTTATAATGACGCGGTTACCATCTACAACAACAGAATTCAGATGTTTCCGGCCAACCTGATTGCGGGAATGTTCGGATTCAAAGAGGAAGCATTGTTTGATGCAGCGGAAGCGGCGGATGAAGCACCGCAGGTACGTTTTTAATAGTTTTTGATAAAGACAAAGAGGGTGTCCCCAAAGTCGTTGAAATGACTTGGGGACTACCCTCTTCTTTTTGTACAATGTTATCTGAATGCTATTGCAGTCGCCGGATTAGTGGCCGCCGCCACCTCCACCGCCGCCGCGTCCACCGCCGCCGTAGCCGAAGCCACCGCCGCCTCCGCCGGAGAAGGAAGAACCGGAGCGTACAGAGGAACGGAAACTGCGACCGGAATGGCGATATCTGCCGGAACGACAGTAATTGTTGCTAAGGATCTGACTTTCGGAAGCTTCCGGACATCTGAGGTTGATAGCCTTGATGACTTTTTCGGAAATACCGAAGGCTGTTGCGTAAACAAGATATTGTTCCCAAAGAGGGAGCTCAATGTAGCTTCGCTCGTGCATCAGTGTTTCGCTGCTGAGGAAGTTGTAAAGTCCGCGCCACTTCGCATATTCGTCTTCTCCCAGCTGGGTCAGAAGCACATATTTCTTCGCTTCTTTTTTAAGGAAAAGTGCACTGGCGATGCAACTGATGCCGATAATAAACCATCCGCCGAGCGCGAGCTCCAGACGTGTCTGGTAGGAAATGATGTTTCCGAGGATTAACAGCAAAAGACCGCAAACCATTAAAAAGTTAGATAAAGATAACATGTTTTTTTTCGGTTGCTTATAATTTGCCTTCTGGAAATAACCCTCCTTGATACCGATATTGACAATGGAGTTTTCCATGTTGCGGGCAAAGGACTGTGTATTTTCGTAGTCGGAGGAAACTCTTGCCTGGAAAAAGCTCATGGTAATGCAGTCGCCTACCATGTGACGCATAAGCAGATTGTAGTAATACTCTTCGCACAGCGTCAGCGGTTCGAGTGTTTCTCTTGTTTCTACGGCCGGATCAATCATAGGCGGATCGGTCGGAAGTCCCGGGTAACCGAGCATCGGGTCAGGACTGATAATCGCTGCCGGCTGCATATACGGATTAGGCGCAGTATTGGCGGCGTCGCGGTTTATCATGATTTTTACGTCGTCCGGACCGTACTCATACAGTTCGATGTATTTTTTGCGTGCCAGACTGAGAAGTATCGCAGAGTACACACCGGAATCATCTTTCGGAGGATCCTGTTTGCAGAATACCAGAGCTGCTGCAAAATTCGGGTCCAGATTGCTCGGAATGTCTCTGTAGTAATCCGGTTTTGATGTCGGTTCATAGAACGTGTGCTTGCTGCGAAGCCGTCTGCCGTAAGTGAAGCAGTAAAGCAGCACAAAGCCGGAAATCAGTATAAGTGACAGGCAAACAATGGCTTTGATTATCTTGAATTTTGCAGGTTCATTGGCATATGCCCGCTGCTCATCGTAAATCTCTGTGAGCACATCATCATATGTATAATCGTTATACGGGGCAAATTCCGTGAAAATATGTCTGTCCTCGTTGTACGATACCAGGTCAAATTCTATGTATTCGTTGTACGGTTTAAACTGTAAATCGTCTTCATCCAGTTCAAAATAGAAGGTATGGTATCCCGGATTCATAGTGTCGGATTCTTGCACCGGGAACGCGTTTGCATTGGTTCCGTAGGTGTAGACATCATAGTTGCCGGGAGCAGGCATATCTTCATTCGGGAACAAAATCTGAGCTTTGTAGGAGTCCAGATGCTTGATCGTATTGCCGGAATAAAGTGCCAGATACAAATCGGAGCAATCGTTGTAGCGCAGAGCCGCATTGTGCATTTCGTATTCGATTTCGTATACGACTTCCTCACGGTAAATACCGTTCACATAGAAAAATACACATTCATACTGGGCGTCTGCTTCGCTGTAAGGTCCCTCGCTGTGGTACCACTTGTAAGGTCCGTAGGTCGGGCTGACATAATCGTAATCATCCCAGTACAGCTTCGGACTTTCCTCATAAACGAGCTCCGTTCCGTCGGGAAGAATCTGTTTTACGGAATTAACTCTGTAATCTACTTTGACGCCGTCCACGTAATCCTCCGGCAAATCCCGCCAGAGCTCCCAGAACGGATTGTCAATATCAGCTGCGTGAATGTCAAAGGTCAGTCGTTCGGTGATGACTACCTTGCCTTCGCTGCCCGGCTCATCCACCACGACTGCTTTGTAATCCACATCGGTGATTCTGGCATAGTCATTGGGATTTAAATTCACGTCCTCAAACAGATAAGAGAACTCTGCCAAAAACGGTGCAAAGAAGCACAGGAGAATCAAAAACCAGACGAAAAAAGAGGCTGCTTTATCTTTCATATCAAACCTTCTTTCTGTTGTATATTTGAAGTTAATTATAACGAAAAAAAACAGTAGTGTAAAGGAAATAACAGTTGCGGAGAAAGAGCGGATTTATAGTGAAATAATAAGGTGTTTATGGTAGAATAAAACAAATGGGGAAAAAGGGTTTCAAAGGAGAAAAAAATTATGCTCAGAATGGAAATGGCATGTTTTATGGTTGTGCTTTTTATGGGGATTTTGTATTTCGCCGTAAAACATGAAAAGACGAAGCTGCATAGGGTATTTTCTGCGTTATTGATAGTATCCATGTTGCACTTGGGATTTGATGCGCTTACGGTGTACACGGTCAATCATATGGATGTGGTGCCGGTGTGGCTGAATGATCTGGCGCATCGTCTGTTTATCGGTACGATGGTTACGATCTTCTACCTTGTGTATTGCTATATCGTGATTTTGATCCGGGATGAAATCGGAGAAGATATACGGATGCTGAAAAGAAGTAAATGTCTGTATGTATTTGCGATTGTCTGTGTCTGCGTTCTTCCGATATATTACAAGGAAGCAGATCAGTCCAACTATGCATATGGCATGGCGGCGTATATGACATACATTTGTGTTGCCGTGTATCTTTTGATGGTAATCCGGTTGCTGATTTGTTACAGAACGCATATCCGCAAAAGAGAACTTCTGGCAATCAGTGCGGCGATGTCCATCGAAGTTGTGGTTTCCGTGTATCAGGCATTTCATCCGACGGCGCTTCTTTCCGGAATGGGTATTATGCTGATTATTCTTGCTTTTTATCTCTTTATGCAAAATCCGGATATCCTTCTTGTAAAACAGGTACAGATTGAGAAGGAAAAAGCGGAGCAGGCCAATGCGTACAAATCCGTATTTCTTTCCAATATATCCCATGAGATTCGCACGCCGATGAATGCCATTGTCGGGATGACGGATATTTTGCTTCGGACAGAGCTGACGGAGGAACAGAGGGATTATCTGTCTAACATTAAGACATCCGGGCATGCTCTTGTGGCGATTATCAATGATATTTTGGATATTTCCAAGATTGAAGCCGGCAAGATGACGCTGGTGGAAGATGATTATGACATCAAACGGGAACTTCGAAATATACAGATGATTATCGAAAACCAGATCGGTGAAAAACCGATCCGGCTTGTTTATGACATTGATGAACGGTTGCCCGGCCGCCTGTACGGGGACTGTGTACGCATTCGCCAGATTATAATCAATCTTTTGAACAATGCAGTAAAATTTACGGAAGAGGGACAGATTACACTTTCGGTGACAGTCGCCGAAGAACGTGTGACGGAGACAGGTGACGCTGAGAGTTACCGGCTGGATATTTCCGTGTCCGACACCGGGCAGGGAATTAAGGAAGAAGATTTTGCCAAGCTGTTCGAGGCATTCGAACAGGTAAATAAAAAGCTGAACAGCGGAAAGGAAGGTACCGGTCTCGGGCTTGCCATTTCCAGTCAGCTCATTGACATGATGGGCGGAAAGCTGCAGGTGGAAAGTGTTTACGGCGAAGGAACGAGATTTTATTTTTCCATTGTACAGAAGCCGGCAATTTCACAGGAAGAGGATGCGGATGATGCCCAGGTCAATATGAACTTTACCGCAGAAGGGGCAAAAATTCTCGTTGTGGATGATGATTTGATTAACCGGAAAGTTGCGCAGGGCTTACTAAAACCGTTCCGCATGCAGATTGATCTGGCCGAGGACGGCAAAAAAGCGTTGGAAATGATCCGGCAGAAAGAGTATCATATTGTTTTCATGGATCATATGATGCCTGTCATGGACGGCGTGGAGGCAACAAAGATTCTCCGCGAAATGGATGATAAGAAATATGAGAAGCTTCCGGTGGTGGCACTGACCGCCAACGCCATGAAGGAGGCGGAAGAAATCTTTTACGGTGCGGGTATCAGCGATGTTCTCACCAAACCGATTGAGATGGAGCGCATGTGCAGAGTTCTCAGAAAGTGGCTTCCGGCTACGCTGATCCGGGAGGAAACGGCGGATGATGCCCGGGAAGAACAGGGGCAGGCAAAGCAAAATCCGGCAAGGCAGAAAGAGGCGCTTGTCATAGAGGGAATCCACGTGGATGCGGGAATCAGAAATTCCGGAAACAGGGAATTGTTTTTCAGTACCATGGGAGATTTCTATACGTTGATTGATGCCAAGGCCAACAAAATCCGAAAATGTCTGGCAGATGACATGATTCGGGAATATACCATAGAGGTCCATGCACTGAAAAACAGTGCCAGACTGATTGGGGCCCTGGAGCTCGCAGAGGAGTTTGCAAAGCTGGAGAAAGCAGGCAATGAGGAGAATGAACAGGTGCTGCATTCCGACACGGAGCAGGTGCTTTCGCATTATGAGGATTACAAGAGAATATTAAAGCCGTACGGCGAAAGGCAGCAGACAGAGAAAAGAGAAGCCGGAAGGGATGAAATGATATCCTGCCTGGAAAAAATAAGGCTATCCGTGGAGGAGTTTGATCTTGACCGGACAGATATGGCGATGCAGGAACTGGAAGAGATGCGGATGCCAAAGGAATGTCAGAACGATATGGAACAGCTCAGAGTTTATGTGACGGATGTTGACATGGAAAATATTATACAAACAGCAGATATGATGCTTGCAAAGTTGCGCAAAGACATATAAAATTGTGTAAGGCGGAGGAATATAAAATGAAAAAGATTCTGATTATTTCGGAGAAGAACAATTTTATTATAAATTCTCTCAGGGAACAGCTGCAGGAAATGGGGCACCATGTCATCCATGTGGAAGACAATCCGAGTGAGATGAAAAAATCCACAGAGGATGTGAGACTTGTAATTCTGTGGGCCGATGCACTGAGCATGGAAGGTACGATATACATAAAAGACAGGGTGATAGAGGACAGTATTCCGGTGTACATTCTCGGCGACAGAGATCATGTTGAGAAGGTCAAAGGAATTGTCCCGAATCAGTTTATCAAGAAGGAGTTTTGTCGGCCGGTAGACATCAAAGAAATCATTGCTGCTACCGACAAATTTATCAAAGAAGACAAGTCTCATCTGAAGAAAAAGATTCTCGTTGTAGATGATTCCGGTGCTATGCTGAGAAGCGTGAAAGGATGGCTGGAGGATAAATATCAGGTTATTCTTGCAAATTCGGGAGCCATGGCAATCAAATATCTGGCGATGAGCCGTCCGGATTTGATTCTTCTTGATTATGAGATGCCGGTCTGTGACGGGAAACAGGTGCTGGAGATGATAAGAGCTGAGTCAGAGTTTTCCGATGTGCCGGTTGTATTCCTGACCAATAAAAATGACAGAGAAAGCGTTCTGAGTGTTTCGGCACTGAAACCGGAAGGCTATTTGCTCAAAACCATGGAACCGAAACAGATTGTGGAAACGATTGATCAATATTTCGAAAGGAAAAAGTGGATGCTGTAGCATCCGCTTTTTTATATGTTGTCTGGTTATATAAAAATGATAAAAACTGGGTATTACCATATGACCAAATAAGGGGTAGATTTGATACAGGAATGAAAAGCAGGAGTGTGCCATATGAAGAAAATAGCACTTATTAATGATTTGTCCGGTTTTGGGAGATGTTCGCTGACAGCTGCGATTCCGGTTATTTCCGTAATGGGAATGCAGGCCTGTCCGTTTCCGACTGCGGTTTTGACAGCGCAGACAGGGTTTCAATCATATTATTGTGATGATTTTACGGACCGGATGGATTGCTTTACGGAGCAGTGGAAGCAAATGGGAGTATCCTTTGACGGAATTTATTCGGGTTATTTGGAAGGGGCCGGGCAGATAGAGAAAGTGCTCCGTTTTTTGGATGAATTCCAGACGGAGGATAATATTTATCTGGCGGACCCGGTCATGGGCGACCATGGGGAGCCTTACACCATGCATAGCCGGGAACTGGTACAGGGAATGAAGCAGCTTATAAAACGTGCGGATGCCCTGACGCCGAATTTGACGGAACTATGCATGCTTGCGGATATTGAGTACAATGCAATGGTGTCACATCGGATGGAAGAAAATTATGTAAACCAAATAGAGGTGGCTGCACGGGATTTGATTGCCGGGTCCGACCGAACAAAATATATCGTGGTGACAGGCATTATCCGCGTTATTGACGGCAAAGAGTATATCGGAAATCTGGCTGTTTCAAAGCAGGACAGTTTTTACGTCGAGAATCCTTATACGGGCATGGGATTTTCCGGAACAGGAGATTTGTTTGCATCGGTAATCAGTGCTTCTCTTGTCAAGGGACTGAGCATCCGCAAAGCCATGGAAAAAGCAACGTACTTTTTGCAGGAAGCCATCGAAGAGGCATCGGCGGAGCAGATCCCCACGGTGCACGGAGTGTATTTTGAAAAATATTTATCACGGTTACTTTCGGAGTTGATTTTCTTATGAAAGTAAAATATATGGCGATGACGGGGATTATGGCGGCAATGATTACGATTATGACGGCGTATGTCTGCCATGTTCCGGTCGGTATGAACGGCGGATATATACATTTCGGTGATGCTGTCATTTATCTGGCAGCAGTTCTTTTGCCAAAACCGTACGCTATCGCGGCAGCTGCCATCGGTGGCGGACTGGCGGATCTTTTCACAGCGCCTGTGTGGGTACCTGCCACGGTCTTGATTAAGACGCTGCTTGTATTACCGTTTGAAACAAAGGGCGTAAAAATTATTACAAAGAGAAATGTTATGTCAACCATAATTGCGTATTTTATTTCCGGATTCGGATACTATGCGGCAGAGAAAATTTTGTTTGAAGAAGGTGCTGTTTTTGCGGTGACCATGGGACAGACATTGATTCAGTCGTTGGGAAGCGCGGTCGTATTTATTTTACTGGGGTTTGCAATGGATAAAGCGCATGTCAAAAACAGATTTATGAGTTAAGGAGAGTGTGAAATGGCAGATATTTTATATACATATCAAAATCAGGTATATGCCAATATTACGAACAAGTGTGACTGCAGTTGTGTGTTTTGCATCCGATCGCATAAAGATGCCATCGGAGAGGCAGACAATCTATGGCATAAAAATGATCCGAGTTTAGAAGAAATTAAGAAAGCAATGGACGAATTTGACTTTACAGAATACGATGAATTAGTGTATTGTGGATATGGAGAGCCGACATGTGCGTTGCAGACGTTGTTGGAGAGTGCAGCTTATGCCAAAGAGAAGTATGGGATGAAGATCCGCCTCAACACAAACGGTCTTGCCAACTTGTATCACGGACGGGATGTCATCCCGGAATTGGCACAGGTGATAGACAGTGTTTCGATCAGTTTAAACGCACCGACACCGGAGCGTTACCTTGCGGTGACGAGACCTTCCTTTGACGATGCATTTGAAGCGATGCTTGCGTTTGCAGCGAAGCTGAAGGAAACCATCGGTCAGGTACAGTTTTCGGTTGTGGATGTGCTTTCCGAAGAGGAGGTTGCGGCCTCAAAGAAACTTGCAGAGGAGATGGGAATTGCTCTGCGGGTTCGCAAATATTCATAACGGAGGTAAGAAATGGGTCAGATTAATTATACAAAGGAGCTTGAGAGAGCACTTGAGAACTGGTATTTTGCAAAAGAAGAATCTTCGATTGCGCCGGTGTTTAATGTGTTGAAGCTGGGACTGGAGAATGATATGCGGTTTATCGTTCCGGTACATACGCCTCAGTCGGCAGAAGATATGTCGGGCTCTGTGCAGGAGATGAAGTTTAAGGAGTTGGAATCTTCCAATTCCAAGATGCGCGGAAAGTACTACATTCCGCTTTTTACAAGCCCGAAAGAAGTGGATAAAGGTGAGGAGACAGCGGTAGTAAATTGTTCGCTCGGTGAGATGATTGAGGTACTTGGTTATCGTTCAAATTGTCTCGGTTTTATTATCAATCCTTGGGGTAAAAAAATTGTTCTCACAAAAGAGACCATCGAGGCTGTTGAGAAACATGAACAGCGTTCAAATATCAGTTTTTTTAACGGAAGTGTGCTGTATGCATATGCGACGGCGATTGTCAATGCGGCAAATGAGACATTGCTCGGAGGAGGCGGTGTTGACGGTGCGATTCACAGAGCAGCGGGACCGATGCTTCTGGAGGCTTGCAAAGCGCTTGGCGGATGTGAGACCGGCGGCGCAAAGGCGACAGGCGCCTATGACCTCGAGAATGCGGATTATATTATTCATGCTGTGGGACCGAAATATTCCGGTGATGAGAACGATGTAAAGCTTCTTGCTGCATGCTATATGAATTCATTAGAGCTTGCATGGAAAAATAATTGTATGAGTATTGCATTCCCGGGTATTTCGACGGGAGTTTACGGTTACCCGCTTGATGAGGCGGCAAAGGTTTCGCTTGCAGCGGTTGTGCACTGGTTCGATCTGCATCCGGATGTGGTGATGAATGTCTATTTCTGCTGCTTCCGCGAAGAAGAACTTCAGGCTTACAAGAATTTGACACAGAAGAAATAGAAATGTATAGGGTTGCCACAGGGTAACCCTATTATTGTATTGTAGAGAAAGGGGTATGACTATGAAAGCATTGTTTATCGGAGGAACGGGAACTATCAGCATGGCGATTGTAAGACGCCTTGCAGCCGATCCGCTGTGGGAGGTTTGGGTGATGAACCGCGGAAACAGGGAAAACGACCTTCCAAACGGAGTACATCAAATCGTGGCAGACATTCACGATGAGGCGGATGTCCGGGAAAAAATAAAGGACATGTCGTTTGATACTGTCTGTGAATTTATCGGATTTCATGTGGAGGATGTGGAGCGGGATTATCGGCTGTTTTCCGGAAAAACAAAGCAGTACATTTATATCAGTTCGGCTTCTGCGTACCATAAGCCGGCGGCGTCCTACGTGATTACGGAAGGGACGACGCTCTCCAATCCGTACTGGCAGTATTCGAGGGATAAGATTGCGAGCGAAGAGTTTTTGATGGAAAAATATCGGAAGGAAGGTTTTCCAGTTACGATTGTTCGTCCGAGCCATACGTACGATGAACGCCACATTCCTCTCGGCGTACATGGCAAAAACGGTTACTGGCAGGTAATTAAACGTATGATGGACGGGAAACCGGTGATTATTCAGGGAGACGGAAGCTCCCTTTGGACACTTACTTTTAACGAAGATTTTGCCATCGGCTTTACGGGACTTATGGGAAATCGCCATGCCATCGGAGAGGCGTTCCAAATTACGGGGGATGAGACCTTGACATGGAATCAGATTTATCAGACCATTGCAGATGCGCTGGATGTGGAACTGAAGCCTTACTACGTGGCATCGGATTTTCTGGCGGCGACCGGAGACAAATACGGGTTTGATTTCACGGGAAGTCTGATCGGTGACAAATCCGTTTCGGTTGTGTTTGACAACAGCAAATTAAAACGGGCCGTTCCGGATATGCGGACGACGGTGCGTTTTGACCGGGGCGTGCGCAGAGCTCTTGCCTATATTTTAGAACACCCGGAATGTCAAATCGAAGATCCGGAATTTGATGATTGGTGCGACCGCGTAATCGCAGCACAGGAAAAAGCAAGGACAGAGGTATAAATATGCAATATCGCAGTGATAAATACGGAAATAAAATATCGGTGCTCGGTTACGGCTGTATGCGTTTTACACAGATGGCCGGCGTGATTGATATTGACAAAGCTGAGAAAGAGATTATGGCTGCCTATCATGCAGGTGTGAACTATTTTGATACGGCTTACATATACGGTGGCAGCGAGCAGGCGCTCGGAAAGATTCTGGAGAGAAACCATATCCGGGAAAAAGTTAATATTGCAACAAAACTTCCGCATTATATGCTCAAGACAGTGGAATCTGCAGAGAAATGTTTTAACGAGCAGCTTTCGCGTCTTCGTACGGACTACGTGGATTATTATTTGATGCATATGCTTTCGGATATTGTGACATGGGAACGTCTGAAAACGGACGGAATCGAAGCGTGGCTCAAGGAAAAGAAAGCATCGGGTGCCATTAAGCAGATCGGTTTTTCTTATCACGGAAATACAGACGGATTTTGTAAGTTAGTTGATGCTTACGACTGGGATTTTTGTCAGATTCAGTACAATTATTTGGATGAGCATTCCCAGGCGGGAAGAAAGGGGCTTGACTACGCTGCGGCAAAGGGGATTCCGGTTATCATTATGGAACCGCTCCGTGGCGGACGACTGGCTAATAATTTGCCGGAGAAGGCACAAAAGATTTTTGCAGACTATGAGATGAAAAGAAGCCCGGCTGAGTGGGCATTTCGCTGGCTGTGGAATCAGCCGGAGGTAACTTGCGTGTTGTCGGGGATGAATTCCATGGAGATGGTGCAGGAGAATGTCCGCAGTGCTTCCGAGTCGCGCATCGGTGAATTTACGGAAAAAGAGGAAAAACTTCTTTCGGATGTGGTAAAGGCCATCCAGGAAAAGATGAAGGTCGGATGTACCGGATGCGGTTACTGTATGCCATGCCCGAAAAAGGTAGATATTCCGGGCACCTTTGCGATTTATAATAAGTCGTATACGGATGGCTGGTTCAAGGCCTTCGAGGAGTACATGCTTTGCACGGTGCTCCGCAAGGATTCCACCTCGGCGTCCAATTGCATCGAGTGCGGAAAGTGCGAGCAGCACTGTCCGCAGGGTATCCAGATTCGGCAGGAGCTGAAATGTGCCAAACGCCGTATGGAAGGTCCGATTTACAAAATTGCAAAGTGGTTTGTGGGAACGTTTTTGAAATATTAAAAGGCTCCTTACAGTTTCAGGTTTTCAATACCTGAAACAGAGAATAAGGCGGCGTTTCGTAGCGCAGCGCAATGATTTTGAGGAAGATTAAATAGCAGGAGAAGAGGAATTCATATTCCAATTCGTCCGGATAGAGCTCATGCCATGCCTGTAAATGATCCCAGGTGCGGTCTGTGGAAGCATCGTCGATACAGATGATTTCCAAATTGTTCAGCCCTAGGGTCTGTTGAATGACAGACGCCAGACAGCGGTCGATAAGTTGTTCCACATTGTAGCATGGGATGATTACACTGATAATTGCCATAATATTGATTCTCCTTACATTTATCATCATAGTATGCTGCGGGAAAAAATGCAATTTATTTACATGAAGGGGGAAAAACAGAGAATAAATGATAGCAATGAAATATGAAATATAGTAAAATAAAGACTGTACACAGAAATCGTTGTACAGTCTTTATTTTTGGATAAAAAGGTGGAATACGCTATGAAAAAGGGCAACAGTCTTCGGACAAAACTAATTTTAATCGTGGTACCGCTTGTACTTGTGATTGTGATTGCATTCTTTATTCTGGCAAGGGACATGGTTCTTAAGATTTCCAAGGAACAGATGCTGGCACAGTCGCAGACCTTTGCCGGGCAAATCGGCGGATGGACCGGCCAGATTTTCGGAGAATTGCAGATTTACAAAGATACAATAGAAGAAGCGGGATTTACGAGTGATGCAGAAATTCTTTCCTATATGGAGACAAGTGTGGAAAAAAACGAGGCTTATCCGATTGGATTGTATATGGGAGATGACAGCGGCGTTTATCTGGATGGTTCCGGATGGGTTCCGGGGGATGACTGGGTGCTCGTGGAGCGCGACTGGTATGTAGACGGAAAAGATAACAGTGAGATTGCGTTTGGGGAACCGTACTATGACTCCATGACAGGAGATGTATGTGTGAGTGCATCTGTCCGCATGGACTATCCGAATGCAGTCAGAGTTTTGGCGACGGATGTATATCTTGATTATGTTGTTGGCCTGATCAATGATATTGCGCAACAACAGGAAGTCGGAGCATTTCTTGTGACAGGAAATACGCAGACGATTATCGCGCATCCGGACACAGCGATGCTTGCGACGACATTGGATGCCGACGGATATGATGCATTATATGCTAATATCGGACAGGCAATCACCAAGAAGCAGGAAGGCATTATTTCCGCATCCGGAGACGGCGCAAAATATTATGCGACATTGAATCCGGTAGAACATACGGATTGGTATCTCGTGACATACATGACAGAGCGCGAAATGTTATCCGACCTTCATTGGATGGAGATGTACATGGTATTTATTGCAATTGGAGCGACTGTTGTTCTTTTGCTCGGTATTCTTAGGGTGACAGGTAAAGTCGTGAAACCGGTACAAAAAGTAACAGGTGTTATCGGACAGATTGCAGAGGGTGATTTCTCTCAGAATATTGAAGTAAGCGGAAACGATGAAATTGCAGTCATGAGCAGAAACATGCAGATGTTTATTACGCAGATGCGCGGTACAATCATGGAAATCAGTCATACGGCGCAGTGGCTGAATAAACAGTCTATGGCAAACGAACATGTATCCGATTCGCTTATGGATTCTTCGCAGAATCAGACAGCTTCCATGGAGCTTTTGGGCAAGCTGGCACAGGAGCTTTCTGATGAGGCGGATCAGGTGGCAATGCAGATGGATGATTTGGCAGAACTCATCCGCCGTACTCATGCGGACGGTGATCAGGCGAGAATTCTCATGGAAGCAAGCGTTGCTATGTCGCGAAGCGGAAAAGAAGATATGGAACATATCAATCACGGTATGGAAAATATCCATACATCCATGAACCAGCTGGCAGAGCAGATTACCAAGGTCGGTGGTGCCATGGAGCAGATCGGCGAAATGGTTGACATAATTATGAATATTGCAGAGGAAACGAATTTGCTCTCGCTGAATGCGTCCATTGAGGCGGCAAGAGCCGGTGAAGCCGGAAGAGGATTTTCTGTTGTGGCAGAGCAGATTGGTAAGCTGGCGATGAACAGCAGTGCGGCGGCAGATGATATCGCGCGGTTGACGGCGGATATCAGAAGCAGCGTAGAAGCTGCGGTGACTGATATGAATGAAAGTGTAGCCGAGGTGTCAAAGAGCGTTACTATCGTATCGGATGCGCAGACCACCTTTGAACAGCTGTATGTGAAGGTGGAAGAAACCAGTCGCCGTGTGGATGACATGATTGCTCTTGTCGGTAAGGTGGATGAGGTGGCGCAACAGTTGGATCAGATTATGGCAAACCAGCAGACAGCAGCCAATCAGATTTCGGCTTCCGCAAGAGATATGAGTGAAAGCACGGAAAATGTTTCTGCAAGCAGCAGTATTGTGGCAGAAAGTGCCCGTGAATTGAAAAAAGAATCATTGGAGCTGATGGAAAAGATGAGTCAGTTTAAATTATAGGAGATAAAAAGATATGGTATACAGAGAGTTTCAGGGGAAACAGCTGTCGATGCTGGGCCTTGGCGCCATGCGCCTTCCGCTTCGCAGCAGTGATGATGCAGACATCGATGTGGAAAAAACAAAAGAGATGGTGGCCTACGCCATGGAAAACGGTATCAATTATTATGATACGGCGTGGGGATATCACAACGGACAGTCGGAGATTGTGCTCGGCGAGATTTTGAACGCATATCCGCGGGAATCCTATTATCTGGCAAGCAAATTTCCGGGGTATGACATCTCCAACATGGATAAAGTGGAGGAGATTTTCGAAAAGCAGCTGGAAAAGACACAGAAAGAATATTTTGATTTCTATCTGTTTCACAATGTATGCGAGATTAATATTGATGCTTATCTGGATGAGAAATACGGCATTTTCGAGTATTTGATGAAACAGAAAGAAAACGGACGAATCCGGCATCTCGGATTTTCGGCCCACGGAAGCTATGAAGTTATTGAGCGCTTTTTGGAAAAATACGGTCATGCCATGGAATTTTGCCAGTTACAGATCAACTACATTGACTGGGAGTTCCAGAAAGTAAATCAAAAGGTTGAGTTGGTGCAGTCCCACGGAATTCCGGTATGGGTGATGGAACCTCTCCGGGGCGGTAAACTTGCCCGGATTTCCGAGGATTATGAGGCAAGACTTGGTCAGCTCCGCCCGCAGGAGACGGTGCCGGGCTGGGCGTTCCGCTTTTTGCAGAGTCTTCCGGCGGTGACTATGATTTTGTCCGGAATGTCCGATATGCAGCAGCTTGCGGACAATATCAAGACATTTGAGACGGATGCGCCTCTTACAGAGGATGAGATGGCATGTGTCATGGACATTGCGGGAGAAATGGTCGGAAAGATTGCACTTCCGTGTACCGCGTGCAGGTACTGTACGACCAAATGTCCGAAAGGACTGGATATTCCGACACTGTTAGAGCTTTACAACGAACATATTTTTACCGGCGGCGGATTTTTGCCGCAGTTCGGTCTGATGGCAATAGAAAAAGAAAAGCATCCGGATGCGTGCATCGGTTGTAAAAGTTGTGAGGCGGTCTGCC
>JAFTWX010000056.1 GCA_017465095.1 Lachnospiraceae bacterium | reverse complement strand
GGGCATCGTGCACCGGATCGATATGGATACTACCGGTTCTATTATTATCTGTAAAAATGATCATGCTCATAATGAGATTGCAAGGCAGTTAAAGGATCACAGCATACGGCGCAGATATCATGCCATTGTGTGCGGTGTGATAAAGGACGAGGAAGGAACGGTGGATGCTCCGCTCGGTCGGGATAAAAAAGACCGGAAGAAGATGGCGATTACCCCGGACGGAAAGCATGCGGTGACGCATTTCAAGGTGTTGAAACGCTTCCGGGAATATACGTATGTGGAATGTGTGCTTGAGACAGGGCGAACCCACCAGATTCGTGTCCATATGGCATCGATGGGACATCCGCTTCTCGGGGATGCGGTGTACGGAAGAACAAAGGACAAATACAAATGTCAGGGACAATGTCTTCACGCCATGACGCTTGGGTTTGTACACCCGGTAACCGGACAGTACACGGAGACGGAAGCTCCGATTCCGGACTATTTTGAGCATTTGCTTCAGATACTTCCGCAGTAAAATTGATTTGAAAAGATTTAGAATGAGGTAACGATGAACAGAGAAGAGTTTCTTACATTTTGTACCGGTAAATTTATATATTTGGATGGTGCGACCGGCTCCAATCTTCAAAAATGTGGTCTGAAGGCGGGAGATTGCCCGGAAACATGGATTCTTGACAACCCACATGCGCTTGTGGAATTACAGCGTGCGTATGTCGAAGCGGGAACCAATATTTTATATGCACCGACTTTTACGGCCAACCGTATAAAGTTGGCAGAATACGGCCTTTCCGATCGCATGACGGAGATAAACGGAAAACTTGTGGCGCTGTCAAAGGAGGCAGCACAGGGAAAGGCTCTTGTTGCCGGAGATATCACAATGACCGGTCAGCAGCTTCGTCCGGTTGGTACAATGGATTTTGAAGCTCTCGTTGACGTATACAAAGAGCAGATTAAGGTTCTTGCGGATGCGGGTGCAGATCTTCTTGTTGTGGAAACGATGATGAGTTTGCAGGAGGCGAGAGCAGCACTTATCGCGGCAAAGGAGACCTGTGATCTTCCGGTGATGGTTACGCTTACCTTCGAGTCGGACGGAAAAACTTTGTTCGGAACAGACCCGGTAACCGCAATGGTTGTATTACAATCACTTGGTGCTTCCGCAGTCGGTGTCAACTGTTCTACGGGGCCGAAGGAAATGTGTCTTGTGGTGGAACAGATGTGCAAGGTAGCGCAGGTTCCGGTGATTGCAAAACCAAATGCCGGTCTTCCGGTGCTTAATGCACAGGGAGAAACAAAGTATGAGATGGATGCGTCTGCGTTCGGCTGTCAGATGAAAAAACTGGCACAGGCCGGAGCGACGATTATGGGCGGATGCTGCGGAACGACACCGGAACATATTGCAGCCCTTGTAAAAGAGACAAAAGATATGTATGCGGAATGCGTGGCATCCCGTAAAGATACAAAGAAACTGCGTCATCTGGCAAGTGAGCGCATGACATTGAGTTTTGGGCTGGATGACCGTTTTATACTGATTGGTGAACGCATCAATCCGACCGGCAAGAAAAAGTTTCAGGAACTGATTCGGAGCGGAGATTTCTCCATGGTGGAAGCGTTCGTGGAACAGCAGGAAAAGGCCGGAGCAGGTGTTCTTGATATCAATATGGGAATGAGCGGAATTGACGAAAAGGAAACACTTCTTCGGGTTATGGAAGATGTTTCGCTTCAGACCAAGCTTCCTCTTTGTATTGATTCTTCCTATGTGGAGGTACAGGAAAGTGCATTGCGCAGATATCCGGGCAGGGCGCTGATTAATTCCGTTTCCTACGAGAAAGAAAAATTTGAAAAACTTCTGCCGCTTGCGAAAAAATACGGAGCGATGTTCATTTTGCTTCCTCTTTCGGATGAAGGTCTTCCGAAAACACTGGAGGAAAAAAAGCAGATTATACACAAAATACTGGACCGAGCCTTAGAGCTCGGCATGAGCAAAGAAGATATCGTGGTGGACGGACTGGTGACGACGGTCGGAGCCAATCCGAAAGCCGCGTTGGAGACACTGGAAACCATACGTTACTGTAAGGAATTGGGACTTGCGACTGTCTGCGGATTGTCCAACATATCCTTCGGACTTCCGGAGCGCGGAAATATCAATTCTACATTCCTGACGATGGCGATTGCAAACGGACTTACGATGGCGATTGCCAATCCGAATCAGGAGCTTCTTACCAACTGTATGCTGGCAAGCGATCTTTTACTCAACAAAGAGGGGGCGGATCTTGCCTATATTACAGCCATGAATGCGCGCAAGGAGGCAGCGGAGGCAAGTGCAGCAGCTTTGCGACCGGAGGAAACAGTGATGTTATCGCCGCAGGAAAAGGTGAAACAGGCGGTATTAAAAGGCAATAAAAAACACATTGTGGACCTTGTGAAAGCATGTCTCGACAACGGTTTGCAGCCGAAAGACCTTTTGGATCATACGCTGCTTACAGCCATCAATGAGGTGGGTGATCTGTTTGATAAGGGGATTTATTTCCTTCCGCAGCTGATTGCGGGAGCAGAAACAATGAAGCTGGCCGTCGAATATTTGGAACCTATGCTTTTGCAGGATAATGACAGTGCGCCGAAGGCAACCTTTATTATCGCAACGGTGGAGGGAGATATTCATGATATCGGTAAAAATCTGGTTGCCCTTATGTTGAAAAATTACGGTTTCCGGGTTATAGACCTCGGAAAAGACGTGACAAAAGAGACGATTATCGAGACCGCGCTTGCAGAGGATGCGGATTTTATCGGTTTGTCTGCACTTATGACAACGACTATGCAACAGATGCGACATGTGATAGAATACGCAAAGGAGAAAGGTGTTAAAGCCAAATTCCTCGTCGGAGGTGCTGTCATCACGCAGGAATATGCAGATGAGATCGGTGCGGACGGCTATTCCGCAGATGCGTCGGATGCAGTTAAAGTTGCAATGCGACTTCTCGGAATATAAAATGTCATAGAAGACAAGAGACAGAAAGGAACAGGTGAAAAGAATGTTAGGAGCAGATGCAATGGTAAAATGCCTGGAACTGGAAGGAGTTACCTCCGTTTTCGGTTATCCGGGTGTGGCGATTTGCCCGTTTTATAACAGTATATTAAATTCAGATATAGAAAGTGTTCTGGTTCGTACCGAGCAGAATGCTGCCCATGCGGCGAGCGGTGTTTACCGTGTGTCCGGCAAAGTCGGCGTGTGTGCGGTGACTTCCGGTCCCGGTGCAACGAATCTGATCACCGGAATTGCGACCGCTTTTGCGGATTCCATTCCGATGATTTGCATTACCGGACAGGTGGACAGTGAACTTCTCGGAAGCGATGTATTCCAGGAGGCAGATATTACCGGAGCGGTGGAAAGCTTTGTAAAATACAGTTATCTTGTCCGCGATGTGGATGATATTCCGCGTATTTTTAAGGAGGCATTCCATATTGCGACAACAGGACGTAAAGGCCCGGTTCTTATCGATGTTCCGATCGATGTGCAGAATGCGACACTTTCCAAATTCAAATATCCGGAGGAGGTAAAACTTCGTACTTACAAACCGACGGTAAAAGGAAATATGGCCCAGATCAAAAAGGTGGTAAAAGAGCTTGCAGATGCAAAGCGTCCGCTGATCTGTGCAGGCGGTGGCGTACTTTTGGCCGGTGCCAGAAAAGAACTGTTTGATTTTTCGCATAAATTTAACATTCCGGTTGTTTCTACCATGATGGGTATCGGTGTGATGCCGACAGAGGACGACATGTACTACGGTATGGTGGGAAACAACGGAAAACCATATGCAAACAAGGCGATGAATGACTGTGATCTTCTGATTATGGTCGGAGCCCGCGTGGCGGACCGTGCAATCAGTCAGCCGGATCTTATTATTAACAATAAGCTTTTAGTACATATCGATGTTGATCCGGCGGAAATCGGTAAAAACGTCGGACCGCATATTCCGCTTGTCGGCGATTGCAAGTCTATTTTTGAAGACCTGCTCGAGCAGGAGGTTACAGGTGATTTCTCCGAGTGGAAAGCAACTTTGGATGAATATGCAAAGGCAATGGAAAAGAAACGCACGGTTTCCGATGAATTCGTGGACCCGGCAGCATTTATACAGATGCTGTCGCGCAAGCTTCCGGACGACGCGGTTTATGTAGCTGACGTGGGACAGAATCAGATCTGGTCCTGCGGTTATCATATTGTAAAACAAGGTGATTTCCTCACATCCGGCGGTATGGGAACCATGGGATATTCCATTCCTGCAGCTATGGGAGCCAAATACAGTATGCCGGAAAGAGAAGTGGTTGCTGTCTGCGGCGACGGTTCTTTCCAGATGTCCATGATGGAGCTGGCTACCATGCGTCAGCACGGAATCAAATCCAAGGTGATTGTTCTTCGCAACAATTTCCTCGGTATGGTGCGTCAGTATCAGCATTTTACCTACAAGGATAACTATTCTGTGGTAGATTTGACCGGAAGCCCGGATCTTTCCAAGATTGCAGCTGCATATGACATGCCTTATTTCCTTGTGAAGGACGGCAAAGATATGGAACAGCAGATTGATGCATTCTTAAAAGAGGACAAAGCATGTCTCATGGAATGCCTCATTGATCCGATGGATCTTGTATAGGAGGAGCTTGAAATGAAAAAGATTTATTCCATTTCCGTAGAAAACAGATCCGGTGTACTTTGCAAAGTGGCCGGACTGTTCTCGAGAAGATGTTTTAATATCGATTCTCTTGCCGTTGGCGAGACGGATCATCCGGACGTTTCCTGCATGACCATTGTCAGCAGCGGAAACCAGAGAACACTGGAGCAGATTGAAAAACAGCTCAATAAAAAACTGGATATCATAAAAGTGCGTACCTTCAAAGAAGAGCAGAGCATTTCCAGAGAACTTATGCTTATGAAGGTGAAATACAACCGCACCAACCGTAAAGATATCATGGAAATCTGTGATATTTTAAAAGCGGAGATTGTTGATATGTCCAAGAGTTATATGATGATTCAGATTTGTGATACACCGGAGCGCATTAAACTGCTGATTCAGATGATGAATTCCATCAGTGTGGTGGAATGCGCGAGAACCGGAACGCTGGCACTTATGAAATGCTCTGAAAATGAATAATAAACAGTTTTGCGATAACCGATAGTTATGGCACGCATGAAACAAGGTCATACGTTGACAAAGCTGTGAAAGTGCTGATACAATGCTGATAAAGCAAAACAGAAAGGGTATGAAAACCAGATGCAGAAAAAGGTATTTCAGATTTTAGTAGACAATACATCCGGTGTACTCAGTCGTATTTCGGGACTGTTCAGCCGGAGAGGTTACAATATTGAGAGTATCACGGCAGGTACGACAGCGGATCCGCGTTACACACGAATCACGATCGTTGCCAGCGGTGATGATGCGATTCTCGATCAGATTGAGAAGCAGGTAGCCAAGCTTGTGGATGTCCGCGATATCAAAGAGTTGAAACCGGAGTGCAGCGTTTACAGAGAGCTTGCCATGGTAAAGGTGAAAGCGGATGATATACAAAGACAGGGTGTGATTGCACTTGCAAATGTATATCGTGCAAACATCGTTGACGTGGCAAAAGATTCTCTCATGGTTGAGCTTACCGGTAAACAGGAGAAGATTGATGCATTTATCAGTCTGCTTGACGGATACGAGATTCTCGAGCTTGCGAGAACGGGTATTGCAGGTCTCGGAAGAGGAACGGAAGGCGTCATTTATTTAGATAAAGAGTAAGGTAAAGCTGCTGTGCAGCTAACTATAAAAGTAAACAAACATTTAGGAGGAAATAAAAATGTCACAGGAAGCAAAAATCTATTATCAGGAAGACTGTAATCTTGCAGAATTAGAAGGAAAGACCATCGCAGTGATCGGTTACGGAAGCCAGGGTCATGCACATGCATTAAACGCAAAAGAGTCAGGATGCAACGTAATCATCGGTCTTTACGAAGGTTCTAAATCATGGGCAAAAGCAGAAGCTCAGGGATTTGAAGTTTACACAGCTGCAGAAGCAGCAAAAAAAGCTGACGTTATCATGATTCTTATCAATGATGAATTACAGGCTGATATGTACAAAAACGATATCGAGCCAAACCTGGAAGCAGGCAATATGTTAATGTTCGCTCACGGTTTCAACATTCACTTCGGATGTATCACACCGCCGGCTGACGTTGACGTTACAATGATCGCTCCGAAAGGACCTGGACACACAGTAAGAAGCGAGTATCAGGTAGGAAAAGGTGTTCCTTGTCTCGTAGCTGTTCATCAGGATGCAACAGGAAAAGCTCTTGATAAAGCACTTGCTTACGCACAGGCTATCGGCGGAGCAAGAGCCGGAGTTTTAGAGACAACATTCCGTACAGAGACAGAGACAGACCTCTTCGGTGAGCAGGCAGTTCTTTGTGGTGGTGTTTGTGCACTTATGCAGGCAGGTTTCGAGACATTAACAGAAGCCGGTTATGATCCGAGAAACGCATACTTCGAGTGTATCCATGAGATGAAACTGATCGTAGACCTTATCTACCAGTCAGGTTTCGCAGGAATGAGATATTCTATCTCTAACACAGCGGAGTACGGCGATTACATCACAGGACCGAAGATCATCACAGATGAGACAAAGAAAGCAATGAAGAAAGTTCTTTCTGACATCCAGGACGGTTCTTTCGCAAAAGAATTCTTACTTGATATGTCAAACGCAGGACGTCAGGTACACTTCAAAGCAATGAGAAAGCTTGCAGCTGAGCATCCGGCAGAGAAAGTCGGCGAAGAAGTTCGTAAACTTTACAGCTGGAACGGCGAAGAGAAATTCATCGACAACTAATATTGCATTACATATCCCTCGCAGCCGGGCTGCGGGGGGATTTTTTTGCCCATTTAACACATTTGTGATATGATAGAGTCGTATTTAACGGAGGATTCATTTTATGCTTTATAACAGTGATATTTTGGTGAAAAACATTAAAAGCAAAGGTGGCAAGGTGCTAATCTGGGGTGCTTGTGAGCAAAATGATTCGATTGTTGATTTTTTCAAAACTCAGAGTATCGATGTGATTGGGTATATTGACCAAAAGGCGACAGCTTGTCCGAATAAAACATATGAGTATCGTTCTTTGGCTGTGTATGATACGGACAGCATCCGGGAAAAATCTGCTTTTGTGTATGTCGGTTTGCTGCGGACGTATAAGGATGTTATAGAGTGTTTGGAAAAGTGTGATTACAAAGAATTTATTGATTACTGGTATCCGCATCGTGAAATTATTTTGGATGGTTCCGTCGATTATTCGGATTTGTATGGAAACGAATACAAAGGAGAGAATCACAACCTGCATATTAAGTTGAAAAATTCCGGTAAGCTGCACATTGGAAAAGCGTGTGAATTTAACAATGCCTACATTTCTGTTTCTGATTACTCGGAAGTGATTATGAAGGAACATATTAAGGTAAAAGACGCATGTGAAATAAACGCTGCTAAGAATAGTAAGATACATTTGGAAAAAAATTTAGATTTTCAATGTAAAATAAGGTTAGATGCAACAGAGCGTAGCAATATCCGGATAGAAGATAATTTTAAGTTGGTATCTTATATGAAAGGAGTTGACTATGCAGGAATGAAAGCGGTACTATGTTCCGAAATCAACATTGGAAAAAATGTTTCATCAGGAGCCAATATACATCTTGCATCCATGGAAAACAGTAGTGTTGAAATTGGAGATGACTGCATGCTGGCCAGAGATGTTCTTATCAGAGCCGGATCCGGACATTCCATATATGACATGGAACATGATAAGAATTTGTCATCCGAAGGGCGTAAAGTTAAAATAGGAGAACATGTATGGCTTGGACAAAGAGCGGTTATATTTAATGGTGCAGAGATAGGAAACGGAAGTATTGTCGGTATGAATAGTTTTGTAAATAAACCATTCCCTGCTAATTGCAGTTTGGCAGGTTACCCTGCAAAAATAATTAAAAATAATATTGCATGGAGAAGAGAAATATATCCAAGTTTTAATTGTTACGAAGATTTTGCACAATTTGATTACAGATAGTGTTTCGTGTGCTTTAGTAATACTCAAAAATTTCCGATATATATAGTGAAACCAATTAAAATATGCATCCAGGGAGGGATTGTCGGATACGGAGATTACGGTATTTTAAAGGTTGACTCTATTATGATTATTACATCCATGAACGGAAGAACCAAGCGTGAGCGCCCGGCGGACAAAGATAAGAAGGAAAAAAAGAAAAACTTTGACCAGATGTTTCGGGAAGCACGCGAGCAGGCGACCGAAGGTTTTGACATGAGAGCATAAAGGAAAAGAACTTCTTGAAAAAAGGAGTTCTTTTTTTGTGAAATCGTGGTATACTCTTACTTGTGGGCTGTAATGCATAAGAAAAACAGGTACATATGAAGCCCGAATTACATAGGATAATGAAAACATACGAGGTAAAAAGATATGATTTATGATAATGTGCTGCAGTGCATGGGACAGACACCGCTTATCCGCTTAAATAAGATGGCAGATCCGGAAGGAGCGGAAGTCCTTGTAAAATACGAGGGACTCAATGTCGGAGGTTCCATCAAGACAAGAACTGCATACAACATGATTAAAAAAGCAGAAAAAGAAGGTATTATTCATAAAGATTCCATCATCGTGGAGCCGACCAGCGGTAACCAGGGAATCGGACTGGCACTGATTGGAGCGGTGAAAGGATACAAAACGATTATCATTATGCCGGACTCCGTCAGTGAAGAGCGCAGAAAACTGGTAAACCACTACGGCGCGGAAGTGATTCTTGTCCATGATGCGGGCAACATCGGCGACTGTATTGACGAGTGTATGAAACTTGCTTATAAGATGGCGGAGGAAGATCCAAATGTCTACGTTCCGCAGCAGTTTGAAAATCCGGCCAATCCGCTTGTGCACAAACACCATACCGGATTGGAAATCTTGGAACAGGTTGCAGGTCCGGTGGACGGATTCTGTTCCGGTATCGGTACCGGCGGAACCATCAGCGGCGTCGGCGAAGTATTAAAAAGACAAAACCCGGATGTGGTTATCTGGGCAGTAGAACCGGAAAATGCGGCGATTTTAGCAGGCGGAACCATCGGAACACATCTTCAGATGGGAATCGGTGACGGATTGATTCCGAAAAACTTGAATCAGAAGATTTACGATGATGTTTACATTGTTTCCGATGAGGAAGCATTGCAGACAGCGAAGGATCTTGCGAGACTGGAAGGTCTGATGTGCGGAATCAGCAGCGGAACCAACGTGGCCGCAGCACTGAAACTTGCCAAAAAATTAGGAAAAGGCAAGACCGTTGTGACAGTCCTGCCTGATACCGCTGAGAGATATTTCTCCACTCCTTTATTTGAAAACGAATAAAATCTTTAGAATTCATTTCCTGTTTGCTCCGTAAAATAGGAAATGAATTTTTTCATGGCATCCGTCATGATCGTGTCATCCTTGTAAACAAGACCGATTTTTCGCTTCGGAATCGTGCGGCGGAAGGACAGCTCCTTCAATGTACCGTTTGCCAGATCTTCCTTGACGAAATCTTTGATGACACAGGCGATGCCGAGATCGATGCGCGCAAGCTCAATGAGAAGGT
This sequence comes from Lachnospiraceae bacterium, assembly GCA_017465095.1. GTDB lineage: Bacteria > Bacillota > Clostridia > Lachnospirales > Lachnospiraceae > SVFI01. Next base: position 44,262 of record JAFTWX010000056.1, on the reverse strand, counting down.
CCATCGTGTTGATCTCGATGACGTTACTCATGGAAATCTGATTGGATGACAGATACATATCCACATATTTACGTGAAATATTTTCTTTGTTCAGCATCATAAAGGTGGCGTTGTTCAAGATGGCGCCCTTGGCGCTCCCTTCCCGGATGCGCAGGTTTTCAAGATAGCGGTCGGTGGTGACGAACGTATCCTGAATCTCGCGGAACGGAATATATGTCAGATTTCCCGGCTGACTCGGAATGCCGACAATACCGATGTCCGTCACCGAATTGTCGATATCGCGGATGGTCTCCATGGAAGGATGACAGGTGATAGTCACCTTGATGTGCGGATTGTCCTTGACAAACTGCTGCAGATAAGGCAGAAGCACATATTTACAAAGTGTAATACTGACACCGATGGAAAGCTGGGAAACACCGAGCTCGTTGACACGCTTGATCTGCTCCTCGCCGTGGCGGATGGCAGAAAACGCTGTGCGCACCTGCTCGTACAGAAGCTCGCCCTCCATGGTGAGTGAAACCCCGCGGGAAGAGCGGTGGAAACGCTGCACGTCACGACTTTGCTCCAGCTTGGAAATCGCCTTGCTGATGGCCGGCTGGCTGATATAAAGCTCCTTTGCCGCGCCGGAGATGTTTTTGTGCTGTGCCACCGTGTAAAATATGTAGTACAAATTCAAATTGGTATCCATAAAAATGTCCTTTCTCATCTGTGTAACAGTGTAAAGTGCGGTATAACATGAAAAGTTATGTTACAGTTATGATACCATAATTACAATTTATGGTAAATATAAACAATATGTATTTTATTTATAGAAAAAAATTTGCTATACTCGTAGCATAGAAGTAATAGGAGGTTTTGGTCAATGGGAATGACAATGACACAGAAGATTCTTGCAGCACATGCAGGTCTTGAATATGTAGAAGCCGGACAACTTATCGAGGCAGATCTTGATCTTGTTCTCGGAAATGACATCACAAGCCCGGTGGCTATCAAAGAAATGAGCAAAATGAAAGTGGACGGTGTGTTTGATAAAGATAAAATCGCACTCGTTCCGGACCATTTTGTGCCGAATAAAGATATCAAATCCGCAGAGCATTGCAAATGCGTGCGTGAATTTGCTTACCGCAACGAAATCACCAACTATTTTGAAGTGGGTCAGATGGGTATCGAGCATGCACTTTTGCCGGAAAAAGGTTTGACTGTTGCCGGTGACGTTATCATCGGTGCGGAATCCAATACATGTACCTACGGAGCGCTCGGTGCGTTCTCTACCGGTGTCGGAAGTACGGATATGGCTGCAGGTATGGCGACAGGAAAGGCCTGGTTCAAGGTTCCGGGAGCTATCAAATTCAACCTGACAGGAAAGCTTCCGAAATATGTGAGCGGTAAAGACATTATCCTTCACATCATCGGTATGATCGGTGTGGACGGCGCCCTTTACAAATCCATGGAGTTTGTCGGTGACGGCGTTGCCAATCTTTCTATGGACGACCGTTTTACGATTGCAAATATGGCCATTGAAGCCGGCGGAAAGAACGGTATTTTCCCGGTGGATGACAAGGCGATCGCCTATATGAAAGAGCACTCCACAAGAGAATTTAAAGTATACGAAGCAGACGAAGATGCAGTTTACGATGAAGAGTATACAATTGATTTGAGTACATTGAAATCAACCGTTGCCTTCCCGCATCTTCCGGAAAATACACATACCATTGATGAGATTGACAAAGATATCAAAATTGATCAGGTGGTTATCGGTTCTTGTACCAACGGACGTCTCGATGACCTTCGCCAGGCTGCAGAAGTGCTGAAAGGACGCAAGGTTGCAAAAGGAATGCGCCTTATCGTAATTCCTGCAACACAGGCTATTTACTTACAGGCCATGGAAGAGGGGCTTCTCAAAATCTTCATCGAAGCCGGCGGTATCGTGAGCACGCCGACCTGTGGACCGTGTCTCGGCGGATACATGGGTATCCTTGCGGAAAATGAAAGATGTGTATCCACAACAAACCGTAACTTTGTCGGACGTATGGGACATGTGACAAGCGAAATTTACCTGGCTTCCCCGGCGGTTGCAGCAGCTTCTGCCATCACAGGAACTATCGCAGGTCCGCTTGATTTAGAGTAGAAAGGAGAACGGTTATGGAAAATGCAGTAGGAACCGTATTTAAATATGGAGACAATGTAGATACAGACGTTATCATTCCGGCAAGATATTTGAATTCTTCCGATCCGGCGGAGCTGGCGATGCACTGTATGGAAGACATTGACACCGAATTTGTAAAAAATGTAAAGAAAGGTGATATCATCGTCGGCGAAAAGAACTTCGGCTGCGGATCTTCCAGAGAGCATGCACCGATTGCTATCAAGGCTGCAGGCGTAAGCTGCGTTATCGCAGAGACCTTTGCCCGCATCTTTTACCGCAACGCCATCAACATCGGCCTTCCGATTATTGAGTGTCCGCAGGCGGTTGCAAACATCGACAACGGCGACGAAGTGGAAGTTAACTTCGACACCGGTATGATTTACAATAAAACAAAAGGCACCGAGTTCAAAGGACAGGCGTTCCCGCCGTTCATGCAGAAAATCATCGCTGCACAGGGACTTGTAAATTATATCAACAATAAATAATTCTTGCAGCGCAGAGCCCAAAAGCTTTGCGCTGTTTTTTATGGTCTGAAAAAATAAATGGATTGCATTTCGGTGAAAAATGTTTTATAATGAACACATGTTCGAGGTGGCGTGATGGGCTTTGTAAAGAAAAATATAACATGGATTCTTATAGGACTGATTTTGCTTATTGCACTTGTGCTTTTTGGTGTATCACGTTTTTTGGCAGGGGATGCCGGGCAGGTCATTGTTCTGGTTGACGGCCGGGAGCAGGGGATATATTCATTGCGTGAAGACCGAGAAATCAAAATTGAAACAGACCGGGGGTTCAATCTTCTTGTGATTGAGGACGGACAGGCTTATGTGGCCGAGGCAGATTGTGCCAATCAGGTCTGTGTGCATACACAGCCGGTGAGCAGCGCGGGCGGACAGATTATTTGTCTTCCGCATAAGGTTGTGATACGATTAGAAACGACAGAAAAGAGTGAGACAGATGCAGTCACGAACTAAAAAAACAGCAGTCCTCGGACTGTTTATAGCGCTTTCGCTCATTTTTTCGTATATTGAGAGTGTGATACCGGTTCCGCTTATTGTTCCGGGGGCGAAGCTCGGCTTGCCGAATACGCTTATTTTGCTTGTGCTTTACACCTACGGCATTCGCGAGGCGCTTGCGGTCAACGGCGCCAGGATTTTGCTGTCGGGCTTTCTGTTCGGCAATCTGTTCAGTATTCTTTACAGTTTTGCCGGTGCAGCTGTCAGCTTTGTTGCGATGTTGCTTGCGAAGCGGGCGAAGATTTTTCCGATGAAAGCAGTCAGTATTTTAGGCGGTGTGTTTCACAATGTCGGGCAGATTGTTGTGGCGGCGTTTCTTGTTTCGGGAGTTTCGGTGATGGCTTATTTGCCGCTCCTTCTCGTTGCGGGCGTTGTGACCGGTCTTTGTAACGGTATTTTGGCAGAAATGATATATAAAAGAGGTATACTATGATTGGATATGTAAAGGGAACACTCGAAGAAATCGAAGAGACGTCCGTGATTCTCGATGTGGGCGGAATGGGAATCCGTATTTATGTCAGCGGCGGATTTTTGTGTGAGCTTCCGTCTTATGGCACGGAGATGAAAATACATACTTACACAAATGTAAAAGAGGACTCGTTTACGCTCTACGGGTTTCGGAATAAAGATGAACTGGAGCTGTTTAAAAAACTTATTTCCGTGAGCGGAATCGGACCGAAGGGCGGTCTTGCCATTCTTTCGGTGCTCAGTGCGGATGATCTGCGTTTCGCCATTTATTCGGGGGATGTCAAATCCATAGCCAAAGCCCCGGGTATCGGAAAAAAGACAGCAGAGCGGGTTGTGCTGGAGCTTAAGGATAAGGTGAGTCTTTCTGATAATTCGGCGGATAATCTGCTTTCGCAGATCGGACAGGCGCAGGACAATGCGATGTCTGAATTTGCAGGCAAGCGAAAAGACGCCATTGATGCGCTGACTGCACTCGGTTACAGCGGAACGGATGCAGCCCGTGCTGTGAAACAGATGGGTCCGACCGAGGAGATGTCGGTGGAAGAAATATTAAAAGCGTCTCTGCGCTATTTATTATAGGAGGGTAACGTATGGCTCCCAGAATGATTGAGACCAATCTGACGGCGGAAGATGTCAAGGTAGAGGACACGCTTCGCCCGCAGATGCTTAGTGACTATATCGGTCAACAAAAGGCGAAAGAAACTTTAAAAATATATATCGAAGCGGCTAAGGGCAGAGAGGATGCGCTGGATCATGTGCTCCTTTACGGACCTCCGGGACTTGGTAAGACGACCCTCGCGGGAATTATTGCCAATGAGATGGGGGTCAATATGAAGGTGACAAGCGGCCCTGCCATCGAAAAACCGGGCGAAATGGCTGCGATTTTGAACAATCTTCAGGAGGGGGATGTCCTTTTTGTAGATGAGATTCACCGTTTGAACCGTCAGGTGGAAGAGGTTCTTTATCCGGCCATGGAGGATTATGCCATTGATATTATGATCGGCAAAGGGACAAGTGCCCGTTCCATCCGTCTGGATTTGCCGAAATTTACACTGGTCGGTGCGACAACCCGTGCAGGTCTTTTGACGGCACCGCTCCGCGACCGTTTCGGTGTGATTCACAAATTAGAATTCTACACCGTCGAGGAACTGAAACAGATTATTTTCCATTCGGCGGATGTTCTGAAGGTTGAAATCGAGGAGAAGGGTGCTTATGAGCTTGCCCGCAGAAGCAGGGGGACTCCGCGTCTCGCCAACCGTATTTTAAAGCGCGTGCGTGATTTCGCCCAGGTCAAATATGACGGTGTGATTACCAAAGAGGTGGCGGATACGGCCCTTGATCTTCTTGGGGTGGACAAACTCGGTCTTGACCATGTAGACCAGAATATTATTCTGACGATGATAGATAAATTTGACGGCGGTCCGGTCGGTCTGGATACGCTGGCGGCTGCGACCGGCGAAGATGCCGGAACAGTGGAAGATGTGTACGAACCGTATTTGATTCTCAACGGACTGATTCACCGTACACCGCGCGGAAGGGTTGTTACCCCGGCGGCTTACCGTCACTTCGGGCGTCCGGTTCCTGAAAACGTATAACATACATAAAAAAGCATTGTTTTATCCATGGAATTTGATATAATAATATCGTTAAGTTTTTTGTATTAGTTTTTAGGAAGGTGTACATATGACGGCAAAGACAGATACCGAAGTGCTGATCGGCGGAAAAGTATATACGCTGAGCGGTTATGAGAGCGAAGAATACTTACAGAAGGTTGCACTTTATATTAATAATAAGATTGCAGAATACAATAAAATCGAAGGTTTTCGCAGACAGTCCCTGGATACACAGGCTGTTTTGCTGGAACTGAATATTGCGGACGATTATTTCAAAGCTAAGAAAAAAGCAGCTGCTCTGGAGGAGGAAATTTCGTCCAAAGAGAAAGAATTGTATGATATGAAGCATGAATTGATTGCAATGCAGATTAAGCTGGAAAGTACGGAAAAGACATTAAAAGCGATGCAAACTGTAAAAAAAGACATAAATTAACTTTAAAAGCTGCCGGGCGGCAGCTTTTTCTATGAAAGGAACGCGAAATGGCGGAATTATTATCGCCGGCCGGCGACAGAGAATGCTTCATGGCAGCACTTTCGGCCGGTGCGGATGCAATTTACGTGGGCGGTGATAAATACGGGGCCCGTGCATATGCAAAGAATTTTGCGCAGGAAGATTTGTTAGAGTGTCTTCGTGCGGCTCATTTGCTTGGGAAAAAAGTATATCTGACAATCAATACGCTGATGAAGGATGCGGAATTGGAAGAGCTTGTTCCGTTTTTGATACCGTACTACGAAGAGGGGCTGGATGGGGTTATCATCCAGGATCTCGGCGCACTTTTGACTGTCAGGGAAGCATTTCCGGGGCTTGAATTGCACGCCAGCACCCAGATGACCGTCACCGGTCCGGGGGCAGCACTTTTGCTGAAGAAGTACGGTGTTTCCAGGGTGGTTCCTGCCAGAGAGTTGTCACTTGATGAGGTTTCTGTCATCAAAAAGGAATCCGGACTTGAGATAGAGACTTTTGTACACGGTGCCATGTGCTACGGTTATTCCGGACAATGTCTGTTTTCCAGTATGCTCGGGCAGCGGAGCGGAAACAGGGGAAGATGCGCAGGGCCTTGTCGGCTTCCGTATCAGACAGAATATATGGGAAAACGTCTGAACGGACAGAACGAATTATATCAGCTCAGCCTGAAGGATTTGTGTACGCTAGAGGTGTTGCCGAGGCTCTTGGATGCAGGAATTGATTCCTTTAAGATTGAGGGAAGAATGAAGTCACCGGAATATGTTGCTTTTGTTACGGGGATGTATCGGAAATATATGGATTTGTACGCAGAGCACCCGGAGACATATCGTGTTTCAGCCAAAGATACAGAACTGCTCAAAAATAAATTCAGCCGTGGCAGTATTCAGACCGGCTATTACTTCATGCATAACGGAAGAGAACTTGTGACGCTGGACAAACCGGGCTATCGCTCCTTTGCGGATGCGGAGACAGCAGCGGAAACAGAAACGTATGATGTTTCAAAACAGAGCAGTAATAAGATTGACCTGATTGGTCATTTTGTGGCACATAAAGACGAACCGATTTGTTTTGTGGTGAATAAAGACGGATGCGTAGAAACGACCGTCACGGCCGGCGGAAATATTGCCGGAGCAGCCAATAAATGTGCAGCCACATGTGAGGATGTAAAAAAACAGCTTTGTAAAACCGGAAATACAATGTTTTCTTTTAGAGAGCTTACTTTTGATATGGATGATGACTTGTTTTTGCCGAACAAGGAACTGAATGAACTTCGCAGGAATACGCTTTCGCAGATAGAAGCGTTATTACTTGCTCCGCATCGCAGAACTTATGAAGGCAGGGAAGTCTTGCAGAAAAAAACAGCCGGGCGCGGAAAACGTCTGAAAGAAACGGAGCAGTATTTTCATGTGGACGTCCGGACGACGGAACAGTTTTTGACGCTGAAAGGGAACTCTGCATGGAAACGGGTATATCTTTCCGTTGATGCACTGAAAGTATGCGTTGGTGAGACCGGAAGAGGACGCATCTGTGAGATCCGGAAAAAAATAAATGAACTGCATGGGTTCGGCATAGAGTTTTTCCTTCGGTTTCCGTCGGTAACAAGGCAAAAGACCATGAAAATTCTTGCGTCATACCGTAATATTATTGAGGAAATTTCACCGGATGGTTTTTGTGTTTCGAATTTGGAGTGTTTATCCTATGTGCAGACAGCTTATCCGAATGAAAAACTTGTATCCGATGCAGGAATGTATCTGTTTAACGCAAAGACTGAGCAGTTATATGAGGAGCAAAATATCCGGGAGCATATTCTTTCTTATGAGTTGCATCGGAAAGAGATTTGTGCTATTGCGGAGAGCGGATATTGTGAGAATCATAAACTTTTTCTTCCGGTATATGGATATATTCCGGTTATGGAGAGCGCCGGCTGTCTTTTGAAAAGCAACGGCAAATGTCAAGGCGGTAGCGGGGATGAAAAGGTGATTCTCATTGACCGTCAAAATGAACAAAGAACGGTTATCACCCATTGTGACCGCTGCGAAAATACCATATACAACAGCGTTCCGCTTTCGCTTCACAAGGAGAGTGAAATGATTGCAGATATGGACATCGGCGGTATTGTGCTGAAATTTACGACAGAGACACCGGCTGCTATGCAGGAGGTGCTTGCATATTACGAAGCTTTGTATGACCGCGCAATGAATAAGACGGAATTGCCGGAGCAAGGAAGCACGGTCTGTCCGGTTACGCGTTTTACGAAAGGACATTTTATGAAAGGTGTAGAATAACATGGCGCATGTAATATCTGACTTGTCAAAATATGTGATTGTTTTCTTCATGGCACTGTATACCGTATTGTGCCTTTTTGGCGTGCGCGGAAACGATGAGGAAGACAGGGACTGGATTTACGGTGTTCAGATTGCATGTATGTTCATGGTCCATTTTCTGGGATTTGCAGCGATTTGCCTTGAGACGGGGGATATTTCATACATTATTTTCTATGGTTTCCAGCAGATACTTTTGTTTGCAACCATCGCACTGTACCGTGTGATTTATCCGGAAATCAGCAAGCTGCTCATCAACAACATATGCATGCTTTTGACCATCAGCTTTGTCATACTTACAAGAATTTCCTATGATAAATCGATCAAACAGTTCTTTATTGTGACGGCGTCGCTGATTGTCGGGCTGTTCATTCCGTATTTGGTAAAAAAACTGAAATTCTTGAAATATCTGACCTGGGTATATGCAGCGGTCGGACTGCTTCTGTTGACGGTGGTGGCGGTGCTTGGTGCTGTGACACACGGGGCAAAATTGTCGTATTCTTTCGGGGGTTATTCTTTTCAGCCGTCCGAAATCGTAAAAATACTCTTTGTATTTTTTGTGGCGGGTATGCTGAAGGAATCAAAATCCTTTGTGCAGGTAGTGATTACAACGGGAATCGCAGCGATGCATGTGCTTGTACTCGTTCTTTCCACGGACCTTGGAAGTGCACTGATCTTTTTTGTTACATATCTTGTAATGCTGTATGTTGCCACGCGGAAAATCTATTATTTGCTGGCAGGACTCGGCGCCGGCGGACTTGCAGCTTATATTGCTTATCATTTATTCTCGCATATTCAGGTGCGTGTTGTGGCCTGGCTGGATCCTTGGAGTCATATTAACGACGAAGGATATCAGATTACACAGTCGCTGTTTGCCATCGGTACCGGCGGCTGGTACGGAATGGGACTCTATCAGGGAAATCCGACGGCCATCCCTTATGTGGAACAGGATTTTGTCTTCTCTGCAATTGCGGAAGAGTTCGGCGTGATTTTTGCCATCTGTATGATAGTTGTTTGTCTCAGCTGTTTTATTGCTATTATGTCCATAGCGATGCGCATTAAAGAAGAATTTTACCGTTTTATTGCGGTCGGCCTCGGAATGACATATATTACGCAGGTTTTCCTGACGGTCGGCGGCGGAACGCGGTTTATACCGTTGACGGGTGTGACACTTCCTCTTGTCAGTTACGGAGGAAGCAGTGTCCTTGCAACAATTATCATGTTTTGTATTGTATTGGGCCTTTACGGTGTAAAAGAGCAGGAAGGAATCAGAAATGCTAAAAAGAGAAAAAGAGCAACAAAATCAGCCCGAGAAGAAGAAAGAGATTCATAACGGAGAGATTCTGTTTGTTACGGTTGTTTTTTCGCTTCTTATGGTTGCGGTTATTTGGAATATTGTAGACTTCATGCTTCATGACAAAGAGGAGGCAATCAACAACTCCTTCAACCCGAGGCAGGAACTTCTTGCCAGTCAAAATATCCGCGGATCCATTTATTCCAAGGACGGGGATGTGCTGGCCAAAACCCGCATTCTTGCAGATGGGACGGAGGAGCGTTATTACCCGTATCAGAATCTGTTTTCGCATGTAGTCGGGTATTCCACCAAAGGAAAGACAGGAATTGAATATTCCGAGAATATGAAATTGCTTACGTCCCATGCGTCAATTTCAAACAAGATTCAAAATGAATTGAACGCCGAAAAGAATATCGGCGACAGTGTGATTACCACGTTGGATGTTTCACTGCAACAGGTGGCCTATGATGCGCTCGGTGTTTATTCCGGGGCGATTGTTGTGACAGAACCGTCTACCGGTAAGATTTTGGCCATGGTTTCCAAACCGGACTATGATCCGAACGAGATTGTTTTGATTTGGGAAGATCTTGTGGAGGACAAATCAAGCACCGTGCTTTTGAACCGCGCCACGCAAGGTTTGTATCCGCCGGGCAGCACGTTTAAAATTGTGACGGCACTGGAGTATTACCGCCAGAATGACGGAGATATTTCCGGATACGGATATTCATGCAATGGACATTTTTCAAAGGACGGAAGTACCATACGTTGTTATCACGGGCAAAATCACGGCGATGTGGGATTTGTCCGGAGTTTTGCAAAATCCTGCAATTCATCCTTTGCCAATATCGGTACATCACTGGATATCGCGGCTTTCCAGAAAACTTGCAGGGAGCTTTTGTTCGGTTCGGACCTGAAGCTTCAGCTTCCGTACAATCAAAGCCAGTTCCGTTTGCTGGCATCCGATGACACGGATTTGATTATGCAGACGTCCATAGGACAGGGAAAAACACAGATTACACCGATGCATTTGAATATGATTACGGCGGCGATTGCAAACAAAGGCGTTTGTATGACGCCTTATGTGGTGGATTCTCTGGAAAGCGCCACCGGAGCGGTAGTAAAGAAAAATACGCCTTCGGAAGAGGCGACCATGATGACGGAAGAAGAAGCTGCATTTATGACAGAGCTTATGACAGAAGTTGTATTGTCCGGTACGGCGTCAAAACTTGACGGTTTGTCTTATACAGCTGCAGGAAAGACAGGTTCGGCAGAGTTTTCCGCTGACAAGAATGATTCTCATGCATGGTTCACCGGTTTTGCGCCTGCGCAGGACCCGAAAGTGTGTGTAACCATCATTGTGGAAAGCGCCGGATCGGGCGGAGACTACGCTGTTCCGATTGCGAAGCGTATTTTTGACCATTATTTTGAGACAAATTCATAAAAAAAACAGAATTGTGCTATCTTTTTTTGTGATTTTGTTATATACTATGTGATAGGGTGTATATTTTAAACGTAGGAGGGTTACATATGTTTGATCAGATTTTTGGAAATTATCTGGTGGCATCCGGAACAATTACAAAAGAACAGTTTCAGGATGTTATAGAAAGCGAAGGAAAAATTCGTGTTAAACTCGGTCTTATTGCCGTTGCAGAAAAGCTCATGACGGAAGAGCAGGCTGATGAAGTAAACAAGCTTCAGGCTGTTATGGACCGCCGTTTCGGTGACATCGCCGTTGAGAAAGGATATTTATCCGATGATCAGGTGACTCAGTTACTGAAAAAACAGGGCAATATTTACATGATTTTTGTACAGACCTTAATCGACAAAGGTTATATGACTTTGGAAGAAATCGATGCTGCTCTGAACAAATATCAGGAAGAACAGGGCTTTACACACAGCGATATGGATGCGCTTGTGAGCGGTGATGTGGACAGAACTGTTCAGCTGTTCCTTCCGGCAAATACAGAACTCAGCGACAGACACTGCGGTCTTGCGATTCGTACATTCCTTCGAATTGTAAATTCTTCCGCTTATGTTTCAAAAGCATATTTTGTGGACGAGCTTTCCGTTGAAAAGTTTGCGATGCAGACATTGGAAGGAGATCACAAAATGGTATCCGGTTTCGCTGCAGACGGTGACGATCTACTCGCAGTGGCAAATCCTTTTGCAGACGAAGAGTTCGAGACAGTAGATCTTGATGCATTGGATGCAGTCGGAGAGTTCACAAACTGTATCAACGGTCTTTTTGCTTCTGAAATGAGCAATGAAGGTATGGATTTGGATATGCTTCCGCCTGTATTCTATGAGAATCCGGTTACAATCCGCGGAAAACAGTTCTGCGTATTCCCGATTCATGTAGACGGAAAAGAGATTAAGTTTATTTTATCAATTGATTCGGATATTGATATTAAGTAGGAGGGAAAGAATCAGATGGCTAAGATTTTAATTGTAGATGATTCCAGAACATCAAGAAAAATGCTTCGTACCATTTTAGAATCCAACGGACACGAAGTTGTGGACGAGGCAGTAAACGGACAGGACGGAGTGCAGAAATTCCAGTCATTAAAACCGGATGTAGTTACACTTGATATTACAATGCCGGTTGTGGACGGTGTAGAGGCACTTAAAATGATCAAAGCATTGGATGCAAATTCAAAAGTTATTATGGTGACGGCTGCGGGTCAGAAAAATAAAATGATTGATTGTATTAAAGCCGGTGCCAATGAGTTTTTGACAAAGCCGTTTGATCAGCAGGAAATCATTGATGTGATTGCAAAAATGGTTTAATTTGAAATCCTGTCTTGCACGAACAGACAATCTGTTTTATACTAACGTAGAGTGTTGTGTTTAAGCACGCCAGACAGGAGGGTTTGCAATGATTGAAGCAACGAGCTGTGGCGGTGTGGTTATTTTTCGAGGCAAGATCCTGCTTCTTTATAAAAATATAAAGAACAAATATGAAGGCTGGGTATTGCCGAAGGGGACTGTAGAACCGGATGAAGAGTATAAGGATACTGCGCTGAGAGAGGTGCTTGAGGAGTCGGGAGCAAAGGCTTCGATTATCAAGTATATCGGTAAGAGCGATTATACCTTTACGGTGCCTGAAGATACAGTAAATAAAAGTGTACATTGGTATTTGATGATGGCAGACAGCTATTACAGCAAACCACAGCGCGAAGAATTCTTTGTGGATTCTGGGTATTATAAGTATCATGAAGCATATCATTTGCTGAAGTTTTCCAATGAAAAGCAGATTTTGGAGAAAGCATATGCGGAATATATTGATTTAAAACGCAGTAATCTATGGGGAAACAAAAAGTACTTTTAAGAAAAGAGAAGGCATACATTTGCCTTCTTTTTTTAAAAATCGGAGTATGTGATGTATATATATAAAGAACTTGTAACCGATGATGCGTGCAAAGACCGAAAAAGTAAAATTATTCATAAAATCAGAAAAAACGCCGGACTTGTGAATGTTTTTTTGATTTGTCTTGCCGGCGGAAATGATTCCTTTGACATCATTGATTGTTCGAATCTAAAACAAAAAGGGTATCCCAGAGAAAGTCTTTATGTGGTCGGAATGGCCGAAGGGAAAGAGAGCGCCATAGAGCTTTCGGCGCAGCTGTTTCTGTCATTTTCTGACCGTTACGGAATGACCGGATTTAAGAAGGCGCTTATGGACGGACGGGATACACTGTTTCGGAGATACTGATGCATATTGTATTACTTATTTTGAAAATAGTAGGTATCATCCTGCTCATATTACTGGCGCTTGTTCTGCTTTTTTTGCTTCTTCTTGTTTTTGTGCCGTTTTTTTATCGTGGCGAGGGAAGCTATTACGACAATAAACCTTACGCAAAGTTCCGGATTCATTATTTGTTTCCTCTTTTGCAGGTCTATATCTCTTATACAGACGAAAAGCCGGAAGGGAAAGTAAAGGTTTTTGGCTTTACGGTATATGATTTTTTTGCACCGCAAGAGACGGAAGAGTCGAAATCTGTAAAGGAAAAAAACAAGAGAAATGCGGACGATGCAAAAGACGAAGGCGGGAAAACAGAAATGAATCCGTCGGCGAAAACGGAATTGCCGCCGGATCCGGATGTGTCATCCGAGCCAAAGACACCGGCCGAGCCGGAACCGATTGCTGAAATGGCAGAGGACGAACCGGAGCCGAAAACATTTTTTGAAAAGATAGCATATTTTGTTGAGGTAATAAAAGAGAAGCTGCTTGGTATTCTTGCAAAGCTCAAAGAAATAAAAGAAAAAGGGCTGCAGATAAAAGAAAAGATCACGCATATTACGCAGCAGATTAAATTTTATTACGGCGTGTGGCAGATGGATGTCACACAGGCGGCATTTAAAAAAGCAAAGCGAGCCCTTCTGCGGTTGTGGAAGAGCATCCGGCCGAAAAAAGGCATGGTAAAGCTTCATTTGGGAACCGGTGATCCGGGAAGTACCGGACAAATATGCGGTATTTACGGTATGATGTATCCATTTGTCGGGAAATATGTTATGATAGAACCGGATTTTGAAAAGCAGATATATGAAGGTGATTTTTATTTCAAAGGACATATTACCGTATTCGCACTGCTGCGTGTGATATGGATTGTCCTGTTTGATAAAGATATAAGAGTACTCAGGAAAATTCTCATGAATGCAAACAAGGAGGATAAACATGAACAATAATTTCTCAGAAGTTGTAACATCATTACTCGGCGGTGTGGACAGTTTTCTTTCAACCAAAACCGTAGTCGGTGAGCCGACGCAGATTGGTGATACAATCATTATTCCGCTGGTGGATGTATCTTTCGGTGTCGGAGCCGGAGCGACAGCAGGAGAACAGAAAAACGGTGGTTTTGGCGGTGTGACCGGCAAAATGTCTCCGAACGCTGTTCTTGTAATCAAGAACGGACAGACAAAGCTTGTCAGCGTGAAGAATCAGGATACTATCACAAAGATTATCGATATGATTCCGGAGCTTGTAGATAAATTTATGACAGAAAAAGAAGAAATGGTGAGCGATGAGACGGCGACATCCATCGCATTCCCGGATGAAACTCTTTAAATAATTCGGCATAAACAAAGGGGCTGCTGCATAGGATAATAAAAAGGAACGGACTGCGTTTGATATGAAAAGAATATGTGGTCTATGCAGTTTTTGTGTTGCACTCGGTATGGTTCTCATGATTTTTATCGAGAATACGTTTATAGCGGTTGTTATCATAGCGATTTTGATGCTGCTTGGATACAATCTGTTCAGCAGTGCAGATTGCTAGCGCTTTATCGGAGATATGAAGATGGAACAGGAAAAAATGGATGATACACAATTGAAAAATTGGCTGTTCAAAGAAAACATGCGCCTGGAAGATCTTCGTGATGAATTGGCCAGAGCCAGCAAGCTTCTTCGCCAGCAGACAGAAATTTTGAAGCAGGAACAAAAAACGCACGAAAACGAAAAAATGCGGTTTCAGACTGAAAAAGAAGAGTTTAATGCCCAGATGCGCGAATGGACAAGCAAAATTCGCGAAGAACGGCAAAAGTTAGAAGAAGAACAGAGCTTTTTTGACAAGAAATTTAAGATTTTGGAAATCGGATTCAAGCAGTTGGATGCCGACCGCAAGTCGTTTGAAGCAAAGAAGCGGGCGTTTGAATATCAAAAATACGAACAGAAGGATTCGTTTGAGCCGCTGACCGGGGAAACGGGTGACAGTGACACCTTCTTTTTCCGCGGAGTGACGCATCCTCTTGCTCTCAAAAAAAGATACAAAGAGCTGATAAAAATTTATCATCCGGACAATCTGAGCGGAGATAAGACGATGCTTCAGCAGATCAACAAAGAATACGACCGGTTGAAGAAGACAATAAATTATCAAAAGAAAGCATAAAAAAAGGAACCATAACATGGTTCCTTCATTTTTGCTCAAATGTCAGTTCATTAAGCTCTTTCAACTTTGCCTGATCTCATACATGATGTACAAACATGCATTGTCTTAGTAGCTCCGTTTACTTTACATTTTACGTTTTTTACGTTTGCATTCCAAATGCGGTTAGATTTTCTATTAGAATGGCTGACGTTATTTCCGAAATGAGCGCCTTTACCACAAATATCACATTTTGCCATGATCGCACCTCCTAAACTATAATGGTCTTCAAAATTCACAACATGGATATTCTATCAGAAAAAGTATCCGAATGCAAGCAAAAAATATTTTTTTCCTCAGTATTTTATAAATATATGTTCCATTTTTTCGAAAAAAAGGGTATAATCACTCTAGAGTAATGTCATCCAAGGAGGATAAGTATGAAGACAATGATGAATACACACCTCGGAAATATCTCAATTGACAGTGAAGTAATTGCAAACTATGCAGGTAGTGTTGCGGTTGAGTGCATCGGTGTTGTTGGTATGGCGAGCGTGAATGTAAAAGATGGGTTGGTTAAGCTTTTAAAGATGGAGAATCTTTCGACAGGCGTATGTGTTCATGTAAATAATAACAAACTCGAGATCGATTTTCATTTGATTGTGGCGTACGGAGTAAATATTCTTGCAGTATCCGACAATTTATCAAGCAATGTAAAATATAAAGTACAAGAGTTTACAGGACTTCCGGTTGAGAAAGTAAATATTTTCGTGGAAGGCGTCAGAGTAATTGACTAGAGGAGGAAAGTAAAGTGTCGGCAAACAGAATTGATACAACTATGCTTCGCTCCATGTTTTTGGCCGGAGCCAAAAATTTGGAAGCAAAAAAAGAATATATTAACGAATTAAACGTATTCCCGGTTCCGGACGGTGATACCGGTACCAATATGACTTTGACCATTATGTCAGCAGCCAAGGAAGTTGCAGCACTTCCGGAAGATGCAGGCTTAAAAGAAATTTCCAAGGCGATTTCATCCGGTTCTCTTCGCGGTGCCAGAGGAAATTCCGGTGTTATTCTTTCGCAGCTCCTTCGCGGGATGTGCAAAGTAATCGGTGAATTGGAAGGCGAAATCACCATTGACGACTTAATTGCAGCTTTTGAAAAAGCGGTGGAAAGTGCATACAAAGCAGTTATGAAACCGAAAGAAGGTACCATTCTTACCGTTGCAAAAGGCGCTTATGAAAAAGCGGCTGAATTTGAAGGCACCGATGATATGGATGCGTTTATCGACGCGGTTATCGTTTATGCGCAGGAAGTTCTCAACAAGACACCTGATATGCTTCCGGTATTGAAACAGGCCGGAGTAGTGGATTCCGGCGGACAGGGACTTCTTGAAGTTCTCAAAGGTGCACAGAAGGCGTATCGCGGTGAGGAGCTTGATTTGACCATCGAAACGGCTCCGGTTGTAAAGAAGACAGGTATTGATACATCGGATATTGATACTTCTGATATTAAATTCGGATATTGTACCGAGTTCATTATTATGCTCAATAAGACATTCAATGTGAAGCATGAGATGGACTTCAAAGCATTCCTTGAGTCCATCGGCGATTCTATCGTTGTTGTTGCAGATGACGATATCGTCAAGGTACATGTGCATACCAACGATCCGGGTCTTGCTATTCAGCGTGCGCTCACTTACGGTGCGCTGTCTAATATGAAAATCGACAATATGCGTTTAGAACATGAGGAAAAGCTTTTCAAAGAGGCTGAGAAGAATGAAACTGCTGCACCGGCAAAAGCAGAACCGGAAGAGTGGAAAGATTTCGGCTTTATCAGCGTATCCATCGGTGAAGGAATCAACTCTATTTTCAAAGATTTGGGAGTGGACCGCATCATTGAAGGTGGTCAGACTATGAATCCGAGTACAGAGGATATTTTGGAAGCGATTGAATCTCTGAATGCGAAGACCATCTATGTTCTTCCGAACAATAAGAATATTGTAATGGCAGCGAATCAGGCAAGGGATTTGACGGAAGATAAAGAGATTATCGTTGTTCCGACAAAGACGATTCCGCAAGGTATCTCCGCAGTAATCAATTTTGTTCCGGAGCTTTCTGGTGCGGAAAACCTTGAAAACATGACAGCAGAGCTGGCAAATGTAAAGACCGGCCAGGTTACTTATGCTGTGCGTGACACGGAGATTGAAAATAAAGTAATCAAAGAAAATGATATTATGGGAATAGGAGACAGTTCTATTCTTGCTGTAGGCGAAACTATCTTCGATACTACGATTGCTATGGTGGATGAGATGATGAAAGATTCCGATTCGGAATTGATCAGCATCTACTATGGTAGTGATGTAGACGAGGAAGATGCAGAAAAACTGCAGGCTGCAATCGAAGAAAGATTTTCTGATTGCGATGTGGAGCTTCAGTACGGCGGACAGCCGATTTATTACTATGTGATTTCGGCAGAATAGGTGTTTCAATGAAATTAGAACAATCTATTATGGAATTAAAGGGCATCGGTGAAAAAAACGCTGCCCTTTTTCATAAATTGAACATTGATACAATCGGTGATTTGTTGTTTCATTTTCCGAGAGAATATACCACCTTTCCGAAAACAGGCACTTTTGCCGAAGCAGGAGTTACGGGGGCCAAAAGTGCGATTTATGCCACGGTAAAATCAGCGCCGGAACTTCGCAGAGTGCGAGGCCTTCAAATTCTGAAATTTTTGGTTGCGGATTCCTGCGGGCAGACGGCGACGATTACGTTTTTCAATGCGCCGTATTTAAAAAACAACATCAAACCGGGAAAATCATGGGTATTTTACGGTCCTGTTTCCAGGAAAAATCAGGCATTTTTTCTCAGCCATCCGAAGATGTATTCTGCAGAGGAATACGCTAAGCTGCAGGGGACGCTGATGAGTGTTTATCCGAGGACGAAAGGGCTGACGGATCAGTCCATTCACAAATATTGTATGATGGCTTTGGAATGCGTAGATAATATAGAGGAATATTTACCGAAAAAGTATCTTGCTGCATATGAGTTTGCTTCGGTGAAAGACACCTTGAAAATTATCCATGCGCCGGAAGGTGAGGAGCAGGTGTTTGCCGCCAGAAAACGTTTTGCATATGAAGAATTCCTGCTTTTTTTGCTTGCCATGAAATCGCAGCAGCTTGATGCAGGACGCAAAAATGTACATCCTATGATAGAAACTGCCGACGTGGGCAGATTGCAGGAAAAGCTTCCGTATCAATTGACAGATTCTCAGTTGCATGCGTATGCGCAAATTCAGAGCGATATGCTTGGGCCGGTGTGTATGAACCGCTTGTTGCAGGGGGACGTGGGAAGCGGAAAGACCATCGTGGCAATCATGGCTCTTTTGCTTTGTGTTTCCAACGGCTATCAGGGGGCTATGATGGCTCCGACCGAGGTTTTGGCAAAGCAACATATGGAGACCATTCAAAAAATGACACAGCTTTATGGCTTGCCGTTTGAGCCGGTGCTTTTGGTCGGTTCCCAGTCTGCATCCGAAAAAAAACGCATATATGAGCAGATTGAAAGCGGTCGGTGTAATCTCGTCATCGGAACCCATGCGGTGATTCAGGATAAAGTTGTATTTCACAAGCTTGCGCTTGTCATCACGGATGAACAGCACAGATTCGGTGTGAAGCAACGGGAAAAGCTGTCCGGAAAAGGACAGGATGTCCATACGATTGTTATGAGTGCTACGCCGATTCCACGTTCTTTGGGGATGATTCTGTATGGCGATATGGATATTACGGAAATGAAAGAACTTCCGTCCGACAGACTTCCGATTAAAAACTGTGTAGTCAATCAAAACTACAGACAGACTGCATATAAATTTATGCAGGATGAGATAATGAAAGGGCATCAGGTATATGTGATTTGTCCGATGGCGGAACCGGGCATTATGGAAGAACTTGAAAACGTAGTGGAATACAGTACATTTTTAAAAGCATTCTTCCCGGAAAACATCCGGATTGCATATTTGCACGGAAAAATGAAACCGAAACAGAAAACAGATATTATGGAGCGGTTTGCCTGTGGTGATATCGATATACTTGTGTCGACTACGGTAATTGAAGTCGGAATCAACGTTCCGAATGCTACGGTAATGCTTGTGGAAAACGCAGAGCGTTTCGGCTTGGCCACCCTCCATCAGATTCGCGGACGAGTCGGAAGAGGAAAAGATCAGGCGTATTGCATTTTTATGGAATCTCACGAAAAACCGGTGAAAAATGAGCGTCTTAGCATTTTAAATCACTCCAATGACGGTTTTGAAATTGCAGCGGAGGATTTGAAGTTGCGCGGTCCCGGTGATTTTATGGGTGTGGAGCAGAGCGGAGCTTTCCGTTTCCGCTATGCGGATATCTATCAGGATGCGGATATGTTAAAAGCAGCTGCGTCAGATGCAAAAGAAATTTTAGAAAATGACTCTTTACTTCTTGAAGAATCTCATATACCATTAAAAGGTAGAGTGGAAAAATATGTCTCTTCAGGATATATGAATATCCTATAAAATATACTTTCGATTTATGTGGAGGAACCAACTTGAGCAAAGTAGCGGTATTGACAGACAGCAACAGCGGAATTACACAAAATGAGGCCCAGCAGCTTGGAGCGCATGTAATCCCCATGCCATTTACAATTGATGAAAAAACATATTATGAGGACATTAATCTGAGTCAGGAGCAGTTCTATGATTTTTTGGAAAATGAAGCTGCGGTAGCAACGTCACAGCCGTCTCCGGACTCTGTCATCCTAATGTATAAAAAGTTGTTGAAGGACTATGATGAGGTAGTCCATATTCCTATGTCCAGCGGGCTTTCCGGTTCCTATCAGACGGCGTGTATGCTTGCAGATGAGGATGAATTTAAGGGAAAAGTGTTTGTTGTGAATAACCAGCGCATTTCCGTGACACAAAAATCATCCGTTGTGGACGCTTTGCAGCTTGCAGAGAAAAACTACACCGGTGCACAGATAAAACAGATTCTTGAGGAAGACAAATTTAATACGACTATATATATTATGCTGGACACGTTGTATTATTTGAAAAAAGGTGGCAGAATCACGCCGGCGGCTGCAGCACTGGGAACACTTTTGAAACTGAAACCGGTACTGCAGATTCAGGGTGAAAAGCTGGATGCTTACGCAAAAGCAAGAACACCGCATCAGGGCAAAAACCTGATGATTCAGGCGATTAAAAAAGATATCGAAACCCGTTTCGGCGGTTTTGATGAAAACACAAAAGACAGAGTCTTTTTACAGCTTGCGCACACAAAAAATGAGGCGGGTATGGAGCAGTTCCGCGAAGAAGTGGAAAAAGAGTTTCCGGGAATCGAGCTGCGCTATGCAGAGCCTTTGTCCATGAGTATTGCCTGCCACACAGGTCCGGGGGCACTTGGTATTGCGTGTACGCAAAAATTAGATAGACTGAAATAATCGAAAGAGGTAAGGTAAGATGTCGAAAGCGGCAGAAAAGTATAATGCTGGAAGTATTACCGTTCTGGAAGGACTGGAAGCAGTCCGTGTCAGACCGGGAATGTATATCGGTAGTGTGTCTACCAAAGGTCTGAATCATTTGATTTATGAAATTGTTGATAACTCGGTGGATGAGCATCTGGCCGGTCACTGTAGTGAAATCCGTGTATATTTGGAGAAGGACGGAACGGCTGTCATTGAGGATAACGGAAGAGGTATTCCGGTGGATCTCCACGAAAAAGGAATCAGTGCCGAGCGACTTGTATTTACAACGCTTCATGCCGGCGGTAAATTTGACGATTCAGCCTACAAGACAAGCGGTGGTCTCCACGGTGTGGGATCTTCCGTTGTAAATGCGCTTTCCACATGGTTAAAGGTTACCATCAAACGCGGCGGACAGATTTACGAAGATCAGTACGAACGCGGTAATCCGGTAGTTGAACTGGAAAACGGACTTCTTCCGGTAATCGGAAAAACAAGAGAGACCGGTACAAGAGTTCAGTTTTTGCCGGACGACACCATTTTTGATAAAACATATTTCAAGTCGGAGGATATTAAGAGCCGACTTCATGAGACCGCATATCTGAATCCGGAACTCACGATTCTGTTTGAGGATCGGCGGGGAGAGGAAGTTGACCGTGTCGAGTTTCATGAACCGGAAGGAATCATCGGCTTTGTAAAGAAAATTAACAAAGGCAAGGATGAGGTTCATGATGTCATTTATTTAAAAGGTGAAAGCGAAGGAATTACGGTTGAAGTCGCATTACAGTATGTCAATGAATTCCGTGAAAATGTGCTCGGATTTTGTAACAACATATACAATGCGGAAGGCGGTACGCATCTGACCGGTTTTAAGACGGTATTCACGACCGTTATTAACAATTATGCGCGCGAATTAAACATATTGAAAGAGAAAGATGCCAATTTTACCGGTCCTGATGTAAGAAACGGTATGACAGCCATCGTTTCCCTGAAACATCCGGATCCGCGTTTTGAGGGCCAGACAAAGACAAAGCTGGATAACCAGGACGCATCCAAAGTTGTTTCCAAGGTGGTCGGCGATGAAATTGTGCGTTTCTTTGACCGAAATCTGGAAACGCTGAAAAATATTATCGGTTGTGCGGAAAAAGCTGCCAAAATCCGAAAAACAGAGGAAAAAGCCAAAACGAATATGCTGACCAAGCAGCGGTTTTCTTTTGACTCAAACGGTAAATTAGCGAACTGCGAGTCCCGGGATGCTTCCAAATGTGAAATTTTCATTGTCGAGGGAGATTCCGCTGGCGGTTCTGCCAAAATGGCGCGAAACCGTATGTATCAAGCGATTATGCCGATTCGCGGAAAGATTTTGAATGTGGAGAAAGCCAGCATCGACAAGGTGCTTGCCAATGCCGAAATCAAGACGATGATCAATGCGTTCGGATGCGGTTTTTCGGAAGGATACGGAAACGATTTTGATATTTCAAAGCTTCGCTATGATAAAATCATTATTATGGCCGATGCCGACGTGGACGGAGCTCATATTTGTACGTTGCTCCTGACACTGTTTTATCGTTTTATGCCGGAACTGATTACGGAGGGACATGTTTACATTGCCATGCCTCCGCTGTATAAGACGATGCCTTCCAAAGGAAAGGAAGAGTATCTGTACGATGACAAAGCACTTGCAAAATACAGAAAAACGCACAAGGGACCGTTTACTCTCCAGAGATATAAAGGTCTCGGTGAAATGGATGCCCAGCAGCTGTGGGAGACGACGCTCGATCCTTCCACAAGATTTTTGAAGCGTGTCAGTATTGATGACAGCTATTTGGCGGATCACATCACGGAAAAACTGATGGGAAATGATGTTCCGCCCCGCAGAGCATTTATTTATGAGCATGCAGATGAAGCGCTCCTTGATTTTTAGGATAGGATGGATAAGAAAAAATGGAAGACAGAATCATACAAACCGAGTATTCCGAGGTGATGGAAAAGTCGTATATTGACTATGCGATGAGTGTTATTATTTCCAGAGCACTACCGGACATCAGAGATGGTCTGAAACCGGTACAGAGAAGAACTCTCTATGACATGCAGGAACTCGGTATAAAATATGACAAGCCATATCGTAAATGTGCACGTATTGTCGGTGACACGATGGGTAAATACCATCCGCACGGGGACAGTTCGATTTATGACGCACTTGTTGTTATGGCGCAGGATTTCAAAAAAGGCCTTCCGCTTGTGGACGGTCACGGAAACTTCGGCTCCATCGAAGGAGACGGGGCAGCTGCCATGCGTTACACGGAAGCACGTCTTCAGAAGATTACGCAGACTGCTTTTTTGGAAGACTTAGATAAAGATGTAGTGGACTTTATGCCGAACTTTGATGAGACAGAGAAAGAGCCTGTTGTTCTTCCGGTGAAAATACCGAATCTTCTCATCAACGGAGCAGAAGGTATCGCGGTCGGAATGGCGACCAGTATTCCGACACACAATCTCTCGGAAGTTATCGATGCCACAAAGGCGTTCATGCGTGACAACACGATGACAACACGTGAACTGATGAAATACGTAAAAGGTCCGGATTTCCCGACCGGAGGTATCGTATGTAATCAGGATGAACTTTTGGATATTTATGAAACCGGAACCGGAAAACTCCGCCTGCGCGGAACGGTTGTCCGCGAAAAGGGAAAAGCCGGCAAGACCAATGTCGTCATTACCGAAATTCCTTACACCATGATCGGTGCCAATATTTCAAAATTTTTGTTTGATGTGGCTGCTTTGGCAGAGAAAAAACAGACAAATGATATTGTGGATATTACCAACCAGTCATCCAAAGAAGGAATCCGAATCGTAATCGAACTTCGCAAGGATGCGGATGTTGACAATTTTATCAACCTTCTTTACAAAAAGACGAAATTGGAAGATACATTCGGCGTTAATATGCTTGCCGTTGCGGACGGAAGACCGGAAACGCTGGGTATCCGCGGCATTTTAGAGCATTTTGTCAAATTCCAGTTTGAGGTGACTACACGCAAATACAAGACATTGCTTGCCAAAGAAACGGAACGCCGTGAAGTGCAGGAAGGACTTATCAAAGCCTGCAACGTAATCGATTTAATCATTGAAATTTTACGCGGTTCCAAAGACAGGGCCATGGCAAAGAAATGTCTGGTAGAAGGCGATACGACGGGAATTAAGTTTAAATACAAAGAATCCCGTATTATGGCGGAACAGCTCATGTTTACGGAGCGTCAGGCCAATGCGATTCTTGAGATGCGCCTCTACAAATTAATCGGCCTGGAGATTGAAGCACTCATCAAAGAACACGATGAGACCATGGCTAATATTTACCGCTATGAAGATATTTTGTCCAGCCGCGATTCCATGACTCAGGTGATTATCAACGAACTGGATGATATCAAGAAAGAGTACGGGCGCAAACGACGCACGATCATTGAGAATACGGAACAGACAGTGTATGTAGAGAAAAAAGTTGAGGAGATGGATGTGTACTTCCTCATGGATCGTTTCGGCTACGCAAGAACTATCGACGTAGCTACTTATGAACGTAACAAGGAAGCTGCACTTTCTGAAAATAAGTACGTATTCATGTGCAAAAATATCGGAAAAGTATGTATTTTCACAAACAAAGGTCTTTTGCATACGATTAAAGTATCCGATATACCTTTCGGAAAATTCCGTGACAAAGGTGTTCCGATTGACAATATCAGCAACTATGACACGACAACAGAAGAGATTGTCTGCGTAGCCAGCCAGTCACAGCTGAATCTTTATCGCATCGTGTTTGTGACAAAAGATGCTATGGTAAAAATTGTGGACGGAGGCGAGTTTGACGTCAGCAAACGAAGTGTTGCTGCCACAAAACTTCAGGATGGCGATTATCTTGTCAGCGTGGAGGTGTTGAAAGAACAGCGCAATATGGTTCTGCGCAGCAATGACGGATACTTCCTGCGTTTCCCTCTGGAAGAAATTCCGGAAAAGAAAAAAGCAGCAATCGGTGTCCGCGGTATGAAGCTCGGTGCCAAGGACATGATTACAGACGTTTATTATACGCAAAATGCTGTGGAGCAAACGATAGAATACAAAGAAAAAACGCTTGAACTGAACAAAATTAAACTCGGTAAACGAGACGGTAAAGGTGTAAAGGTAAGAGCGTAGGAGGAAATATGCGAGTAATAGCCGGAACAGCCCGGAGTCTTCAACTGAAGGCGCCGCTTGGCGATCACACCAGACCGACCACCGACCGAATCAAAGAAACACTGTTTAATATGATACAGACGGAAGTTCCGGGGGCGGTTTTTCTCGATATGTTTGCGGGAAGCGGAAGTATCGGTATCGAGGCTTTGAGCCGGGGTGCGGTATTTGCGGTTTTTATTGAAAATGATAAAAACGCCCAGGCTCGTATTGAGGACAATCTTTCTCACACAAAATTTAAACCGAAAACCGTACTGTGTAAGCAGGATGCCTTTGTATCCCTGCAATCATTGGAATATAAATATCAATTTGACATTGTTTTCATGGATCCGCCGTACGATCAGGAACTGGAACGCAGAGTTCTGGAATATTTAACGGTTTCCAGTCTGATTACGGAAGATACACTGATTATTTTTGAGGCTTCTCTTGATACGGACATTTCTTATTTGGAGCAGCTTGGATATGACCTGATCAAAGAAAAGAAATACAAAACAAACAAACATGTATTTGTTCAAAGGAGTGTAAGATGAGTAAAGCCATTTATTCGGGAAGTTTTGATCCGATGACATGCGGACATCTGGATGTCATTCAAAGAACTGCAGATATTTTTGACGAATTAACCGTTTGTGTATTGAATAATGTCAATAAATCTGCATTGTTTTCTGTAGAAGAACGTGTTAATATATTGAAAGAGGCGACCAAAGATCTGCCGAATGTAAATGTGGAAAGCTATAGCGGACTGTTGATTGATTATGCAAAGCAGAAAGATACGCATGTAGTAGTCCGCGGTCTTCGCGCCATTACGGACTTTGAGTATGAATTGCAGATTGCGCAGACCAACCGAAAGCTGTCCGGCGGAACGCTGGATACGATGTTTATGACGACTTCTCTGGAGTATGCATATCTGAGTTCCTCTACGGTGAAAGAAATTGCCAGCTTCGGAGGTGATATTTCTGAATGTGTACCGGAATTTGTCGCAAAACTGGTTTATGAAAAATACGGTGTGACACCATAAAGATAAAAGGAGAAAGCATTATGAGCACGAAGATTGAACAATTGATTGATGAGATTGATGATTATATTGAAGGCTGTAAATATGTTCCGCTGTCATCGGTTAATATTATGGTTAATAAAGATGAGATTCAGGAACTGATCCGTGATCTTCGTATGAAAACTCCGGATGAGATTAAGCGTTACCAGAAAATCATCAGCAACAAAGAAGCGATTTTAAATGACGCAAGACAGAAAGCGGAAGCGCTTATCAATGAAGCGGCTGTTCATACCAATGAACTCGTCAGCGAGCACGAAATCATGCAGCAGGCTCATGCACAAGCCCAGGAAATCGTAGAACTTGCTTCCAAGCAGGCCCAGGAAATCCTTGACAGAGCTACCATTGAAGCGAATGAGATGCGCGCAGCAGCAATCGGATATACAGATTCAAACCTCGGAAGTATGGAAGATATTCTTGCACACTCCATCGATATTGCTGCATTTAATTACGAAAAACTGATGGCACAGTTAAATGAAACCATTCAGATGATTCAAAGTAACCGTGCACAGCTGTATCCGGTGGAAGAGATGGCTGCGGTAGAATCCGAAAAAACGGCAACTGTTTATCCGGAAGCAGAATCAAAAGAACCACTTGATATTATATGATTTTTCAAAACAATATAGAGTGAAAACAGTTATGCTGCATAAAATGATTTTATGCAGCATATATTTTTGCTTCGAAAAAGGCAGACCGTGCATGAGAGAAAAGGTTTGAAAGTGACAACACAGTCCGTTGAAAACGAAAACAAAAGCAAAAGCTGCTTCCCGAAAGAAACCGGGCAACAATGCCTGTTTGATGCACAGCAGTCCGCCTGATATTTCAAGAATACTTTGCGCAGCAATGAACAAAGTCGGACATTTTGAAAGAAATACATAAGGTACAATTCGCGCTGCATTAAACAAAATCATATATCCGCCCAGCGTTGCAATCTGAACAAGGGCACCGGAAACAGCGTCGGGAAGAAAATACAACACATTTTTCTTGTGTATATCGGAGCCGTTGTATGTGTGCAAAGCAGACGCATATTCCCGGTCCAGTTTTTTGTAAAACAGCGTGTAGCGAAGGAGGATTCCGTAAAGAAGCGGAAGAACGTAAAAACAAACAATTGCAAGACCTGTGCTCATTTGCGGATGTATGGTCTGCATATAAAAACCAAGCATATAAGCCGGACCGATATTATTGCAAAAACAGAGAAGATATTCAGCGTTTGTTTCGGAAAGTTTTCCCTGCTTGTATAAATCAACCGCACATTTTGCTCCGAGGGGAAATCCGGCAAGAAAACCGAACAGTATTACAAAAATCGCCGCATCACTGTTGCGGAATACCGGTTTCAGAAAAAAGGAAAACGGTTTTACAAAAGCCTCTGCCAAACCGGACCGGATAAGCAGATTAATCAGCACCATAAAAGGAAACAGAGAGATGATCATCCGGTCAAACCATGTTTTTAAACCGATATAGGCGTATTCGGTTGTTTTTTCGGAATAAAAAAGGAAGCAGAATGCAAGCAAAAGCAGAAAGCAGATCCACATTGTATTTTTTCCTAAAATTTTCATAAATCTCTCCATAAAAAACAGGAAATAGTGTATACTTAAATAGTATTTGCGAAAGGAGAAAGATATGCGTCTGGACAAGTTTTTGGCGGATGCCGGAATCGGAACAAGAAGTGAAGTAAAGACAGCCGTCCGCAAGAAGTTTGTTTCTGTCAACGGATGTGTGGTAACCGATCCGGGCACTTCGGTCAGCGAGACGGATATCATTTTACACAAAGAGAGACCGGTATCCGGCTCAAAACCGGGCTATTACCTTATGAACAAGCCGGCCGGCTGCGTCTGCGCCAACAAAGACAATTCCAAAACAGTGTTTGATTTGATGTCTCCGCAGGAGCGAAAGGGACTTTTTACGGTCGGAAGACTGGATAAAGATACAGAAGGTCTGCTTTTGCTGACCGATGACGGTGCTTTTGCCCACGCTTTGACAAGTCCGCGCAGACATGTGGACAAGACCTATTATTTTGAAGGGGACGGCGTGTTGGCGGAACAGGCGGTTTTGAAAGCGGAAGAAGGCCTGGATATCGGAGATGATAAACAGACCAAGCCTGCAAAACTGGTTGTTCTGTCAAACGATACAAAAAACCGTCGGGTAACCGGAACGCTGACCATCAGCGAAGGCCGTTATCATCAGGTAAAGCGCATGATGGCAAAGCTTGGCGTGACGATTACCTACCTGAAACGTTTATCCATCGGCGGACTTTGTCTGGATGAGACACTGCTTCCGGGAAATTATCGGCCGATGACGGAAGAGGAGCTTGCAATGGTACAGACAGAAAGGGAAAAAGAATGAATACATTTTTGCCGATATCCAAAGCGGATATGCAAAAAAGGAATATAGAGCAGCTTGATTTTGTATATGTAATCGGCGATGCATACGTGGACCATCCGTCCTTCGGGCCGGCCATCATTTCACGGATGCTTGAAGCGCATGGTTATTCGGTGGGCATTATTTCCCAGCCGGACTGGAAAGATGATAAAAGCATTACCGTGCTTGGGACACCGCGGCTCGGCTTTTTGATTTCCGGCGGAAATATGGATTCCATGGTGAACCATTATTTTGTGTCCAAAAAGAAACGCCCGACCGATGCATACACGCCGGGCGGCGTTATGGGGAAACGCCCGGATCATGCGGTTGTTGTTTACGGAAATCTGATTCGCAGAACATACAAGGATATTCCGATTATCATCGGCGGAATTGAAGCGAGTCTGCGCAGATTAGCACATTATGATTACTGGTCGGATTCGTTTAAACGGTCCATATTGCTTGATAGCGGTGCGGACATTATTTCTTATGGTATGGGCGAAAAATCCATTGTGGAAATTGCCGATGCGCTCTCAGGCGGGCTTGCGGTGAGCGATATTACCTTTATAAAGGGAACGGTGTTTAAAGCCAGGACCGAGGATTGTTTTTATGATGAGATACGTCTTCCTTCTTATGAGGAGGCGAAAGCAGATAAAAAGCTTTATGCCAAAAGCTTTAAAACCCAGCAGGATAATACCGATCCGTTTACCGGAAAAATGCTTGTGGAAGAGTATCCGCACAGCGTGTATGTGGTACAAAATCCTCCGCAGGAACCGCTTACCACGGAGGAGATGGATTTCGTCTATGCACTTCCTTATTCACGTCGGGCACATCCTTCTTACGATGCACTCGGCGGTGTTCCGGCCACAAAAGAGATTCAGTTTTCACTGATCAGCAATCGGGGATGTTTCGGCGGATGCAGCTTTTGTGCCCTGACATTTCACCAGGGGCGCATTGTACAGACAAGAAGCCACGATTCCATCCTGAAGGAAGCGCAACAGATGACACAGGACAAGGATTTTAAAGGCTATATTCACGATGTTGGCGGTCCGACAGCCAATTTCCGCGGACCGGCCTGTAAGAAACAGTTAAAGCACGGTGTCTGTCCAAACAAGCAATGTCTGTATCCGAAACCATGTCAGAATATGACGGCGGACCATTCGGATTATGTGGCACTTCTTCGTAAACTCCGCAAGCTTCCGCGGGTAAAAAAAGTATTTATACGCTCCGGCATACGATTTGATTATCTGCTGGCGGATAAAAGTGATACTTTTTTTGATGAACTGATCAAATATCATGTCAGCGGACAGTTGAAGGTGGCTCCCGAGCATATTTGCGACACGGTGCTGCGACGTATGGGAAAACCGTCCAATGCGGTATTTGAACAGTTTTTGAAGAAATACAAACAAAAAAATGATAAATTTCATATGAATCAGTATGTGGTACCGTATTTGATGTCCTCGCATCCGGGATCAACCTTAAAGGAAGCGGTGGCACTTGCGGAATACATCCGGGACCTGGGGTATATGCCACAGCAGGTACAGGATTTTTACCCGACGCCGTCCACCATGTCTACGGTTATGTACTATACGGGAATCGATCCGCGGGACATGTCCTCGGTATATGTGGTGAAAAATCCTCACGAAAAGGCGATGCAGCGCGCGCTGATTCAGTATAAAAATCCGGAGAATTATGAGCTGGTCAAAGAAGCTTTGCGCCTTTGTCACAGGGAAGATTTGATTGGCTTTGACAAAAAATGTTTGATTCCGCCAAGGAAAATAAGGAAAAAGGGTAAGAAATGAAAATAGCAGTGATTACAGGTGCTTCCTCCGGAATGGGAGAAGAATTTGCAAGACAAATCGATAAAAAATGTCTCGGCCTCGACGAGATATGGCTCATTGCGCGGCGAAAAGACCGTCTGGAACAGCTGGCGGAAGAATTGACTTGTGCGGTCAAAATATTTTCGGCAGATTTATCCGCAGAGGAATCCTACGAATTGTTCAAAAATGCACTGAACGAGTACCGGCCGGAGGTGCGTGTTGCGGTCAATTGTGCCGGATACGGAAAAACAGGACCGTTTACCGCAGTGTCAGAAACGGATTCGATCGGAATGATTGATCTCAACTGCAGAGCACTGACCCGGATGACATACCTCCTTCTTCCGTATATGCCAAAGAGAAGCTATCTGATTCAGGTGGCATCGGTAGCCGGAATTTTACCGCAACCGAATTTTGCTGTTTATGCAGCGAGCAAAGCCTATGTCCTTTCTCTCAGCCGGGCTCTTCGTGAAGAGCTTCGCTCCCGAAAAATTTCCGTGACAGCGGTCTGTCCGGGACCGGTTGCGACAGACTTTTTTGCCATTGCGGAAGAGACAGGATCTCCGTTTGCCCTGAAGAAATACTTTATTGCGCCGAAGGAAAAGGTTGTAACGAAAGCGCTGAAGGATACCTTTTCCGGAAAGGATGTGTCTGTATACGGACTGTCCATGAATGCGCTCCGCATTCTTGTAAAAATCCTACCGCAAAAGCTTATTCTTTACATTTACGGAAAGCTTTGTCGCGGGACATGAAAGGAACATATAAATGAATAAACTTACAAAAGGTGAAAAAGGATATTTTGACCGAAAGAAAAAAAGAGAGCTTATCAAAACCATTCTGTTGTTTGCGATTCCGTTAGCGCTGTTTGTGGCCGGTTATGTATCGACAAAAACACGTCTGAATGTGCTTACCATCGTTGCCGTGCTCGGAATGCTTCCTGCCAGCAGGAGTCTTGTCGCATTGATTATGTATTTAAAAAGCAGTGTGATTTCTGAAACGGACTATGAAAAGATTAAGGATTTGGTCGCTCCTCTGACACATTCTTATGACAATGTGTTCACGACCTATGAAAAGACATATGAAATTCCGTCGCTCGTTATCCGGAGCGGTAATGTGTGCGGTTATGCAAGTAAAAAATATCCGAAAATCGGCGATTTGGAAAAACATCTGGAAACGTGCATCCGGAAAGAGGGATATTCTGTCAATGTAAAGATTTTTGACAGTCTTGAAAGCTATACAGACCGTCTGCAGAGTATGAATAAGCTTTCCGAAACGGACCGGGAGAAGGATATGGCCGTTTTACAGATTTTATTTGATATTTCCCTGTAACAGAGGTTTTTATGAAAGAATTTACAGTTTCCGCAGCTGAGAGCGGACAAAAATGTATTAAATATTGCGAGAAGCTTCTGCCGAATGCAGGAACCGGTTTTTTATACAAAATGCTCCGCAAAAAAAACATCACGTTAAACGGAAAAAAGGCAGACGGAACCGAGCGACTCGGTACCGGTGATGTTTTGCGTTTCTTCTTCTCGGACGACACATTTTTGCTGTTTTCCAAAGAGGAATGCCGAAAGAATGTGCCTGCGAAACCTATGGCAGATATTCCGGTTCTTGATTCGGATCAAATCATATACGAGGACGAACATATTTTGTTATATAACAAACCGGTCTCCGTGTTATCGCAAAAGGCAAAGCCGGAAGATATCTCCGTAAACGAGATGTTTCTTGCTTATTTACAAAAAACAAAGGCAAAAACAGATGCCATCAGCAGACCGTCTGTGTGTAACCGGTTGGACCGCAATACATCCGGGCTTATTTTGTGCGGAAAGACTTATTTGGGGCTTCGCGTTATGAATACGATGTTGGCAGAGCGCAGTGTCGGAAAATATTATCACTGTCTGGTTGCCGGACGCATCAATAAGCCGATTCTTTTGAAGGGCTATTTAAAGAAAGATGAAAAGACAAACAAAGTGACCGTACGTCAGGAAATGTTTGACGGTGCATCCTATATCGAAACCGAGATTACTCCGCTGAAATGCAGCGACGCTGTTTCTCTGCTGGAGGTGCATCTGATTACCGGAAAAACACACCAGATTCGTTCGCATCTGGCATATCTCGGACACCCGATTCTGGGCGACCATAAATACGGAAATCCCGGAATCAATGAACAATATCGACGGAAATACGGATTAAAACACCAGCTGCTTCATGCATATCGGCTGGAATTTCCGGATTTGGAAACAGAGCTTACATATTTGAGCCGCAAACAGTTTGTTGCGCAAAAACCGGCATTGTTTTCCCGAATCGAAAAGGAGGAGTTTCGTGGCAACGTGGAATTCTAGAGGACTTCGCGGTTCCGCACTGGAGGAACTTGTCAATCGAACCAATGAAAAATACAGAGAAAACGGTCTTGCGTTGATGCAGAAAGTGCCGACTCCGATTACGCCGATCAAAATGGACAAGGAGACAAGACATATTACGCTTGCCTACTTTGACCAGAAGAGTACGGTCGATTACATCGGAACGGTTCAGGGAATTCCGGTCTGCTTTGATGCGAAAGAATCTGCAGCGGAAACCTTTTCCCTGCAAAACATCCATGCCCATCAGGTGGCTTTTATGGAAGATTTTGAAAAGCAAAGCGGCGTTGCCTTTTTTCTGATTCACTATACGAAAAAGGACTTTATGTATTATTTGCCGTTCCGCCATTTGAAAGTATTCTGGGACAGGGCACAGGCCGGAGGGCGAAAAAGTTTCCGCATGGATGAGCTGGATATGAGCTATGTCCTGCCGAAAAAAAGCGGAGTTTTTGTCCCTTATCTGGATATGTTGCAAAAAGATCTGATTGAGAGGGAGCGTATGGATTGACAACCGGATTGAATTTATGTATACTAGCGATAGTTTGATGTGGTAGCGAATTAGCACGCTGTCGCACTAAAGTAAAAAGGAGACGAAATAAATGGATACAAGACTGATACATACACCGGAAGGTGTCCGCGACATCTACGGAAACGAACTGAGAAAGAAAAACATAGTGCAGACAAATTTGATGAACGCCTTTGATTCTTTCGGATATAAAGAAATTCAGACACCGGTTTTTGAATTTTTTGATGTGTTCAGCAAAGAAATCGGCACAACTAAAAGCAACGAACTTTACAAGTTTTTTGACAAAGAGGGAAACACCTTGGTTCTTCGACCGGATTTTACGCCGTCTATGGCACGATGTGCGGCCAAATATTATTTGGAAGAGGATATTCCGGTACGTTTTTCCTATTGCGGAAATACCTTTACCAACACTTCGGAATTGCAGGGTAAATTAAAAGAAGTGACGCAGACAGGTGTGGAATTAATCGGGGATGACAGTTCCTGTGCGGACGCAGAACTGATTCACCTTGCCGTGAAAGCGCTGAAGAAAAGCGGTTTAAAAGAGTTTCAAATCAGTATCGGTGAAATCGAATTTTTCAAGGGATTATGCAGTGAGGCAGGTCTTTCCGAAGAGATGGAAAGCCAGGTGCGCGAACTGATTTCAAACAAAAATTATTTCGGCGTGGAAGAATACATCACAAACGAGGGAATTGACAAGAAAAAAGCGGAGGCCTTTTTGAAGGTAACAGAGCTTTTCGGTTCCTATGAATGTCTGGATGAGGCGCAAAGCCTCGTTTCAAACGAGAAAAGTTTAAAGGCCGTAAAACGCCTGAAAAAGCTCTATGAAACGCTCAAGGATTTCGGGGATGAGAAATATGTTTCTTTCGATCTCGGAATGGTGAGCAAATACAACTATTATACCGGTATTATTTTTAAGGCATATACCTACGGTGTCGGCGATGCCATTTTAAAAGGCGGTAGATACGACAAGCTTCTTTCGTACTTCGGAAAAAATGCTCCTGCCATCGGATTTATGATTCTTTTGGATGATTTGATGGTCGCTTTGAACAGCCAGAAACTTGCACCGCAGTGTGAACCGTACATCGAATACATTTTGTACGACAAGTCCATGTACAAAGATGCGGTAAAACTTGCGGATCGCAGAAGAGAGCTTGGATATTCTGTGGAATGTGTCGCTTTTGGTGAGGAAAAAACCATAAAAGATTATGTCCGCTACGGATATAACAACATGGTTTCTCGTTTGTACCGCCTGACATCGGATGAAAAAGTGCTTGTCTATGATTTGGCGGATGACAGCGGCGATGAGCTTCCTGTGGACAATTATGATTTCAAGGCTTTTTTGAGGAGGGAAGAATAAATGAGTGAAGATATGCGCTATCTGACGTTTGCTCTCGGAAAGGGCAGACTTGCAAAAAAAACGCTGGAACTTTTTGAACAGATCGGAATCACCTGCGAAGAGATGAAAGACAAAGATTCCAGAAAGCTGATTTTTGTCAACGAAGAACATAAATTAAAATTTTTCCTTGCAAAAGGACCGGATGTGCCTACCTATGTGGAATACGGGGCTGCTGACATCGGTGTTGTCGGAAAAGACACGCTTTTGGAAGAGCAGAGACGTGCTTACGAGGTGCTGGATTTGGGCTTCGGCAAATGTCGTATGTGTGTTTGCGGACCGGTGAGTGCGAAAGAACTTCTCAAACACCATGAAATGATCCGCGTTGCCAGCAAATACCCGAACATAGCAAAAGATTATTTCTATAACAAAAAACAGCAGACGGTAGACATTATCAAATTAAACGGTTCCGTAGAACTGGGACCGATTGTCGGTCTTTCCGATGTTATCGTCGATATTGTGGAAACAGGTTCCACACTTCGCGAAAACGGTCTGGATGTTTTGGAAGAGATTTGTCCGTTGTCCGCACGCATGATTGTCAATCAGGTGAGCATGAAAATGGAAGCGGAGCGCATCAAAAAATTGATCGCAGACATAAAGGAGATTTTATAAATGAAAATAATTAAACTTACTGCTGAATCAAAAGACAGTTTATTAAACGATCTGCTCAAGCGCAGTCCGAACAATTACGGCCAGTATGAAAAAACGGTGCAGGAAATCATCGAAAACGTGCGTAAAAACGGGGATGAAACACTGTTTGAACTTGCACATAAATTTGATAAAAACACCGTGGGAACGGATGATTTCAAGGTGACGGACGCAGAGATTGATGAAGCCTTTTCGCAGATAGAACCTGAATTTGTTGAGGTGATGAAAAAAGCAGCTGCCAACATCGCGGAATATCATCAAAAACAGGTGAGAAACAGCTGGATTGACACGAAACCGGACGGAAGTATTCTCGGACAGAAAATCACGCCTCTCGACAGTGTCGGCGTCTATGTGCCGGGTGGAAAAGCTGTTTATCCGAGTTCCACACTGATGACAGTAATCCCGGCAAAAGTGGCAGGCGTTTCCAAAATCGTTATGACAACACCTGCAGGACCGGATAACAAGGTGAATCCGGGGACTTTAGTGGCAGCAAAGATTGCCGGTGTTGACGAAATCTATAAAACAGGCGGTGCGCAGGCCATTGCAGCACTTGCTTTCGGAACACAGTCCGTTCCGAAGGTTGATAAGATTGTGGGACCGGGCAATATATTTGTGGCATTGGCAAAAAAAGCCGTGTACGGATATGTCAGCATCGATTCTATTGCCGGACCGAGCGAAATTCTTGTTCTCGCCGACGAGACGGCAAATCCGCGCTATGTGGCTGCAGACCTTCTTTCTCAGGCGGAACACGATGAACTTGCTTCCTCTATTCTGATTACGACCAGCAGCAAGCTTGCCGAGGAAGTATCGAAGGAAGTGGATGTATTTACCGCGCAGCTGTCCAGAAAAGAGATTATCGAAAAGAGTTTGGAAAACTACGGATATATTCTTGTTGCAGACTCTATGGATGATGCTATTGACGCGGCGAATGAAATTGCATCGGAGCATATGGAAATCCTGACAGCAAACCCTTATGAGACGATGACGAAAATCCGTCATGCCGGTGCTATGTTCCTCGGAAATTATTCTTCCGAGCCTTTGGGCGATTATTTTGCCGGACCGAATCATGTGCTTCCGACAAACGGAACAGCGAAGTTCTTCTCGCCGCTTTCCGTAGACGATTATATTAAGAAATCAAGCATCATTTCCTACTCGCGGGAGGCGCTGGAAGCGGTGCACAAAGATATCGAGCTTTTTGCCCGTAAGGAAGGCTTGACGGCGCACGAAAACTCCATTAAAGTAAGATTTGAATAGTGTATTTATGCCAATAAGGAGGTGCGAAACATGCGCACAGCGGAAATAAAAAGAGAGACAAAAGAAACAAAGATTACCATGTCCCTTCAGTTGGACGGAACCGGAAAAAGCAATGTTTCCACCGGTATAGGGTTTTTCGACCATATGCTGGAAGGTTTTGCCAAACACGGTTTTTTTGATTTGGATTTAAAAGCAGACGGTGATTTGCATGTGGATCCGCATCATACAGTGGAAGATGTGGGAATTGTCCTCGGAAAAGCAATCAAAGAAGCGGTCGGAGACAAAAAAGGAATCGGACGTTTCGGATATTTCATTCTTCCGATGGATGATGCACTTGCCCTCTGCAGTCTGGATCTCGGCGGAAGAACTTACTTTGACTTTGACTGTGAATTCGGTTCGGAACGTGTCGGCATGTTTGAGACACAGCTTGCGTCAGAGTTTTTCTACGCAGTCTGCGCCAATGCCGAAATGAATCTCCACATCAAAATGTTATCCGGAAGAAACGATCATCACAAAATAGAAGCCATGTTTAAAGCCTTTGCAAAAGCATTGGACCAGGCTGTAAAATACGATGAACGCATCACGGATGTTTTGAGCACAAAAGGTACTCTATAAGGAGAAAAAACATGAGTTACAAACAGTTTGTGGGAAGTATTTATTTAAAAGATAAAAAAGCCGTACGAAGCTTTATGGACAATACGGTTGTTTCTGCCGATCCGGTAGAACTTGCCTGTCACTACAGCGAAAGCGGTGTGGACACTATTATTGTTTTTGACATGTCCTACAACGAAAAAATGCACGAAGAATCTCTTTCGATTATTCGTCAGATGTGTGACAAGGTGCAGGTTCCTGTCTATGGTTCCGGTCATATCAACAATCTGGAGGATGTGAAAAAATTCCTCTACGCAGGATGTGACAAAGCCGTACTCAATATGGGAAAAGAGTGCAGTCAGTTCATTTTGAAGGATGTTTCTCTTCGGTTCGGGCGCGAGCATATCGCTGCGACCATTGCCAGCGAGGATTCCCTTGCCATCAACAAAGAACTGCTGGAAGAGTATGTCAGCGAGCTTGTTTTGATTGACGAGCATGCGCTGAAAAATTGTCTCGGAGCTTCCACGCTTCCTTCCATTGTATTTTTGCCGGAAATTTCCCTGGATAAAATGCTTTCCGTTATGGAACGGGACGGGGTGTCCGGTATTGCAGGCAATATTGTCAACAGCAACAGCAAAGAGATTATGGCGCTGAAAAAGATATGCAAAGAGCGCGGTATTCAGATACATACCCTGGAAGTTGTTATGGAATTTTCGGAGTTCAAACTCGGACCGGACGGTCTTATGCCGGTTGTGGTACAGGATTACCGGACGGGCCAGGTTCTTATGGTTGCTTACATGAATGAAGAAGCCTATTTGACCACGCTTCGCAGCAGAAAAATGACTTACTACAGCAGAAGCAGAAAAGAATTGTGGATCAAAGGTCTTACAAGCGGACATTATCAGTATGTAAAAGGTCTTTACGTTGACTGTGACAATGATACTCTGCTTGCAAAGGTATATCAGGTCGGAGCTGCCTGTCACACCGGAAATTATTCCTGCTTCTACAGAGATCTCATTCCGATGGCAGAAAACGACGGAAATCCGTTGACTGTTTTCGAGAAAGTTTTCGAAATAATCAAAGACCGGAAAATCAATCCGAAGGAAGGTTCTTACACCAATTATCTCTACGAAAAGGGATTGGATAAGATACTGAAGAAAGTCGGAGAGGAAGCGACTGAAGTTGTCATTGCTGCAAAAAATGACAACAAAGAAGAGATTGTCTACGAAATTTCCGATTTCCTCTACCATATGATGGTGCTGATGTCCGAAAAAGAAATTTCATGGGAAGACATCACCTCCGAACTGTCAAAAAGATAAATCATAAAGCAAGCACCCGGACTCATACATTTTAAAAAAGAGTTCGGGTGATTTTTTATGTTTTCCCCTAATTATAGCGACCGAAAAACACAGGACAGAAAGCTGGCAGCTGTCGCTTATCTCAGAGAAAATGCAACCGCAAACAAGCACCGTCTGCTGCAGGTAAAGAGCATTTTAAACGGTGAGGAACCTGTTCCTTATAACACTGTAACCAAGGATGTCATCACCGGAGAACAAGGACAGACAATCGAAGAAAAAACTCGCACATCCTCGTTCCGAAGCCGCCTTATTTTATGTCTCCTTACCTTCGCTTTGTTTTTTGTTGCCAAAGAAAGTGAGAATACGGTTGTCGCACCTTACATACAGGAAATAAAGACTTTGATTTCTGCCGATTATTCCGATAATTTGTTTGATTTCTTCCGGCAGATACCTTATACTCTTGATTATGAGAAAATTAATGTTAAATGATGAAATTTTATTAAAAATTGAAAAACCTGCCCGCTACATCGGCGGCGAAGTAAACAGTGTCATGAAGGATAAGGAGAAGGTGGATATCCGCTTTGCCATGTGCTTTCCGGATGTATATGAAATCGGAATGTCACATTTAGGCATTCAAATTATCTACGATATGCTGAACCGGTTTGAAGACACGTGGTGTGAAAGAGTATATTCTCCATGGACGGATCTGGATGCGGTTATGCGAAAAGAAAACATTCCTCTGTTTGCGCTGGAATCCCAGGATCCGGTGAAAGAGTTTGATTTCCTTGGCATTACATTACAATACGAGATGTGTTACACCAATATATTACAGGTGCTGGAGCTTTCCGGGATTCCGGTTTGGGCAAAAGACCGCTTTGGAGATGATCCGATTGTAATCGGAGGAGGACCTTGTTCTTACAATCCGGAACCGATTGCGGATTTCTTTGATTTGTTCTATATCGGCGAAGGCGAGACTATGTATCGCAGACTTCTCGATCTTTACAAAGAGATGAAAACTGCCGGTCGAAGCAGAGAAGAGTTCCTGCGTGAAGCCGGAAAATTGCCGGGGATTTATTGCCCGTCTCTCTATGATGTCGCTTACAACGAGGATGGCACCATCGCCGCATTTGCGCCGAGATATGGTGATGTTCCGGCGACGGTTAGCAAAGAGATGGTAACGGAGCTTTCCGACACGTATTATCCGTTAAAGCCTGTTGTTCCGTTTATAAAGGTAACACAGGACAGAGTGGTTCTGGAAATTATGCGCGGATGTATCCGCGGATGTCGTTTTTGTCAGGCCGGACAGCTTTATCGTCCGCTTCGCGAAAGAGATGTCAAAGTATTAAAGGACTACGCCTTGGAAATGCTGAAGAACACCGGATATGAGGAGATTTCTCTCAGTTCATTGAGTTCCAGTGACTATTCTCAGCTTCCGGAGCTGATCGATTATTTAATGGAAGAGTGCAACCGCAAAAAAATAAATATCTCCCTTCCGTCACTTCGCATCGATGCGTTCTCGCTCGATGTCATGAGTAAGGTTCAGGATGTCAAAAAGAGCTCTCTTACCTTTGCGCCGGAGGCCGGTTCCCAGCGCCTGCGCGATGTAATCAACAAAGGACTCACGGAAGAGGTCATTTTAAACGGTGCGCGAGAAGCCTTTGAAGGCGGATGGAATAAAGTAAAACTGTATTTCATGCTCGGTCTTCCTACGGAAACCAAAGAGGATATAGAAGGCATTGCCAAGCTTTCCAATGAAATTGCAAAAGTATATTATGAAGCAGTTCCGAAGGAAAAAAGACAGGGAAGAGTGCAGATTGTTACAAGTACATCTTTCTTTGTACCGAAACCGTTTACTCCGTTCCAGTGGGCACAGATGAGTACAAAGGAAGAATTTTTGGACAAGGCCTACACCGTAAAAGAAGCAGTCAGAAATCAGCTGAACCAAAAGAGTATCAAATACAATTATCACGAGGCCGATGTTACGGTTTTGGAAGGTGTTTTTGCACGCGGTGACCGCAAGATTTCAGAAGTGATTTACCGTGCATATAAAAAAGGATGTCTGTTCGATTCCTGGAGCGAATATTTTGATAATGATCTCTGGCTTCAGGCCTTTGAAGAATGCGGTGTCAGCATTGATTTTTATACAACAAGAGCCCGTTCCGAAAACGAAATCTTCCCATGGGATTTCATAAGCTGCGGCGTTTCCAAAGAATTCCTTCTCCGCGAGTGGAAAAAAGCATTGGATGAAACAACATCCCCGAACTGTCGTCAGGCTTGTCAGGGATGCGGCGCTTCCTCTTATTGTGTCGGTGTCTGTACCGAAGAAAAAACAGGAGTATCAAAGTGATGAAACTACGAATTAAATTTTCCAAGTGCGGTCCGATGGTTTTCATCGGACACCTTGATATGATGCGTTATTTTCAAAAAGCAATGCGTAGGGCAGAAGTGGACATTTCCTATTCTTCCGGATTCAGTCCGCACCAGATTATGTCCTTTGCAGCCCCGCTCGGTGTCGGAATCGCCTCGAAAGGCGAATATATGGACATCGGTGTGGACAGTCTCACCACCTCTGCGCAGGTGAAAGATGCGTTAAACCGTGTTATGGTTGAAGGCGTGAAAATTGAATCGGTTAAGCTGCTTCCTGAGAATGCCGAGAACGCTATGTCCAGTGTTGCGGCTGCAAAATATACGATTTCATTCCGCGAAGCATATGCTCCCGATTTTGACTTGTTTGGTCAAATTGATGACTATCTCGCTCAAAAAGAAATCCGGGTTGTCAAAGAGACAAAAAAGGGTTCCAAAGAGATTGATTTGAAACCTCATATTTACGAATTTTCTTTTGACAATGAAAAACAGGAAGTATCCCTGCTCGTTGATGCCTCCAGCTCCGGAAATATCAAGCCGGTTTTTGTTATGGAGGATTATTATCGGTTCTGCGGCAGGGTGGCCGGAGAGTTTGATTTTATCGTTACGAGAGAAGATACCTTTACAAACATCGGAACGGATGAAAAGCCTGATTTTGTTCCGCTTGATTATGTAGGAGAAGATTATTGATGAGCGACCAAACGCTGATTCTTACGAAATACAAAGATACAGAAGCGGCTTTTTTGGCAGAGGACAACCGTCTGATTCAGGTGATGCTCCAAAGCAATTCCGATTGCAGCATCGGTGATATTTATGTGGGACGTGTAAAAAATATTGTTCCTGCCATGCAGGGAGCATTTGTACAGTTCACGGAGCATTCGGTTGGCTTTTTACCGCTTTCTGAAACGATTCCGCAGAAGATATTGAATCGTTCTGATGCCGAAGCGCTAAAATGCGGCGACGCAATTCTTGTTCAGGTGTCAAAAGAACCTTTGAAAACAAAAGACGCGACATTGACAACGGATCTTAGTTTCTCGGGGAAATATCTTGTTTTAACCCCGTACAGCCAAGGTGTTTTTTATTCCAAAAAATTCGACAAAAAGCAAAAAGAAAAGGCATGTTGTATGATTACAAACGCTGCCCATGAGCTTTTCGGTGAGGCTGAACTGTTTCTGAAGCAATACGGCCTGATTGTCCGCACGGATGCGATTACGGCGACGCCTTCCGAGGTCAGCCGGGAATTGCACGAATTATTTCACAAAGCAAGCTTTGTTCTTTCCAATGCGGATAAGAGAACAGTGTTTTCCTGCCTTCACAAGGAAGATTCCGTTTATATAAAAGCAATTAAAAATCTGTTTTGCGCTTCGAAAAACCGGATTATTACAGACGATGCAGCTCTTTTTGAACGCATGAGCACAGACTCTGAATTTGATTTTATTCCGAATGATTCGATCAGTCTTTATCAGGACAGCCGTCTTTCGTTGCTTAAATTATATTCTGTGGAAGAAAAAATGCATGAGGCATTGTCGGCGCGGGTATGGCTTAAAAGCGGCGGTTATCTTGTTATTGAGCCGACAGAGGCGCTCACGGTCATTGATGTAAACAGCGGAAAGTCGTCTGCAAAGCAGAACAGGATGGACCGGGAAACATTTTATCACAAGACAAATTCGGAAGCTGCGACGGAGGTTGCACGTCAGTTACGCCTGCGCAATATTTCCGGAATTGTTATTGTAGATTTCCTGAAAACAGGAAAAGCTAATACAGCATTGATATTGGAAGAACTGAAAGCAGCAGTGAAAGCAGATCCGGTCGAGACCGTAATTGTCGGTGTGACTGCACTTGGACTTGTGGAAATCACAAGAAAAAAAACAGAAGCTTCGCTTGCTGAAAAAATAAAGCAGTTTCAATAATAAAGGAGTGATTTGTCCGTGGAACTGAAAGATTTGAAAAAAGTGCATAACGGTAAATATTTAAAACAATATGAGCTTTCTTATACTAATAATGCCGGTCGCGAAAAGAAATATGAAATTGTCAGCCGGAAGGATCTCGGCGGGCCGGAAGATTTGGGCAGACGGGTGAGCGGCGTTTCCATTATTGCTTACAAAGACGGTAAGATGCTTCTTCTTCACGAATTCCGCATGGCACTGAACAAAGAAATCTATAATTTGTGTGCCGGAATGATTGAGGAGGGGGAAACAATCGAAGAATGTGTCAAACGTGAGCTTTATGAGGAAACGGGACTGCGTGTCAAACGATTTATCGATATTTTGCCTCCGTCTTTCTCGGCGGTCGGTATTTCCGACATCAGTACGCAGATTGTTTTTGTGGAAGCGGAAGGGGAGTTTTCCTATCATACTTCCGACAACGAACAAATCAAAGCCGCCTTCTATTCCAAAGAGGAAGTGGAGCAGCTTCTCTTGACGGAGGAGTTCTCTGCCAGAAGCCAGATTGCAGCGTATTTTTTTGTAAAAAACCATTGACACCCCGCAAAACGCATGTTATTATCATCTAGTATGCCGCATAATGAGGTTAAAGTATCGGAAAAATTCCGGTCACCGTAGTTAGCGAGTAAATGAATAGGAGGTGCCCTATGTACGCAATTATTGCAACAGGTGGAAAACAGTATAAAGTTTCTGAAGGCGACGTGATTTTCGTAGAAAAACTCGAAGCAGAAGAAGGTGCTACTGTAACATTTGACCAGGTTCTTGCAGTAAGCGATGCTGACCTTAAGGTTGGTGCTGACGTTGCGAAATCTTCTGTATCAGCTACAGTTGTTGAGCAGGGAAGAGCTCGTAAGGTAATCGTTTACAAATATAAGAGAAAAACAGGTTATCACAAGAAAAACGGTCATAGACAAGCATACACTAAGGTTAAGATTGACAAGATCAACGCTTAATTTTATGCAGGTTGAGAGATGACAACAGTTACTATTTATAATGACAACACAGGAAAATATATCGGTTTTGATGTGTGCGGACATGCAGAGTATGACAATCCGGGATACGACATCGTATGCGCTGCGATTTCCATGCTTGTGACTAACACCATCAACTCTATTGAGAAGTTTTCCGGTCTTTCGGTCGGATATGAATCTGACGAGGAAGAAGGTGTCATAAAGTTCCATATCAATGATGCGCCGAATCACGATTCGCAGCTCTTGATAGATGCCATGATACTTGGGTTGTCAGAATTAGAAAAAAATTACAAACAAAATGTGACATTAAAAACCGAGGAGGTGTAACACATGTTAAATTTAAACCTTCAATTTTTCGCTCATAAAAAAGGAGTAGGTTCTACAAAGAACGGTAGAGATTCCGAGTCAAAGAGATTAGGTGCGAAAAGAGCTGACGGACAATTCGTAAAAGCTGGAAATATCTTATACAGACAGCGTGGAACAAAGATTCATCCGGGCGTTAACGTTGGACGTGGCGGTGATGATACATTATACGCTTTAGTTGACGGTGTTCTTAGATTCGAAAGAAAAGGAAGAGACAAAAAGCAGGCTTCCGTTTATCCGGTAGAAGACTAATTACGAAATTGCGAGGAGCTTCAAACTTATGTTTGGAGCTCTTTTCTTTCATGGAGAATAATTTATGT
The DNA here is from genome assembly GCA_017465095.1 of Lachnospiraceae bacterium. Classification (GTDB taxonomy): domain Bacteria; phylum Bacillota; class Clostridia; order Lachnospirales; family Lachnospiraceae; genus SVFI01. Next base: position 119 of record JAFTWX010000056.1, on the reverse strand, counting down.
TTGCAGATAGAGCTAAGATTTATGTTAGAAGCGGAAAAGGCGGAGACGGTCATGTTTCCTTCCGACGCGAAAAATATGTGCCGGACGGCGGTCCGGACGGCGGAGACGGCGGAGACGGC
>JAFTWX010000055.1 GCA_017465095.1 Lachnospiraceae bacterium | reverse complement strand
CGCCGACGGACGCTACCAGACCTCTATGCATAAAATCTATTACATGTTTTTTCATTTTACATTCAACCTCCTTTTAATTTCCGCAAAGCATCTTCTGGAAACATATTCCGTGTAGCCGCTTTTAAAAACCACATCTACGGCCCCGGTATACATTCCGGTGAATCTTTCGATTCTGTTCTGATTTGCCAAAGAAGATTTATTGATTTTGATAAAACATTCCGGAAGAAGTTCTTCCATTTCGTAAAGTCTCTGTTTTAAACGAAACTGCTCTTTCCCCTCGCATATCGCATACGTCTTTCCGTCAATTACTGTAATGCACTCAATCTCCTTCAGTTTCAGAACTTTGATATCATCCTCCGTGTAAGCTGTGATTTCATCCGATCCGTCGTATTGCATGACCAGCTCCTCTATTCTGTCTGTCAGCTCCGACTTGTTATGGACCGTCGCCACAACCTCTTCTTCTTTTTCCTTATCAATGACTAATCGAAAGTTCATTTCGTCACCTCCTGAGTGCATTATAACGCCGCCTAAAATAAAATGTTGGTTTTTGCGGTCATCGGTATTTTTTTTGCGGTAAGCGGTAGGTTACCGGCATTTTTCTCCCCATGTCAATCTCATCTATGTCCATGGGGGGAGATTTTTAGCTGTTTTTGATGCAAATATCTCCCCAGCCTCTATAATTGTCCTTGTATAGGGAGATAAAATGCATTCTCTTTTTTGTTTTCACAACTTTATGTCAACCTTTTCTCTCCCCATATCACTAGTATATAAAGCCATGGGGAGACAGTAAGAATTCGTGCAAACGATACTTCAACCAACCATCTGTCTATTCCATGTACTCCTCACCTATCGACCACATTCCTTGCCGCCCAGTTACCATATGTATTCAAATACAAATTGCGGTACTCCTCAAAACTGACCGCGCAGTTGTATCCGAGAAGTTCCATATCCACGCCGAACAACTTCACGTTTACGCCCATCTCCTGCATTCCGTTTGTCAGATAAAACTTTTTTCTTCTTAGGCGTTCCGGAAGTTTCGGTGACGGCTTGTCCACGCTTTCTATCTCAAGAAAGAAACGCCTGTCACTGTATTTCTCCTGCAGGGACTTCAGTGCCTCGCCGCCGATTCCGCCGCTGCGCTTGTCCGCACAGACTGCAAAATAGTCAAGCAACACAAGATCACCGCCGTTCATTGTGATTGCCATACCCGCAAACGAGTTTTCTTTCTCAATCACCCACACATCGGCCTGACCTTTCTCATATTTACTTTTTATAAGCCAAAACGGCTTTTTTTCATTTAACGGAAAGGCAGACCGGTAAAGCTGTTTTATCGCTTTCCAGTCTGCTTTTGTATCCGGATTTCTCAGTTTCATTTTATCTCTTCCTTTATGACTTATTCTTAGCATGTCGATACAACTTTCATTATAACGAAGCCAAATGCACAACGCAACCGGACAAAAGCGCCACTACAAGTCCGAGTAAACATCCGATTCCCGCGCCTTTTGCATGAAACAACTTATCCGCATATTCTTTATCCATATCTTCTGTTCCCGGAATTCTGAGCTTTTTACTGTGGCAAAAAACACCCCAGTCAAGAACAATCATATCATACAGATTTACGACAAAAAATATAGTAAACACATGCAAAAATGTGTCAAAAAAACTTCTGCATCCGGAAAAATATGCCAGCGCCGCCAAAACAATTGCAAAGAAAAACACACCGAATAATTTCTTCCCCAAATGCTTTTTCTCTTTTTTCACAATCACATCTTTATACTGCGGAAGTTCCGCCACACGCTTTCTGACCGCAGGCGGATACGACGCAATCATGCAGAGCGGATCTTTATACTGCGCCGGCAAAATAATCAGAGTAAAAAGAATACAACATACGACACATTGAATCAATATCAGCATCACGGTTACCTCCCACCAACTTCTCTATCATTTATTTATAACAATTTCCGCATTTTCTTTTTTCCTGCTCCAGCTCCGGCGCAATCTGTATGGAGTAAGCCTCTGCTTCCTCATAGGTTGCAAAGTAAACCGGATTTTTCATTGCTTTATCTCCCGTCCCTGTCGCCGTACACTCGCCTACAATATGTATCTTTCCGTTTCTGTCATTTACAGCATAGTTGCCGCCGGCTGACAAATCAGACGTTTGTCCGGAATCTGTTTCCTGCTCTTCTTCACCATTTTCATCCGTAACAGTGTTCTCTTCATCGCTTTCTTCCTGCATGCTGCCCGTCGGCTCACCTGCTATCCAGCTTTCCGAAGGCGCACAATTCCATGTAATTTGTTTGCCGTCGGAAACTGCAACCACCGAACCCTGTTCATCTGTACGGAATACCTGCACATTCATGGCGCGCAGATTATTCAACACTTCTGCATGCGGATGTCCGTAGGAATTGTTTGTTTCGCAACTGATTACCGCATAAGCAGGTGTCGCAGCGGATAACAATGCTTTAGAGTTCGAAGTCCGGCTTCCGTGATGTCCCGCCTTCAATACGTCACAGTCTATGTCGAACCCGGCTGCTAATATATCCTGCTCTGCTTCCTCTTCTGCGTCACCGGTGAACAGGAATCCGTTTCCACCGTTTTGCAGAAGTAATCCGATCGAAAAATTATTTGCGTCATCATATTCCCTGTTCGGAGCTACTGTCGTGAAAAAAGCATCTCCCAAAGCATAAGTACTTCCCGCCTCCGGCGTGGAATAGGTCAATCCTTTCATTTGCAACGCCTGCATAAGGTCCCGATATACCGTATTATCTTTCGGAAAATTTCCGATAAAAACGTTAGAAATGTCAAATTTGCTTATGATAACATCTGCGCCGCCGATATGGTCGGCATCCGTATGTGTCAGCACGAGGTAATCCAACTTTTCTATTCCCTGATTTTTCAAGTAAAGTTGTACTTTCGTACCCTTGCTGTCATCACCGGCATCAATCAGCATCGCATGCTCTCCGGAAATAACCAGGGTTGCATCACCTTGTCCGACATCGATAAAGTGGACTTGAAGTTCTGTATCAACCTCTTCCTCATCATCTTCTGATACAACCGGTAACTCTGTCTCTATCTCCTCTGTCGGCGCAGTTTCTTCCGGCGTTTCTATTTCGACGTCCCCCTGCTCCCCGGACTCTTCTTCTGCTATTGCAACCGCAGTATTTCCTTCCGGCAAATCACTCTCTGCGCTCTGCTCTGTCACAGTTACGGTTTCCTGCAGATTACTTTCCGGCGCAGTTTCCGATCCGGCATCTGCCAAAGAACCGAAGGAAACTAAAAAAAGACATGTCAATGCGATAAAACTTACCTTCGAAGACATGTTGAATGCTGTTGCCATCTTTCTTCCCGGCGGTGTAATCCCAAAACCGAACAGCAGTGATGCAACTCCGCCGACAATGCTTCCGTTAAAAAACAAGCCCAACGACAAGACAATAAAACAAACTCCGAAGAACCACCCGACAAGGTCTTTTAATACTTGAAATAAACTACTCATTTTCTCCCCTTCTTTAAACTATCATACTATCTGTAAAGCAAATTGTAGAAGAACCATTTGTTTTTGTTTTATTTGTAACCACAATCATTGATGGATTTCCACCTTGCATTTTAATTGCTTCATCAACAGAAATTTTCATCATTTCTGCAATAATAGATGTCATATCTTGATCTTAATTAAATCTCTGTTGAATGACCCGCCAAAAATGGTGCATCGTTCAACTGCTCATGCCGAAGGACAAATCCGCGTATGCTTCGTCAATCGCAGCAGAAACAGTCCGTCATTTTGACCGCACCTACCATGAAGAAGGTCTGCTGAAGAGTCTGACCGCAGACGATTGATACAAAGAACGTCTGGTAAAAATCAAGCCTTTCTTAATTGTTATGCTGTGAGTATTATATAGCCTAAATACTATAAAAGCAAAAAAATATTATAGTAAGTTTGTCAAGTCCTACGCGAAAGATGTCGCGGTGCTCTCAAAAATAGAATAGGGGTACGAGTAAGGGGGGACGGCTGATTATGAGTGGTTGGCAGCTGTATTTTTTCTTATTTTGTTCCGGCAGCAGTTGCATTTTCCGCAGGAATATGATAAAACAGGGAATATGATTGCTGATTTCATGATAAAATCAGAAAGTGAGGAACGATATATGTATAGTAAAATCGTATCATTTGTGCTGTGTGCGGTGTCAGTTGCGATAATGGTCGTGGTCTATCGCACGATTACGGGGATGCCCGCCGATGAAATGGGCGGCCCGCGTGCAAGAGCGGTCGGCATAGTTGGCATTGTTTCATCACTATCTGCAATAGGGTTCTTTTTTCAGTTTGTCTGCGCGGTCAGGGGGGAAACGATAATTGAATTCCTGAACAGGCGTCCGAACCGTTATGGTGCGCCGCTTCCGGTGCCGCTTTGGGCGTATTATTTATTTGAAATCGGAATTATGACAGTGCTTATCATTGTGCTGCTTAAAAACATTCGGAAATAGTCTTTTCCGATACTGCATCGTTCAACAAATTATACCCTCTACCTGCTAATTAAAGAGCTTTACTTCTGTGACTGACACGGGCACAGAAACAAAGCTCTTTTATAACTGCACGAGGACATGTTTTCTACCTGCGAAAAGTAGAGAAAATCATGTATCAATCTTTCATTCGTATGTATATCCCGGCTTTTTGTACAAGTGCGGTTCATCCGCTATAATCTGCGCATCCCATACTTCTTCTTTCCACCGGTCTTTCGGAACATCTTTAATTGAAACAGAAACACTTGACATCTTACAATCCCATGTCTCCGCTAGCACTTCCGCAATTTTTTCTGCGCATAATGCTTTCTGCTGCTCTGTTCTTCCCGGAAAGCATTTTATTTCTACATGTGGCATATTATCGTCCTCCCTTTATTATCTATTCCCCAACACACGAGCCATGGCCATTTTTCTAAAATGGTTTCATAACTATAGCCTCCATCTAATCTCAACCTCACTCCACAAAATAAATTCTTCTGCACTTAGTTCATTATATTTTATGGTTAAATTATTCATCGGTTTTCTCCTATGTGAATTGGATTTCATCTCTCAAATGTTCTATCATATCCAAGGCACTCCCTAAACAAGCTTCTACCAATATATTCCCTGAAATCAAATGCATATCCGCGATAATACTCATTCCAATAACTTATCATTCTTGAGTAACTTTTGCTAATTGAGACTTTGTTTCTCAAACAAAAACTTTGAATGTCTGTGTTGTCCCGTTCCTTCAGTTTGTCATATATAATTTCAAGAATTTCAATAACATATTCGTCACAAAGCTTAACTATAAACGGAATGCTCCATTGTTCATACGGCATATCCAATAATTTTCGCAAATATTTTTCTCTAATATAACCGTTACAACTCCTTGTGTAGATGCAACACAGTATTTTTTTTTGAGTTTGACTTAGTTTTTCATACTCTGCATCAGCAATATCTAACAAATACATTCTATACGGAAGTTCAACAACATTGTTGTCAAGGGTATATGTAATGTTATTATCGCTGATTATGCTAGAAACATTATTGAATGTATTATTAGGCATGGCTTCTATTACTTTATTTATGTTTTCTTTCAAATCACTTGGAAAAGCACAATAAAACATCCAATCACCTCGCAAATTTAAATTTTCATATGTCTTAGTTCGAAAAAACATCACTCTGTCATACGAAACGAAAAGATTTACATTTATAAATTATTTAAAACCCTTTAATCTCTCCACCAACAATGGAAGTGCCTTGTCCATCCAAAATTCTCCACATATCTGTCCACTGGACATACCACTATTTGCGTATTCGGATAAAAATATATGACAATCACTTGTTAATGGATTTCCGGTATATTTTTCAAATACTTCTTTAAATTCCTTTACAAAATCTTCCAATGATATTGTTATCGGCACTGTCGAAAATTCCTTTTTTAAATCTTCCCACAAATAAGGATCTCCTCGCAATCCCCATTGTTTTGGTTCCTCTTCAAAAATTGCTGAAACAAAGATTGAAGTTGCTTTTATATCTTCCATAGTCACCTCCCAAAATTAGCACTGATCAACCGATGTGAAATTCAAGGATTTACCACTCAACCCTTCTCCAAATACACAAATTGCAGCTCCTCAGACACCGCCTCTTGTTTAAAAATTTTATATCCCTGTCGTTCATACAACCTTATATTACTAACACTTTTTGTGCTGGTAAAAAGCTCATATCTTCGGCCCGAATACTCCTTTTCAATTTCCGCAAGAAGACTTGTTCCTATTCCCCTCTTTTGCATGTCGGGATGAACCATTAATTTACCGATATAAACAGTTCCGTTCTCCTGATGCGCTCTGACAGAGCCTATTATCTCCCCTGCGTCATCCACTGCCTTTAAAACCGTCCCTTTTCGGAATTCCTCATACACTTCTTCTATCGTCTGTTTTAAAGGAGGAATATCCGTATTACCAAAGAGTTTCGCCTCGCTTAGGTAAGCCAAATATTGCAGCTTTAGTATGTTTTCCAAATCTTCTTTCTGTGCTTTTTTTATCAAAATCATCTTTCTTCCAACTCCGTCGGCAAATCTTCCCAAAGTTCTGTCCTTGTCTTGTATTTTCTCAGTCGTTCTAACACTTTCTTATCCGGATTCGGATATATTTTAAATCCGTCTTCCTCGCCTTTTTCCGGCCGGACAGGAAATGCAAGGTACTCTTTATCTAATGAGAACTGCGCATTCACACCCTCTTTGTTTCCTCTTGCGTCAAGACGTATCCACTTTTTATATTCATTGATATATACTCCGTTTAGCCCATGATAAATCAGAACAGGCGCAGTATCATCATCTAAAATTAGCTTTTGATAACAAAATCCTGCCGGAATAGATTTATAGCGCAACAAAGCAGCCAGCAAGTGCGACTTTGCAAAACAAATCCCATGTCCTGCTTTTAAAACTTCCGATGCGCAACATGTCAGAACATCCTCATTTATGTCTGCCGAATGTGAAATATGATCTCTCACAAATTCGTATGCTTTTCTTATGTACTCCGCTTCACTAGCCGCTTCTTGATATAATTCATCTGCGAGCCGAGTGATGTTTTCGTTTCCGAAATCAATTACATCATCTTCTTTTAAATATTCATCTATGTTACCCTCGGACAAAGTGATACCCATGGCTAACCTCCATTCATTTCCTTATCTTCGCAATTAACGCCCCGATTATATAGCTCACTTGAAAAATCACTACAAGCACATAAACAATAGCAAATGTCCATACAATCAAAATCAAATAACTCCAGATTGCAGACCAGCCATACATTAGTTCTCCGTCGCTCATAGCCGGCATAGCCCATCCGGAATCTATCCCATATACTGTACCGAGAAATACCGCTATAACAAACGTAATCGGATAAATCAAGAGAGATATTTTAAATACTTTACTAATCATTTTCGCCCCAATCCTTTCATAGTTATTCTTACATACACATTACTTTTTTTCTGCCATATACAAATCATTCAATTTGTAGCTATACGCAACTTCTTCATTCTTCCCCAAGTGCAAAAACAACTCATCCCCATTCTCCGCCATTACACGAAGTACCACATTGCCATTTTCATCTTCCCCTTCATTTTCTATCGTCAAAATAGATGCATCTGTGTTGCTTGTGATTTTGGTATGAATCATCTCTATCGAAATATCAAAATGTCTATAATCATCTTCATAGACTTCAACCGGTCGCTCTCCCGCCTCTACTGCTTCCTTTATCTGCGCATAAAATTCCGGTTCCAATGCCTCACCTATGATATCGTACTCGTTAACCTGCACCAAAATATTCTCAATCAACGCATGTCCATCCAGTACTTTCTGTATATCATTTATCGCAATAGTTCCCTCTCCTACAAAAGTCCTTATATGCGGTTCTTGAAATGTATAATCTAAAGAAATATACGAAAATGTTCCTACCGTAGAACTCCCTTGATATTTTTCTCCTTGTTGCGGGGTTCCTTTATCATAATAAGTCACTTCGAACGGCACCTTCAGCAATTCACCTAATTCATCCAGACACGATTCCATCTGTGTGCGATTTCTTTCATCGTCGATGACTCCGAGATTCACTTCAAACGGCTCGCCAAGCTCAACTTTGTTCTCTATGCCAAATTGTTCTAAAATTTCATTACATTGTTCCACAGTACCATTCGCTTGAAAGTAAGCATCCAAATAATTATCCGTACACCAAAACTTGACCTGTGTCACCTGTATTGGTTCCACCTGAAATCGAATTCCCGCTCCGTCAACTACATTATAATATAAGCTCTCTTGCCCTATTACCTCAAATGTTTTCTCCGGATATTTCTCCTCTAATACTTCTACAATCAAATTCTGCGTAGAGGTTGCACCATCGCTAACTTTATTACAAGCAACGCACATACATATGATACCTGTCATTAATAAAAGCAAACATACCTTTTTCTTCATCTTCGTCACCTCATTACTGCTCTCCTCTCCATTTTAAACACGAACCAACTCCCCGTCAATGCGGACAGAAAAAACGGGATAAATCCCAAGACTTATCCCGTAACTAAAACCCTTATTCTTCTGACTCAATCATTTTCTCCGGCGGCTTTACAAAGTAAGCCACGATTAACGGAATGATCATCACAATCCAGCTGATCGGCTCTGTAAGTGCCACACCCAAATAACCAAGCGCCGGAACCAAAAATCCCGCCGACAGCACTTTTACAACCATCTCCATAAAACTTGAGAAAAGCGGAATGATTTTTCTTCCCATTCCCTGCAGTGTACAGCGCATGACAAAAAGAGGTCCCAACACATAAAACAGCCAGACGCTCACCTTCAAGTACATCACCGAAGGCTCTACAATTGCAGGATTTTCCGTAGCTGTCACCCAAATTAGCAACGGCTCACCAAGCACATAACAAAAAACAATCAAAAGCGTCGTTAAACCGGTCACAATCAAATTAGCATGACGAACACCCTGACGAACACGCTTCGGCTCGCCTGCACCCATGTTCTGACTTGCATAAGTCGTCATCGCAATTCCGACCGTGTAAAGAATGACTGTCATCACATCAAACACACGTCTGGAGGCCGTATGCGCTGCAACAATATCGGTTCCGAGTCCGTTGATTGCCCCTTGCAACACAATAGTTCCGACATTGACAATACAGCCCATCAAGGCCATCGAAAGACCGGTCGTAAACAAGTTTCGATAGCGTTTCGCTTCAAACTTCCAATCGCCTTTTTGCGGTAATATCTCTCTGAATTTCCAAAGAATGATGCCAAGACACATAAGACCGGCCACAGCCTGCGCAATCACGGTCGCATAAGCCGCACCTGCAATCCCCATCTTAAACTCCCGCACAAACAATATATCCAGCGCAATATTGAGCACAACCGCTACCAGCAGGCAATACAACGGATTTTTGCTGTCCCCCACTGCACGTAACATGTTGGCACACATGTTATAAAGAGACGATGTTGCCATACCGGCAATAATAATCTTTACATATATCGTTGCCGCTTCCATAATTTCCGGCGGCGTCTGCAAAAGTTCAAGGAGCGGAACAATAAATATAAGCCCGGCTACTGTCATAATGAGCGTTGCTCCTACGGTGTAAACAATGGAGCCCGCCACATAACGGCGAAGTCCCTGCATATCCTTTGCCCCAAAACTGTTTGCAATAAGTATGGAAAATCCCTGTGTCAGACCGTTGACAAAGAAAATCATCGTGTTAAACACAACCGCCGTCGCACCGACTGCTGCCAGCGCATCCGTACCGACATAGGTGCTGACAATCTTGCTGTCAGCCATGTTATAAAATTGCTGGAATATGTATCCGAACATGAGCGGAATGGCAAACATCATAATGACCTTTGCCGGATAGCCCTTTGTTAAATCTTTCATTTTTTTCTTCCTTTTTCATGGTTATTTCTATCATTTATATTTTTACCATTGCACACTATATCATAGGGAAAGTGGATTTTCAATGGTATATTCTTCTCATGGCTCGTTTTTTTGTCTCGAGAACCGTAAATAATTTATGGGCTTACGGACTAGTTTGCTGAAATATGTTTTCAGAACGTAAAACAGCCGTCCATTCCCTTTTGAATGGACGGCCCATCCTATTATCAAAACAACATTGACCTTTACATATCCCTTTTCATCTTATATTTCGCCACAAGTACCTGTTCGCAATCATCCGGGGCGTTATCCGTAAACAACTCCCTGTCAAATTCCACTCTGTGATGCACAAAGCACACCTCCAAAAACAACAGGAAAATCCCGATATCAATCCGATTGTAGTAGGCCACCTTGTCTGCCGGCATAATTCCGCGTTTCCCAGGCTTTTTATATCGGTAAACCAAAAACTCACCGTCTGCTTCTTCCACTTTCCACGGCTGCGTATTACAGGCGCTTGGTGCAAACCTGGCAATGTTTCCGATTTCCGGGGACGCCTCGCAAAGCCAAACTTCCGAAAGCGGTTTTCTCTTACTCTTAAACATGTCTTTCCGAAACTTCTCCGCAGGCATCTTTGCAATCGCAATCATAATCACAAAATCAAGCCCGTCGTACTGCGGCTCATCGACTTTTCCGATTCCAAACCACAAAGCTCCGATATCGCGCGATGCCAGATACAAATCGAGCTGCTGTCCGATATAGCCGATATTCGGAAGATAACCGTCCTTTTTCTCACTGTATAGCAGAATGCAATATTCCTGTCCGCGCTTACAGGTCGTCTCTTTGGACGGTACAATACACATTGCCGTTTTTATATCTACATCCAGCGGCTGCACGGTCTGATAAAATGCCTCTATGGCCTCAAGTTCCTCCGGCACAATGCGCCCAATGTCCTTGAACATGTGAAATGACTTTCTCTTGAAAATCATCTCATAAAACATCTCATTATTCTTCATGTTTTCCTCCATTTCTTTCGTTTTAAAGGATATCCATGAATTAAGCGTATGTTAATTAAAAATATTATTCAAGTACTATTTACAATAAATTTCAATCGCTTCAGAAACAAACTCTGCCGTACCTTTCCCGCCGGCTTTGTCGATGTTTTCCGTCATGCTTCCGCCTGAGACGTACATCTTTCCGAGCCCTGAGAGAATTTCATTCGTGCATGTGTAAAAATGCTCGGTAATATAGTCCTGCAGTTTCTTTACATGCGCCTGTGCCAAATCATCTCCCGGATTAGCCGGAAGCAACTGTCCGAACTCCTTAAAAATCTCCATCATCCCGATGCCAATCCCGTTTTTCTGTTCTTTGCTTAAGCCTTCCGTTTTCTTTTCATACTCTTTGTATGCATCTGTATCGCCCCAGCTTGCTTTCGCCTGCGCTGCATACTCATCCATTTTCTTTGTATCAAATGCTGAAAAATCCATATCCTTCACTCCCATCAAATGTATTCCACGAGCATAAATAATCAGGTTTTCAATATGTTCTTTTTTCAGTGTCAAAAGCTTAATCTGTTGCTCCAAAGCTTTATTCCGGTCAAAATCCGGATTATCAACAATCTCCTTGATTTCCTTCAGCGGAAACTCAAGTTCCCGGAACAACATGATGTGTTGCAACTTTTCCAACGCCGTATCGTCATACAGCCGGTAGCCTGCATCCGTCACCTGTGTCGGATGCAAAAGTCCAATCTCATCATAATAGTGCAGAGTGCGTATACTCACTCCGGTTAGCCGGCTTACTTCATTCACTGTCTTCATATCGATGACCTCCTCGTGTAAGTATACCATAAGCTATGACGTAACGTGAGAGTCAAGGATTATTTTGTTTTTTTCAAATATACTTTAACCGGTTCATAAATAATTTCCGCAGAAATGTCATGTGGCTGCACCAACAAAACATCCGGAATTTCCATTCCTACATAATAATCTGTCCACGATATGGAATTCTCTCTTGTGCTGATTTCTGTCAGCTTACTGCTTCCTCCGCATGCACCACCCGGGTTTCCTTCCAGCCGCTTACCGTTTTCATCCAGCATCCATATACATGTGCTGAAATTGATTTTTTCATCCTGTGGTATTTCCTCGGCCAAATGATAATATGTGGTACACTTAATTCCAAGTTCTGTCTTTACCACAACAACCTGATCAATCATTACATTCGAATCTTCTACTTCCGTCACCTCTTCCGGCAAAAACACATAGGTAGTGGCATTACTTCTATCCGTCACAAAAAATTTTATCTCCTTTGACACCCATGCATTATTTGTACTTTCACCATAGACATCCATATGACACATAAACTCCTGCTTTTCTCCATTCATCGGATATTCGTAGGCAAAGACATACTGACAACTACCATCTTCTGCTGTTGTCACCCCAAGACTTGCCGTGACACTTCCCTCTAATTCCTTCGAATCACCGATCCATGCATTTGCATACAGAATTTGTTTTCCGCTTTTATTTTCCGTTTCTTCCGACTCACCAGATTCCTTAATCACATAATTCTCTTTTGCAGGTGTCAGAACCACCTCTACAATACACTGTCCGCTGTCACAAAGAGTTTCCGTGACTTTTGCACTTACCAGATCATCAAACTCACATTCTGTCATAGCCACGCTTTGCTCCACATCTGTTTCTACAAGCTCCATCTCATCCGCAGACATATCCCGATTCCATGTCATTTTCCAATGTTCCGCAATACCCCATTTCTTTATCCCTGCGTAAATCGTCGTAGATCCCATAATAACCACAAGTGCCAGCATTGCCACCTTAAACAAAAAGTGTTTCGCATAGCTAACTTTATCCGCCTGTCCCTCTTCCGGAAGTTGTTCCAAGGTGACCTTAATGTTTCTTTTCATCTGTTCCGGCACTTCCGTTTCTTTATCAATTCCCTGCACCATTTCATCAAACTTACTCATATTTTATCCTTCCTCCTTATATAATTCTTCTACCTTATTTCGCGCCTGCACAAGATACTTTTTCACGCTGCTTTCACTCGTTTCCATAATCTGTGCAATTTCCCGGACTTTATATCCCTGCATGTAATAAAGGATGACAACAAGTCTATATTTTTCGTCCAATGTATTCAAAAACATTTCCCATTCCGCACTGAGGTATCCGTAGTCTTCCTCTCCATAGTCCCCGGTTCTTCCATCCTCACAGACCTTTTTCCGCTCTCGTAAAATAGAATTACACTCGTTAATCAAAATACGAATCATCCATGTTTTAAAATACCTGTTCTTTTCAAGTTGTCCTATCTTCTGCCAACAAATTAATGCCGTCTCCTGCAGCGCATCCTCTACATCTTCATCCTTCTTCAGCATCGCCTTTGCAACCTTATACATATCACTCAGATTCTGCTCAAAAAGGAATGAAAATGCCTGCTTGTCCTTTCTTTTTGCCTTTTTTATCAATTCGTTATACATGTAAGCCTCCTAAAGACATCTTTTTTCCGGAAATATTTGTCTTTACAATTATTAGATATTTTGGAAGCCTATTTGGTTACTCCCAAAACAAAAATGCTCTACAACAACTTTTATTTTAGTCGCTGTAAAGCATTTTTAAAACCACACGTTTACTATTTCAAATATTGATCAAACACCTCAAAATGACACGCCGACAATCGCTTATACATCTCAATTCCATCCATCTTACCAACCATCATTTTCACCGGTATAAAAAATTTAGCATCACAAAAACCGAGATGCTTCATGCCTTCAAAAACTTCACACCGCGCGAACGCCTCCGTTCCCAAAAGCGGTCTTGTCATCGTAGGATAATTCTCTTTGCAACAAATCTGCAGAAAAGGCTTTTTCATCACCATTCCCTCGTAATTGCCAAACAAACTTCCGTCGATATTGACGCCGCAGGAAATCTCTTCTTCATGGTGACACAAGTAATATGCCGTAGCACCGCCGAGAGAATGTCCTGTCGCACCGATGCCTTTGGAAAAATCAACTTGCTGCGCATATCTTGTCCTAAGTTCGCGGACCACACACATTGTATCCGGCGTCCCCTTTGCTTTCAGCAATTTCGTCTGCGCAACCACCAAACGCAAATATCCAAAGAAATTACCATACATAAACTTATTTATGTTTTTATCCATCAAATCAAAACTGCCGTCCTCATACTCGTTAGCCACGGCTTCATATGCGTGTCCTACTGTCGCTACGATATAACCGTTTGACGCCAATTCGCAGCACAGAAACGTGTTAGCCTCCGCATACGCACCATACCCGTGATTGTAAATAACAAGCGGGAACTTCTGACCGTTTACATGCTCCGCTCCCTCATAGTAGTCTGCTTTCGGAAGTTCCCCTTCCGGCATTTTAAAATGAAATGTTTTCTGAAGCTCCTGCAAGGTCCGCTCTGTAAAAATAGGTGCTTTTTCTTTTCCTTCCACACTGTCTTTACTTGCCGGATAATACATTCGTACATATATTTTTCTCGGTCCTTCTCCCGGTCCCAAATGTTCCGTTCTTTCATGGTCTACAATTGAAAAAGTTTCTGTTCCGACTGCATATGGTCCGGTAATATAATTTGGCATTTTTACTTCATTGCCCATCCTGTTTTCCTCCTTTTACTCCTCTGCTCCCAAAAGATAATTCACGGTTTTCGCCAGCACCCTGTGTTGCTGTCTCACATCGTACATCTGCGCAATCGGGTTCTTGTTGTAACAGTGATACACAATGGCACATGTCTGTATACCTGTGTACGCAGATGAAATATATGTAATCAGTTCCTCCGGGCTAACCTTTGCCTGCAATTGACCGGCAGCTACTTTTTTCTGATAAAACTCTGCTGTGCGATGCATCAAATATTCTTTATTCCCGACGCCTCCGGCACCTTTCAAAATCTTTTCCACGCGCTGTGGCGCATTCATGGCGAGAACCGACATTTCAAAATCCACTTTTTGAATCCCCATCAGCTCCGACTCCATATGATCTGCCAACATATTAAAAATCCGGTATGTCACCTCTGCTGCAGACAATGTCTCTTCCTGCGCCAGAATTTCATCCAGCCGTTCCTTTATCGTCACGCGCGACCGCATATCCGCAAGCATATCTGCAAAAATCTCATCGATATCTTTGTAAAACCGGTAAATTCCACCCTGACTTAAGCCCGTCCGGTTGATAATATCCTGCATGGTGACTGTACTGACTGTCTTTTCCAGGCATAGTTCATAGGCTGTATCCACGATCTTCTTTTTCTTGTTGGCAATATATTCCTCGGTTACTTTCGGCATACGGTTTTTCCTTTCTCGCCCCAAAATGAATGTAGTTTCATTTTAGTTTGTCTTTCAGCCTTTGTCAATCCCTAAAATGAATAGTGTTTCATTTTTTGATAAAAAGACGAAAAATTGCTCTTTTATCCAACCGCGCCCGACATCCCCGCCCATCAACACTTCAAAAGAAAAAGAGCAGATCCCACAAGAATCTGCTCCATTACGTTTCTTATCTATTCAATCTATTCAAGCACCCGCACTATCATATAATATCTCTCCGCATCCAGTGCAAGTTCTACACTCTTTACACCTGCTTCAAGATCAAACTGATAATTCTGATCGACAATCTCAATATTACCCTTCTCCGCAATGTTGGCAACTTGCTTTGTAAAGGTCATATTGGTTCCCATATTGATAGCATTATCATAGCCGTAGCAATCGAAAAAATTAGGTTCCGGACATGTCAGTTCATGCATTCCCTGTTTCAAATACTCATATTCTACACGTATGCTTTCACCTGCCGGGATTGTTACCTCGTTTTTCACAAGGAAAAGTGTCGTTCCCGTATATGCATAATATGCCATGTCTGAGAGAGAGTTTGAGAAATATGCTGACATATCGTCATACTCTCCGTCTTTCGCATTTCTGGCAACCACATCACTTACAATCTGTGCTGCAAAGCCTTCAAAGAGCTGCTGTTCCTGCGCACTGAGCTCTCTCTCCTCTCCCCACTGCTCTGCCACACGGTTACTTTCCATAACCTCTTCAAATACCTTTCCAAATGTCATTTCACGTTTTGTCATACTTGCGGAAATGCCATCCACTTCGTACTGCTCAAAGAATTCCATGCATGAATATCCCTGTTCAGAATAGTCTGTCGGCTCTTTTCCGTTCAGGAAAATAATCTTCGGAGTATCACCATTCATTACATCTTCCACATAGAAACCGACATACAGATACCCTTCATAATAGGTCACACCACCGATATCCTGGAAATAAACGTTTTTATAATCATCCACCTTGAATTTCGCCACATAAGCACCGTACTCGGTAGGATCTCCCACGCATTTCACATCGGAAAACTCATAAACAAGAACGTTCTTATTCCATAACTCCTCATCCACACTCTTTGCGTCTGCATGCGATGCCACATCGCCGATAATGCAATCCATTTCATCTGTTGAATGCGCAAAGGAAAGAAGCTGTTCATATCCACAACTGTCTTTGCCGTAATAAGCACCTGTCTGCATATCTGCAGAAACCTTTTCTCCATTTACTGTCACTTCCGGTTTAGAACCGTTATTCATCTCATAAATGGTTCCCTGGTACGGATACAGAAGTGTCACCGTCTGATCCTCATCAGATGAATTCGTAAATTCATAACTGTCACGAATTGCAACAAATCCATCCGACTTCTTTGTTACATTAGAAAAATCATACGTCATATCACGCTGCGCGGTTACAGAACTGTTTGCCTGCGCTAACGTCACCGGCATAAGCGGTCCCGGATTGAATTCCACAAAAGCCTCATACTCATTCGCAACCATTCCTCGCGTGTATTCAATATCAATTTCTTCATCTCCGTCGCAACCGCCATCTATAATACTCGGTCCGATATATGGGACATCCGGATCATCAAGTCCTGTTCCGACATCCTCTCCCGGTGTCCCCGGAATACCGTGACTTCCCGGCTGCGTCTGCTCCGTGCTCGGCTGCACCGGTTTCAAAAGTCCCGCCTGATTCGCCGCAAAAGTTGCTCCGAAAAGCACTGCCAAGCAGGCAGCTGTAGCTAACACCGTCCGAAACATTGCCTTATTTTTTCTCTTTGCTCTTTTTCCGCTTTTTGCGATTAACGTATCATCAATTTCACCGATTGCCTGAAACAAATCTTCTTTTCTCATTATATAAAATCCTCTTCTTTCAAAAATGTGTGTAGTTTTTTACGTGTCCGGGATAAAATCATAAGGACATTGCTCTCCTTGATTTCGTATCGTTTTGCAATTAAACTTGTCTCCTCCGCATGGAAGTAACGGCGGATAAAAATATTACGATCGCGCTCGGAAAGCTCTGATAAATATTTGTTGATAGCCTGTACTAACTCCTTCTGTTCGTACTGCTTCTCCACATCCTGTGAACCTGCAACCACCTCCGCGAGTTCGTCAAGGACAACCGCAAACTGCCCTCCGCCACGGCTCTCGCTATGGCTTGCACGATATTTATCAAACGAAAGATTTCTCGTAATCTTTCCGAGAAATACCCTAAGGTACATCGGAATTGTCGGCGGAATCGCATTCCACGCCTTCAGCCATGTGTCATTGACACATTCCTCCGAGTCCTCATCGTTGTGCAAAATGTTGTTTGCAATGCTGAAACAATATTTGCCGTATTTCTCAGCTGTCCGTTCAATCGCTACTTCCTCTCTTCGATTATACAACTCAATAATCTGTTTATCTTCCACGTTTTCCCTCCTTTGTTTTTCAAGGCCTTCACACATATAGACGCAAAGAAAAACAAAGTCTAACACATTTTTGAAAAAAATTTGATTTTATTTCTCTATCCCCGCATAACCGGTTTTTTCAATAATTTCCTGCCCTTCCTCAGACAACACCCACTCAAGCAGGCGGTCTACATTTTCATTGTCATTTCCTTTGTAAGTAACCGCATACAGCGGTCCAACCACCGGATAACTTCCGTTTTTGATATTTTCCACCGTCGGCGCTACGCCATCGATGCTGATCATCTTGATGTTCGGATTCTGAATGATTCCTTCCACATAATAGCGGAACGAAAATCCGATGGACGCTGTCGTACTCTTGTAGTCAGACACACGCTCAATAATCCCGGACATCAAGTCGTTGACCTGTTCACTCGGCGCTTTCATAATCGGTTTTCCGTCCATAAAGCGCACGAGCATACTCTGGCTTCCGCTTCCCTCATTTCGTTGGAATGCAACAATCTTTTCGTTTGCCCCTCCGACTTCCTTCCAATTGGTAATTTCTCCGGAATAAATGCCCTGTATCTGCTCCACGGTCAAAGAATCAATCGGATTATCTTTATGTACAAAGAACACAAATGCCTCGCTGCCGATCGGTGTGTATTCAAATTCCGTACCCAGCTCCTTTGCATATGCGATCTGTTCTTCCGACGGATATGCCCCAAAGAAAAGATCTGTCCTCTTTTCCGCCAACGCCATATATCCGCCGACGGTATTGTTGTATTCAAACGTACCGTCATAAAGTTCTACCGTGTCAGGATAGGTAGCGTTCACAAATGCAGAATACACCGGAAAAACCGCCGCTGCACCGTCTACAACCGGAAGGTCATCGCTCAGTTGCAGACTCGCTTCCTTATCCAATTTCACAATTCGGGATTCTTCCTCAAACGGCAAGTACAAGTTGACATCGATATTCGGCGACGTATTAATCGTAATGCTCTCATTGTAAGCGTTAATTCCCACATTCACCGAAATTGCCGCCAGATATACCGCCAACGCAATCCCTTCTATCTTCAGAACCTTTTTCTTATTTTTCACCAAGATAAGCGGAATCAGTATTGCCGGAATGACAAACACGCTGATTGTCGCGAGCACCACATGAAGTCCAAACGCCGTAGTTATAAGATAAAAATACAATCCAAAAAACACATCTGCAAAAAGTATAAGTGCGATTGCAACTATTTTCCATGTAACCCCAAACCATTTCGGCAGTTTTTTCTTATTTTCGTTATCCATAGCTTACTTCCTCCCCTATATCTTCTAATCCAGCTTCCATCCATAGTCATCATGATAAATCATCTGCCTTGTCATACCGCCGTCAATGCAAATATTTTCTCCGGTGATAAATCCTGCCTTATCACTGCACAAATAGAGCACCATGTTAGCAATATCTAACGGATTCCCCACTCTGCCCGCAGGTTGCTGATAGGCATCCGGTCCTTCATATACTTTGTAAGAAGTATCGATCCACCCCGGAGAAACGGAATTCACACGTACCTTTCCCGACAAACTCACCGCAAGCGAATGCGTCAGTGCATGAATACCTCCTTTTGCCGCAGTATAGCTCTCACTCTGGGGTTGACTCATCCGGTCACGACTGGACGAAACATTGATAATACTTGCCCCCTGCGCAAAGTAAGGCAGAAACAATTTTGACAGATAAAAGGCTGCTGTCACACCGACATTCAGCGCATAACAGAAATCC
This sequence comes from Lachnospiraceae bacterium, assembly GCA_017465095.1. Lineage (GTDB taxonomy): Bacteria > Bacillota > Clostridia > Lachnospirales > Lachnospiraceae > SVFI01. The sequence goes on along the minus strand of JAFTWX010000055.1, from coordinate 101,874 downwards.
TCATACGTACATTCACTTATTCCCTTAAACAGCGGCGCTGCATTGTTGACAAGGCAATCTATCCGTCCATAATCCGCAATCACTTTCTCCGCAAACAGTTCCAATGTCTTCTTGTCCGATAAATCTCCTTTATAATATGCATTGCCCTGAAGATCAATGATGCAGACCCTCGCTCCCGCTTTTTCAAACTCTTCGCAAATACACCGGCCGATTCCTTGTGCCCCGCCTGTCACAACAACAACTTTATCCTTAAAATCAAACATATTCTCGCCTCCCGATTGCTTTCCTTATCGTATGCTAAAACACCCTACACTAACTTAGTTAGTGCAGGGTATCTTTTCATTTTATTCTGCCATCACATACTTATTTTTACCTTCATTCTTCGCCTGATAAAGCGCATCATCCGCCTTGGAATACAATGCTTCCAAACAATCGCCGTCCTTCGGATAGACAGACACGCCGATACTGCAGGACAAATGGACATCCTGATACTCTCTGCACACTCTTTGAATTGAGGCAAGTAAGTGCTTGGCCTTATTTTCTATTGCACGCACATCCTGCGCATTGCGCATCAGTGCAAAAAATTCGTCGCCGCCCACTCTTCCTATGACATCACTGTCCCGGAAACTCTTTTTCAGTTCCGACGCAAATGCAATCAAAAATTCATCGCCGACCTGATGCCCATAATTGTCATTGAGAGCTTTGAAATTGTCCACATCCACCATGAAAAGGGCATGAAGCTTTCCTTCTTCCCTGCGGAAAATCTGACGAATATATTCCATCGTCGTATCGCGGTTAAGTACCATGGTCATCTTATCCATTTTGGCCGCGAGAAGAAGTTTCTGTTCTTCCTGCTTTTCCGCATCGATATTTTTGGCAGAAAGCATAACACATGCATGTCCGCTGTCCACGTCAGTCATAAATCGAAGTTCATTTTGCACCCAATGCTTTTCTCCGTCCGACAAAACTCTTTCGTACTTAAACATCATATGCGTCCTACCGCTTTCAAATATACTACGCAGAAGTTCCTGTGTAAAATTGCGATAAAACTTGGATGCAGCACATTCTTTGTCCGGAATAGAAGAAACTGCAGCTTCTGCAAGCTCTTCCACCGTCTGACAGGCCTGCAATGTTCCATTATTAATATCATGCCTGCGCTGACTGATAATACGCCAATCATCAATATCAATATAAGACACGGCATAAATATCCTCCGGAAGCTCAAACAGATATTTTAACTCTTTCTGATAATTCTGACGCGCAAGGTAATCCTTGGTAATATCCCTGGTAATACCGAGAATACCGATTGCCTTTCCGTCCTCATCCGAAAGAATGTATTTGGAGGTGGATCCATACCTATGCTGTCCATCCTCATCCGTAATCGGTTCAATATAGTCTTTCAGACCATCCCCCTTGCGCAAAAGTTTCTTATCATCTTTCACATATCGTTTTGCAAGATTTTCGTCATCAAAAATCTCCATGTCCGTCTTCCCGATAATCTCATCCGGACTTTTCTTTCCAACCATTTTTACAAACGGCTGTGAAGCCGCAACATACACCAAATCCGCATTTTTCACAAATATCATATCTCTTGTGTTAGCTACCATGGCCTCAAAAGCTGCACCGATTAAATTATTCATATTATGCTCTCCCACATATATTCCCCTAATGCAAAATTGAAAGTTTTCCTGCAAATATTATACAACTTTTTCTAAAAATCGACAATCATTATATGAAAATCAGCGCAAGAAATAGTTTCCAATCGTACCGACTTTACTTCGTGTTTCTGTCTTTCAGCAATGCTATCCCCGAAAGAATCATAATCGGAAATACAAGCGCCGCCAAAAGTCCCGATTTCAAATCTCCCTGCAAAACATTTGCCGCCATACCAACCACCGTCGGTCCCAACGAGCATCCTACATCACCGGCAAGTGCCATGAATGCATACATAGCAGTTCCTGCTGCCGGAAGCTTGACTGCTGCCAGCGAAAAAGTTCCAGGCCAGAAAATCCCCACCGAAAAACCACACGCAGCACAACCAATGAGTCCCATAACCGGACTGTTGGACAGTGCTGCTGTCAGATAGCAAAAAATGCACAAAATCGCGCTTCCCACCATCATCTTCTTCAGCGGTATCAGTTCACTGTATTTCCCGTAAAGCGCCCGTGCAGTTCCCATAAAAATTGCAAAAGCACACGGTCCTGCCAAATCGCCGACCATCTTTGACACGCCGAGCGCCGACTCCGCAAAGGTGGACGCCCACTGGCTCATCCCCTGTTCCGAAGCCCCTGCCCCTATCATAAGAACCAAAAGAATCCAAAACACTTTTTGCCCAAACAGTCCTTTCACGGACATATCCGCATGTCCGCCTGCAATCGGGTAAATGGGTACTATTCCAAAATAGACTGCATTCAAAAGCGGTAAAATCGCCCATAAACAGGCTAATAGCTTCCAATTCTGTATTCCGCAAACCTGGAAAAACAGCGTGGAACCCAGCACGACAGCCACATGTCCCCAACAATAGAAAGAATGCAGCAGACTCATAGCCGCCTCTTTCTTCTCCGTCGGACACGCCTCTACAATCGGGCTGATCAGCACTTCTATAATACCGCCGCCGATGGCATACAAAACAACACACGCCAAAATTCCTATGTAAGCGTCAGGTAACAAATCCGGCAAAAATGCCATTCCGACAAGTCCTGCCGCCGCGAATATATGCGCTGCTACAACCGAAACACGGTATCCGATCTTATCAATGAACTTTGCGGAAATCAAATCCACCAAAAGCTGTACCGCAAAATTGATTGTCGTGATCCACGTAATCTTATCCAGGGTCAATTGATATTGTCGCGACATGGTGAGAAACAAAAGCGGCGTGAAATTATTTACAATAGCCTGCGTAATATATCCCAAATAACTTGCATATATGGTATGTTCGTATCTTTTTAATGTTTTCATTTCAGTTCTTTCCCTATCATAATTGCTTTCGAATCGTATCCGTGACCGATATTGCGCGTTACTGCAATCGGAAGCGAATTGCCCGCAAAACGTTTCACCATGGTAACTGCGTCCGGAACGCAGTTTCTCTTTTCCATCTGCGTAAACGTGCCCAGCAAAATCCCGGAAATCTTCTCAAATGCTCCCAGCTGCTGTAACTGCGACAAATATGCATCCATCTGCGCCACGGCTCCGCTGTAGCTTTCCAACAGAAGAATCTTCCCGCTTAATTCCGGGAAATAATCGGTTCCTGCCAGTTTCAGAAAACAGCGGATATTTCCGCCGACCACAATCCCCTGCATTTCACTGCCCTGTACAAAGTCATAGGTTATATTGAATAAATCCGTCTTATTATCCAAAACAGTGTTCCTAAAATCAGTTATCTGCTGCTTACTCTCATCTGCCACGAGATTGCGTATCTGATACAAAACGGACGCTTTTCCGGTCTTTGTATAAATTCCGTTGATGACGCTGGTTAAATCACTGTAACCCCAGAACAACTTTTCACTCCGGGCAATCAGGTCATAATCCAAATACGGCAAAATACCGTTGGCAAGATCACCGCCGGAAATATCAAAAATCCCCTTGATTTCCCCGTTCCTGTAAAAATCCATCAGTGCCTGTGCCCGCTGCTGTGCATCCGCCGCAAAAACACTGTCTTTTTCATAAATATACGGACTGAAAACAGGCGCAAGCCCCATACTTTCCAAGGTTTGCGCCAGTACCTTCAGCTGCTCTTCGTTTTCTTTTTTCTGTCCGTTGGAACAACAGACGATTCCGATGTTATCGTTTTCTTTATATTTTATTTCCATCGCAGTTTATTTCTTTCTAAAATAATTTTGAATATCTTCTACTCCGCTGCATTCACCGGCTTACCGGTCTCATCCACATAAATCCACTTAACTGTATACTGTTTTTCTGTAACCCTTCCGATATTATTCACGTAATCCTCCAACAGCTTTTGTGCTCTTTGCTGCGCATTGGCGAGCATCGCCCTATCTTCTTTCGCTGTTGCTTCCATATTTTCCTGTGCCACTTTGAAAGCCTCTGTTTGATCTTCGGCTTTAATATCTGCAGATTTTTGAGAAACAATGATCGAATCGTCTTCTAATTTATCCGCTTTACACTCCATGACATACGCCGGTGGTATTGTTATTTCCACCACATTATCCTTTACCTCCATTCGTACAAGCGAAGCATCGATTCCGACTTTCACAACCCCTGTATACTCAATCCAAAAATGCTTGTCTTTTTTCCAAAGCCAAAAACCTTCCGCATCCTCTTCTTTATACTTTGCAACATTGTGATAATAGCACTCCAAAGTTGCCAGCTCACTAATAGACTTCATTTGAGTTTCTTGCAGCTGAATCGGTGCTTCTTCCTTTCCGCAGGCACAACACAAAAGCATTATTCCGATAAATAATGTAACTACCATCTTTTTCATTTGCTGCCTCCTATCTGATTACAATCACGTACTCTGCATCCATCTGATTGACAAACGGTCTTACAAGTGCTTATATCACGTTTTTGGCATTCTGCTCAGCCAAATCGCAAATCGCATCTTCCTGTGAGCTTTCACGCTCAACATCCTCTTTGCAAGCCTCATATGCTTCTTGCGCCACCGTTTCGTTATTTGCCTTGTCATTTATAAATATGTAATCCAAAGAAGCAATGTCCACACTGATATCATTAATCTGTATTTCCGGCATTGTTACAATAATTTCTTTTGTCTCATTATTTACATCAATTTCTATCTGTTCAAAATCAATTCCGGCCTTCACAGTCGCTTCATATGACACGTAATAATCTGTCTCATCCTCTTTTTTCTCGTTCATAACTTGGGCCACACCGTTATATACGGCCTCAAATGTCGACAGCTCACTGATTTCAATGATATCCTTTAATGTCGACGACGTTATAATCTCTTTTTTATTCTCTTTTCCCAAATTCGTTGCCACTATCGCAACTATTATCACGATAAAAATCAACGCTACTGCCCCAATAAGCATAGGTACCAATTTTTTCTTCATAACACGCTTCCTTTCAGTTATGTCTATATACCATCACATTATCATCTATCTGCGACGTAATCCGTCCGCATTCTTTCAGCCACGTCAGATAGGAACGTACGGTACTTCCCACCAGTGCATGCTGCTCAAAGGTCATGACAAGTTCATATTCCTCAAACAGCTTCTTAAGCAGTTCTTCAAAGCTGACCGGCTCTTCGCAAAGCTCCACGATTTTGTCCGCCACCTCAAGCACTTTATCAATGTTGTACTGTGCTAACTGCGCAATATCTTCCGCCGGAGCTGCATGAGAAGGAACGAACATCTTTGCTTTCATCTCTTTTACCGCTTTAAGCGTTTCCAGATAGGCCCCCACATCATAAATAAAACCAATCTTATATTTGTCGATAGTGTCCTTGCTCGACAAACAATCTGCCAAGTACACCACATCATCCGGCGTACGCACTCCGATCATGTCAAAGGAATGTCCCGGAAGCGGGATTATCTGCCAGCCTTCCGGCAAAACGGTCTCCGTCAAAGGTTTTGCGTCACTTTCCTGCGCCATCAGAAACTTATGTCGCAGTTCCTTCGCCGGACATGCTCCGTACAAAAAAGCAGGCTCCAGCACCGGTGCACATGTGAAATACTGCTCAATCCCCGGTGCATAAATCTCACATCCGGTCTGCGTCTGCAAATATTTGTTGCCGCCGATATGATCCGCATGAGAATGCGTATTAAAGATTGCTTTCAGAGTCCATCCGTTTTCCTCTAAAATGCGACGCACTTTTTTGCCTGCATCTTTATCATTTCCGCTGTCAATAAGACATACCTCGGCATCGCTTACCTTTATCAAACCGATTTTGGCCGGACTCTGGATATAATAACTGTTCCCCGAAACTTGAATTAATTCGTACATTTTTTACTCCTCCGGATTCTGCAGCCATTCCAGTTCCTTCGCAGGAACAACTACATAGTTATCTGTGCCTTCCCCGACTCTCAGGTACACATTATTGATACCCGCCTGAATAATCGTCCTTGCACAAAGCGGACAAGGCTTTGCCTTATGAATGGAATTATCCTTCGGATTGATGCCCGTCAAATACAAATCCGCCCCGATTGTCTGCTGACGCGAGCAGTTTAAAAGCGCATTCGCCTCCGCATGGACTGCACGGCAAATTCCGTAGCCGTCACCCTGATGCATCCCTCGTTCCATGCGCGGACATGTCCCGAGATCACAGCAATTGTCAAATCCTCTCGGCGCACAGTTGTAACCGGTAGAAATAACGACATCATCCTTCACAATCACTGCACCGTATTTTCTTTTTATACATGTACTCCGGTAAGCAAATACCTCCGCACAGTTTAAATAAGTGTCTATCTTTGAAATTCGTTTTCCTTCCTGTGGACTTACCATAATCTTTCCTCCTACTTCACATACTTCCCGAGCAGCTTATACATCAGCCCGTCTGCAATCTCATTCGGGTTTTCATGAAATATTGCAATCTTATCACTGTCACTGCTGCGATCCGAGAAAGCAGGATATAAAAATCCCCAGACAGGCTTACCCGGTTCGTACTCGCCGACGAGCGGACTTACTGTACAAATGATAAAATCATACACCTCTTCCGATTCCCAAAGGCTTTGCTTGTCCCTCGCTTTGAGCGGAACATCATAAGTTCCGTGGAACACGAAGATCGCCAGCTCATGGCTCACCGGGTATCCGTCCGTGATTTGCTCATACAGCACCTCCATCAGCGCATCGTTGCGAAGCCCGCACTCCTGCACCGCTGAAAGAAGTTGCCACATGCTGTCTTTTCCTTTGGATGTTACAGGAAATGTGTACTCCTTTAATTGATCGTTCGTCCTTGCAAAAGGAATAGCCTTGGCTAATTCTAAATTCTTCGTCTTTTCAGACGCAGATAGATTTCCGAAGTGAATATTAAAGCTCTCATCCACCTCGCCCATGTCGTTTATGTAAGCACCGGCTATCCGGTCAAAACAGCTCCTCGACGGCGTCATGCGCCTCGTCAGCTCCAGCATGTCATTTCTGTTAATCATAGGTTACTCGCTCTCCTTGGCGTCATACATGAATCGGAACGAAAAATCTTCCATATCGGCATACGCTGTCCAAAACACCTCATATCCCGGTATCGTTTCGTGGTTCAGCCATAGATCATAAGATATATTTTCTTTGTTTTCAGAAAGAAATCTCGATGCCACAACCACATTTTCATCAAACTCTCCGGACGGAATCTGTTCATATATCTCCGTCGGAATATAAATATACAGCTTATACCCCCGATTGCCCTCTAAGTAGTAGGCTGTGCCCGTAGCAAACGCAGCATTTCGGAATCCATGCCCATTCCACTCATCGGAAGCATATTTTTCCGAACTCTCCGTGATACTATACTGTGAAATATCTGTATCGACATTCATGTAACAAAAATCGCCGCATTCTCCAATCGACAACTCAATCGGTGTCGCTTCCCCTTCTTCGACTGCCAGTGCATCTTTCACATACAACGCATACTTGTATACCTCGCTATCGAAACCGACGTCTATGTCGATATCCGAAATTTCCATATTTTCCTGACTGTCATACGTCAAAAACCCTGCATGTACATATTTGTGTTCAAACAACGGTGTCTTGTTTTGTTCATAGAGCTTGTCCAAATCAATATCTCCGACATACTCTGCCAAACAATAAAAAATCTCCTCTGCCAGAACTTCCTCCAGATTAGTTCCATCGTAATAGGTGTGGTAATACATGTCATAAAACTCATCACTATTGACGGTTGTAGCATACTCGTTATCACCGCCGGCAACCTCAAAAACGTCCGGTGCCACACCGAAAAGTGTCGTTACTTCCTCTTCTACCGCAGACAAAAGTTCTGCCTTCTGGTAATTGTCCGTGGTTTCATCCATGTAGCCGTCTTCCCCGAATGCCAGCACACGGAATTGCTTCCCATTATATTCCATCGTCACAAGTGTCTTGGACGTAAATTGCGCAGAGAACAATGATTCTGTCTTTTGAGTCTCACTATCCAGCACCGTCGCTTCAAAACCGTATTTTTCCTCTATGTAAGACACTGCATTTTTTTCTGCCTGCGCCCGCCACGCCTCCGCCTGGGCGCGCTCTTCCTCAGAAATACATCCGGTGAGAAACATGATAATTGCAATCATACTGATAACAAAGCTATACTTAATTTTATTCATAAAACCCATATGCTCCCTTGCAGGTTGATACTCCAATTATACTATCATTCTTTTGCTCTTACAATTACTTTAACGTTGCCTTTTCTCCATCTTCTTCCAGTTTAAAAAACCATAAATATCATTGACAAAGAATGCCACAAAACACACAACAACCGAAACATACCGCCTGTCCTCCAAACTTGCCAATATCCACAAAAGAATCAGTACGACATCGTTTGCTGCATATGCGACAGCAAAATACGGACTTCTGCGAAACGTGAGATATACGGCGAGAAAACTTGTCGTTACAGACAATGTGCTCGGCACAATATTTGCCGTATGAAAATAATTCAAAACGAAATAAAACAAACCGGTAACCAGCGCAGTCATTATCCATATGAAGCCGATTTCTTTTGCACCAATCCGATTCACTTTTACTTCCGCTTTGTTGCCATTGTATGGATTCCGCAACCATGAAATCAATGCAAAAATTGCCATTGGCATCGTCATCCCGAGATATGTAATCATTTCTCCATAGTAAGCAAAGGTAAACGATATAATTCCGTAAAGTAAGCTAAAAACAACCATTAAAAGTTGCCCGATCGGATTTCCCTTTGCGCTGAAGATAAGCGATACAACCCCGATGAGCGAGGCTGCAAGCGTCATGTAATTCTCCCTGTCAAAAATACAAAAGGATAAAACAATCAATATCACTGAGCTAAACAGCAACATCCGTTCCACTTTCGTAAAATAAGTCAAAGCTGATTTCATTTTTACTACTCCTTCAAAAAAAGCATCCGCAAGCATATCTTCTAAGACCTAACGATACGCTCACGAATGCTTTTGCATTCTTCTACCCGGTGGCAGATTACTCTCTGTTTTGAGTTATAGTAACACACAGATTGGAGGATGTCAAAAACCAATCTTATATCTTCTCAGCAATTAAGATGTTCATACTTTTGCTTCCATACATTTATGGCTTTGACACGTTCAAAACCGCATAGTTGCAAGAATTCCTATCCCCAACTCACAAATTCTATGTTTTTTTTCGTCTATTTGCCATATATCTTTTTTATTTTTGGAGTGCTAAGCTTATGATGTTGCCATCTCTAGACCGGCGGGAAAGGAGGTGCTCTTTGTGGACATTTTTCTCAGTTTTACTCTCTCCGTTATGGCAGGTGTAATATGTCATTACATATGCAAATGGTTGGATGGAAGAGATAACAAAGGCAACCAACCTGAGGATTAAGCCCCCTCGCAAAAAAGGCATAGAAAAACCCACGAGTTGCCGCTCGTGGGTTTTTCACTTCCTTTGTGGAATTTCTCTCAATTTTGCTAACTTCTTAGCTAAGAAAACTGTACCACATATTATTTCACAATTCAAGCAATTACATGCTATTTTTTATTTTCCTCTTTACTTCACACCTTCTCCTTCAACCACTCCAAAAACTCCCTGATATACCTCTCCTGCGGAGTAATCACCTGAATGTCCAGATCCGGACATTGCTTTGCATATTCTTTCAATACCTGCTGCAAATTTTCTTTTGTCTTCATATAATCCGCAACAATATACGCCTCATCCATTCCCAAGTGCAACAGCAAAATCGCAGACACCACACCGGTTCTGTCCTTGCCCGCGTTGCAAAAATAAAGGACATTTGTCTCCGCTTCCAAAATTGTCGCAACAATTGCCTTCATCTGCTCATCAACCATGCGTATGTACGACTTTGACACGTCATCAACGGACGGCGGCACTACATTTCCACCCGTCACAGGCATACAAAGATACCGAAAACGGTTGTCACCTGCTAACGGACATTTTCTCTTCTCCCGCTCTTCTTCCGTGCGAAGATCTACAATCGTTGTTATATTTTCTCTTATCAGCCATTCCGTCTCCTGCTCCGTCAGTTTGTCCGGCACATCGCTACGCACATAGCGCAGACTGTCAGGCAGAATGGCGCGTGTGTTTAATGTTGATTTCAGCATAATTACAATTTTAACCTCATATCCTTATAATTTTGCACCTTGTCCCCAAAACCAAGTTTCTTATAAATCGGATAACCTTCCTCCGTTGCCATCAAATTAATGCGACAAAGCTCGTTTTCTTTACCGTACTCGATAAGCTGCTTCATAAGTTGCGAGCAAATGCCGTTTCCGCGATATGCCTCTTCTGTATAAACGCTGAGCACCTCTCCTTCGAGACCGTTCGGCAAAAACGGATTTGCCGGTTTTTCAATAATCAGTAAGTAAGCAGCGGCTACCAATCTTCCTTCTGCTCTTGCAACAAACGCAATCAAATCTTTTCCGAGTCTTCTTTCAAAATACTCCGGCAACTGCGTCTCCATACAATTCCTTTCGTATTCGCTGATATGCCCGAAATCATCTATCATGTATGCAATGCGAAGACGCACCAATTCATCAATATCCGCTTTCTTTGCCTGATCATATATAACTCTCTGCATATTTAAATTCTTCTCTTTCTCAAAAAATGCTCTGCTGAGCATCTCGTATTCTTCCGTGGTACACACGCTCTTGCATGACGGCGCAAAGGATGCAGTTACCTCAAAGCAATCTTTCAAATTGTCACAAGGATATTCTGCACATTTCCCACAATTTTCAATTCCTTTTTCCTGCGTACATGCGATTACTTTATATCTGCACCAGTTCTCCGCTTTACAGCCCGTACAGGAAATCTCCTCATTGGAAACCACATGATCTCTGTATCCGATTTTCATCCAAAGCTCCGCAGTATGCGTAAGTTCCGCACCCGTTTTTTCATACGGCGATGTCACATATCTCGGACAAACTGCGCAGTCGTTTCCGCACGCTGCAATGATTTTCTCCATACCGGTCACTCCTTACTCAATCGACTTTTCCCCAAGTTTCTCCAACGTATCTTTTCGTATTTCCTCTCTCAACGCTTTAAGATACTCCGAAAATTCAACCTTATCATCCGCGTAAGTCTTATTCAACTCGTATTCCTTCGGAATCCATGTCGACAAATCGGAAATATTGTGTTGAATCAATGCCTCCATGCTATCAATCGCCTTATATATCTTGGATTCCAAAGTTTCCCGTTTTGCCATTTCCTCATATAAAGCCGTCATTTCTGATCTGCTGCTTTCAGGCAAAGTATTGACCCACGCATGCAATAACTCTTCTTCGGTTTGCTCATTTTCCTGCGTCTTTTCGAAAGTAGGAATGTCACCCGTAAAAGCCTCACCCAAATCGTGAATGATGCACATTTTTATCACTTTATCCATGTCCGCTTCCGGAAATTCTTCCTTCATAAAAAATGCCATCAAAGTCATCATCCAGCTATGTTCCGCCACACTTTCATGACGGCCGTTTTTTGTATAGCAATGCCTTGTTGCATCTTTCAGTCTCTCTGCGACACTTATAACTTCTAATAATTCTCTTGGTTGCATATGCTCTCCTACTCCGTATAATACTCCGCCTGAAACGCTGCATTACACTCTGCAATTTCTTTCGTTCCGTTGATATAATCCGCGTACATATCCCACAAATCAATATCACACCCGTCCATCACTTCATCATCCTATTTACAATAATTTTATCAGCCCCAAAACCAATAAATGTATCGGATAAAAGGCATAATACGTATACTGAATTATTTTATTGTGGTAACCTTGCTTTCCACGATATAGCCATATAGGAATCAAGGCCAGTAATGCAATACCTTGACGGGAAAGAAAATATATTTCATTTCCCAAAGGAATCTCATAGGCAAATCCTCCCAGCATCTCGACATTAATATACCACAGACAAATTAATTGCCCTACATAGCACCACCATTTTCTATATCTGAAAAAATAGAAAACAAGAACTGTCAAAATGCCTGCATGATAAAAATCTACCATAGTCAACAGACCAACTACATATCCAATAATTACAGATAAACATCCGACTAAAATCTGCTTCCAAAGCTTTTTCCCTTTTACTTTTTCATTCCAGTGGATAAGTCCGATTGACACCAAAAAGCTCCACAGCACATTTTGATGAATCGGATAACATATTCTGCTTCCCATCGCCAAGTTAAATGGGATTTCAGAAAGAATCGCAAATAATAATAGTCGACATACATATTTCTTTAAATTTTTTGTATGGAAGTATCCTTCTACAATCATAAATGCAAAAATAGGAAACGCAATTCTTCCAATACAAGTTAACCAATCATTGCCCGGAACAATTGTCCCCCAAAGATGGTCACACAGCATAAACGCCATTGCCATTATGTGCAGTGACATGGAAGATGTTTCTATTCTTAGCTTGCTTTCTTTTAACATGCTTGTCTCCTCTGATTATCAGTCATTGTACTCGTAAAACATCTCATCCAACAACCTGTCCAGCCCTGTTTTGTCTCCCATTGCTGCTTTTAATAATGTCCCGATATTTTGAAACATCAGTTTGAAATACAACCAATCCCCCAAATCATCATATTTTCTCGTTGAATTAATCAGATAATTTTTGCGAAGTGTCGTATATTTCTTGCCTTGTTTTTTTCCGTATTTCTTCAGCATTTTGGCCGTTGCCACATCTTCCATGGCCTTTTGATCCACAAAACCTCCGACTGCATCAAAGCTGTCTTTTTTTGCCCAAAATATACCGCTGTACAATCCTGTAACTCCAAATGATATCCTACAAAGAATATCATTGCACCATAGCGGAAATGAATACCGTTCAAAGCGTATCGGTGCTCCTCCTCCGATATATTTTCCGGTTCTGAGAAGGCTGTATATTTCCGACAATGTCCCCTTCGTCATTCGATTATCGGCGTCTATTGTAACGATAATCTTTCCTTTGGCTGCTGATATCCCGGCATTGCGGACTTTTGCAATACATCTGTCCTCATTGAAAATAACTTTTGCCCCATTATTTTCCGCAATTTCAGCCGTCTTGTCGGTACATCTGTTACACACAACAATAATCTCAACCGTTCCCCGGAACTGTTTTGCCGCATTTTTGATTGATTTTATGCATCTCTCTATGTACTTTTCTTCATTATGCGCCGGTATGATGACCGAAATATGTACCTTCATTTAATCTCCTATTCTACTCAAATCTCTATCCAATATTCTCTGTTTGGGGAATAATGAACATTGACACACTTTTCTTTTATGTACGAATCGACGTTTTTACTGTACTTTTCAGAGACTACTATTTCCTCCGTACCGGTGACCGGATCCTCAAAAGACGCAACAATACGCCAGACAACATTTTTATTTTGATAATAGAAATGCGGATTGTTGGGGAATTCTTTGCCAAAGAAAAAAGGTATACGCCGAATCTCAATAACTTCCCCCTTTACGGCAGGACACGATAACATATACTCCATATGCATCATTTTTTTCCTATTTTTCATATTAGATGTTATGTCAGAAAACATAAACATTAGCGCCAATATGACTGCTGCAATTCCAAAATATTTAATATCAGCCAAAGACGCTCCGCTCATTACAAACATACTCATAAGAAGAACTGTTCCTATAACAATTGCTACTGCCAGAAAAACACCTATTCTTTTTCGCGAATACCCAATTGGGGTTATTTTACTCATAATGTCACCTGCTTTATTTCCCGGAGTTTAACCTGTGTAGCAATTATAATATAATCAAAAATCTATTTCAATTGGGAGAATACCTTTCTATCATGGCAGGTGTAATTTCGCATTACATATGCAAATGGCTCGACCGAAAGGATTGAGACGGCAATGAGCCTAAGGACTAGTCCTCCTTGCAAAAACGGAACAGAAACCCCCACGAGTGGCCTCTCGTGGGGGTTTTGCTGTTACATAGAAATTTTAACTACTATCGCTAACTTCTTAGCTAAGAAAACTGTGTCACGGAAAAAAACATATTTCAAGTAATTACATGTACTTTATTTCATAGAGTCATAGTTTCGTGGTTCTATACAATACTGGTTTTATATGCGTAATTTTCATCATACACATTGCCAAACGTATCCACCCATGACGGAACATATCCTGCACGTCCGGCAACTCTTTGAGACCCGATGTTTGTTACGGAAGCAGAATAAAACGGTATTACACCTTTCTTTAAAATTACAGCTGTAAGTGCACTAACCAGTATGCTTCCCAATCCATTATTCCGATACCCCGGAAGCACATCAATCCCCACTTCCCACAGCTTGTCTGTAACAATTCCTGCCCCTGCAATGGCGATTACTTGATCCCCTTCCTTCGCAGCAAAAACTATCTTCGTCGAAATGTTACTGTTTTCATCAAATACTAAAGAATTATCAAATCCTTGTACATGTGAAAGTTTGTTGATTTCTTTCCCTTCTAAAAGTTCATATGCAAATCCATCCGGCAATTCTGCTTCTTTCATCTTGGTTATGTCCGGAATGTAATGAATGGTCTGTCCGTAAACAAGAGGACATTCGAAAATCTCATCTCTCGTCTTTCCCGCCAAGAATCCTTTCACTCGAGCACTCATATCCGCTGATGTACTGACAACAACACAGTTTTTGTATGTCATGATCTTCATATATGGTTCGTCCGCATTAGGATTTACAGCGAACAAAACATCTGCTTTACTAAGTTCTTCTGCAGTGCAGCAAAATGTATCTGAAAGATACCGCTCGACTGCTTTTGTTAGTGTAACTTCTAACATAAACGCCACCTCTTCATCAAAGTTATCCTTGGATATGATATAGCTCTTTCGATTAAAAATCACATTATTTTTTCACTATTTTTACACTATTTTTCTATATCATACTGCAAAAATCTGTTATTTCATCAATTCCTGCTGCAACGTCCTCTTTATATTCGACGGAGCATAAGTCCAGTTTGCCACACGACTCAATTTCTAAATGCCCGTGAAAATGTTCAATACTTCCTATTACCCGTTCACATTCCGGCATATTGGGTCCGGTTCGGAGTACACCAATCTATGAATACCTTGAATTGTCCTGGCATGTCTGCCCAATAGGATGGCGATACTGAAACAACAATATCTGCTGTTGCTCCATTCCTTACCGGGCTACAATTAATCACCAGTGCGTTCATGATAATGTCCTCCATCAACTGCGAGTTTTTTAATCTATTATTCATCAAAAACCTTTTTGACACCTTGAACTCCTTATATTTCCCGGGTTTAAACTCTATCCTTCATCGTAACATCGGATTTTTTCGTGGTTTTGTACAATAGATTTTCACCCCACCTAAATATATAATTATCTCAGTAGCAACTTTGCTACCGGCAATCGTGTTACAGGGTGGTTGACCTTCATTCTACATAGAATGGAGGTGATGCTCATGAAGAAATTTGACTTTAAAGACTTAATGTCTTTTGGAATGTTTCTCTTAGCTTTACTGACATTCATTTATTTGATTTGTCACTAACGTAACAAACCCTTCCCTGTACTTTGGCTAGTGAGGGAAGGATTTGTATTTTTCTTTCATCCAGGTCAACCACTCTGTACCCCTAAGGGGCATAAATGGCGATTGCCTTTTATGGTTTTATTATAGCAAAAAAATATAAGGTTGCAATAGATTTTTATAACTTACACTTCTTACAAGCCACATATTTTTGCCTTTTCATTAATCCCCCGAATTCGATGGAATTAATTCTCATTCATCTTAAGCAACTTCGCCGCCTGATCCCTTGTGCAGAACAAAGACCTCTATGTATATAGGCTCGGAACAGTTGCCTCTATACCATAAACAGGCACAAAGCATATGCCTCTACCGAAACAAGCACGAAACAAACACATCCAACAGCATCATACTCCCCCAAAAAAGCAAGTTGACTTATTACATAGCATAAAATGTTATGACTCCAAAATAAACTGCTCTTTTTCTTCTAACCTTACATACACCGAAATATTCTCTTCCTTATAAACAATTGAATTATATTAACAACAATGTCTCACAAAAATATTGTCCCAAACTAGCAATTTTAGCATAGATAACGCTGTTGCTTTCAAAATCTTGTGCAGGCATCCCATTAAAAAAATCTATCAATCCACAATAAGAAAGTCTCTTACACGCCAATTGATTATACTCATCTTCTTCTGTAAAAACTTCATTTTCATACAATCTTATCAGAGTTTCTTTATCACTCAAATATAATTGGTCTATAACTTCCCATAACAACTGCAAACTTTGGTAATTAATCTGTTCGTCCAAATACAAATAATATGCTCTAGCATTTAAAATAGCCTTTTCACATCCTACTTGCCTATTCAGATATTCGATAAGAATCTCCAACTCGCTATTATACTTCTTAGGATTAGCAAGAGACAATTCCTTATGCTTTTTCAATACATTTTTATCCACATCATTTCTCTGCATCTCTTGTGCAAATGCTAAAACTTTCTTTATAAAAGTTAGCCTTGCAACAGAATGCCCTATCTTTCCTACCTTATATACTGTTCCTAAAACAGGAATATCCTTTACTACACCTTCATCCTGTAACATATCAATACAAATTTCAGATACATCAGTCCCCAAATCAATAGCAGAGTTAAATATAGTCATTCTAGTCTCTTCAACTGGCTGAATCAAATATTCATCTTCCACTTTATACTCCCTCCATTTTATCATCCTTCTCCGCTGCGCATAAATTGCATATTAGGCATTCCAAATATGCAATCGAATTAAGATAGTATTCACTTCTTATATAAGCAATATCACCTATATTAAAATTATAACTATTCCCCTGAGCCTGTGAAAAGTAATCCTCATCTACAATACCACGTTTATGAATATGCAAGTTTCTTCTAGCAATAATCTCACAAATAATATTGTAATAATCAGAGCCATTATCTTCATCGATAAAGTAATCAGTATTATATTTGTATAGCATTTTTAATAATCCAGAAGCATAGTTATCCTTTAAAATCTTAGCTATTATATCTGCCTTCAACTTATCAAAAGAGCCAAATCGAGCAATTTCTTTCAACTTATATCCATCCTTAAGAGCACTTTCATTCGCATTACAAAATTCAAAGAAATGATTATTTAATATTACTTCTGTTATATCAAAAACCGCTGCATCAAATGCTGTCATCAGCAAAATAAATGACTGCCTATAAATATTCAAAGGACTCTTATAATCCATTACATTAAACAACGTCATATATTCAGACAATTCATGCTCATAACTTCTCATATCTTCAATATGCTCGTTGAAATGATACACCTTGCAATATTCTAAAAGATTTTCATAGTCTTTCAATGTGAACATTCCATAATATGGTTCACTATTAGGTATTGCGTCAATCTCTGCTTTCAACTCTTCTGCTGTTCTTTTACACAAATGCGCATAATATTCTTCAAATGTTTGGTCTTCCCATTCATCACTAAGATAAGAAACCAATCCCACATCATCACTAACTATTTCAAGACTCTCTAGTCCCCCTGGCATCTCTTTTTTATCTGTTTCATCAAGGTATTTCGTACATTTCTCCCTTGCACATAATACCTTTTGTCTAATCGTTTCAATAATCTGCTGGTTTTTATCTTCTGCTATATCATCCACAAAATTGTACACATACTGCTCCAACAACTCTTTCGTCTCATCGTCGTCAGTTACACCTTCAATGTGTAATGACTTATTTCTGTAAAAAGAAATTATTGAGTGTAATATGTATTGCATCAGATTAGCATTCTCTTCGCTAAAGCGTTTCTCCACATCTTCTATTCTTTGCATCAATATCTCTCCACACATTATGTTAAATTTTTTCTCTTAAAATTCTAAACGATATTTTCTATCCTGCTTTTCATCTTTCCTATCAAGTTCGGCATTAATAAAATTTTTATGCCACATCATTTTTTGTCGAGTCTTATCATCCACTTTACTTTCAATCTCTTGCTTCATTTTCTCAAATCCATTTTTCAATCTCTCTCCGCAAAAATGACAATTATGAAGATAATTCAAAAAATGCACACCGTCAAAGTCTTCTATACAATATGGTAATAACCTTTCACACCTAATGCATTCTTGCAAAACACAATCATCTAACACAATACGAGGATAATTAGCAACCTTATCCTCTAATGCATACGACCTAAGTAATGCTTCTCCCCAAACCATAACATCATCAATAAAAAATTTTCCAATTGTTATGCCTCCTCGCAATAGCCAACCAACACTATCACTTGCCGCATCCATTTGGATACCCCTGACACATAACAATAAATTTTCAATATCACGTACTCGTTGTTCAAGTTCAATAGCCAACTTTTTAGCAACAATAATATTATCTGAAAAAATCTTAAACTGAATGTCTTTTTGTCCATCTAAATCAATTTCTTTAGTTAGCTGTTCTGAAAATGTATACAAATTATGAAGAATGTTCAAAGTCAAATCATCCTTCTCTTTTTTTATCCTATTTGTCATTCCTAACAAATCTATATATGCTACAATATAATCTTCCGTTTTTCTATCATACTTATCTGCATTTTGATTTATAAGCATTTTTCATCTCTCCTCTTACTCTTTTATAAATTCTCCAAATCACCTGAACCACTTCCAAAAACAGAGCAAAATCCCTCATGACATTTTGTTTTATCAAATAATTCTGCATTTATAAGTTGTCCACACTTAGGGCATTTATATACAGTTGTATCATTATCACAATTAAGACAGTAGCCTCTAATGTAATTGTTGTTATACTCAATATTAATAGCATCGCAAATCACCATTTCTTCTCCACAATAACCACAATTAACATATCCAAAAAAATGTCTATCTGAAAATACATTAAAGCATCTTGCACATTTATAATCAATTGTCATTGTTCTAGTGGAGCAATATGGGCATGTATATAAATCTTCATATTCTTTTTTCAAGAAATTATACAATTCTTGATTATAAATTGGATTCTTTAATAAAAGAGCATACTGGCTATCGTTTAAATATTCTTGCATAAATTGTCTATCCTCTGTATTCTCTCCACTCATCAAAATACCCAAAATATGTATCAGTGCATACATAATATCTTTCTCAGCATCTCTTCTTTCCTGCTCACTAAAAACATAAGCCGAATGTAAAACACAATTTCTATACTTCTGAAACATCTCCATATACTGATATTCTTTACGTTCAAAATTATATAAATGCTTTTTTCCTTTTGTAAAATTCTTAATATCATCAAATTCTCGTACTTTCAACCTATTCGCATTATATAACTCCTCAATTTCTGAATCTGATAAATCACTCTGCTTGCTTACTAAAACAGTTCTTATTCCACAATATGATACAACAGATGATTTTAGGGCTAACTCCATAGCCAATTGCAAATTTACAATAGCTTGTATCATATTCTCATATTTATCAAACCCCTTATTTATATAGCCTATCGCGGCATCAATAAAGATTATTGCATTTCTAAATAGTAATTTGGCAAATTCCTGCTCACATTTCATATTTGTCTCCAAAATGATTTTATTTTTATTATAACATGAAGTACCTAATAAATAAATCAATAGAAAAGAGCCAAGCATTACACTCAGCTCTCCGACATCTTATTATAAAATTGCAATCTTTAATGTAATAGGTTTCCAGTTATTCTTCTTATACATTCTGTGGGCTTCTTCCTCACAATAACGTTTGCACTCCTCCAGAGGAATCAACATTCGTGCTACAATATTGAAATTTCTATCATCCTTTAAAGAATCTGCATATGCCTTGTCATATCCACGAATTCTATACTTTGCGGATGTATCTGTAATGTCACCAGATAAATTCATTACCCAAAGAAACTCATCGTTTCCATTCACTACCCCACGATAAATAACACGCTCTACAAACATATCAATCATCTCTTCTGAAACCTTATGTCCCTTCAAATCAATATATGTATTAAGTCTTTCTCTGATAGCTTGCATATCAAACATTTTCTTCTCTTTCTTTGCTGACTCCATCTGAAATTGCATAATAGCATTCTCAATATTCTCCAGTTCTGCCTGATCTTCCGATGTATTTTCCTTAAAATCATTCACAGACATAAGTTTATCTGCCAGCATTTTCTGATATTCCTTAAGTCTACTCTTCAACTTAGCCTGTTCTTCCTGTAATCGCTGGATAGAAGTACCATCACTTAAAAATTCCTCTTCAACCTTGCTCCTCTCAATAATATCTAAAGCCTGAAAAACCGCTTCCCTGCCATTCTTAAATAAATACTTAAAAACTTCCTTTCCACAAAGCCATGCTTTAGCTTCGCTCACTGCATCATTCTCACAAATAATATTATTTGCCTTCTGTGCTGCACCGATTGTATATTTACTAGCATGGTCAACTTGCCATCTACATTTATAACGATACATTGCAGATTTATCTTCTGTTGCCACATGAGTATACTGTCTACTCAAACAATATCCACAACTGCAAAATGCCTTTCTTCCAAAAGCATCTGACGATATCCGCAATCCACTCTTCCTGCCCTTAATGTTCTCAGAGCCTTTAGAGGAACGACTGCGCTTTCTATTATAGGCTTTCCACCATAATTCTTCAGAAACAATAGGCTCACAATTAATTTTTACCAAATTACCTCGCTTAATAACATTTCCCAGCGAATCAAGAGTATCTCTTTCTGGTTCAACATGGGTAAGTACCTTTTTCTTTGATACAGTATCGACAACTTTTGATTTTCCAACCAACTGGTAACCCATATATTTCGTATTATCCAATACTCGAATTACCTTTGAAGGAGTCCAATTCAAATCACCTTTAAATGTCCTCATATTCTTGTCAATCAAATCTTTACACAAAGAACTTGATGTCAGAACTTCATCTGGATTATCCGATGCAAATCTTTCAAAAATATATTTTACTGTATATGCCTCCATCGGCTCCTGAATAAGGCAATTATCTTGCGGAATTGGATTACCCATAGAATCTGTTGCCTTCTTCAGGCGATATCCAAACATATCACCCCCCATAAGTTGTCCGCCTTTTGCAAGAGCACGCATATGGTCTGCAACACGTTTACCAGTTGTCATAGACTCTGCCTGAGCCATACCGCCATCAATAGATAATCTTAGCACATCGCTAGATGTCATATTATATGTCCAGTATCGCTCTTTTATAATTAATATACCAATCCCAAGTGCTCGGAAGTCATCAATTACATCATGCAGTTCTCTGTTATTACGTGCAAGACGACTAACAGAATCCACAACAACCACATCAAATTCATTCCTCATTGCTCTTTCTCGCATCAACTGAAAGCCTGGTCTGTCTTTTGCTCTAAGCCCTGACTTTCCCTTATCCTCAAATATATTACTTTGCTTTAATCTAAACTGAGGTCTTTCCTCAATCATTGACAAAATAATATCTTTTTGAACATCAAATGCTTTCAACTGTTCTGGTGAAAGCGTAGACTCACGAATTAATGCTCCTGTTTCAAATGATTGAAGTTTCAATTCCAGCATGTCATCAAAAGAGGCATTTTGCATATATTCCTCTTTTGATAAATTTCTAATCTGTTCATCACTAAACTTACTCCTTATTGACATCCTTATTCACTTCTCCCTTCTGCAAATTCTTAACTGCCTCAATGTAGGTTTTGTTATTAATTAGATTTTCCATATTGAGTGCTTTAAGAAAACCTTTCATTAATACTGCTGCACTGACTTCAACATTTTGTTCTACTATAACGCTCATGTTATACCTCCGCTGAAATAAGATATTGCCCGTATTCCAACGACTTAGTAACAAAAATATAAAGCCAGTATCCTCGTTGAAATAGGACACTTTCAATTCCCCATCTCAACGAAATTCTCATTCCCCGATATATCTCAGCCCCACCAAGGGCAGTACATGCATCCAGAAATTTGTGTGATGATAACTCACACTGCAAAAGGTGTCAAATCCACTTCAAGACCGAACTTTTCACATAAAAAAAGGACATCTCCAGCAAAATATTCATTTACGAATATCATACCAAAGACATCCTTTAGCCAAACAACTTACAACAATATCTAATTCCCAACCAGCGACAAAACTGCACGTATTGTAAACTTATCAATCAATATTTCATATTCTGAGTCCACATTAAACGCTAATTATCCTTTTTCCAATATTGTTTTTTCAACTTATAAAATGTGGTTTTATGAACATCCATCATTTTCATTGCCTGAACAGCAGTAATCTCTCTTTTAGAAACCCTCTCCATAACAGCCTCATAATTTTCAGGCTTAGTTACTGTTGGTCTGCCAAACACAACACCTTTATTTCTAGCTGCCTGTATTCCTTCCGACTGGCGTTGATGGTTTTTAGCTCGCTCTTCCTCTGCAATGGATGCCATAACCTCAATCAGAATATTAGATACCATTTCCAGTATCCAGTCCTGACCCTCGCACTCCATAAGCGATGTAGGCACATTAAGAATTTTCACACGAATCCCATGAGCCTTAAACCACTCCAGCTCCTCTTTAATCATCCGCTTGTTTCTGCCAAGTCTATCCAGTTCTTTAACCACTAAGGTATCACCTGAACGGAGCATCGTGTTCTTGAGTGCCAGATAACCTACTCGTTCAAAATCCTTGCCCGACTGTTTATCAATGATAATATTTCTCTCCTCCACCCCATACTCAAGCAGAGCATCAATCTGACGGTCAGTATTCTGGTGAGCAGTGCTGACTCTTGCATATCCAAACTGCTTTTGCATAATAACAAGACTCCTTTCCAAAAATATTTGATTTCCGTTCGTTAAAGTCCCTGCAACTGCGTGAACGTTCAGAAATAAAAATAGCAACTATTCTGAACGCTTTTTCATACCCGAATCAGATAGTTCCAAAAAGCATGGTTTTCTGAACGCAGTAGCTAGACCAGTTCCAACATGTTTCCCCACACCCGACAAACCGACCACGTAGGAAACCCTTGTGGGGATTTTGTGAGCATCTCCCGAACTATTTACCACAACGCAGGTAATCGGGCTATATGGGGCTTATACGCAAGAATGAACTTTTAGACACCTTTACGAACGTTGTGTTGTAATGTAACTCTTTTGCCAAAGGTTTAAAAGTCGCTAATACTGCCAAAAAGTTCACAGCCCCTTTGGTGGTTATGTATGATTTACGCAGTCTCTTCTATGTATAGTGCAAAACACCACAGAACTTATATACAATTGCCCCGACAAACCATTTATATAAAGTTATATACCCATTGGCAGAGAAAACCTTTTCAGGCATTGCCTTTATGAAATACCCCTAACGCTTTCAGCAATTTCAGTTTCTCACCATTGATTTCCAAAGCCTTTGTATCTACCAGAGCAGAATCCAACACATACATAACATATTGAAGTTTCTCAGCATCTACCTTCTGCAATTCTTCTGAGAAGTTTACCTTCATAATTTTGCGAAGTAACTTTACTTCCTCCACACAGTCTTTAACATTCAGATTGTAGCTTGCAAATTTACCAGAGCCTCTATAACTATCCACCAGCTCACCATAAAACAAATCATCTGCACAAATATTCTCCAGTTCCAGAGCATCAAGTCTTAATGCTAATTGAGCAAGTTGCTTTTTGTCCTCTATCATAAAATTTGTATAGAAATTATTACCAAACAGTTTGTAATATTCCCTGCCCAAGCAACTTCGCTGGCATCTGAAAGTATTAACACTTTTAGCAGTCTTGTACTTTAGTTCCCAAGCTCTCTGTAACTCTGTTGTACTCATCCTGAAATTCCTGCACACGAACATAGTCGCATCGGATGACGCTACCAGCTTACCCGATTGAACAAAAGCTATCAGTCTTAGCAACAGCTCCTGCGTATCAGATGCAAAGACAACAATCTCACCATTATCAACTTCACAATATTTATCCTTTAATACTACTCTTTCACATGCTGCCAACTCAGTAAAGAAGCTACCCATAGAACTGCACCTCCATAATCAAATACAACAATTTTTCATATTATAAATTTTTCACACCGTAGGGATTTCACAGATTTTATCAGCAATTACAGACTCAAAAATACATTTTGTATACAAATACCACGAACTAATAATCCCATTATTAATCAATTTAGGTTCAGATAAAATATTCTTAATCATTCTTCTGCTATTACTGGCATATGAACAACAAGAAAAAATTAATACAGACCAGCCATTCTTTTATCAGCATAAATATTCTTGGCACACACTATAATAAATAAATTCAACACCAGAATGAATCAAAACAACACCAGACTAAATAATCACAAAATCAGAATCACTAAGCACAGCATAAGACAATATGAAAACGCTGTCAGAATTACTCGAAACCAAAAAGAGAGAGTATCCTCAAATGAAAATACTCCCTCTGTAAATACATATTCAATTTTTGCAGGGCTTTCTTTTTTATTTATACACCAAGTAAGCGTACCTCATTTTCATCTGCGAACATTGCCACAATGACTTACCCTGCTGTATCCGTTGGAAAAACAGTTTTTCTGACAACTAAATAATTATATTCACTTACAGACCCTCATAAAATATCAAACTTCCTATAACACAAGAATTACAGACAATATACTTTCCTCTACCGGTGGTTGCCATATTGCATGAACTAGCAAAATACTAAAAAAAGAAAGAGCCTGACCTTTTGAATCAAACCCTTTCTAATGCCCTTATTAGGATGCAGTCATATAAACTGCTACAACCTTACCATCTTTAACCTCAACACCTAAACCTTCTGGGCTTTCATATTCAAGCCCCATTTCATCTGCTTTTTCCTTACTATCTAAAGACTCTTCCCAAATTCTATGTAATTCGTCATATGAACTATCGTAAACAGAACCATCTGAGTATCTGGTCTGCCATACACAATCATCAGAAATCTCTAAGTCAATATTAAAAGAATCTGCATCTATCAGAAGTCTTTGATTATTTAATTCAAATTCACTACAACTATACATCCTATCATGATAAGTTTCTGTTACTGCCTCTTGTTCTGGTACTTCTACCACATGACTATTTTCTATATTGTTGTAGGCATCCTCACCCTCAGTTTCTAATAGGTCAATATATGTAATCTTACTTATCTTGTTGCCATCCTCAGTAAACTCAACTTGGAACTGATATATCTCACTACTATCATAAACCTCAACTGTTGCAACATTATTTTCATAAATAACATTATCTATTCCATATTCATTTATTGATTTATACGGTTCGGCATCTAATAGCGTATCTCTTTCAGCTATCAATTCATCTGTGAAATTTGCTTCATAATAACTTCTACCGCCAATATAATCTTCAACTATATCTTCAATATATTGGTCTGAAGCATCTGACAGAGAAAAACTCTCTAGACTAATATCAACGATTTCATAATTAAATGAAATAGAAGCTACATATAAATACAATTCTTCTTCCGAGTATATTGGGTTATTTACTAAGCCTCTTAAAAGTTGTCCCAATTCAGCCTCAGCAAAATATGCTCTTCCATTTGGATGAGAACCGCCTTTGCTAACTTTCCACTCCTTATCTTCAAGAATATTTACACTATTTTCATACGCTTCTACTGATATGACAGTACCCGTTGATGTTATAAATTGTTCATTAGCTTCTTTAACAATATCATCGTACATTTCCGCACTATGCTTGTTTAAATAACCGTCAATAGATATTCCCTCTAAATCTGCATCTGGTAGACTTTCAAAACATTCCATCGCCACTTTGTTATCAGCATATTCTGCTCGCAAGTAACACCCTATAAGAGTATCCACATCAACATTATGTATATTAGAAGTAACATCTATATAACTCAAAGCTTCATAATTTACATCTATTTCTCTTTTTCCCAAATATGCAATTTGGCAAGCCGACTCATTCATTGCTATTTGTATTGAATCATAAAAATTCATACTTTCGATTATAGGCATTAAATAATTCAACGTTTTTTCAAGTTCTTCTTCTGAATAGATAATCTCGTTATTACGCAATTCATCTAATTCACTATTTATTATGCGAAAGTCCTTTTTTTCATCATCATAAAGATAATAATTATCTCTTTCATCATCCGTTCTACCTATCGCCAATATTATCTCTGAACCTCTATATGGAACTATATACTCGCTTCTTTCAGCCATAATCATAACTTCGTCATTATCATAACCAATTAGCTGAGTTCTGCAATTATCTTCTGAACCATCTTGGCTTAAACACAACCAAAAGAGAGGTAATCCTTCTGAATCTAATGTTATCATTCCAGAAACTACATAACTATTATAATCAGTTCTAACTTGCTCATAATATTCCTGATAGGCTTCAATTCTTTCAACGTACTCTTTTTCCAACTTTTTGGTAACTTCAACTGTATTTTCTTCCTTTACAGAATTTTCCACCTTATCATTAGTTGCATCCACATCCTTTGTACCACAGCCAGCCAATAAAGTAACTGACATGCTAACACATAATAATATTGCTAATAGTTTTCTTTTCATTGCTAATACAAACCTCTCTCTTCTTATTTTATTTGATACATTAAAATACAAAATCAATAGTTAGTATAACTCATATGGGTTATATTTTCAATATCCTTTTCCTTTTAACATCTACTTATTAACACCCATTTTGCATACAATTATATAAAACAGACGAAAGTGAGTAATACCTATGATTGAACAGGAAGTTCTTGCACGTATACAACAATTATTAGATTTCAGGCATTGGACACTATACAAATTAGCCAAACAATCAGATATACCATATTCCAGCTTAAACAATATATTTAACCGACAAACCTGTCCTACTGTAATTACACTTAAGAAAATCTGCAAGGGATTTGACATTAGTCTATCTGAATTCTTTTCATTTGCAGAAAATCCATTGCGTAACGAAAGCATAACTCCTGAACAGCAGGATATTTTAAATATGTACGAAGAATTGTCTGTGCAGGACAAAAAATTACTACAAGCATATCTGCAAGGTCTAAGCAAAAAATGAGTAACTGCTTTCATAATAAAAATTGCAGTTACTCATTTTTGTCTGCATAAATTACTTATCATGTCAACATTTATGAAATCCATGCAATAAACCTTCCCTATCATAAGGTCGTTATTTATAACAAAAACGACGTGACCACGCCAGAGCCGATTTGTGCCATTTTTCACAGCCGATGGCAAGTTACAAGCCAAATAAAATAAACAAGGCTAAATGAAGCCCAGAACGAAGCGTGTGGGCAGGAAAGGATACCCCCAGCATTCATGAATACAGCCCGAAACAAAAAGACCAGTAAATTCCATAGAATCTACCAGTCTCCTATATTCAATTCTCTACTACTTGAAACTTGTCATGCTCAACCAGAACTGCAAGACCACCCGAATGTGGGGGCAACCATGAACCATGTAATTGCAGACTGTCATCGATGAAATCAACTTTAAATCGAGCACCTACTGGCTTACTACTTCCATAAGGGTCTTCTATTGGAGCAGTAAGCTCAATTACAGTCCCGTGAGGATATCTTGCAGAATAAACTGCTTTCTTATCAATTTTCATTGCCATATTTTATCATCTCCTCCGCTAGAATAAAATCACGATAAACAACCGTATGCTTGGAACTAATCATGACATCTAAGTGAATATATCCACTTAGCCAATGCTTGTAACAAACCTTACTCTGTAAAAAATCAAAATACTCCGTAACTGATACTTGGAACGCTGACGCTTCTTCTTGGTAAATCGTTTGAAGTCCCATGACAATCGACAGTAACGTAAATCATGATGCCTCTCCTATTGCTTGAATACAGGTAATTCATCAGCTTTGCAGGTAATGACCTTATTCCCCAGCATAAATGCAATCGGTTCTAAGGTCTGCTCAATGATAGGAATATCAGTATCTTCAATACTTGTAAAATTACCATCTTCATCGTGTCTGCAAGCTAAAATATCACCCACAAAAATATCAAGCACCTTGCCATCTTTTATAAAAGCTCTGTTAGGCTGTAGCCCCTGCAACTTGCCTTCGTCATTGCAGATAATATCAACCTGACCATTCAGAGAAATTACCTGTATCAGACCACCTACATATTTTTGCTTTGCTTCTAAGGTATTATCTATTTCCCCGATGTATCCCTGACAAGGACTTTCATCCTTGCCAAGTCGCATCATATAAGCCTTAATCTGCTTCGCCATAGCCTTCTCCTTCCTCAGATGCAGTATCTTCATCAGTTGCTGTTTCTTCCTCAGTATCAGCCTCTGAAAAATCATCTGCATCTTCCACTGGCTCATCAACACTTACTTCTTCTGAATCAATCTCAGCGTTCTCCGTTGGATCTGCGTACCCCTGAGAGCTATCTGCACCATCTGTACCGGCGGATGCTGTCCCATTTACAGACAAGAGATTTACTTCTTCCAAATCAAAGTAATCTGCAAAAGCATTAGCAATGGCTAAGAGTCTGCCTTCCGTTTTTACACGTTTCACATTACCTGAACCTGTATTAGCATCATAATCGACGCATACAGAATTGCTGAAAGAATCGACAAATACTTTAAACTTTTCTGCCTCAATATTGTTTTCCAGAGCCAGCTTGCTCAATACCATAATCATCGGGATATTGGACTTCTTAAGGAACTTGTGCTGTTCTTTAAAAGCATTGCCCAGATATTCGATAACTTCCATCACCATCAGTTTTTTATCATCGTTGTACTTTCCACGAATATGATGACAATACTTGGTGACCTCTGCGGTAGAAATACCTTTCCACTCGTCATAGCCTTCATGTCTTGCATCCAGAAGAAGCATGCTCTGTAATAAAACTTCCAAATCAGCCTCTCTTCTTAACTGAGCAACCGTAAGACCAATACTATGCTGAAAGAAATCCATATTACAGATTTCCTTAGTCCAGCGAGCAAGCTCTGTAGACATGATGCTCCTGCACTTCTGAATTGGAGATAATGGCGTAGAATTATTAAGTCTTGCGAAGATTTCCTCCATCTCATCATCTGTACATTCTTCCAAACAGAAAATACTTAAACGACAACCAAGAATCTCATCCTTCAAATCATCCGCCAACTCATCAAAACTCATATTGGCAAGGTCAAATTCAAAACCATCTAATACGCAAGGTGGCGTAGCTGCATGGAGAGAATACTCACCCTCCACAAAATCAAAAATACTTGTGAGTCGCTGTTTTGCATCCAAGCAATCATAAATTGTATCTCCATCACTATTTTTGCTCTTCAAAAAATAGCAAGGCGGTATAGGATATCCCATAATGATTGAGTGAATCAGCAGACTCTTCTGTAACAAAGACCACTGAGAACCACTACGCTGTATTGGATTATCAAATGTTAATGTCCCCTTATTTTTCCAGCCCATCATGGCTTTAATGCCGACTGGCAGTGTAGATTTATTCATAACCTTTTTTCCTTTCGCAAAATAATTTTCTTATATTCGACAAAATCTGTCTGCCATAAACAGCAGACAGACTTTTCATTTTTACTTAGAACTGGCTCTCAATACCTTTTAAAATATCCGACAGTTCATCCTCATTCATATTGGCAAGCTGAGTGATTGTATACTTGTCTGAAAGACAATAAATATCTTTTCTCATATCTTCTGCCGTCTTAGGCTCATCATCAGTATAATCACCATCATCCTCTACTACTGAAATATTTCCCATCTGAGCAGGTGCAAAAGGATTTAATTCCATTGGGCATTCTAAGCCCATAGTCGCTGCAAATCCTCTGATGAAATAAGGCTCAGATTTTCCATAGTCAAACTTCAGCTTTGTAATGTCCTCACAAGGCTGATATGAATATCCAGACAAATCTGCATAGCCATTTTTTAAGATGGAATCAAGCAGTTCTTCTACGACTTCACGCTGTAAGTTACCGATGAGCAATTTGCCCTCATCTGGACTGAAAATATTGGATGTAGAATGCTCATCTTTAAAAGAGAATAAAAGACCTGAGATGTCCTGCAACATATTCTTGGCAACTGCCACCCTGCGATTGACAGTTCCATTAAAACTCTCTCTTTTTTCTACAATTGGTTCAATCTTAACTACCTCCATGATTGTACCATTAACTGACTTTATAATCATATATGCTCCTTTCCCTGCACTCGCTTGGCAGGATTAAATATAAATTTCAAAAAATATTTTTGTTTGCAGGGTTTTCCAACAAAAAACTTGAAACCCCCAAAGGCTGGTAAAACACAATTTATCACCGTCTACACAAAAGGTGGGGCATCATCACCATCTTCTTCATATGCTTCTTCTGTTTTCAAGTACCTGTAGATTTCATCAAACAAGGTGCTGAAATCATCTTTAAATAATAGCTGACAACTGCCCCAGAGAACTGGCAGTAATTTATTTGCTTCAGCTGGACTCACATCTTTACTGGGATTTAAGGTCACGCATTTAACTAATGCTTTTTGTGCTTCTTTGTAGTTGTAATTAAACAAGCCTCCAATAAACCAGCACCTTAAAATATTTTCCCTACATTGCTTTACTGCCCACTTTCTCTCTTTATTTATCGCCAATGCTATCTGAGATAAATCAGCATCTATATCTTTTCTTAAAATCTCCCTTGCATCATTCAAATGCTTATTTGCCAACATATCGATTAACGCAATTATTACCACCTCCAAATGGGTAGACCTACCCCTGCTATGAATAAGATAGGTCTACAAAACACTTATTCCATACCATAGTAGACTCGAAAAAATTCAGCGACCTTGTTTGGTGGAAGATTATTATCCTCACCGCTACCAGTATCGATAATAACCACACCTGCTAAGCCTTCGTTCTTGTAATACTCCTGAAGTTCCTCTGTCTTGGCTAAAGAACTTTGAACATTCAACACCTTCCAAGAACTTACAAAGCCAGTTCTCTTGCCTCTTTTGCCAGCACAAGCCACCACATATCTGTTAGGGTATTTCATACAGATTTTCCTATAATTCATTGATAACGTTTGACCTCCCTTCCCCAGCGATAAAAAACACCAGTTATTTTGTTGTGTGAATGTTACCTCTAGCTTGGAATAAGTCAAGGGTATCTCAAAAGTTATTTTTTAGCTTATAAAAAAAGTTTTTTATCTTAAAATATGTGCAAAAATTAAGAGCCATCCAAGATGACTCCATTGTCTGTTTTTATTCTCCGGGCTGTCCTGTCAACTCACAAGAGCAGGTCTATCCCACTTAGGATTTCAGCACTGTTTCTTACGATCCAAACTACACAAAAATACATATACAAATTATATATTTACATATCTGCTTAAAAGTACCTGAAAATACCAACTCATCCAAAGTACACCAGTCAATCAATGGTTAGTGGTGGCAAAATGCTTTCTATCATTACAGTTCCCAAAAAGACTTTAGAAACATAAAACTAACTGGCTGTTTTTATGATTGTATTATGATACGAAAAAAGACTTGCCACACACTACAAGTCTCTCTCCGTTATCTATATGAACTTATATCCGGAAGATTACTCTACCCCACCAGCTTGAAGTAATAACTTTATTGCTATATCCAAATCAAAGCCATATTCATCTGCTGGGTCATCATTAAAGAATACACCGACAGACTTCTCAGTTTTTAGATAATCTTTATCTACCTCTTTACTGAATCCACATAGAACCATGCTTACCTCAGC
Source organism: Lachnospiraceae bacterium (assembly GCA_017465095.1). Taxonomy (GTDB): domain Bacteria; phylum Bacillota; class Clostridia; order Lachnospirales; family Lachnospiraceae; genus SVFI01. Next base: position 70,101 of record JAFTWX010000055.1, on the reverse strand, counting down.
CATTAAACAATATGCTGCCGATAATACATCTCTTTGAGGAATAATCTTCATTCTTCGCATTGGCGTTATCGGCATAGATAAATCTGCATCCTTAAACCAAAGCTCATAGCCAAATCCAACATCTACATACGTTCTAAGATAAGATGTATTTAATCTTGCCTGCTTTATATTCTTTCCGCTGATTTTCTGTTCTATCTTATGACCATATCTTGTAACTCCTGTCAAAATAAAATCTCCATTTTTAGCAGGCGTAATTCGCCACTTAAGAAGCTTTATCATTAGACTCCTACCTCCTTTACAGAAGCAAACTTATCTGTAAAGAAATCATCTCGTAAGGAATACCACATTGCATCGAAAGAGTGTACCCCAAGAACATCGATAATACCTTCTTCTTCCAGAATTTCCTCACTCAACAAATTATCATCTCCATCTCTATGGTTTGGCATAATGATTATATTGTGCATTTGATGAATCAAGTCAGCAAAGTAGCAATATAACTCCTTTACAGGGTTGACTGGCACATCTACAATCATTCTGTAAGTGAACCAATCCATCTCGCCAATAGGTGTTTGCAACATCTCAGGCATATCGCAATACTCACCTTCCTTGATTGGGGGCATATCTGTATAAACATATATAGACTCTTCTAATTCCCTATCTGGAAGAATTAACTTTACTATTGCTTCCGTATCCTCTCTTGCATCACCTACTACCTCTGCTGCAAGAACTGCTCGAAGCCAAGTTTTAGTTACATCAATGGCTTTCATGTAACCTGCCAGAAACTCAGCATCATTCTTCAGACTCGGAGTATCATCACCTTCATATACACCTAAATTAGAACCCTCGGTAAATTGCTCCTTTACAACAGATGCCGTCTCCTGCCCTAATGCCTTTAAATAATCAAACTGCTCAACCTGTGATAAAAACATATGAAATATCCTCCTTAAATAATGATGGGTGCTATCAGAACTGCTAGAGATTAGCGTCTCACTACGAAATTATTTGTGGTGGTAGCAAGATAACTTAACTGCCGAGTATTGAAGGGATTGCTGGGTATTGTCCCTCCTCAATAGCACCTTTGGATTTAAGCCTTATAAAACTTTTAATTCTTAATTGCTTATCCTATATTATTTAAAAAGGACTTTTGGGTTTAAAAAAAATTCTTAGAATTGTCTATTTGTCATCTTTGGCAATTTATTATTTGCACTTACTAATTACATATAAAAAAAGAAAGAGTTGGTTTTTCATATTATCCAACTCTTCCATAGTATATAGTTATATCCACTACCATGGCGATGCTTCATCAAAATGAACTGCATTCATTGTATCATCCTTAAAGAATACACCATGCAAATATATTGTCGAACCATTAACAGTATATGGATGTGCGAGATTTCTTCCACCTTTGGTTTTTAAATAACCAGCTTTATTGAGTTGATGTAGCACAACTTTAATTTCCGTAAATCCAGCATCTGTCAAAATATTTTCCAAAATATTTCCTCTGAACACATAAACCATATCATATATTTCCCCCTTGATTTCACCTTTTTTCTTAGGATAGTAAAAGAACCCTTCCATATCACTATCCAATGTAAGGTCATCTGACATTTTTCTATATCCACACCCATAGCATGCATCAGCAAACTTGTCTTTGTGATTAGAGATGTATATTATTATTGCCTCATATGCATTACGTGCCATATCTGCCTCTTGCATATTTGAAATGATGATATGCAAATAACAAAATTGGTAAATTTTGCTCACATCTAATTCAATTCCCAATACTTCATTTAAGATTTCAGCTGACAAAGTAAACAATGCGACATAATCTGCGATACGCCCTCCGATTGACAAAGTAATCTGTTGCTTTTCAATTCTTGTCTCAACTTTATTTCGCCAATACTCCCAACGCTTTTTCCATTTATCGCTATTTTTAAGAAGTTCTTTTGCTACCAATGGTGTTACTAAACCATAATTTGAATGTACACATTTATTAATCGCTTCAGCCTGAGTTTTTGATTCTGTCCACTGTACATTCCCAAACTCAATGCATCTTGCTCTTATTCCTTCGTTTTGGGAACATTTTTTAATAATTGAAACTTCTCCGTTTGATAAAAAAACCGACTCGAAAGTTACAGATTCTTGAAATTTAGCTCCACCTGCCATCAATCTATCCTTTTCCTCACCATTTCCCACTGTATATACAAAACCATCCATTTCCCGACTGGTTTTTGCCGATAACTCGTCAATACCAACTGGAAAACCATTGTTGTTTCCGATTTTCTTAATAATTGAATTTTCAGTAGAAACGTAAGTTAATCGTAATCCTTTTTTCTTTTCAGGATTAGTTCCTAATCCGACAAACAAACTCATGGATGTCGTTTTTCCGTTGGAACTTCCACCAAACATATGTAGCAGAAAATTATTCAAAAAAGTTCCCCACATTTTATTGGCAAATGCTAACACAGTCGCTCCAACTCCGAACGCTAGCATCGCCTCCAACTTACTCCAGCCTTCAACTCCAATGATGTAACGTTTTACCATATTTACGTACGCATCTATATTGCCTTGCGCTTGTATATCGGTTGCTCCACAATAAGTTGATTGCACAACATCATCCTGAGAAACTGCCTCTTGCCCCAAAAAAACTGTATCATCGTTTATTTTATTCCATCCGAGTTTTGTATGGAAAAATGAGATTTCCCCATTGCCACTACTCAAATCCCTGTTATATTCTCTCTCAAGATACTCACAGATGCCCTTAAGTTCTTTTGAATTGCATATCCCATTATGTATGGTTATTATTTTCTCAAGCAAACCTTCTTTTAATTCCATCCTAGGAATTGAAAGTTGCACCATCTTATTATTTAGACAATCCTTAATTTCAAATACAATTTCTGGATTTTTTCTATCCACACTACGTATCCCTACATAGTGAACCTTATTTTTGTATATTTCTTTCATTTCATTCATACAAATAACCTCCCTAGCACTTTATGAAAATGTTGTATTTTTTCCTGCCACTGCCATACTACAATATCCATATATTTCATCGCATTGACAATCTAAATTTTCTTTTGTCCTACTCTTTGCTCCTAATTTCATCCTCTCTTGTCTCTTGGGGTAGGATTGTAGGATTTGAATTTTCTGGTTTACCAGTATATCCTAACTCTACAGCAATTAAGTTTTTTTGTATTGGACAATCTAGAATTTTGTTTGTCCAATTCTTTATTCCTAGCTGCATCCTCTCCTGTCTTTTTTTGTAGGATTGTAGGATTTTGCTGTTAAACAAAAAATATCATGATATAATAAATACACAAATAACATCTAGGGGTATTAAGGAGGCAATCCATGTCAGAAACAGCTACTATAAAAGAAAATTTCCTAGAATTATTCAAACAACTTACTTATGAGTATCAGCGCATAGTTATTGATACCTTTAAATCTCTTGCCACATATGAAGAACTACCACCAAAAGGTTATAAACCTTTTGACATTGCTAATCTAATTAATCAACGCCAAAAGGAACTAAACCTCTCTGATTCTGATGTGTGTAATAGGGTAAATGATATTCTTTACTCTGAGGACTATGAAGAAGATGCCACATTATCTACAGATACATACTATAAAATAAAACAACGAAACACTCAGACCTCCAAGAAAAAACTCAACCTGTTAGCTTTCATTGCACAAGCACTTGAAATTGATGAAAAAGAATTCAAAAAATATTTAACAGAAGAAGGATTAGAACGTGCTACTAACCTTGTAAGCAAATATTCTGACCAAGTAAATTCTATAGATAAGTTGTATGATTTGTTATCTGCAAAAGAAAGAAGTGCCATGCTTCAATTAACAACAGCACTCCTACGGCTACAAAATGCCCCTGAATATAACACTGAACATTTAGAAATAGAAGAATGATTATTTAAACAACATAGGAGCTATACATACATCCAAGACACCTAAATGGGGGATGACAGTGCATCCAAACCCACCCAAAAAAGAAAAGACGAGCAAGGACATATGTCCAAACCCGTCTTTTTCATATTTTTATTGTTTTTCTGTCACATCCGATTTTTCAAGAAACCCAGCAAATTCAAGGCTTTTAGCCTTCATTTTGCATGCGGCTTAACTTCGCTGCCTGGTCCGCTGCGATACAAGCATCGATAATCTCCTGGATATCACCGTTCATAATCTTATCCAATTTATACAAAGTAAGATTAATTCTGTGATCTGTCACACGGCCCTGCGGGAAGTTGTAGGTTCTGATTTTCTCAGAGCGGTCACCGGTTCCGACCTGGCTTCGGCGCAACTCAGCTTCCGCGTCGTGGGCTTTCTGCTGCTCTAAATCGTACAGTTTGGTACGCAGGAGCGCGTAAGCCTTCGCCTTGTTCTGAATCTGTGATTTTTCTGTCTGGCTGTAAATTACGATACCGGTCGGCATATGGGTCAGTCGAACTGCAGAGTCGGTCGTGTTGACACACTGTCCGCCCGATCCGGATGCACGACATACATCGATACGGATATCCTTTTCATCGATAACTACGTCCACTTCCTCCGCCTCAGGCATCACGGCTACAGTGATGGTGGAGGTATGGATACGTCCGCCGGATTCTGTCTCCGGAACACGCTGTACGCGGTGTACACCGGACTCATATTTGAGAACAGAATAAGCGCCCTGTCCGGTTACCATGAAGGTAACAGACTTCATACCGCCGATTCCGATTTCTTCCATTTCCATCGTCTCTACTTTCCAGCGACGGCCTTCCGCATAATGTACATACATACGATAGATTTCCGCTGCAAAAAGTGCAGCCTCATCTCCGCCGGCGCCTGCACGGATTTCTACGATAACGTTCTTGTCGTCGTTCGGGTCCTTCGGCAGAAGCAGAATCTTGAGCTCATTTTCCAGTTCTTCCACACGCTTCTTTGCATCGTTCAACTCTTCCTTGAGCATTTCGCGCATATCTTCATCGGACTCTTCCTCCAGCATGGAAAGACTGTCGTCGATGGTCTCTTTGCATCCCTTATACTCTTTGTACGCCTCAACAATCGGTGTCAGATCACTCTGCTCCTTCATCAGGGAACGGAAACGCTTCTGGTCATCCGCAATGCCCGGTGAGCTGAGCTCGAACATAATGTCCTCAAAACGATGTACTAAATCTTCCAATTTGTCAAACATCTTATTTTCCTCCTAAGAATGTACCGTAAACGACGCGGTCGAGTCCGGCGTAATCCTTTTTTACTTCCATCTCTTTATATCCATGATGTTGCATGAGGGTAACTACATCCTCCGCCTGATCATGGCCTATCTCAAAGAAAAGCTGTCCGCCTCTCTTTAAGTATTTTTTTGATTCTTCTATGATTCTGCGGTAAAAATAAAGTCCGTCCGCAGTCCCGTCCAGCGCCATGCGAGGGTCGTGGTCACGCACCTCCGGCATCAGTGTCTCAATGACATCCGTGCGGATATACGGCGGATTGGAAACAATGATATCAAACGTCTCGTCAATCGCCTCAAACAGATCACTGTGCACAAACTGCACACGTTCTGCCATTCCGAGCCTCTCGGCGTTAGCCTGCGCTACCTTCAGCGCCTCCCCGGATAAATCGGCTCCCACACCGGTCGTATCGTTGGAATAATGCAAAAGACTTAGCAGTATGCAACCGGAGCCCGTACACATATCTAAAATGTGCACCCCGTCATGCAAATCCCGCATCACTTCTTCCACCAAAATCTCTGTATCCTGTCTCGGAATCAGTACATGTTCATTTACCGTAAAGGTAAGTCCCATAAAGTCCTGCTCACCCGTCAAATGTTGCAGCGGAATATGCGTACTGCGCTTTGCAATCAATTTTTCAAAACGCTCTTGTTGCTCTATGCTAACGTCCTTCTCCGGATGGGCAAAAAGTGTTGTCCGGTCCGTCTCGCAGACATACTCAAGGAGAAGTCTTGCATCCAGCGCCGCCTCTGCAATCTCCGCCTTCTCTAAAGCACATTTCCCCTGTGCATATAAATCAGCGTATCTCATGACTCTTCCTGCTCATCGGCAGTTTCCGGCTCAGCTACTTCTTCTGCCTTCAGTTCCTCGGCAATCTTCTGCGATTTTGCGGAAACCTTCCGGGCATCATCTACATCATAACCGAATTCGGTCTTGAAATATTCTTTCCAGTCAAACACAGCCTCGATAGCTGCGATAGCCACCTCGATCATGTCATCGTCCGGCTCTTTGGTCGTCAATTTCTGAAGCCACATTCCCGGTGCGGAAATAATACGCACAAAAATATTGTTGGTCTTTCCCGCAAGACGGATAATCTCATAAGAAATTCCCGCAATGACAGGAATCAATGCCAGACGCACCACCAATCTGAGTACCGGCTGATCCACTCTTATAAAGAAGAAAAGAATCACACTGATAAATACAACAAACAACAGGAAACTGGTTCCGCAACGTTTGTGCTGGCGTGAACTTTTCCGCACATTTTCAACATTTAAAATTCTTCCCTTTTCCAGACAGTTGATACACTTATGCTCTGCCCCGTGATACTGATACACACGATGAATATCTTTCATAAGCGAAATCAACACCACATAGGAAAGGAAAATAAGGATTCGGATAATTCCTTCAAAAAGCGCAAGCAACGTATCGTTTGCCACTACCTTGGAAAGAAGCTCCGCCAAAAAATAAGGAAGAACCATAAAAAGCGCTACCGCCATAACAATAGAAAATGCTACGGTCAGTCCCATGAAGACATCTTCTGCTTTCTCGCCGAACAGTTTGCCCGCAGCCTTGTCAAGCGCACTGTCTTCCTGCACATCTTCCTCCTCGTAGAAGGACGCCGAATACGTCAGACACTTCATTCCGAGCACAAGAGAGTCCACAAAATTGAACACACCGCGAATAAACGGAAGTTGTTTCCACTTACTGTCCGCTTTTCCCTTATACTCTTCTTTTTTCACTTCTATTTTTCCGTCCGGTTTCCGGACAGCCACAGCGTAGACATCTTTGTTTTTCATCATGATGCCCTCAAGTACCGCCTGACCTCCGATTCCGCAGTAATGGTCACTTGCCTTTTTTGCCATTTTTACCTCAGCTCCTGTTTGTCATAAAAGTTTCTTCACTGAAACATTTGTAAAAAAATAAGGTTGAGATAAGAAATCTCAACCTTTTTCGTCACATTATTTGCTAACAACGCCGTATTTCTTATTGAACTTATCAATACGTCCATCTGCTCTTGCTGATTTCTGCTGGCCTGTGTAGAATGAATGGCATTTTGAACAGATTTCAACGTGGATTGATTCTTTTGTAGAACCTGTCACGAATGTGTTTCCACAGTTGCATGTTACTGTTGCCTGATTATAATTTGGATGGATTCCTTCTTTCATTTTTTTCACCTCTCTATATGAATTATCTTTACGTTTTACGTCTTTACATAAACAGCTTTTACATTGTATCACAGCGTTTTGGGTATGGCAAGACTTTTTTACAAGAAATTTTTCTAAATAAATTTAATCTTCTGTACCATCTTGACAAATTCCGCATTGTTCTTGGTACGAACAAACATATCGAGAATCTTTTCCACCGCTTCGTCCGGCTTCATGCTGTTCAGCGCACGGCGCATAATGCTCACCGCCTGCAGTTCATCCTCTGTAAGAAGCAGATCTTCTCTTCGCGTACCGGATTTCGGAATATCAATAGCCGGGAATACTCTCTTTTCAGAAAGTTTGCGGTCAAGGATCATTTCCATGTTACCGGTTCCCTTGAACTCCTCGTATACCACGTCGTCCATTTTGGACCCTGTATCTACCAGCGCAGTTGCAAGAATCGTAAGGCTTCCTCCCTCACGCATGTTTCTCGCCGCACCGAAGAAACGCTTCGGCATATGGAGCGCCGCCGGGTCAAGACCACCGGAAAGGGTACGTCCGCTTGGCGGAACCGTGATATTGTATGCGCGGGTCAGACGGGTGATACTGTCGAGCAGGATGGTCACATCCTTTTTGAGCTCAACGAAACGTTTCGCTCTCTCGATTACCATTTCCGAAACTCTCTTATGATGATCCGGAAGTTCATCAAATGTAGAATAAACCACTTCCACATTCGGTCCCTCGATTGCTTCCCTGATGTCGGTTACTTCCTCCGGACGTTCGTCAATCAGAAGAATAATCAGGTGCATATCCGGGTTGTTCGCCTTAATCGAACGGGCGACTTCTTTTAATAAGGTCGTCTTACCTGCCTTAGGCGGTGAAACGATCATACCACGCTGTCCTTTTCCGACCGGACTGAGCAGGTCCATAATACGCATGGCAATGGATGCTCCCCCCGTTTCAAGTCGAAGTCTCTCATCCGGAAAAATCGGTGTCATGTCTTCAAAATGTGTACGTTTTGCCATTTCTGACGGATGGAGTCCGTTGATTTTTTTCAGATACAGCAAAGCGCTGAATTTCTCGCCCTGTGTCTTTACTCTCGTATTTCCGACGATAATATCACCGGTTTTTAACCCAAACTTACGGATCTGGCTCGGTGCCACATAAACATCGTTTTCACCCGGAAGATAATTGTTACTTCGGATAAATCCGTATCCGTCCGGCATAACCTCCAAAATACCGGCCGCTTCCATTCCGCTGTCAAGGTCGGAACTGAGCTTCTCAGGATCGATTTTGCTTTTTTCATCCTCTGCGAGCATCGCCTCTACCACATCCGATTTTTTCATGGTAGAAACTCCCTTGATGCCTCTTGTCTTGGCAATCTCTTTTAAATCGGAAAGCGCCAAAGATTCATACTTTTCTCTCATACTTGCATCCATACATAAATCTCCTATCTGTTCATCTATGAAAATCTGTTCTTATTCAGCTAAGTTAATGGGAATTTTCTCGAACTGTTACTGATTTGCTGATTTTTAGTATAAACACTTCTTTTTAAATAGTAAAGTCTTTTTTTATTTTGCAAAACAATTATTGCACCGATTTTGATGTTGTTATATGATTGTACTGGAATAAAAGTCATATAATTATGTAGATACTGAAAACATAATATTCGGAAATATAGGAGAGAAAGGAGCTGTGGTGTTTCTGCAGATGCGCCACGACAAAAAACTATGACAACAAGCGAAAAAGCATTATTGCTCCACGAAGAATGGAAAGGAAAACTGAACACAGTTTCCAAAGTAAAGGTTGACACAAGGGAAGCTCTGTCACTGGCTTACACGCCGGGTGTGGCCGAGCCTTGCAAAGTGATTGCCGACGATAAGGAAGCTGCTTACAAATACACGATGAAAAGCAATACCGTCGCAGTTATCTCCGACGGAAGCGCAGTTCTCGGTTTGGGAAACATCGGTCCGCACGCTGCGATGCCGGTTATGGAGGGCAAATGCGTACTCTTTAAGGAATTCGGTGATGTCAACGCCGTTCCGATTTGTCTGGATACCCAGGATACGGAAGAACTCATCAAAACTATCACCTACCTGGCTCCGAACTACGGCGGCATCAATTTAGAGGACATCAGCGCACCTCGCTGTTTTGAAATCGAGGAGCGTCTCAAAGCCACACTGGACATCCCGGTGTTCCATGACGACCAGCACGGAACTGCTATCGTTGTGCTTGCGGGCATTATCAACAGCCTGAAAGTTATCGGCAAAGAAAAAGAAAACTGCAAAGTCGTAATCAACGGTGCAGGAAGCGCCGGCGTTGCCATTGCCAAGCTTCTTCTGACCTACGGCTTTCCTTATATCATTATGTGCAACAGCAAGGGAATCGTCTCCAAAGATTCCGATCGCCTCAACTGGATGCAGAAAAAAATGACGGAGGTGACCAACCCGGACAACATCACGGGAACCTTGGCCGACGCGGTAAAAGGCGCAGATATTTTTATCGGCGTCTCCGCTCCGAACACATTGACCGGTGACATGGTGCGCTCCATGAACAGCGACGCCGTTATTTTTGCACTTTCCAATCCGGTTCCGGAAATTATGCCGGATGAGGCCAAAGCAGCAGGCGCCAGAATCGTCGGAACCGGCCGTTCCGACTTCCCGAATCAGGTCAACAACGTGGTGGCTTTCCCGGGCATCTTCAAAGGTGCTTTGGAAGGACGCGCTCCGCAGATTACAGAGGAAATGAAACTGGCCGCAGCCGTTGCCATCGCCTCCCTTGTGAAACCGGAAGATTTAAACGAAGACAATATTATGCCGGAAGCTTTTGACCCGCAGGTGGCCGAAGTTGTCGCCGGTGCCGTAAAATCACTGATTAAATAGTACAGCATTTATGAATAATAAAGAGACAAAAGACGCTGCAGGCTGTCATGTTTCCATCGAGCAGCAGATTCGCGACGAGTGGGCGGACAAACCATACAACAGTCTCAGCGCTTACTTAAAAAAAGAATACGGAGAAAAAGTGTTCAAAATCGCCTTGGACGGCGGTTTCACATGCCCGAACCGGGACGGAAGCAAAGGTACCCGGGGATGCATTTTCTGCTCCGCCGGAGGAAGCGGCGAATTTGCCACCTCCGTGACAGAAAACAATATCCCTCAGCAGATAGAAGCGGCCCTTGCCCGCTTTGGTTCCAAAAATGTCGGTCGGAAATACATTGCCTATTTCCAGGCCTATACCGGAACCTACGATGCACCGGAAAGACTTTACGCACTGTACAGCGCAGCACTTTCCCATCCGTCGGTCTGCGGAATCTCCATTGCCACAAGACCGGATTGTCTCGGCGAGGACGTGCTGGACGTTCTTTCCCGCTGCCGGACAGAATTTCCGGATAAATTTGTCTGGATAGAACTCGGCCTGCAATCCATGCACGAGCGAACCGCTGCATATATCCGCAGAGGATATCCCCTCTCCTGCTTCGAGGAGGCGATTAAAAATCTCCACCGCCTGCAGATACCGGTGGTTGTCCATGTCATACTCGGTCTCCCGGGCGAAAACGACGGGGATGTGCTCGCAACCATTGATTACTTGAATGCCTGCGGAATTTTCGGCATCAAGCTTCAGCTCCTTCATATTCTGAAAGGCACAGACCTGGCAGAAGAATTTGAAGCAGGCAAATTTGCCTGCCTAACCAAAGAACATTATATTTCACTTTTGATCAAGTGCATTGACCGGTTAGATCCGGACATCGTCCTGCACCGGGTAACCGGTGACGGTCCGGCGGATCTGCTTGTTGCACCAAAGTGGAGTCTTTATAAATGGGATACATTGAACACCCTGCACCGCCGGATGCGCGAAGGCGGTCACTATCAGGGACGAGAAAGGAAATAACATGACACAGGATCCACATACCATATATAAACTCATTGTCCTATATATGCTCGGCCGTGTAACCTTCCCTTTGACACGGATGCAGATTACCGACTACATTCTGGACAGAGAATACACCAATTACATGACGATGCAGACAGTTTTTGCACAGCTTTGTGACAGCAACATGGTTTTGGAAAAAACCGTGCGCAACCGGACTCAGCTGTACATCACCGAGGAAGGGGAAGACACCTTACAGTTTTTTGAAAACCGGATTTCTCCGGAAATCAAAAAAGACATAGATGCCTATTTAAAGGAAAAATCCATGTCTCTCAAAAATGAAGTGTCTGTCATCGGTGAGTTTTATAAAGGAACTGACGGCGATTACAAATCCCATTTGACCGCACGGGAGAAAAATCAGACATTGGTTGACATAACATTATCTGTCCCTTCCGAAGAAATCGCATCATCCATCTGCGAAAAGTGGGAACGTAAAAATCAGGAAATCTATCAGTATTTAATTGAGCAGCTGTTTTAACAGCTGCTCTTTTCTTTCAACGTCACCCCGAGAATATCCGCAAGTATCGGCGCTTCATCGTACAAATGCATCTCCTCCCGCAATTTCCCCGGTTCTGCCCCGTATCCGCTCATCATAAAAAATGTCTCATATCCCGGCAGATCCGGCGTATATCCGTGTGTCGCCCGCATGCGGTGTCCGGTCATTTCTTCCACCTTCTCATATGGTTTTTCAAAAGCATTTTGGAAATAATACCCCGGTTTTGCTTCCAGCATACAGACACAGTTTTCATCCGCACCCATCTGCTTCACTTCCCTGCGGGAAACAATTTTCGCAATCATCTCCTCCGGAATCTGCCCAAGACATGCGCGCAGTGTCGCCATCAGACTTTTTCTCTCATCCTTTGACATGTCTTTCATATCCCGCAGAAGCTCATCACCTGCATAAATATAACAGCTTCCGTCACAGTGCTGCGCATAAAAGTCATACGAATCTATCTTGTCACCTTTACATGTAATAAATCCGGCTTTCTTCAAATAATAGTTCGGATAAACGACCGTATGCACATCCACCTGGCAGTGGTCGCCCAAAACAACCACCGTCGTCTTCTCCATGTCGCCGGTCTCCTCCAGCGCTTCCCAAATGCGTCCCAGTCTTTCATCGTGGCGTTGCAGGGCCTCCTGCACCTTCGGTGCATCCAACCCGTAAAGATGGCGGTGTGTATCCACATCCGTCAAATGTATGAGAAACAAATCCGGATTATATTTAAGAATGGTATATTCCGCCGCGTCTGTCACAAAATTGTCCAAGAATGGCTGTTTCGTCCCCTGCAGCTGATCTCCGAACTTCTTAAGGAGTTCTATCTGATAAGGAATCGGTCCGTTCACAGCCGAAATCATAACCTGATTCTGCCAGCTCCGGTTCGGAAAAATCTCCGGAACACAGTAACGGATCCGGCTCCTTGCCGTCACCGGCCACAAAAGCGAAGCGGTCACGTACCCGTTTCGTCTTGCCGCATCATAAATCGTATCCGCCTTAACATATTTGCGATGCCACAGCCAGTCTTCGCAGCCGCTACGCTCCGGCTGGATACGGAGATTATTGACCACTTTGTGCTGCGCAGGTCTAAGCCCCGTCACAATCGTCGTGTGGGCAGGGTACGTCACAGACGGATAAACGCTTTTCACATGATCGCAATACGCTGCCTTCTCTCTTAATTTTTTAGAATTCGGTAACCCGCTCAAAAATGCAAGATCTCTCTCCCCGACTGCATCCAGGGAAATGATGATCATCCGTTGTCCGTCTCGTCTTCCTTTAGCCATTTCATATGCTCCTGTACTTGCCTCTCATAACCCATTTCCGTCGGCTCATAAAATGCAGTTCCCACCAGCTCATCCGGCAGATACTGCTGATGCGCATAATGCTTCGGATAATCGTGGGCGTATTGGTACCCGATTCCATGTCCCAGCTTCGCCGCCCCTTTGTAATGGGCATCCTGTAAATGGGTCGGAACCTTCAGATTTCCTGTGGCTTTTACGCAATCCGATGCTGCAAATATGGCATTGCACGCTGTGTTACTCTTCGGCGCCGTCGCAATGTAAATCGCCGCCTCCGACAAAATAATCTGCGCCTCCGGCATTCCGACGCGTTCCACTGCAAGGGATGCACTGACCGCAACCTGAAGTGCATGCGGATCGGCCATACCTACATCTTCCGCTGCACAAATCATCATGCGCCGGGCAATAAATGTCACGCTCTCCCCTGCGTACAGCATCTTGGCCAGATAATACACCGCTGCATCTGGGTCAGAACCTCTCATACTCTTAATAAACGCCGAGATTGTATCATAATGATTATCTCCGGACTTATCATATTTTACCACACGCTTTTGGATACATTCCGACGCCACATCAAGCGTAATGTGAATCTTTCCGTCCTCACTGCGGCCGGTGGTTAAAACGCCGATTTCAATCGCATTGAGCGCATGACGGGCATCGCCTCCTGCCACGTCCGCCAAAAACTCCAGCGCATCTTCCTCGATACAGGCATCGTATGCTCCCATACCCTTGTCGGAATCCTCCACCGCTCTGCGGAGAAGCGATTTGACATCCTCCTTCTCCAGCGGCTTTAACTCAAAAATGATGGAGCGGGACAAAAGAGCTCCGTTCACTTCAAAATAAGGATTCTCCGTGGTCGCACCGATCAAAATAATCGTTCCGTCCTCCACAAACGGCAGAAGATAATCCTGCTGTCCCTTGTTGAAACGATGAATCTCATCGATGAAAAGTATCGTCTTTTTCTGGTACATACCAAGGGTATCCTTCGCCTTGGCCACAACCTCTTCCATATCTTTCTTGCCTGCAACCGTGGCATTGATCTGTGTAAACTCTGCACTTGTCGTATTGGCAATCACTTTGGCTATCGTCGTCTTCCCGGTCCCAGGCGGTCCGTAAAAAATGAGGGAGCTGAGCTTGTCCGCCTTGATGGCGCGGTAAAGGAGCTTATCCTCTCCCAAAATATGCTTCTGTCCCACAATCTCCCCGAGAGTGGACGGACGCATTCTGGCCGCCAGCGGCGACTCCTTCTCCATTGTATTTTCACGCATATATTCAAATAAATCCATGTTTCCTCTGTCACTTTCTTTTGATCCGTCGGCTGCACATGCGAAACCTCTGCAGCTTGCCGACCTTCTTAAAGTATATCCGACCGCTACACGAAATTCAATCCTACGGAGATAAAATCTCATCCAGTGTCACGAAATCATATCCCTTTTGTTTGAGATTGTCCACAATACTGAACGCTGCTGCCACACTGGTCGAAGAAGCATCGTGCATCAATATGATCGCGTTGTCCTCTGCTTCCGGTATCACGTTCATCACAACCGTCCCGACATCGTCAAGCGCCCAGTCTCTGGAATCAATGGTCCACAGCACCTCGATCATAGGCTGCTCGCAGGTGATGGCCGGATGACTCCTTCCGAAAGGCGGTCTGAGATATTGCGGATACTGCCCGGTCACCTCATAGATCACTTCGTTGGTTCTGGACACCTGAAAAATCGCCTCCTCCGCGCTCAGCGATGACAAATCCACGTGATAAAAGGAGTGATTTCCGATCACATGCCCCTCCTCGGCAATCCGCCGGGCAATCTCCGGATGCTTTTCCACCTCATTTCCGATCAAAAAGAACGTGGCCTTGACTCCTCTCTCCTTCAATCCGTCCAAAAGAGGTTCCGTGTAAATGTGATTCGGACCGTCATCAAACGTAAGGGCAATTCTTTTGCATTCCGGTGCCTCATCCATCTGCATCGTCGTCTCCGCTACCACGTCAGCCTTTGGCCCGCATGCTTCCACGCACGCCGTGACACTTCCATCGCTGTCGCAGCGTCCGAAAAACAGACACAGTAACACCAAATCCGCCACTCCCAAAAGAAAAATCCATCTTCGTCTGCGCACCGGTTCTCTCATTCTGCCCCGCCTTAAAATCCTTCCATAAAATATATGCAGGATCAGGCATCAAATTCCAACATATAATCCCGATAACGCAGGGCGCACATTGTCCGCTGACACCGGTAGTTCCTCCGCTGCTCGATCGCAATCGTCTTGAAAAACAGTTTCCAAAGTGTTTCATATTCCCGGGAACGTTCGCTGTTCCACAACCGCTCAATCGCCTCAGCATCAATCGGCGACAAAAACCATTTCTTTCCTTTTTCATGAAAGGCGCCCATCTGCGCAGTGTCATCTATAATGGCAAAATGCTCCTCCGGAAACCGGTCTGCAAAATGTCCTGCAATCAGCGGAAGCACAAAATTTTTCGGTCGGATTCGGGCCAAAAGTATTCCGTTTTCCAGTTCTGCAAAGCGAAGAAACTCCCGGAAACTGCAGGCCTCATTGCTCACATTCCTGCAAAGCTCAAACACCCTGCACACCTCCTGCATTCCGTGCATGTCCGTCACAGACGCCCCTGCCCGGAAACCCAGCTTCAAAAATCGGTACACAGCCATAATCTTATCTTCCTCATGGGAAAGTGCGGCGACATACATCTGTCGATAAGCTTCCGGAGATATTTTCCGACTGACAGACCTCGCCACCTTCACAGCCTTCTCCATATCCGTCTCCACATACCGGTACTCTGCAAAAAGCTCAAAGGTATAGTCCCCGTCCACTATGATGTCCAGCCGTTCATCGGGGATACGGGACGCCCACGCATCATAGATTGCCGTAAAAATCCCATCCGGCGTATTTTCACATATGTAAATTATCTTTCCTTGCTCCATTTCATACCCCTTACGCAAAATTTTTATCATCAAACAGGGAGAGTTGGCGGAAAGTCACATTGTAATCCAGTTCCCAGTTCTTTTTGTGATCCAAATCAAGAATCCTGCGTGTAATGTAATCTTCATCTATCTTTGTCCGGTACATCATTTTGCCGTTGCATGTAATAAAATAGTGAGCCCTCTTTAGAACAACCCCAATGCGTTTCAGCTGATCAAAGTCCAGCCGACTGCTTCTGCGGGCCTTGACAATCCTGCGGGCAGACTTCACCCCAATCCCCGGTATACGCAGAAGCATATCATAAGGCGCCGTATTGATTTCAATCGGAAAATGCTCCAAATGCCGGATTGCCCAGTCGCATTTCGGATCCAAATACACATTAAAATTCGGTCTCTGCTCAGACAAAAGCTCCTTCGCCTCAAACCCGTAAAACCGTAACAGCCAGTCCGCCTGATAGAGGCGGTGTTCACGAAGAAGAGGCGGTTTGGTTCCGACTTCCGGAAGAAGACTGTCCTCGTTGAGCGCCACGTAAGCCGAGTAGAACACTCTTTTCAAATCATAGCTGCGGTACAGGGACTCAGCGACCGTCAGAAGCTGAAAATCATTCTCCTGTGTCGCTCCCACAATCATCTGCGTGCTCTGCCCCGCCGGAACAAAAGCAGACTTCGGTCTCGGCGCCGCCGGTACCAAGCGGCCGCTTACCGCCGGAAGGCTCATCTCCTCCTGCATGGGCAGAGCCGGTCGCTCCGCTCTTCCGTCAGTCAAAAGCATCCTTTGTCCGTGAATCCCTTTTTGAATCTGGCGCATCGGAAGCAATATCTTCTCCCTGCTCTTTCCGGGCGCCAGCTGCTTCAGCCCGTCAGCTGTGGGAAGCTCCAAATTCAGACTCATCCTGTCAGCAAGAAAACCTACCGCTTCAATGAGCTCCGGGGACGCCCCCGGAATGCCCTTCACATGAATATATCCGTTAAAATGGTACTGCTGTCGCAAAAGCTTCAACGTAATATAAATCTGCTCCATCGTCTCGTCAGGGCTTTTGCGGACACCGGAACTCAAAAACAATCCCTCGATATAATTGCGCCGATAAAACTGAATAGTCAACTCACATACTTCCTCCGGAGTGAACGATGTGCGCAACGTATCATTGGACCTTCGGTTAATGCAATATTTACAATCATGTATACACTCATTTGTCATCAAAATCTTGAGCAGTGAAATACATCTTCCGTCTGCGGCAAAGCTGTGACAAATCCCGCATTTGGCCGCATTTCCGATCATTCCGGCCTGCCCTTTCCGGTCCACACCGCTGGATGTACAGGCCACATCATACTTGGCTGCATCCGATAATATTTCAAGCTTCCGGTCTATCGTTAAATCCTCAACCACTAACATTCTTTTCTCCCCTTTAAACTCGTCGAACATCTGTTCTGTTTGTATTGTAACACATTCATCTTTGTGTTTCAAGAACATATGTTTGCTTTTTTCAATTTTTTTTTACTGAATTTTTTCTTGATTTGCCAATCAGATTATTGAAATATTGTCGGATTTGCGGTATATATTTATTATAACTATGTAAAAGGGTCTGAAGTAAAAGGGGGGCTTTTCTTATGATAGACTTCACCAGCGTATCATTTTTAAAATTAAAAAAGATGGAAAAAACACCGGAAACCGTTCTTCCGCTGATTCTTGACACAGAGGAAATCGTCGGAAATTACAAGGGCATCCGCGATTACGTTGTCTTCACCGACAAACGTATTATCACATTAAATACCCACGGCGTTGCCGGTTCCAAAAAAGATTTTACATCTCTTCCGTATTCCAAGATTCAGTTGTTTTCCATTGAAAATGACAGCAATGTGGAAGATGATTGTTCTTTGGAATTGTATGTCACCAGCATCGGCAAAGTAAAATTCGACTTTTCCGGTCCGAATGACATCGTCAAGATCGGTAAAATGATTGCAGAACATACGCTTTAAAAAAATGATCCGTCCACAAAACGTGGACGGATTTTCAATTTCTACATCTATAATTCTTTTTCCCTACGGCAATACCACATCTTTCACCACCGCAAGACATTCCCGCAGATAATTCGTCGGATTGAGCCAGCTCACATTGTCCGCGCCAAGCCCCGACACATCCGTGTACCCGCACTCTCCCGCTATATGAAGTGCCCGATAAACATGGAATTTATTTGTTACAATCACCACCGACACATCGTCTTCCATCAATTTCTTTGAATACGTCAGATTTTCTTCCGTGGAGGTCGAAGCGTCCTCCAAAATAATTCGATCGCCGGATATCCCTTTCGCCTCAAGTCCCAGGCGCATAGCCTCCGCTTCGGAGATCCATTCATCCGGTCCCTGTCCGCCGCTGACGATGGCTGTCGTGTCCGGATTTTCCTGCAGATACTCAGCCGCCGCATTGATCCGGTATTGCAAAACAAGAGAAGGCCTATCGCCCCGAAGTCCCGCCCCGAGTACCACAATATAATCTGCTTCCGTCTCCGGTCCCACACTCTGTCCATGCAAAATAACGCCGAGAAGAACCGCAAACACCAAACATCCGGTTCCCACCAAAATGCGGAAAGCCAAAATCCATTTCCCCGGAATCTTCCACTTCCCCTTAAACTGCCGGTCGATAGCAAACATAAGCCCGAAACAGCCAAAAGCAATCATCGGAAACACAAAGAAAAATGTGTGCGCCCCTACACGGTTTAGCAGCATCACAAAATATGCCAGACAGAAAATCGCCGCAACAAGCAAAAATAGCATAAAACACTTATGCATTCTCTGTTTTTTCTTCATCCTTCACCTCTTCCACAAGGAACACCCTCGCCGAAAACGGAGCAATGTCCGTCACTATCCTATATGGTTTCCCATACATGTCTTCTTTAGTTATGTAAACCTTCATGTCATCCGGCGCCGTGTGACCGCTGTAACAATACCAATCACTGTTGATGAGTTCCTTTAAGCCGCATTCTTTATCATAGCCAAAGGAAAAATTACTCCAATATTGATCCGAGAAGTTGAGCATCACAATCACGGACTGCCCCTGTGCCTTTCTCTCATAGAC
Source organism: Lachnospiraceae bacterium (assembly GCA_017465095.1). Classification (GTDB taxonomy): domain Bacteria; phylum Bacillota; class Clostridia; order Lachnospirales; family Lachnospiraceae; genus SVFI01. The sequence continues at coordinate 51,011 of JAFTWX010000055.1, read as the reverse complement.
ATAGGTGGAAAACTCCGCTGCATTAACCTCCAGCCAGCGGAAGCACTCCGGATTGTACTCACCGTTATATAAAGCCGGATAACCGGTATAAATTTCACACAGATCTCTGTAATATTTGTGGAACGAGTCATGCATCGGATATTTGAGCATGTCCCAATCCTGCTGCCTGTTTTCATCCCACTCCCGCAGCTGTCCGATCTCATTTCCCATGAAATTGAGCTTTTTGCCCGGGTGTGTGTAAAAATAAGCATACAGCGCCCTTGCCTGCGGGAACTTCTGCTCATAGTCTCCCCACATTTTCTGGACAATGGTAGCCTTGCCGTGCACAACCTCATCATGGGAAAATGCGAGCAAAAACAGTTCACTGTAAAAATAGTGCATGGAAAAGGTCAGCTTGTGATAATGTCCCGGACGGTGTGACGGGTGCACCTTAAAATAGTCCAGCGTATCGTTCATAAATCCCATGTCCCATTTATAATCAAATCCGAGACCGCCGTATTCGACCGGAGCAGTCACCTTCGGATAATCCGTGGAATCCTCCGCAATCAAAATAGCCTCCGGATGTCTCTGATGCAGCCCGTAATTCATGTTTTTGATAAACATGACACTTCTGTCATTGACTCCGCGATCCGGATTTCCCATCCAATAGATGGCACGGCTGATGGCGTCCATACGGATACCGTCAAAATGAAACTCCTTCAGCCAATAGTTGGCGCTGGACTGCAAAAAGCTTGCCACTTCGCCTTTGGCATTGTTGAAATTACACGTGCCCCACTCGCTCTTGCCCACATCCTCGGTGTCATATTCGTACAGAGCCGTTCCGTCAAACTTTGCCAGACCGTATCCGTCCACCGCAAAGTGAACCGGCACGAAATCAAGTATGACACCTATGTCATTTTGATGGCAAAGGTCAATCAGTGCCTTCAACTCATCCGGTGAACCGTACCGTGATGTCGGTGCGAAGAATCCGGTGTTCTGATATCCCCAGGAACAGTCAGCCGGATGTTCGGAAAGTGGCATACATTCAATATAGTTGAAATGATTTTCCTTCAAATACGGAATCAGCTCCTTAGCAAGCTCACCGTAGGTCGGAAAATGCATCTCCTCGCCTTCCTCCCGCTCTTTGACCGCGTTCTCATTTTTCCAGGATGCAAAATGCATCTCATAAATATTCATAGGATCATTGTAATTTTTACCGCGTCTCTTTCTCTCCTGCACCCAGGCTTCGTCCTGAAAACGGTATGCGGACAAATCCGTAATCACCGATGCAAACGCCGGCCTTTTCTCCATGGCAAATCCGTATGGATCACAGTGCTCCGTCTTTTGACCGTTTTGATCCTCAATCACGTACTTGTACATCATTCCGGACTTTGCATCCGGCACATAAAGCGTGTACACGCCCGGATCAAAACCATGCTCCATCAAAAGCTCTTTCCAACCGGAAAACTCGCCCGTCACATATACCCCGCGAGCCTTCGGCGCATAAACGCGGAACCACACGCCGTCTCCCTCCGGGTGCGCTCCGAAAAACTCATATGCATCAAACGCATTTCCACTGTAAAAATCCCTGAAATTCATGTCAAATCCCTTTCTTCTTCAGTTCCATCGCCTGCAGATAATAAGCATCAAAAGCTTCCCTCTCCGCAAGATTTATACTCTTTGTATTTCTTTTTATCTTCTTTACCGCTTCTGTCTCAACCACTCCGTTACCTGCCTGCCGGCTAAGCTCTTTGCCGTACAAATACGCACCGGCGAGCGCTGCATTTCCCACTGCAATCGTCCGCTCTCTCCAACTGTCCGGAATCAGCCCGATTTTGCAGGCTGCCTCCACATCCAGCTTATATCCGAATCCGCCGGCAAGATAAACCCGCTGCACTTCATCTGCCCTGCGTCCGCTCTCCTCAAGCAATATGCGGATTCCCGCAAACACTGCTGCCTTCGCCATCTGTAGATTGCGAATATCCTCCTGCCGGATGGTGAGTTCTCCGTATGGCACTCCGCTCTCAAAGTAAGGTCCTGCCAAAAGTCCCGTTTCATCCATACGGCCCTTTTCCAAAAGCTCCGCAGCCATGGCAATCACATCCGATCCCGGAATTTGCGCCGCAAATCCGCCCTCAAAAGCCGGTCCCGCCGCCGTGGCCGTACAAAGAACGCCGTCCTTTCCCATAAGTGCCAGTTCCCCGTTCGTTCCAAGGTCAATCAGAAGGGCTGTCTCTGCATGTTCAATGTTCATCTGCTCCCGGCATGCCAGTATTCCGGCCGTAATGTCTCCTCCGACAAAGGCCGAAATTCCCGGCAAAAGAACGCACGGTATATCACATAGCTGTGTCATTACAGGCTCTGTCGTCACCGGTGTAAACGGTGCTTTTGCAAGTCCGCTGACATCGTATCCTGCAAACAAATGTGTCATGACCGTATTTCCTGCCAAAACGATTCTTTCCGGTGCATATCCCTGCGCAATCCACCGTTTGACCGGTTCCTCTGCACAACCCTTGACCATTTCGGATAATTCCCCGTCTTTTCCCTCCAAAGCAGCTTCCATACGGCTTATGACATCCGCTCCGTATTTTCTCTGCGGATTCATGGCACGAAACGTATCTATAACCTTTCCGCTCTCCGGCTCAACAAGCAAAAGCACGATTGTCGTCGTTCCCAAATCGCCGACAACTATGGTTTCTTTGACATTCTCTGTCTCTTCGCCTTCCGCAGGTGAGACGCACGTTTCGAAAGACATCTCACCGGTAAGCAGTGAATAATCCATGATAAAATCACTCTTTTTCAAAGAAGTGGCCTCTACTACGCAGTCCTGCTGCGGCTTTGCCAGACAGGCGAGTCGCCATCCTTCCCGCAGCTGCTTTGGCGTAAACCGCCGCCGATCTCCGGGCTTCGGAAGGGGGGCTCCGCTTTTAATCCGGACCGCACATTTTCCGCAGGTTCCGTGACCTCCGCAATGCGAGACATCAAACAAATTGTGCCGGATAAGCACAGAAAGAACGTTTTCACCTTTTGCAAGGGAAAACGTTCCTTCGTTTATAATTTGTAATTTAATCTCTTCACTCTCCATGACTGCGCCCTATACAAACTGATTTCTTGAAGCATCATAGGAATAATTGATACCGGAAAGCTTGCCGATCAGTTCCTCCTTATCCACGTCCAGATCATCGCACATGGCATCTAAGCTTGGATAAAAATCACGCAATTTCAGGTTGACAAAGCTGAGCAGCATCACCGGATCTTTTGGTATCATACATTTCCCTCGATTCTTCTTTTTTCTTAGCTTACCATGAATAAAAGGGTTTTTAAAGTGGAGACTTTCAAATTTTTATGCTTTTTCCTTCTTCTCGGCGCACGCTGCCGTCAATTCTCCGGCCGCCACCGAAATGACAATCGTGTCACCTGCTCTCACCCGGTCTTCCAGAATCATTTTAGCCGCCAGCGTTTCCACATGTTTTTGCATAAACCGCTTCAGCGGTCTTGCCCCGTACACCGGATCGTAACCGTTGTCAATCACATACTGCTCGGCCTCCGCAGACAGCTCGATACGAATCTCCTTATCTGCCAGTCGCCGGTTTACATCCTTTACAAGAAGCTTGATAATACCGCCGATGTTCTCTTTGGAAAGCGGCTTAAACAAAATTGTCTCGTCCAGACGGTTCAAAAACTCCGGCCGAAAATGAGCCCGAAGCTCGTTCATTACTGCGCGCTCCGCCTCTTCCGTCACCTGCCCGTCCTCCGAAATTCCGTCCAAAAGATAAGAGGCTCCGATGTTGGATGTCATAATTAAAATTGTATTTTTAAAATCTACCGTTCTTCCCTGGGAATCGGTAATGCGTCCGTCATCGAGAACCTGCAGCAGGACATTGAACACATCCGGATGCGCTTTCTCAATCTCATCAAACAGAACCACACTGTACGGGCGTCTTCTGACCGCCTCAGTCAACTGTCCGCCTTCCTCGTATCCCACATATCCCGGAGGCGCTCCGATCAGGCGGGAAACGGAGTATTTCTCCATATATTCGCTCATGTCGATGCGCACCATATTGTTCTCGTCGTCAAACAGATTTTCCGCCAGTGCCTTTGCAAGCTCCGTCTTACCTACACCGGTCGGTCCCAAAAACAGAAACGAACCGATTGGTTTGGAAGGATCTTTGATTCCGGCTTTGGAGCGGATAATCGCCTCCGTCACCTTTGTGACGCCCTCGTCCTGTCCGATGACACGGCGGTGCAGCTGCTGATCTAAGTGCAGCGTCTTGTTTCGCTCGCCTTCCGTCAGTTTCGTCACCGGAATTCCGGTCCATCTGGACACAATTTTTGCAATCTCTTCATCATTGACGTTTTCATGCACCAACGTATGCTCCTGCGCCTGTATATTTGCTTCTTCAATCTCCAGCTGTTTCTTCAGATTCGGCAGGGTTCCGTAAGACAATTCCGCCGCACGCTCCAGATTCCCTTCCCGCTGTGCGATTTGTATTTCGCTTCCGACCTGCTCAATCTCCTCTCTGAGCTTCTGCAGCTTTTCCACGGAATTCTTCTCATTTTCCCAGGTAGCCTTCTGGCTGCTCAATTCCTCCTTCAGCTCTGCCAGTTCTTTCTGCAACGTCGCAAGCCGTTCCTTGGAAAGGTTGTCATCCTCTTTTTTCAGTGCTGCTTCCTCAATTTCCATCTGCATCACGCGGCGGGAAAGCTCATCCAACTCCGTCGGCATGGAGTCAAGCTCCGTCTTGATGAGCGCACAGGCTTCATCTACCAGATCGATGGCCTTGTCCGGCAAAAAACGGTCGGTAATATAGCGATGGGAAAGCACCGCTGCACTGACCAGTGCATTGTCCATAATCTTCACACCGTGGAACACCTCATAGCGTTCCTTCAAGCCACGTAAAATAGAAATCGTGTCTTCTACAGTCGGCTCCTCCACCATCACCGTCTGGAAACGACGCTCCAGCGCTGCATCCTTCTCGATATACTGTCTGTACTCATCCAGCGTCGTCGCTCCGATACAGTGAAGCTCGCCGCGCGCCAACATCGGCTTTAACATATTTCCTGCGTCCAGCGCCCCGTCGGTCTTTCCGGCGCCGACAATCGTGTGCAGCTCATCAATGAACAAAATAATCTGCCCTTCGCTCCTTCGCACGTCCTCAAGCACTGCTTTCAAACGCTCTTCAAACTCACCGCGGTATTTTGCGCCCGCCACAAGAGCTCCCATATCCAGTGCAAAAATCTTCTTATCCTTCAAGGTCTGCGGAACATCGCCGCGCACAATTCGCTGAGCCAATCCTTCCACAACCGCCGTCTTTCCGACACCCGGTTCTCCGATCAGCACCGGATTGTTCTTCGTCTTTCTGGACAAAATACGGATTACATTGCGGATCTCATTATCACGCCCGATGACCGGGTCCAGTTTCTGGCTGCGTGCCCGCTCCACCAGATCCTGACCGTATTTCTCCAGCGTATCGTAGGTCGCTTCCGGATTGTCGCTGGTCACCCGCTGATTGCCCCGCACCGTGGAAAGCGCCTGCAAAAACCGCTCTCTTGTCAGACCGTACTCCCCGAACAATTTTTTTATTTCCGCATTCGGTTGTTTCAGCATGGAAAGCATCAGGTGCTCCACAGAGACATATTCATCCCCCATAGCCTTCGCCTCATCCTCCGCAGTCACCAGCACCTGATTTAAAGACTGGCTCATGTAAAGCTGTCCGCCACTGACCTTCACACGCTTACTGAGCGCCTGACGACACCGGTCGGTAAAATGCTCCTTATTTATTTCCATCTTTTCGATTAACTTCAAGATCAAACTGTCTTCCACCAGGAGAAGACTCATCAGTAAATGCTCCTGATCGATTTCCTGATTTCCATATTCGTAAGCAAGCTTCTCACAACCGTTGACTGCTTCCAGTGACTTTTGTGTAAATTTTGAAATGTTCATAATCACGCCTCCTCTTGCTCTGCTGTTCTTATTGTTCCGTTTCTATTTCCGTTTTATACGAAATTGTTAGCACTGTCAATAGGCGAGTGCTAATTTGTTTGTAAAAATATCGCAACCCCAGTGTTTATGCGGGGTTGCGGATTCTTAAAAATTTATAAACTGCTATTTGTCTTTCCAAATTGAATAAAGAAGAACTGCGCTGACGCAAAATCCAGGCAATGCAACAGGCCAACCGATATCAAAGTCAAGCGTGACAAACATAAGGGCTGTCATAAATACCATAAAACATGCGCACCCTTTGATTATTAATATGTTAGTTTTCCTTTCTGTCTCTTTCTTCCAAGGTCTGTCCGGTATCTCACTCTCTACCCGAACTTTCTCCTCTGCAAACGACTCTTTTATTTGATGACATCTGTCTGCAAAATCAGTCTTCTCTTTCTCCTGAATCAGTGACTCTAACTGTTCCAACAACCTGTAGACTTCTTCCTCATGGGCAGGCGGATACAAAGTCTGATTACGCGTCAGTGCCTGTATCAATCCCTCATATCCCTTTCGCTCCTGCGGATACTTCTTGATTACTTCGCGAAATTTCAGTTCCGCCCGGTAATAATCTTCTAGTTTACAGTAGATTTCACCGTCCGAAATCATCTTTTCCAAGCTGTCCGTATCCTTTATATGGCGTATTTCAACAATATCCTCCGTCTGAATTTTCACACCACAATACCTGCAATATACAAATACCTGCTTTGGCGATGCTTCAATCTCGGCATTACAATTCGGACAGACAATAGATTTCTTTGTCATACTTTTTCCTCATATGCATTACTCTGATTCATCTTCTTCCAACAATTTATCAAGCTTTATTTTACTTACAATTGCCTGATATCCTGCAAAAGCTGCTATTAGACAGATTACGACGCCGAGTAACGAAAACATCAGACTTGTCTCTGCTGCATCCTGTATCAATATGCCGATACCAATCATAACAACCGTAAGAATAATGGAGTTTCGAAGCAAATCTTTCAACTTTGCAATCTCCACAATCCTTTCACTCGGAAGTCTGTCAACCGACTGCATACTGAAGCCACGTTTTACTTTTTGGCAAACTTCTTCGTATTGTACCTTTTCTTCTTCCGTCGCCACTGCCATCATTTTCCCGGTCAGTTTTTGCAGTCTCTCTGCATTCTCAAGCGGAAACAACATATATTCATGGGTAATGGCACAAATCAACCGCTCATATCCCACTGCTTTCCCCGGATATTTGCGTATAATTTCCATAAATCCTTCTTCTGCACGGAAATAATCTCCCATCAGCAGATAAGCCTGCGCAGCTTCCATTAATTTCTCAAACTGCGCAGCATCCGCTTCTTTTCCGTAATGAATCTCGATGACTTCTTTTATTTGAATCTGAGCACCACAATAGGAACAAAATCCCAAATCCCGGCCATCATCCACCTGAATATTTGCTTCGCAATTCGGACATTTTAATGCTTTCAGCGCCATTATTTATTCCCTTTCTTAAGCAATATTACCTTGCGCACCTTACATACCAAAACAGTAAAGGCACTCAATACTGCAACTGTTCCCAAAACAACCATAAGCGGAAAATACCACAGACTGCCTTTCATAAAAAATACGCACGCAACAAAGGCTAAAACGGCAACTACACAAATAATCAGATTTTCTTTTTGCATCTTATTTAATCTGCCTACTTTGCGGAGTGCATTTTCCCGCTTCTGCTCCTCAATTCCTACCTCAAAGCCCTCGCAAATACTCTGGTACATTCTTTCGCAAGCATCTTTTTGCTCCGGCGATGCCACAGCCATCATTTTATCTGCCAGTTTCATTACACGGTCGTAATTTTCTTTAATAAAAACACGTCCGTCACGGGTGATGGCGCGAAGCAACATCTCATATCCCTCTGCTCTGCCCGGGTATTTGTTAATTACGCGGTAAAGAATCTGTTCTGCCTTGTGATAGTCTTCCATCTTCAGATACGCATCTCCGTCTTCCAGCTGTTTCTCAAAATCATCACTTTCCTTCAGCTGAATCTCCCCGGAATAGCGCACTTCTACGACTTCACGCACTTGAACCTGCGCACCGCAGTAGGAACAAAAACCAAAATCCCTGTCATCATCCACCTGAATATTCGCTTCGCAATTTGGACATTTTAATGCTTTCAGTGCCATTTCCCACTCATCCTTTTCTTTTTCTTTTGTATTTTTATGATTTGACAACCCTACTCATACACAATTCTGTCGAGTTTCTTTAAAAGCTTAACAATCGGTACAATCAAAATTCCGACGCACAAATTTGCCACGCCGTGAATGCAATCATACGGAAAACCCGCTATAATCCATGCAATCGTCCCTTTAAAATCCAGACCGAACATAATCGCCTGCACCGGTGCATAAAGCGTTCCGAACAAAAAGCCGTGTGCGCTGCACATCAGCACATATACAATCTTTGGCGCATTTTTCGGCAGGAGCATCGTCACTCCCCACAGAACAGTCCAAATATATAAGTAAGGGATCCACCACATATTAAATCCGGCCAAAAGTCCGTTCAGCAGCACATACACATAAATCGGATACAATGCCTTTTTTCGATATACAAGCGTAAACGCAATCGTAAAAACTCCCAAAAGATGAACATTCGGAAGAAATTCCATGAAAATCTTGGAGCAGTACATCACTGCCCCAAGCATTCCGAACAAGGTCATCTCCTTTATCGTCAGTTTCATGACTTTTCATACTTGAAGGTATAGGTCTTACCTTCCTCAATATTCGTGGCATCCACGCCTGCCTGCGCATACTCATCATCCACATAGAAGGACCAATAAGCGCCGTCTGTATCATAATCAGCCGTCACACCGTTGACTTTTTTCACATAAAGACCGTAATCGCCCTGGTCTCCTTCAATCAATCCGCAGTCAAGCAGTGCTTCGCCGACTGTTGCTTTGTCTGTATGCACTTCAAAAGCTGTTACCACTCCGTCTGCATCTACTACCGTGAACGCAAACACCGTGTTTCCCTCACCGACGACCTTGGCCTCGGCAACCGCTCCGGCTGATGCCTCTTCTACCGGTTCCTCTTCAGTTACTGCCTGATTCGTCACTGTCTCTTCCTGCTTCTGCGTGTTGTCGCTGCATCCTGTTGTAACGAGTGCCATAGCCGCGATCAGCATCATACAAAGGAATAACGACAGTCTTTTGATAATTCCTGTCTTTTTCATTCTGTTTTCTCCTTTTTTTACATTTTTTCACGCTTTGTTTTCCTTACGCCGGCGCCCGCAGCTTCGGACCGCGTGAACTTTGCTTTCGGATATTCCGGCTCGGCACTTCGTCAGACAGCCTTCTCAGAAAACTCCAATGACTTGTCCCTGCTCTGCGGCAAGCAAGTCAGTCCGACTACTTTTCATACCTTACGGCGACGGGCTCGCACAGGTCTCGCACCTGTTTCCCCGAAAGCAACCTAATTCTATCATATAACGCAAAACATGACAAGAATCCGCTGACTCCTGTCATGTCATTTTCGTTTCTATTTCAGTTTCAAAGCCCTCATGGCATTGAGAATAGCGATAAACGCCACTCCCACATCGGCAAAAACAGCCGCCCACATTGTCGCAATACCAAACGCCGCCAACAAAAGTACGAGAACCTTCACCCCTATGGCAAAGATAATATTCTGCTTCACAATCTGCAGCGTCTTTTTCGAGATACGCATCGCCTGCGGAATTTTGCCCGGTTCGTCCGTCATAATCACGATGTCCGCCGCCTCAATGGCTGCATCACTGCCCAGACCTCCCATGGCAATTCCGATATCCGCCCTTGCAAGCACCGGCGCATCATTCATTCCGTCACCGACAAAGATCAGCTTGCCGTCCTCCTTTTTCTCTGCGAAGATCTCTTCCACCCGGTCCACCTTGTCGCCCGGAAGCAGCGATGCGTGATACTCACGGATTCCCAGCACTCCCGCAATCTTTTCCGCCGCCTTTTCCCGGTCACCGGTCAGCATCACAATTCTTCGGACACCTTCCTTTTTCAGTCCGGCAATGCATTGCACCGCATCCGGCTTTAACTGATCCTCAATCAGAATATAACCCACATAGGAATCTCCGTAGGAAACATGACAAATCGTACCTGCCGGCTCCTCCTGTTCCATATGCAAAACATTGTTTTTTATTTCATTCCATCTGTTATTTTTTAACTGTCGCTCCATCAGCTTCTCATTGCCGACCGCAACCGTCTTTCCTTCATACATGACAAGCACGCCATATCCTGCCATTTCCTCAACCGCTGATTCTTTCTCGTTTGCAGGATTTTCTGACACATTTGTCAGCGTTCCATATCGTTCCTCGTACGCTCGTACCAGACACTTTGCAATCGGATGATTCGAAAACCGTTCTGCATACGCCGCATAAAATAGCGCTTGTTTTTCATCGGCGTCAACGGTCTTGATTTCCGATACAGCGAACTCTCCTTTTGTGAGTGTTCCCGTTTTGTCCATAATCGCAACCCGCGCCTCTGCCAAAGCCTCCAGGTAGTTGCTTCCCTTCACGAGAATTCCCGCTTTGCTCGCTGCACCGATTCCTCCGAAAAAGCTGAGCGGAACAGAAATAACCAGCGCACACGGACAGGAAATCACAAGGAACGAAAGCGCCCGGTATACCCAGACAGCCCAATCTCCGGTCACAATGGAAGGAATTACCGCCAATATGGTCGCCAGCACTACGACGATCGGCGTATAATATCTGGCAAACTTTGTAATGAAATTCTCTGTCTCTGCCTTTTTGGAAGCGGAATTCTCCACCAAATCCAAAATCTTAGATACGGTAGATTCCCCGAACTCCTTTGATACCCGTACTTCAATCAGCCCGGAAAGATTGATACATCCGCTGATTACCTCATCTCCGATGCCCAAATCACGCGGAAGACTTTCACCGGTCAGCGCCATCGTGTCAACCGACGTGTTTCCTGTTATAATCACACCATCCAAAGGAATTCGCTCTCCCGGCTTAATCTGTATCATTTCACCCCTTGCAACTTCCTGCGGATCTACGGTCACAACAGCGCCGTCTCTGCACACATTGGCATAATCCGGACGGATATCCATCAATTCTTTGATCGATTTTCTTGACTTATTGACCGCGTAAGACTGGAACCATTCTCCTACCTGATAAAAGAGCATTACCGCAACGGCTTCCGGGTACTCGCTGATTAAGAATGCACCGACAGTTGCAATAACCATAAGAAATTCTTCATCAAACATCTGCCCGCAACAGATTTTGGCTGCAGCTCCTTTCACAACATCGTTTCCGACAATAAAATAGGTGAGAAGATATGCAATCAACAATATGTTGGCATTCAGATTCGGAATAAGTTTCTCCGCCGCAATACACAGTCCGAAACAAACCGTTCCGGCAATAATTCGGCGAAGTCTCTTCTTTAATTTCTTTGTCATTTTATATCACCCGTTATTTTACCACAAATTCCACATCCGGTTCAATCTTCTTTACGATCTTTTCCGCCTCTTTCAAAATACCCGGCATAGCATCCTCTTCCGCTGTAATCTCCATCTTTTGTGTCAAGAAATTCACACTGCAGCTCTCTACGCCACTAAGTTCCTTCACTGCTGCTTCCATTTTTGCTGCGCAGTGCGCACATTCCAGTTCTTCAAGAATAATTACCTTTTTCATTTTCATTTCCTCCCGTTTATATAATATTTCATGCGTTATTTATTCATTGATATGCTCCAGCCCCTGACTGAGAATCGACTTAATATGTCCGTCGGCCAAGGAATAGAAAATCGTCTTGCCTTCCCGGCGATTTTTTACGAGATCCATTTGCTTCAATACTCTGAGCTGATGGGAAATCGCCGACTGGGTCATGCCAAGCAGATTGGCAATATCGCACACGCACACCTCCGAGCACATTAACACATATAAAATCCGTATTCTCGTCGTATCACCGAATACCCGGAAGAAATCTGCCAGATCTGCCAGCTGCTCCTCATCCGGCATATGCGCATGGACTTCCTTAATCATATCCTCATGCACATGCATGCACTCGCACCGCTCTGCTTCTTCGCGTCTCTTTTCCATGGTTTCTCCTTTCTCGGTTTTCACCATATAACATTTTCATATGAATATTTGTTCATATGTTATTATATGCACGTGTTTTCTTATTGTCAATACAAGAATCATAGTTTTTTCACAATTATCCTTTACAATCAATTTAAAGTTCACTAAAATATAGGTAGATTACACAAAGAGAGGAGTCCATCATGAGTCAGAAAAAAATGGACGCATACAAAAATGCGAAGAAAAACAAAAAACAGATAGAAAAGAAACAGAAACGAAATATAATTCTTGCATGGCTTGGCGGTATCCTTATCGCAGCAGCCCTGATTGCAGGTTGCTCTTACCTGGTATATTACACCCAGCAGCAGGCAGGTCAGTCGGCATCAACCACAGATTCGGAAGCAACTGCAGAGGATGTTGCAAACATTCTTCAGAACAGCCTCGGTACCGACGGCGATTACACCATCACAACAGAGCCATTGGAAGAGACAGAAGGCACTTCTGAAACAGAATAATATCAAAATAATTACCCCGGACAATCCGATGATTGCCCGGGGTTTTCTTATCAGAACGATTCTTCTTCCCTCTGTTTTCAGTGCCGTACTTCCGTCACTTCATGTCCACATTCGCCTGCCACGCTGTTATGGCATCATACACGGCTTTTGTCTCTTCATCATTCTGTCCGCTCAGATAATATCGTCTGCTCGGTGTTTCGATGCGAAGGAATACATCATTTCTCGGATCGAGGAAAACCGTGCAGTTTCCTTCCTCCGCAATGCTCCAGCTTCCCTTTTTGAGATTTTCCATCGCAGTTCCGCTGTTTCTTGACATCTTCGGAAGCTCATCAAGAAGCTCCGCCTCCTCTATGGCGGGCATGGAAATCACATATTCTTCCCGCAAATGATTTGCTACAATCCTATTCTCATCCGCCACAAGCTGAATCGGCGTAAACTCAAGCATAATAACCCATATGGATATCACCGGAAGAGAAAGCAATGTCACCCCTGCAAAAGCCATCATTGCCTTGCCGCCCCCGGTTGCCATATTCATGGTCGTCCCGATTCCAACACGTTTTTCCACCATAGAATGACGGTCCTTCGGATTGTAATACAGCATTCCCCAAATCCAGTTATCATCATTGTCCTCGCTTGTCACCTTGTTTCTTTTTGTCTCGTAGGTCTTATCCAGTGCCGATTTCTTCTTTACCATCCATATCAATGGTATCATCGTCCCAAGCAAATAACCGCCGGTGGCCCACCAAAACATCTGCGTAAATCTGCCCCACTCATCCACACAAAACAGCAGCCAAACCATGTAACCGTCATTGACCCATGAGCATAACACCCAAAAATTCTTGTATAAATTCTTTTTGGCACGGTTGTAATTTACATTGACATCACTGTCAGAACTGATAATCTGCGTTTTCTGCCGATCCTGCCACACTGCAATTCCCCAGAACATAAAGGAAATTCCTGCAAACGTAAGCATCATAACAAAAAGCGGCTGACGGCGCGATCCGAAATCTCCGAAAATGACCAAAACCGGTAATATGACACTCGTGACACATTGTAAAATAAAGTGATACCACTTTACACGCCGTATCGCTCCGGCGGATTTTATCTCCACTTCCACATCTGCTGCGGTCTCCGTCTGCCACTCTTTTTCTCTTTTTATTTCCTTCAACTTTCCGTTGGCAATCGCAAACGGCACAAAAAAGATAAAAATGGAAATTGTCATCCAAAGCATCCACACAGCAACAACTATGGATTCCCAAGGCAGAAAAAGTGCCGGAATCGGAAATATAAGCATTACCCAAAGACTCCTTTTCATCTGCTTTTGGTAAACTGCTGTAATCTCCTTAATTTCAGGCGCACTCCTATGCTCTTTTGGAACCGTCACGCCATAGTAAATTCCTTTTTTCGACTCCGCCTCATTTTTTACCAAAACATACATGATAAGTACGAACGGATACATACAAATACACAAAATCAAACCTGTAATACTGATACTCATACTTTTCCTCTCCCCTTTCCAAAATATTTATCTACAATCCCGATAAAGTCATCTCTTGTCATCCCCTTGACCTTCGCTTCTGATATGAGTCTGGCAAGTTCCTGCTCTGATTCTGTCGTAAGACCTTTTGTCTGCTCAAAATTCTCTTTTACCCGCACACCGTTTCGCCGATCGGTAATGATATATCCTTCCTGCTTCAAAAGCTGATAAGCCTTATTCACCGTCATGGAATTGATACCGATCTCCTCTGCCAATGCACGCACCGTCGGAAGCTTCTCCCCCGGTGCAAGCCGCCCGTCCGAAATCCCCATCACTATCTGATTTCTTATTTGCTTAAAAACCGGAACCTCCGATCCGTCCTGCAATGTTATAATCATTTCTCTTCCTCTTTCTTATGGTTTATGTAATTATTTTCTCGCATATCCATTTTATTTTTGTATTATTTATAGTAATACAAGCAATACATTTTGTCAATGCTATATACTTTTCCTATTTTTGTCGTATAAATTAGCTCTATTATTTCAGCAATTAAATGCTCGCAAAATGGATCTGTCCCTACTATTCATCAATTTTCATAAATTAGTAGGGGACTTTTTTTATGCCTATTCCAACTAAATGGGCATTTCACTATTTTAGTCGGGCAAAATTCTCAAAATATGCCCAACTTATTTTTAATTTTTGCATTCTAGTAGGAGCACAAATAATTTTTTGTCCCTACCAAACCGCATGTTTGATATCTTAGTTGGACACATGAAGATTTTTTGTCCCGACTAAATCAACAAAATCTTCAAAGAGTGGGAGTATTCGCAAAATTCCACTGAAAAATCATTTCCTGCTACGCAAACACTAACAAAAAGAAGCATTGCAGCTTAGCCATTCAGCCATACCACAATGCTTCTTTCATGAAACAGCTTCAAAATCAAATTCAAAACCATTTTTGAAACATATTCTAATTATTTAAAATAAGCCACTCCGGATTCGAAGATCTTGAGATCCTGTTCACCGTAAATGTTGATTGCTACCGCCTCATCGCGACGCTCTGCATGAGCCATCTTACCGAAGCATCTTCCGTCCGGAGATGTGATACCTTCGATGGATGCGTAGGAACCGTTGACATTCCACTCTTCATCCATGGAAATGTTTCCATTGAAGTCCGCATACTGTGTTGCCACCTGACCGTTTGCAAAAAGCTTGTCAATCCATTCCTTCGGAGCTACGAAACGACCCTCACCGTGTGATGCCGGGCTGACATAGGTCTTTCCTACTTCTGCAAGTGACAGCCAAGGAGATTTGTTGGAAACAACTTTTGTATACACCATCTTTGAAATATGACGGTTAATCGTGTTAAATGTAAGTGTCGGCGAATCTTCTTTCTGTCCGCAAACCTCACCGTACGGTACAAGTCCCAATTTGATCAGCGCCTGGAATCCGTTACAGATACCGAGTGCAAGACCGTCTCTTTCATTTAACAGTTTCATAACCGCTTCCTTCATTTTTTCGTTCTGGAATGCAGTTGCAAAGAACTTCGCAGAACCATCCGGCTCATCACCTGCGGAAAATCCGCCCGGGAACATAATAATCTGTGCCTGTGCGATGGCTTTCTCAAACACATCCACACTCTCACGGATATCCTCTGCTGTCATGTTCTTAAATACTTTTGTGATCACATCTGCGCCGGCTCTCTCGAACGCTTTTGCAGAATCGTACTCGCAGTTTGTACCCGGGAATACCGGAATAAATACGGTCGGGCGAGCCACTTTATTCTTGCATACATAAATGTCTTTTGTATCGTAAAGACCTGTATTTACAGGTGTTGTCTCTTTTACCGCTTTCGTCGGGAATACTTTTTCAAGCTTGGATGTCCAGCTTGCAAGAGCATCTTCTTCGCTGATTGTGACATCTTTGTATGTGAAACCGCTCTCGGTTACCGTGCCGACTTTTTTATATATGACACTGATGTCAGCAAGCTTATCTGCCGAAACTTCAGCCACAATATTACCGATTCCGTTTGCAAACAACTCATCAACGCTCAAGTTTTCATCATAAGCTACACCGAGCTTGTTACCGAACGCCATCTTAGCCGTAGCAGCTACAATACCTTTTGCATCCACGCTGTAAGCAGACTTCAGAGTTCCGTTTACAATCATAGTATGAAGTGCTTCGTAAAGTGCCATCACCTCATCGTATTTCGGAAGGTCATATTCATCTTTCGGAATTTCAAACGCAACAAGCACATTTCCTGCTTCTTTCAGTTCCGGAGTAAGGATTTCCTGATGTTTAGCCACATCTACAGCAAATGACACAAGTGTCGGTGGTACATCAATGTCGTTGAACGTACCGGACATACTGTCTTTTCCACCGATACTCGGAAGTCCGAAGCCAAGCTGTGCATCATAAGCACCGAGAAGTGCAGCGAACGGCTGACTCCAACGCTTTGGATCCTCTGTCATACGACGGAAGTACTCCTGGAATGTGAAACGAACCTTTTTATAATCACCGCCGGAAGCAACAATCTTTGACAGTGACTCAAGTACCGCATAAACCGCTCCGTGATATGGGCTCCAGCTTGACAAATACGGATCAAAACCGTAGCTCATCATCGTAACTGTATCTGTCTTTCCTTTTAATACCGGAAGTTTTGCAACCATAGTCTGTGTTTCTGTCAGCTGGTACTGACCGCCGTAAGGCATGTAAACGCTGCCCGCACCGATGGATGCGTCGAACATTTCCACAAGACCTTTCTGGCTGCAGACATTCAAATCATTTAATGTATCGAGGATTGCGCCCTTCACATCTCCGGCTTTCACATCCTCTGCCACCTTGTCGATGGATACTTTCTTAAAGTAATTGTCCTCCGGACTTGGCATATCAACAGAAACTGTTGTCTCCTGATGCGCACCGTTCGTATCCAGGAATGCTCTGGAAAGATTTACGATTTCTTT
Organism: Lachnospiraceae bacterium; assembly: GCA_017465095.1. Taxonomy (GTDB): domain Bacteria; phylum Bacillota; class Clostridia; order Lachnospirales; family Lachnospiraceae; genus SVFI01. The sequence continues at coordinate 34,052 of JAFTWX010000055.1, read as the reverse complement.
TCCTCTCCAGGAAAGAACAAGTCTCGGCTCAGCTGTCACCGTAGCAACCTGAACTGCTTCCAGGTTTTCCTCATCCGCATATTTCATGAATTCATCTACATTGGCCGGATCTACTACAACTGCCATACGCTCCTGTGATTCAGAAATCGCAAGTTCTGTACCGTCAAGACCTGCATACTTCTTCGGCACTTTATCAAGATCTACGATAAGTCCCGGTGCAAGCTCTCCGATGGCAACGGATACACCGCCGGCACCGAAGTCGTTACATTTCTTAATCAGACGGCTGACTTCCTCACGACGGAACAGTCTCTGGATTTTACGCTCAGTCGGCGCATTACCCTTCTGCACCTCCGCTCCGCATGTCTCAATAGAGCTTGTAGTATGTACTTTGGAAGAACCTGTCGCACCGCCGCATCCGTCACGACCGGTACGTCCGCCGAGTAATACGATGATATCGCCCGGATCGGATGTCTCACGGATAACGTTCTTTCTCGGAGCAGCACCCATAACCGCACCGATTTCCATTCTCTTTGCCACATAGTTCGGATGATACAGTTCTTTGACATAGCCTGTAGCAAGTCCGATCTGGTTACCGTAAGAAGAATAACCGCTTGCAGCTCCGCGAACGAGCTTCTTCTGGGAAAGTTTACCTTTCATTGTATCTGTCACAGGTACGGTCGGAACGGCTGCACCCGTAATACGCATTGCCTGATATACATAGCCACGACCTGAAAGCGGATCTCGAATCGCACCGCCGAGACACGTAGCAGCTCCACCGAACGGCTCAATCTCCGTCGGATGGTTGTGTGTTTCATTTTTGAAGAAAATCAGCCATTCTTCTGTCTTTCCGTCCATTTCAACCGGAACAACGATAGAACATGCATTGATTTCTTCTGACTCTTCCATATCATCAAGCTTGCCTTCTTTTTTGAGTTTGCGCATTGCCATGAGCGCAAGATCCATCAGACAAACAAATTTATCATCTCTGCCCTTGAAAATTTCTTCTCTTGTCGCAAGATAATTCTCATAAGTTTCAACGATAGGCGCTTTATAATATCCGTCATCAAAGGCAATATCCTTGAGTTCTGTAGAGAATGTCGTATGACGGCAATGGTCTGACCAGTAAGTGTCAAGAACTCGGATTTCTGTCATGGACGGGTCTCTGTTTTCTTCATTTTTGAAATAATTCTGGATATGAAGGAAATCTTTGAATGTCATGGCAAGTCCCAAAGAATCGTAAAGCTCTTTCAAATCTGCCTCTGCCATATCTTTAAATCCGTCAAATATAATCACATCATCCGGTTCACTGAAATCAGAAACAAGTGTTTCCGGCTTCACCATTCCGGTTTCTCTGGAATCTACCGGGTTGATACAGTAAGCTTTGATCTTCTCAAATTCCTCATCGGATACCTGTCCCTCCAGCACATATGTAACTGCAGTCTGGATGATCGGCTGCTCATCTTCTTTCAGGAACTGCACACACTGCACGGCGGAATCTGCTCTCTGGTCAAACTGTCCCGGAAGATATTCCACCGAGAACACACGTGCACCGTCCGCCACATCGATATTCTCTTTGTACAAAATGTCTACCGGCGGCTCACTGAACACCGTCTGACAAGCTTTCTCGAAAATCTCATCGGAAATATTTTCCACATCATAACGGATCAAAACTCTGACCTTGTCAATTTTGATACCGAGATAATTTTTCAGATCTTCGTGCAGTTCTTTTGCTTTTACTGCAAAATCCTCTTTTTTCTCTACGTAGATACGTCTTACTCCAGCCATTTGATGACTCCTCCATCTGAAATGTTTTCCTATTATTTATGTCGTACTTCTAAACATACCATTTTTATTATACAAAAACTTCGCCTTTTTTCAACCTATTGCACCAACTTACTTTTTATTTTGATTGTTATTTATTTTTTGTTGTATTTCATCTTGTGGTTGACGTAATAATTAACTACAATATCTTGTGGTGGTGTTATTTAACCTATTTTTTCGGCATATTTGAATTTGGTTACCGTTTTTTAGCGACTTTTGCAACCTTATGTAAACCACGCCTAAAATAACTTGTGATTTCCCGGATTTTTTTGTTCTTTCAAATTATTGACTGTTTTGGACAACACATTTTATGACACTTTCGCTTTTTTTCGATAAATTCAGGAAAAATCACTTTTATAACTCACGATATTTTAATTTGACCCGAAATACTCTTTTCATATCAATCGTATTCAATTTATATACACATTAAATATATATTGTTGTTATTTGTGTTTTGCCAAACACATAATATTGTGTATTTATTGACTAATCAGAACTATATATTGTGTTTTTATGGCTTTTTGCTTAAAATATATTGAACGCTATTTAATGTTATGTAAACTATTGTTATGTAACCTTGCGACCCGGTATGTAATAAGATGACTGGCGTTATTATAGTTTCCCTATATTTGCGACACAACACATAGAGATAAAAAAGAAAAAAAACAAAAGGGAGAGTAGAAAAAAAGAAGCAATAAAGAATAAAATAAAAAAGAAGCAATAAAACATAGGAAAAAGAAAAAGGAAACAAAAAAAGTCCGGAAACACGTACTGTAACATACGTATCTCCGGACTCATATTTGTTCTCAAATAAACAGAGCTGATTACAATAATTTGATTAATTCTTCTTTGATTGATGCCACATGATCCTGTGTAAAGCCGAAATCCATCTTTTTGTATGTCCATGCAGCTCTTCCGATTCCGTGTCTTTCAAATGCTTCGTGGATGTCCTTGTACCAGTTTACGGTTCCTTCCACCGGTGCCTGGTCGATAACACCGTATTCGCCGCAATAAAGCGGAGCGTTATATTTTTCTGCATGTGCAATGGCTGTTGCAAAAATCGCATCAAAGAACGTGCTGTCCATCTTTGTAACACCCGGATAACGGAAATGTTCTATCGAATGATCCGGGAAGTTATTATCTTTCGCAAGCTTGATATACTCATCAATGGTCAGCGGATAGTCACAATGGAATCCCTTCGGCATAAAATCCTGCCAGTATGCATTCTGATGTGTGAAAATCTGCGGATCGTAGCAATGGAAATTATACACGATATTCTCATCCAGCGGAGGATCCAAAAGCTGTACGGAAAGAACGTTGTTATAATTGATTCCTCCGACCAAAATCTTGATATCCTTAGAATACTTACGAATTACGAGCATTGCTTTCTTAGCAAGGGCATTCCATTCTTTTGCCACATTCGGGTCTACAATCTCATTTAAAATCTCAAGTGCAAGGCGGTCTGCGTATTTCGCCGCATATCTTGCTGCCAAATCATCCCAGAGCTTTAAGAACCTCTCCTGAAGAGCTTCATTCTGGAAGAATCCTGCACTGTATTCCAAATCATCAAATACATAACCTGCCGTCTTGTGAAGGTCGAGGATCATATTTAAATTGTATTTCTCGCACCAAGCAAGACAATTGTCCAAATACTTGTAGTTTTCCTCAATTCGCTCGCCTTCTTCTGTCTCAATCAAATTGTAATCCATCGGTACTCGGATATGATCCACGCCCCATGTAGCAATTTCCTTGATGTCATCTTCCACAATAAATGTGTCATAATGCTCAATTTCATGACAACACTGTGAAATCCAGCCACCTAAATTAATTCCTTTGTAGTAACCCTCGAATTTTCTCATGTCACCTTCTCCTTTTTTTATTTTTATTTTTATTGTATCTTTCATCCGATATGGTATATATCAGATTTTTGTCTTTTTTATCATTTTTTTGTCACAGACCGCTTTGGGCAATTTTTATGCCGCAAGCAGATACACAAAGTATAGCGTATAACAAACGAGCATAAGAGCTCCGCCTTTGCGGGTCAATAACTGTTTCTTTCCGCAAAGAACCATAAGAAGTGCTATTGAAACGATACAGAGCACCGCATCAAACAGGAACGCAGACGCAAATTCTACCGGTGCAATCAGTGCCACTGTACCAAGCACAAATAAAATATTGAAAATATTGCTTCCGAGAATATTTCCCACCGCAATATCTGCATTTCCTTTTCTTGCAGCCGTCACAGACGTAATCAGTTCCGGCAAAGAAGTTCCGAACGCTACAATCGTAAGACCGATCAGACGGTCATCCATACCAAGCATGGATGCAATAATCTTGGCATTATCCACAGTCAAATCACTTCCGTACACAACAGCGGCAAGTCCGCCGATGGTCATAAGAATAAGAAGAAATACATTCTTTGTCTGCGGAACTTCTTCCTCTGTCGCTTCCTTTCTTCCTTTCAAGGCATCTTTGATCAGCTTAACCATAAAGAAAATCATGAACGCCCACAAAATGATACCGCATACAAGATCAAGCTTGCCGAGAAAAGCGCCCATAGCCAAAAGAACAACCGAAATCACAATATTAAACGGCATATCAAACGTCATGCTGGATTTCTGAATATGAAGCGGTACGATACAGGCAGTGATACCCAGAATCAGAAATACGTTTAAAAGATTACTTCCAAGCACATTTCCGATGGCAATTCCTGTCGTTCCCTGCAAAGCCGCCGAAATACTGATGGCCGCCTCCGGCGCGCTGGTACCGAACGCCACGATGGTAAGTCCGATAATCATCTGCGGTATCCGGAATTTCGTTGCAATTCCCGACGCTCCCCCGACGAAAAAATCCGCTCCTTTAATCAACAATACAAATCCCACAATAATCAATACAACACTTTTTAACGCTAACATAACACTCTGCCTTTCTCCTCTCCTATCATTCGCAAACTCAGGCTTGTACACATGCGTATAAGCATCCAATAAAAAAAGCATGGATGATAGTCAATCATCCATGCATCTTTACACCATTTACATCGCAAACACGGATTCAACGCCAAATAAGCGGTCTGCATTATTCATACCCATCTGCATCTGCATCGCAAGAACCCCGGCGAAATCAGCTGTCTCACCGTAATCCAACGGATTGGTCGTCTCTCCTGTATAACTACTCTGTGCCTTCTCCGGCTGAATATGACTGCTGGTCACATCATTATCAATCGCAGATATACGATTCATGCTGGAGGCGCTTACCGTATTCGTATTGTACACATATGGCTGAAATCCTGAAATAGCACCGATTCCCATACAGTCACTCCTTTCAAAAGTTATACTTTTGTATAGTATACCCTTTATGCCACTTTTTTTCAATGCAATTTTATATAATAAATATTAAATTTCACGCGTTATTAATGCCTGAAATTTTTCAACCGCTCCTGCAGCTCCGCGAGCATCTGTCCGTAGCTTTGTTCTTCCTTCCCGCACAGCTTACCGACCGCCACAGCCTCCCGGTATGCCTCCTCAAATTTCTTCAGATTTGCTCTGGCATTATCCTTATAGTTATTTTCAAAAGCAAGCTGCAGGCTTTTCAAAATTTCATCCAGTTGCTTTGCAGTTTTGCTCTTTCCAAATCCAAACATAGCACTCCATCCTCCCTACAGTACGCCCGGTATATTAAATAACATACGTTCTTATGACACCTGCCACGGATTGTCCTGCCCCTGCATAAAGCAAACACAACTCTTAAGCGAATCCGCGACCACGGTCTCCACATAATTGTCCGTATAGAACGCCATATGATGTGTCACAACCACATTCGGATAAGAGCGAAGAAGCGCAAGCTCCCGGTTGTTTAAAACATCATTTTTGCGATCGTAATAATATAATTCAAACTCATTTTCCACTACGTCCAGTCCGGCTGCACCGATTTTGCCGCTTTCCAGAGCTTCGAGAAGCGCATCTGCCTCCACAAGCGGACCTCGGGCTGTATTGATTAAAATCACGCCATCCTTCATCTTTGCAATGGTATCGCGGTTAATCAGATGATACGTCTCCTCCGTCTGCGGTGTATGAAGCGTGATTACGTCCGCCTGCTCCCAGATTTCTTCGAGAGAAACATAGGTCGCATACTTCTTTACGTCCTCATTTTCGTACTTGTCATAGGCAATCATTTTACATCCGAATCCGCTGAGGTTTTGAATCACGGTTTTTCCGATACGGCCGGTTCCGATGATTCCCACTGTCATATCCTTCAGTTCCCGTCCGAGAAGCCCTTTTAATGTGTAATCCTGGATGTTACTGCGCTGCATAATCTGACCGGCCTTACGGATGCTCATCAGAAGCAGCATGACCGCATAATCTGCCACCCCATTCGGCCCGTACGGTGCATTTCCGACTGCAATACCGAACTCTTTGCACGCCTCCAAATCGATATGATCGTAGCCTATGGTTCTTGTTGTAATATAGCGCACACCGTGAGCCGCCAACGCCTCAACCAGCTCTCTTGTAAGGGGCGTGGTAAGAATGTCCACACATTCGCTTCCCTCCGCAAGCTTAATATTTTCCATGCCCGGCTTGTCCGGACATGTCACAAGCGTGATTCCAAGCTCCTTCGCATATTTTTCAAAATACACCTTCTCATCAAAATCTCTGCAACTATAAACTGTTACCTGCATGTTTATCCGCTTCCTTTCCGTCTTTTTCTTCCGTCTTTATTCTCTCAGTCTCTATTTCCTTATAAAATAAATAATCTCTTTTGCTGTAGGTGCGGAATGCATTCACATCTCTCACAAGAATAAGGATGCTGTCCCTCGTCACATGAAATGCGCCTTCCTTGTACAGATTTACAAAAACAAGGCCGATCGGAACCGCCAAAATCATTCCCCAGACACCGCTGATTTCCCAGCCGATATAAAGCAGAAGAAGAGTCGGCAGCGCCGGCATTCCAAGTGACTCACCGACGATTTTCGGCTGAATCAGCTGTCTCAGCAACTGTCCGATTCCCCACAGCGCCAGTAAGATAACGGCCGTTGTGTAATGACCGCCCACAATTTTAATAATTCCCCATGGAATCAATACGGTTCCTGTACCAAACACCGGAAGCAAATCGAGAAATGCAATTCCGAGCGCTATGACAGACGCATAATCGACACCGGCGATCTTCAGCCCTATAAAAAGCAAAATATACATCCACACCTCAATTTTGAGCTGTGCAATCACATATCCGCCAAATGCCTTTTTCATGCTTCTGAGCACAAGCTCCCACTTTGTCTTAAGGGAATTCGGAACAAATCTGCGATAATACTCCTGTACCTCATCCTTATTTGCCACAAAAAAGTAGGAGGACAAAAGAGCCATAACCAGACTCACAAGAAAACCCGGTACGTTTTTTGCAAACCGGCCGACCCACTCCACCGTAGGAGAACTCAGGTTACCGATCATATTTCCTATATATTGTTGCACACTACTTGCAAGTGCTGTCCAATCCGCCGTAACCCGTCCCGGCATATGCCCCAAAAGAACTGCAAGCCGCCGTCCGACCTGATTAAGTTCCATTTCTATCGCCGACCACATCTGTGGCAGGTTTTCTACAAAATCAGCTGCCTGGCGCACCAAAAAGCGTCCGCCGGCATATAAAGCAAACGCCACAAGCGCAATAGCAACGATGATGGTAACCGCCGAACCTGTTTTTCTTTTTATCTTTAATCGGGATTCAAGAAAATGCACAATCGGACCTGCACACGCTGCAATCACACCTCCCACCACGAAAGGCATGAAGAAAACAATTGCCTTTGGCAGTACAAATATGAGAAGTAACACAATCACCGCTGCAATTATTAAATTCAAAATAATCTTTCCGAAATGTTTTACAGCCTCCATAATGACACCACTTCTTTCTGCTCTGCTATTCTTCCGGTTTCACTAAAATATGCTGATCAATAAAATCATAGATTTCCTCCCGCCCCTGCTTTGTCTGCGCCGAATACGGAAATACAAGAGTTCCTTTCTCCACCTGTAGCGTTTCTTTAATCAGCTTTATCTGCTTCTGAATCTGAGAACGGTTGATTTTATCGAGCTTTGTCGCAATGATGATCGGCTTATATCCGCTTGCCACAATCCACTCATACATCTGCACATCGTTAGCTCCCGGCTTGTGCCGGATATCAATAAGGAGAAAAACCGCCTTAAGCACCTTGGAGCTTTGCAGATAGTTCTCTATCATCTTTCCCCATTTCGCCTTTACTTCCACCGAAACATTGGCAAATCCATATCCCGGAAGGTCTACAAAATATAATTCATCATTGATATTGTAATAATTGATAGTCTGTGTCTTTCCCGGTTGGGACGAAGTCCTTGCAAGGGATTTCCGATTCATCAATCCGTTAATCAATGATGATTTCCCCACATTACTCTTTCCGGCAAAGGCGATTTCCGGCAATGTATTTTCCGGTAACGTGCTGGTAATACCGCACACGGTTTCCCGCGCAACATTTTTAATAATCATAAGTACTCCTTTCCCTAGACAAGCGCATGTTCAAGCACTTCCCGCATTGAAGAAACGCAAGAAATATTTAATCCTGTTTTAATTTCCTCATCAATCTCCCAGAGATCTTTCTCATTTTCTTCCGGTATCAGGACGTTATGTATGCCCGCCATCTTAGCTGCCAGCAGCTTCTCTTTCAATCCGCCGATGGCAAGAACACGGCCCCTGAGTGTCACTTCTCCGGTCATGGCAAGGTCCGCTTTTACCTTCCGGCGGGATACCGCTGAAAGGAGTGCTGTCGCCATGGTAATACCCGCACTCGGTCCATCCTTCGGAACTGCTCCCTCCGGAATATGAATATGCAGATCATGGGTTTCAAAATAATCCTGACTCACCTGATACTCTTCTGCAATGGAGCGGACGTAACTCAGCCCGGCCATCGCCGATTCCTTCATGACATCGCCAAGTTGTCCCGTCAGCTTGATTTCGCCTTTTCCGGGCATATCGTTGACTTCTATCTCCAGCGTTACGCCGCCGACACTTGTCCATGCAAGCCCCCGGACTACACCGACCGTATTCTTTTTGGCCGCTTTTTCCCTGCTGTATTTTTCTTTTCCGAGATAATCTTCCAGATTGTGAATGGTAATCTTAATCTTTGTTTTATCGTCCTTCAATATCTCTCTTGCCGTTTTTCGGCACACTTTTCCGATCTGTCGCTCCAGTTCTCTGACTCCGGCTTCCTTTGTATAACCGAGAATTATCTTCTCGAGAGCCTTGTCTGAAAAATTAAGCTGTTTTTTAGCAATTCCGTGCTCTTTTAACTGTTTCTTTACGAGATGCTCCTTCGCAATATGAAGCTTCTCATTGGACGTATAACTTGTCACCTCGATAATTTCCATACGGTCACGCAACGGTCCGTCAATGGCATTCAAATCGTTTGCAGTCGCCACAAACACAACCTGCGACAAATCCATCGGGATTTCGATATAGTGATCCTGAAAATGCTCGTTCTGCTCGCTGTCGAGCACCTCAAGCATGGCCGAAGCCGTATCTCCCTTATGATCACGGCTCATCTTATCAATCTCATCCAGCAGAATTAACGGATTTTTAACCCCGGCCTGTCGGACTGCTGTCACAATACGTCCCGGCATCGCTCCGACATAGGTCTTTCTGTGTCCGCGAATCTCCGCTTCATCGCGTACACCGCCCAGACATATGCGCACATATTTACGACTCATGGCTCTTGCCATACTCCGGGCAATGGATGTCTTTCCGGTTCCCGGCGGTCCTACCAGACAGATAATCGGTGTTCCGGCCTCACCGCGCAACTGGCGCACAGCCAGATATTCCAAAATTCGTTCTTTTACTTTTTCCAGTCCGTAGTGATCTTCCTTTAAAATCTTCTGTGCCAAATCCAAATCGGTATTGTCCTCGGAAGCATGATCCCACGGAAGATCCAGTACCGTCTCAAGATAGGTTCTCTCAACCGCACTTTCCGACGAACTGCCTGACAAGTGTTCAAACCGTTTAATTTCTTTGTTAATTTTAGATTTAACTTCTTCTGAAGCATCGATGTTTTCAAGCTTTTCTCTGAATGCATCCGCGTCAGAAAGAGAGCTGTCCTCCCCCAATTCCTCTCGAATAAAGCGCATCTGCTCTTTCAGAACATACTCGCGCTGATTTTTTTCTACACGGTCCTTCACTTTCTTGGCCAGTTCATTTTTAACTTCCAAAATGCCTGACTCCGTCTGCAAAAGCTCTGTCAGACACTCAAATCTTTTTTGAAGATCGATTGCCTCAAGAATCACCTGTTTCTTTTTGTAATCCACCGGCAAAAGCATGGTAATCTGATCCAAAAGCTTGCCAAGCTGTCCGATTCCGCTCAGATGCTGTACAAGCCCCTGATCCTTCTTGCTGGACAGAAGCGAATATTGCAGATACATCTCGCAAATCTGGCGCTTCATCGCCTCTCTTCTGGCATCGTCAAGTTCCTCTTCCAAAACCTCCTCCGGCTTCGTCAAAACGATTTTAGCCGCAAAATAAGGTTCGGACATAAACTCCACAACCTTGGCTCTTCCGATGCCTTCCACCAGGACACGGACAATTTTATTGGGCATCTTTACAATCTGTTTTACTTTCACATAGGTCCCGATTTCAAAAATACCCGAAATTCCCGGATTGTTCTCCTCCGGATTGCGCTGCGCCGTCAAAAACAGTGTCTGGTCCATGCTCATGGCCTTCTCCAGCGACGCAACGGATTTCTTCCGGCTTAAATCAAAATGTATGATAGAATCCGGCACCACACACATATTTTTCAGCGGAATGGCCGGTATTGTCATTTTCTGTACTTCACTCATAGTTTTCTCTCTCTTATTTACAAACAACAAGACGCCGTTCGATAAACGACGGCGTCTTAAAAATTAAGCTCTTTTCTTTCTTGATGGGGATTCCTTTGGATTTTCCTCACGCTCAACAATCGGATCGCATTTTCCCAGTACAACATCCTCCGTCACGACACATTTTGTGATTGTATCGTCGGAAGGAATCTCATACATGATGTCCATCATAATGTTTTCCATGATGGTTCGCAATCCTCTGGCGCCTGTTTTGTTTTCCATCGCCTGTTTTGCAATCTGGTTGATTGCTTCCTGCTCAAATTCCAGTTCCACATCGTCCATCTCAAACATCTTCTTATACTGTTTTACAATGGCATTTTTCGGTTCTGTAAGGATGCGGTTCAGCGCCGCCTCATCCAGACCATCCAGCGAAACAACAATCGGAACTCGTCCTACGAACTCCGGAATCAATCCGTATTTGATCAAATCCTTCGGTGTGGCATCCTGGAACACCTCACCGACATTGCGCTCGGAACGTGCACCGATCTCGGCATTGAATCCGATGGACTTGCGATTTAAACGGTTCTCCACAATCTTTTCCAGACCTGCAAACGCACCTGCACAAATAAACAGGATATTGCTTGTATCAATCTGAATGAGATCCTGATGCGGATGTTTTCTTCCGCCCTGCGGAGGTACCGAAGCAACCGTTCCTTCAATAATCTTCAGAAGAGCCTGCTGTACACCTTCTCCCGAAACATCACGGGTGATGGATACGTTCTCACTCTTCTTTGTAATCTTGTCAATCTCATCAATATATACGATACCGTACTCTGCCTTCTCCACGTCATAATCCGCAGCCTGTATCAGCTTCAAAAGAATGTTTTCCACATCCTCACCGACATATCCCGCTTCCGTCAGAGTCGTCGCATCTGCGATGGCAAACGGCACGTTAATCATCTTTGCAAGCGTCTGTGCCAAATAGGTCTTACCGCTACCGGTCGGCCCCATCATAATGATATTACTTTTCTGAAGTTCTACGCCATCCAAGTCCTTTTTGTCCGCAAGCACTCTTTTATAATGATTATAGACTGCAACGGAAAGTACTTTTTTGGCTGCATCCTGGCCGATCACATAATCGTCCAAAAATGCCTTAATTTGCATCGGTTTCAAAAGATTGATGTCAATCCCGCCCGACACTACGTCATCTTCATATTCTTCCTCGATAATATCCGCACACAGTTCCACACATTCGTCACAAATATATACACCTGTAGGCCCTGCGATGAGTTTTCTCACCTGTTCCTGCGTCTTATTACAGAAAGAACATCTAATTTTCATATCAGGATTTTTTCCTGCCATTCTCTTGACTCCCTAAAAATTATTTCGCACGATTCTCAACAACCTTATCGATCAGACCGTAAGCCAATGCTTCCTCTGCGCTCTTCCAGTTGTCGCGTTCCGTATCTGCAGCAACCACTTCATAATCCTGCCCTGTATTCGCTGCAAGAATACGATTTAATTTTTCTTTTGTTTTCAGAATGTGTTTTGCTGCAATTTCAATTTCCGTAGCCTGACCCTGTGCACCGCCAAGTGGCTGGTGAATCATGATTTCAGCATTCGGAAGTGCCATTCTCTTACCTTTTGTTCCGCCGGCAAGAAGAAATGCTCCCATACTTGCTGCCATACCGATACAAATAGTAGAAACGTCACACTTTACGTACTGCATCGTGTCATAGATGGCCATTCCCGCTGTAACGGAACCACCCGGACTGTTAATATAAATCTGAATATCTTTTTCCGGATCCTCAGCTTCCAGGAAAAGAAGCTGTGCAACTACAATGCTTGCAGAAACATCATTCACTTCCTCGCCCAGGAAAATGATTCTCTCCTTGAGAAGTCTTGAATAAATATCATAGGAACGTTCTCCACGGCTTGTTTGTTCAACGACATAAGGTATTAAACTCATGGTTATTCCTCCTTCAGCGAAATATTATTTGCTGCTTTTTGCTTTGCTCTCTTTTGCATTGTCTCTTACAAACTCAGCTGCTTTTGAGATTGCAAGATCTTTCATAATCTCTTCTTTGCCCATCTCGCCGATCATTTCTTTTGCTTTATCGACATCCATCTGATACATTCCGGCGATCTTTTCAACTTCTTTATTGAAATCTTCCTCAGAAGCTTCAATGCCTTCTGCCTTAGCTACTGCTTCAAGCACAAGTCTGGATTTGATACGCATTTCAGCCTGTGGCTTAATCTGCTCGAGCATCTTATCCTCTGTCATGCCTGTGAACTGTAAATACTGATCAAAAGATAATCCCTGGCTCATGATTCTCTGAGCAAACTCATCCATCATCTGTCTCTGTGTTGTGGAAACCATAGCTTCCGGAATATCCATCTTTGCATCTTCAATTACAGCTTCGATTGCAGCTCTTTCTTTTTCATCTGCTGCTTTCTGTGCTTTGGACTCTTCGAGACCTTTCTTTACATTTTCTTTGTATTCTGCAAATGTTTCATATTCTGATACTTCTGATGCGAACTCATCATCAAGCTCTGGAAGCTCATCCTCTTTGATCTCTTTGATTACAACCTTGAACATAGCCGGTTTTCCTGCCAGTTCATCTGCATGATACTCTTCCGGGAATGTAACGTTAACTTCCACTTCCTCGCCAATGGCTTTGCCGATCAGCTGATCTTCAAATGTATCGATGAAAGAATGAGAACCGATAACAAGCTCGTAATCCTCACCTTTTCCGCCTTCAAAAGCTACGCCGTCCACAAAACCTTCAAAATCGATGATGGTCTTGTCTCCGTCTTTTACCGGACGGTCTTCTACAGTAATCTCACGCGCATTGTTCTTTCTTTCGCGTTCGATCATCTCATTTACTTCTTCCTCTGTTACTTCAACGTCGATTTTGTCAATCTTAACGCCTTTGTATTTTCCGAGTTCTACTTCCGGTTTCAGTGCAACTTCTGCTGTGAAGATAAAATCTTTATCTGCCTCTAACTGAATCACATTAATAACCGGTGCAGAAACGATTTCTTCTTCGCATTCGCTCACTGCTTTTTCATATGCGCCCGGAATTACTGCATTTGCAGCATCCTCTAAGAAAACACCTTTGCCGTACATTTTTTCTACCATAGCAAACGGAACTTTTCCTTTACGGAAGCCCGGAATGCTGATCTGGTTTTTGTTTTTCTGATATGCAGCCTGCACAGCTTTGGACATTTCCTCTGCCGGAACCTCAATTGTAATCTTAGCCATATTGTGCTCTAATTTTTCTAACTGTAAACTCATTTTTGTATTTCCTCCTTGTATGTGACCTCTTTCGTATCACTTTCTTTTTCTCTTATTTCTTTGCAAAACGGGAATGGACATAAACTCCCATATTCACAGTCGTTAAAAATTATAGCACAAGTCCAATGGAATTACTAGCACTTTTTTCGGGGTTTCATCGTGTTTTCCCGACATTTTTTTATTTGTTTTTTAACAAAAGTTACCATCATATTCTTTTTTCATTTCGAACATAATAAAACCAAGATAAGTGATCAAACAAAACACAAACTCGGTTTTCCGGGATAAGTGTTTTGCACTTATCTTGGAAACCAAAAAACCAAAACACGGAGGTGAAAAAAATGGCAAGTAACAAAACAAATAGAATGGAAGTACCTGAAGCAAGAGCAGCAATGGATCGTTTCAAAACAGAGGTTGCATCTGAGCTTGGTGTAAACTTAAAAGAAGGTTACAACGGTGACTTAACTTCTAAGGAAGCAGGTTCTATCGGTGGCGAGATGGTTCGTCGTATGGTAAAGAACTACGAATCACAGCTTAAATAGTCATACCCTCAAAAAAAGAAGCGTCGTTTCCCATGGAAACGGCGCTTTCTTTTATCATAACTTATTCTATTCGTTATCTTCCGGCAACTTATACAGATCATCATTTGGTTTGGAATCAAAATCATCCTCAATCGGAGCCGACGGATTAAACATCTCTCCGGCCTGTACCGGCGCCACCGGCTGTGACACACTCTGTCCGCCATATGTATTTGCAGACATATTATTTGGCTGCGCATACGCTCCCGGATTGCCATATGCATACGCTGCATCCTGACCTAACGTATGGTCGTAGTAGTTCATAGACGCGCGGTGTTTCAATGTCTCATACAAATGTGCATAAGTCATATTCATATACGGATTGATGTAGAAAATAGAAAGTAATCCGCAGGTAAATACGGAAAGAATATTCCATCCGATAAAGGAAAGACCAAGCACGAACGTATTCCATTTTTCGCCGTCCATCATCTCTTTACTGAGACGGAACGCATCTTCCTTGCTGATATCCGGATTTTCCGCCAAAATATACGGAAGCATGTAATACTCATACGATTTCACAATACCCGGAATGATAAACAACAAACTCCACAACCAGACATACAAGTCACGGAAAAACAGAATTTTTACCGGATTCATGTACTTACCCTTTGCAAAACACATGAAAAGTTTCCCAATCTCTCCGGCTGTCTTCTCACCGTACGTCGCCTCGATGAAATATCTTCTCGCACCGACCATAATCGGATTGGTAATGAATGTTACCCAAAGAACACCGATAATCATTGCAACTAAAACAATCACCAAAACAACTGCAAGTATTCCGATTACCAAAGCCATCAGTTCTTCTGTACTCATAGAAGAGTTTGCAAAATCGTTCGAAGAACTCGATCCGGCACTGCTTCCTCCTCCGCCGCCACCGCCTCCGGTGAGGAAGGCAACAATAAACGAAACAAGCACCAGAGGCCAATAGCTCCGTTTGACGTCTTCTTTTGCTTTTTCTTTTAATTCAGCTCTTGTCCACATATTTTTTCTCCCTTTTTACTTTTGTATTGTAAAGCATCACTGCTTATACACAATTGCCTTTGCAAGAGCATCCGCACGCTCCTGCCCTTTCATCCGCGCCACAATGGCAAGCGAAAAATCAATCGCCGTTCCCATTCCGCGGCTTGTTATAAAATGATCTGCTACTTCCACCGGATTTTCCGTCACCGTCGCACCTTCCAACTGACTTTCAAATCCCGGATAACTGCAGGCTTTTCTTCCCGCAAGCATACCTCTGTGTCCGAAAATACTCGGTGCTGCACAAATCGCACTCAAATACTTGCCCTGACGGTCAAACGCATCCACCTGCGCCATCAACGGCTCACAAGCTTCCAGGTTCAACGTTCCCGGCATACCACCCGGAAGAACAATCATATCCACCTTGTCAAAATCAATCTCGGAAAGCAGTGCATCTGCTTCCACCGGAATCTTGTGGGATCCGGTCACCATTTTACTCTCCGTAACGGAAACAGTGGTCAGATCAATCTCAGCTCTGCGGCAAATATCGACTACCGTAAGTGCCTCGATCTCTTCCATGCCATCCGCAAGAAAAACACATACTTTACTCAACTTTTCTGCCTCCTTTGGCAAATCACATATTTTTTTCATTATATAAGAAAACAGAACAAAGCGCAATCACTTGTGGTATACTATTTAAAACATCACAAAGAAAAGGAGAAACCATTGAAATCGAACGCAAATTTACAATCCGAGAACTTCCGGAAAATCTCGACTCCTACCCGCATGTTGAAATCACACAGGCATATCTATGCACGGAGCCTGTCATGCGCATCCGCAAGCAGGATGAGGAATATATATTCACCTACAAAGGAAAAGGCCTCATGGTGCGGGAAGAATACAATCTACCGCTGACCAAAGAAGCCTTCGACAAGCTGCTGCCAAAAGCAGAGGGACATATCATCTCCAAAACCAGATATCAAATTCCGCTCGGCAATCTTGTTATCGAACTGGATCTTTTCCAAAGTCCTACCGACCTTATTATGGCCGAAGTCGAATTTCCGGACGAAGAGACTGCAAATGCCTTCACTCCCCCTGCCTGGTTCGACCGCGACGTAACAAACGATCCTGCTTACCACAATTCAAACATGAGTAAGCAATGAGCCGGGCGCGTCTTCACGCCGAAATGAACGCGGGAGCTTGCTCACAAGCGGACATTTTGGTGTGAAGGCACATGTGGCGAACGCCACATCATCGAGCGGGCTTTGCACGCGAGATGAGCGCCCCGGCAGCGCTGGTGATGGTCGCCGGGCAGCGCACGACCGGGCGCCCCGGTGGGCACATACCGAAAAATTACATTAAAATACCCAATTTTTCATCTCATTTCTCTTATTTTGTTTCCTTTTTCATCGCATTTAGGCATATACGAAAAAAACAAGAAAAAGTTCCCAAGATTCCGATAATCTTGGGAACTTCTAGCTATTTTTTTGATATATACCCACGGCGCCATGTCTACAGCGCCAAAATGCCATGTCCGCGGCGCCAAAGCGCCATGCCACAGCATAATTTATCATCTACTTCTCACAGCGTCCGTACACAAAACACATCTCACGAATTTCGTCAGCAAGCGCATCTGTAGTCTGTCCCGGAAGCATACGCCACTTCCAGTTGTCACCGAGGGTAGACGGCGTGTTGATGCGCGCTTCGGAGCCGAGCCCCAAATAATCCTGCATCGTGATAATCGCCGTATTTCCTTTGCTGGCAAGGGCTGTTCGGATAAACGCCCAATGGATTTGCTTTGTATTTGTAATGTTCAAATATTTCTTTGCAAACGCTCTTTCCTTACGGCGGAACGACTTGTAGCATCCGATGGAAGTATCATTGTCGTGGGTTCCGGAATATACGATACAGTTTTCCGGATAATTGTGCGGAAGATATGTACTGTCGCCTTCCGGATCAAAACCGAACTGAAGCACTTTCATTCCCGGATATCCGGTCTTCTTCACAAGACGGAGAACGGACGGCGTCAGGAATCCGAGATCCTCCGCAATCACATCCATCTTTCCGAGTTTTTTCTTGAGTGCATCAAACAAATCAATTCCCGGTCCTTTTTCCCAACGGCCGAACTCCGCCGTCGGATCGCCGTACGGAATCGCATAATACTCATCAAATCCGCGGAAGTGATCAATTCTTACCACATCATATAATTCAAAACAATAAGCGATACGTTTTGTCCACCACGCATAATCTGTCTTCTTGTGGTATTCCCAGTCATAAAGCGGATTGCCCCACAACTGTCCGGTCTTACAGAAATAATCCGGCGGACAACCTGCCACACGGGTCGGCACCGCATCTTCATCCAACTGAAAAAGCTCCGGATTGGCCCATGTATCTGCACTGTCTGCTGCCACATAAATCGGAATATCACCGACGATACGGATACCGTTTTTGTTCGCATAGGCTTTCCAAGCCATCCACTGTTTGCGGAACTCATACTGGAGGAAACAATAAAAATCATAATCCTCTCTGCACTTTTCGCGGTAACGATCACAGGCGAGCACATCATTCATGCGGATATCCACGTCCTCCCACTCACGGAAGCTCTTGCCGCCGTAATAATTCTTTACCGCCATATAAATCGCATAATCATCCAGCCAGTAGCTGTTTTCTTTACAAAAAGCCTGATAGTCTTCTCTCTCGAGCCCGCCGCTGGTCACAAAGCGTCCGAACGCCTTTTTCAAAAGAGGAAAACGAACAAAATATTGTTTTTCATAATCCACATACTGCTCGTTATCGCCGAAATCAGCCTCATCGCATTCTTTTTTCAAAAGTAAGCCTTCGCTAACTAATTTTTCCAAATCGATAAAATACGGATTTCCGGCAAAAGTAGAAAAGGACTGATACGGCGAATCACCGTAACCGGTCGGACCCGCCGGCAAAATCTGCCAGTAGGTCTGTCCGGATTTTTTCAAAAAGTCCACAAATTCATAAGCCGCCGTTCCGACGGTTCCGATTCCGTATTTTGAAGGAAGACTTGTAATCGGCAGAAGAACTCCCGCCGTTCTTTTTCTTGTTTTCATAAACAACCTCTTATGCTTCCGGTGTCAATTTCCAAATATCACTGTTGTACTGTCTGATTGTTCTGTCGGATGAGAAGAAGCCTGCCATCGCAATGTTTACAAGCATTTTCTTCTTCCATGTATCCTTGTCTGCGTAATCCGCAAACGCCTGATCCTTTGTCTTAATATAATCCTCAAGATCAAGCAATGTCATGAACCAGTCTTTGTTTAACAGTTCGTTGTAAAGGCGCTCCAGATTCTCCTTGTCGCCCACAGCCAAAAGCTCATCGCTGATGATGAAGTCCACAGCCTCTTTGATTACAGGACTGTTCTTATAGAAATCTTTTGACACATAATCTGCCTTGTCATAATGAGCAATTACCGTATCGGAATCTTTTCCGAAGATATAAATATTGTCACGGCCGACAAGCTCATCAATCTCCACGTTAGCTCCGTCGCTTGTACCGAGTGTCACTGCACCGTTGAGCATGAACTTCATGTTACCGGTTCCTGACGCCTCTTTACTTGCAAGCGAAATCTGCTCCGAAATGTCACAAGCCGGAATAAGTTTTTCCGCATAGCTGACATTGTAGTTTTCTACCATAATTACCTTCATGTAATCTTTTACATCCGGATCGTTGTTTACGATTTCCTGGAGGCAAAGCAGAAGGTGAATGATATCCTGCGCAATCACATAGGCAGGTGCTGCCTTGGCACCGAAGATAAATGTAATCGGAGTCGCAGGCTTTTTGCCGCCCTTAATCTCAAGGTATTTGTGAATGATGTAGAGCGCATTCATCTGCTGACGTTTGTACTCATGGAGACGCTTAATCTGAATATCAAAGATGGAAGTCGGATCTACCTCCACACCTTCTTTTTCTTTCAGGTGGGCAGCAAGTTCTTCCTTCTTTGTCTGCTTGATTGCAGCGATGGCATCCAGTACCTTTGCGTCATCTTTAAACTCTAACAGTTTCTT
This sequence comes from Lachnospiraceae bacterium, assembly GCA_017465095.1. GTDB lineage: Bacteria > Bacillota > Clostridia > Lachnospirales > Lachnospiraceae > SVFI01. The sequence goes on along the minus strand of JAFTWX010000055.1, from coordinate 14,547 downwards.
AAGCTCATCCGCATCTTTCTTGTAGCCGTCGCCGATGGTTTCTGTAAGCATATCAGCAAGCGGCTGGTTGCATGAGAGCAACCAACGACGGAATGTGATACCGTTTGTCTTATTGTTGAATTTCTCCGGATAAATCTTATAAAAATGATTTAATTCCGTATCTTTCAAAATCTCGGTATGAATTGCAGCCACACCGTTTACGGAGAATCCGTAATGAATGTCGATGTGCGCCATATGCACGCGGTCATCCTTGTCGATGATCTGTACTTTTTCATCTTTGTATTTTACTCTCACACGCTTATCCAGCTCTTTGATAATCGGAACAAGCTGCGGAACTACTTTCTCCAAATATTCCAGCGGCCATTTTTCAAGTGCCTCTGCAAGGATTGTATGGTTCGTGTAAGCACATGTCTTGCTTACCACTTCAATCGCTTCATCCATCGTGAACGCTTTCTCATCCACAAGAATACGGATAAGCTCCGGAATCACCATAGTCGGATGTGTATCGTTAATCTGAATCACCACATATTCATTCATCTTGCGGAGATCACATTTCTTTTCTTTGAGCTCTTTTAAAATAAGCTGTGCACCGTTGCTTACCATGAAATACTGCTGATAAATACGAAGCAGATTTCCGGCCTCATCGGAATCGTCCGGATAGAGGAACAAGGTCAGATTTTTTTCGATCTCTTCCTTATCGAAATCGATGCTTCCTTCTTTTACCAAACTCTCATCCACGGATTCGACATCAAAAAGGTGGAGTTTATTCTTACCGTTTTCATAACCGATTACATCAATGTCATAAAGACGGGAAGTTACCTTACGGTCACCAAACATTACATCAAATGTCACATCCGTTTTATTGAGCCATGACTGCTGCTCAATCCACTCATTCTTTTCCGCACACTGTTTGTGATCACGGAACACCTGCTTAAACAATCCGAAATGATAATTGAGTCCGATACCGTCTCCCGGATAGCCCAAAGATGCAATGGAATCAAGGAAACAAGCAGCAAGACGTCCGAGACCTCCGTTACCGAGAGACGGTTCCGGTTCTATCTCCTCAATCGCAGAAAGCTTCTTTCCGTACTTTCCGAGAATCTCATCCAGTTTTCCGTAAATTCCTAAATTGATTAAGTTGTTTGAGAGCAACTTTCCGATCAGGAACTCTGCGGATATGTAATATACTTTCTTCTGACCGCTGATTGGTTCTGTTGCATCCAACATTCCCTTGGTCAGCTGTAAAATTCCGTAATAAAGCTCGGTATCGTTGCAGTCAGCTATCTTTTTTCCGTAAAGCGACTCAAGAATACCGTCAAGCTGTTCTTCCAGTTTCAATTCGATTACTTCTCTTTGTAAGGTCATTTTTTTCCTCCTATTTATATGCATACATCGTTCTTTAAAAATCTACAACAAAAACGGGACTTTGTAAAGTCCCTTTCCCCTTGATTTTCTTCTAAAATTTCTCTTGTCAAGACTTAAAATATTATAACATTTGCGCTATAATGAATAAGACACTTTATCGTACTAAAACAGAACAAACGAAAGCGAGGGTTATTATGAAAAAAATCAGAATGCGGTTTCTTTCTCTCTTTCTGTGTTTATTATTGACTGTAGGTACCGTCGGACAGTATCCGATCACCCTCTCTGCCACAGAAGCGCAGCAGACCGCGATTTCCGACAACACGACAGATACACCTTCTGTGCCGGATTCCGACAACACGGAAACTGACAATACAGACGGTGATGGTACAGAATCGGGCGATACACCGGCCGGTGATGTGACACCGGGTACGCCGGATGATTCCGGAACCGAAAGCGGCGACGACTCTTCCGCCGGCTCAGAGGATACCTCACAGGATACATCCGACAGCGAAGATGACTCTTCTTCAACGGAAGAAGGCGACGACACAAAAACACCGGATATCGATAGCGTCTCGTCGGAAGCAGAGGCGACGGACTTCACTGCATACTTTTATGATACGGACGGAACCACGCTGCTGTTCACTGTTCCGATGCAGTATGACGGGTACAGTTACGGTGTCTGTCTGTGCGATTACATGAGCAGTTCCCGCCTGCTCTCACAGGTTCGTAACGGATATCAGATTGTACGCTGGAAACACTCCCGCGCCAACAACAAAGGTAACCTCGTATCCACCTTATATGACGAAGTTTACTTCTACGAAGACACCAACCTCTACGCTGTTTACGACACCGAGCCGTACGAATACTCCATCAACTATCAGCTAAACGGCGGAGCTCTGGTTGCCAAAAACGGCGCAGAAATTCCGTATACATTTACCGTCAAGAGCGGAGCCATCCAGCTTCCTGCTCCGCAGCGCAAGGGATTCATTTTCAACGGCTGGTACACAGATCCGGCTTTTACAAAAGCCGTCACTGCCATTCCGGCCGGAACCTTCTTTAACTCAGATGCAAACGGTAACGTTCCTTCCTATACCGTTTACGCCAAATGGACATCCGTGACCCCGGGTGCGGTCACACTTTCCTCTGCCAAAAACACAGGCACAGGAAAAATCAAACTTAAATACACAAAAGCGACCAATGCCCAGGGCTACGAAATTACATACGCAACCAACAAGAAATTTACCAAAAACAAAAACTCCATCGATGCAGGAGCCAAAACCTCCTACACATTCACCAACCTTCCAAAAGGAAAGAAATACTATTACAAGGTGCGTGCTTATGTCATCGACTCCACCGGAGAAAAATGCTACGGAAGTTACTCTAAGGTACTTTCCTGCAAAGTAAAAAAAGGGGTGCGCGAATACGAAGCGAAGAAAAACTCGGGAAAACTCAAAAAAGTTTCCATCACCGGAACTGACACACTGTATGTAAAAGCAAAAGTTTCCAAACGCTTAAAGAGTTCCGACAACTTCTACTACCTGGTAAAAGTAGATCCTTACAACGGCAAAGTTTTGAAAAAAATTGCAAAAGCAGAAAAGACCAAAACAGTAGAATTTAAACTCCCTGTTACGGATAACGACGGCAACAACCACATCCAGGGCAAATTTGCCATCGCCGTTAAAAAGGGCAAAAAGTATAAATTGATTTCTTCCGCTGCTTTCATCAGCAATCCGGAGGCTGCTGCCCACTATACGGCCGCCTTCCCGACTCCGGCTTCCAAGAAAGGCCGCCAGGGATGCTATGATACCTCCATGGGTGATAAAAACTATTTCTACAACTTTAACCTGAATTCCATTATTGCAACAAAAGGAAATCATCAGGTTGCTTACAAATACAACGGCAAAACGTACTATTTTAATAACCCGAATTTCGGACACGTGAGTGAAGTCAACAAAGACGGCGGAACCGTTACCGTTCAGGTTATGCTCCAGTACGACGCAAAATGCAAAAATCTTATTTTAAAGAGCGGACGTAAACAGGGCGCGCACTACTATGCATTTAACACAGACAACAAAACTGCCCGAGAAAACATTGAAGCCGCATTCCATTTTATGGCAGAATACGCCAGCAAGCAGGATTACCATGTAGACAACTGGATTCTCGGTAACGAGGTTAACACCTACGCCAACATGAACGCAAAATGGTATTACGCAGGCAACATCTCCAAGGATAAATTTATCAAGCATTATGCTTCCGCTTTCCGCATGCTCTATTACGCCGTAAAATCCAACAACAAAAACGGTCGTGTTTACATCTGCTGTGACCACACATGGAGCAACCGAGAAAACGATTGGGGAGTGAAAAACTTTACCAAAGCATTTCACAAAGAAATCAGAAAACAAAACAAAAATATCAAATGGAATCTTGCTTACCATGCATATTCCGCCGTTTTGACCAACGCCGATTTCTGGAACGACGGAAATCTGGCCCCAAATAACAACGATGCTGCATTTGTATCGCCGAAGAACCTTGAAATCCTCACCAAATACGTGAAGAAAAACTTTGGAAAGAACGTCCGCATTATTCTTTCCGAGCAGGGATTCTCCTACTCCGGCGGTACCGGTTCTCCTTACAACGCAGGAAGACAGACCGGCGAGAGCGTTCAGGCTGCAGCCGTTGCGTACCTGTACTACAAAGCACAGTTTAACGACATGATTGATGCAGTCATCTTCTCCAGCGGTGACCACGGCGGTCCGGGATACCAATTTGATTTCATGGGTAAAAAATCAGAAAAAGTATATAAATACATGGATACCCCGAAATCCACCACCTATACAAATCCTTATCTGTCAACCATCGGCGCTTCCTCATGGAAGAAGATCGTAAACGGATTTGACGAAAACAAATTAAAAGCTATGCCAAACAGATAAAACAAAAAAGCCGCAATTCCGCTAACGGAATTGTGGCTTTTTTCAAATTATACTCCCAATATACTTATCCCCATCATTCATCCAACAATCGCTGTACAAGATCATAAATCGCCTGTGCGCTGCAAAAATTCTCAATTTCCATCTCTTCTGCCGGAATCTCAATGTCATACGCACTCGTCAATTCCGAAACAACACTGATAATATCTACAGAATCCAAAATCCCCTCTTCCACCAGGTTCCCCTCTACGCTCCAGTCTACCTTCGGCGCTGCCAGTTTCAATACTTGCATCAATCCATCCATTTCTTTCACCTCTCTCTTTCCATCAAAAGATTTCTTTGTATTTTCCCGTTATAGGTCCTTGGAATTTGATCTATTCTTTCTATTTTTTTCGGAACCTTATATGTTTCCAGTTTTCTTTTTAAAAACTCATAAAGTTCCTCCTCTTGCAACGATATCCCCTTCGCCGCAACATAGAACAATTTCGGTTCCTGCCCAAGCAACGGACTTTCCACCGGGATACAGGCACAATCGGCAATACCTTCCATCTCCAGCGCAGCCTCTTCCACTTCCTGCGGTGATATTTTATTCCCTCCGCTTTGAATTACATCGCCCTTGCGTCCCAAAAGGTAAATCATTCCATCATCACCTATATACGCCATATCCTGTGTAACGATAAAATCCCCGGAAAATACTGCCTCATTCTGCGACGGCGAGCGATAATACCCCGCCATATTCATCTCACCCTTGCAGGCCAAAAAACCGGGCTGATTTTTTGTTGCCGAGACCTCCTTGCCATCCTCATCCAAAAAAGCAAACACTGCATGGCAGGTCGGCCTTCCGATACAATTTTTCTTGTCTCCATATTTGTTAAAATCAAAAATACAGGAACATCCGGACTCCGTTGTACCGTAAAAGTTATAAAGTCTGCTGTCAGGAAAAAGCAATCGCAATCTTTCACGATCCGCCTCAGGAATCGGTGCAGAACCAAGCTGAATATAGTCTATTTGCCCGGCAAACTGACCAAGCTCATCACCGCCCAATTTCAAAAGCGCCGCGAGCGCTGCCGGAACAAGATCCATGGATGTCACCCCGTAAGTTCTCATACGCTCAAAGATTTGCTTCACAAAGATAACTCCATCGGCCAACACAACGCTGCTGCCATTGAGCATATTGGCATAATACCTGCGAAGTCCGTGAGAATGGCTCAAAGGCACCGGAATCAGTTCTACATTGTCCGGTTTCATCTCCACGCCGTCAATAACATTCTCCGCTACCGCAATGACATTTTTATGAAGGATTTCAATCCCTTTCGACTTTCCTGTCGTTCCGGTTGTAAAAAGTATCTCTGCAAGATCTGTCCCCTTCGGAAAAACAACATGCTCCATCGAAACCGGCATCGCATGGGTCAACACGTTCCCCATATCCAAGTAAGAAATCGCAAAATCCGGCTCCTTTGTCGCAATATACCAAACAGCCTCTACTTCCTCGCAAATTTCCCGGATTCGCCGGTCTGCCACATTCTTTTCTATCGGCACAAATACCGCTCCCAAAAGTTGCAATGCCAGTCCTGCCGTCAAAAAAGCAGCATTTTGGGAGTTCCTGACAACAACACAATCGCCCGGTTTTACCCCGCATTCCGCGAGTTGACGGGCAAATCCTGCGATATGCTCCCAGTATTGCAAATATGTAAATGTATTTTTACCGTCCGCAACACATAATTTTTCCGGCTGCTTCGCCGCATATGTCGCAATCGCTTCCACAATGGAATGCATCCTCTACACCTCTCAAAATTTTTATATTAAAATTGTTCATAAATAAAATCTGCCACTTCATATCCCGGACCGTATTGTCCGAAAATGATTACCGAGAACAGTAATACATAAAGAATTGCCCAGCGGAATACTAAATTTTGTTTATGTAACAGTTGCAGAACATCTCCGTATTTTTCTTCCAGCACACTCACCGTAAACCAGATAACGAAAAAGACAAGTACAACCATCCAGTCTTGCCGGTCAATTCCATACTCAAAAAAATGATTGCCATTCAACCAATAAAACCCCGTCGTCTGAAATGTCAATTTAAATATTTCGAAAGCAGCTCCAATACTCTGTGCCCGGAAGAACACTCTTCCGACACAGCAGAGCGCAAAGGTCCGCAGCATTTGAAAAAGCCGGAAGCTAAAACAATCCGTTTTAATATGCAGCCGTTCACCCAGCTTCTGCATTTTGGGCGAAAAAATAGTACTTAATACAATCAGGATACCGTGGAACAATCCCCAAGCCACATATTTCCATTCCGGGCCGTGCCAAATACCCGTAAGAATCCAAACAACAAGGATCGGCAACGAGACCGAAACTATTTTACCCGCGCCGTCTCCCAGATGTGTGCGGGACCACTTGTTTATTTTTAAAGATGTTTTCGAAATAGAGAACGGGAAAAAAACATAATCCCGAAACCAGCTTCCGAGTGTCGCGTGCCATCTGCGCCAAAACTCCGGCATTGTTTTTGAAAAATAAGGTCTCAAGAAATTCGGCGAAAGCTCAATTCCGAAAATTTTTGCCGTTCCCACAGCAATATCCATACACCCGGAAAAGTCAGCGTAGATTTGTACCGAAAAAGCGATGGTGGCCACAATTAAAATCACACCCTCATAATACATGTACGGATCATAGACAGAGTCCACATAGGTCGCCAAACGCTGTGCCATAATCAGCTTTTTCGCCAGACCCCAAAGAATTAAAATACAGCCATCACGCACATTCTCAAACCGGAAAGCATTGCCTCTCTCAAGCTGATGTCCCAACTCCGCATATCGCGGTATCGGTCCCTGCACAACGCTTGGAAAAAAAGACACATAAAGATAATATTTGGCAATGCCCTGTACCGGCTCTATTTTCCCTTTGTAAACATCCATCACATAAGCAATAATCTGAAAGGTAAAAAACGAAATTCCCAGAGGAACCACCAGGGATACCATGGAAAAGTTTTTCGCACTCCCTTCCCATGCCAGCACGGTATTTACGCTCGACAATACAAAATTTGTGTATTTCACAACAAGGAGAATTCCGATCGGCACACCGAGACCGAGCCACAACAAATTCCGTTTCTTTTTGGCATACACACTCTTTCTCTGCTTTTTCTCCTCTTTTCCCATCTCCTCCATACTTTTTAATTCTTTTATCTTCCGGTTATACCCACCGATAAAATCTGCTGCAAAATAAGATGCAATTACCGAAACCGCCAAAACGATAAATTCCACCGGCCCCGCCGAAAGATAAAACACCGTATTTGCAAGTAGCAAAATTGTCCATCGGTATTTTATGGGCGCAGCATAATATAAAAAGGCAGTCAGTGCAACAAGCACAAAATATACAAACGATGTATACGACATAATCCTACGTTCCTCTCCTACTCTCTATTCCTTTTCTCCGTTTTGTTTTTTCTCATGATAACTCTCGGCTACCCGGTTCCACTCTTTGACCGTCTCCTCATCGTGGGACAAATCCATATCAAAATGTTTCTTCATAAACTTCCCGATAAAATGCGTAACCTTCTCCGCCCCCCATACATTGGTATGCATGGAATCATAGAAATCTTTACTGTAGTCAATTCCGATTTCATCAATATAATCATTACAGTTCAAAAAATGATATCCCCTCTTTGTGATAATCTGCTCCAAATACTTATTCTGTGCCACACGGTTTTCTGTCATTTTCCATGGCGTCGCTACAAAAAGCAGTGCAATTTCTTCCGCCTCACAAAAATCCATCAACTCATAAAGTTCCTGTTCCTCTTCCGGATCGATTGCCTCGGGCATTACTCCGCTGTAATCCTCCGGTACCTCCTGCGGCTCACATTCATAGATACATTCCCAGCCTTTCAGCTCTGTATCTTTTTTGTTGTCCGCCCTGTACAAATCCGTTATTTTAAATTCCTTCCACAACTCATGATAAAAGCATATGTCAAAAATCATGGAAATGCGCAAGGACCAATCATCCGTATATGCCGTAATATATTTAATCCTATCAAACGAATAATTCATATAATCCGAAACCCGGCGGAAATTAATATCCGATTTTCCTTCCTTCTCTTCCTTGATAAACGATCTGGTCTCTACAAGAATCAAATCCGGCTTCTGCGTCTTTAACGTCTCATTCGCCAACATAACCGCCACATCCGGTTGCTGAGAACCGGTTCCCAGATTATAAGATGTTATCCCGTACTCCTCCCATAAAATGGGATTGTTCAGGAAACGATAAATTGCGCTGCTTCCAAACGCGACCACATCCAACGTATTGTCTTCTTCCGCATAAAATCCGGCCATCGCATCACGATTTCCCAAATCTACCGGGCGCATCACATATGAAATTGATACAAAGAGAAAGGCAGCAATCCCCAAAAAGACAACACTGCCCACAAAATTTTTCCATTCTTTTTTTATCATTCTTTTTCTTCTCCGCCTGCCTCATAAAGTGCATCGTGAAGCAAGTCCCACATTTCTCCGTATTTCTCCGATGACGGTGTCACCGGCTTTGGAAGCGGATTCATCATATCCACTTTAATTTCCCCGTTTTTGGACATGACCAAAATCCGGGTTCCGAGACAAATTGCTTCCTGAATATTGTGCGTAATAAAAATAACAGACACCTTTTCCTTTTGATGTATTTGATAAAGCTCCGCCTGTAAATGATTCCGACTCATAGCGTCAAGACTCGCAAATGGCTCATCCATCAATATAATTTCCGGCTTCAATGCCAATGCCCTCGCAATTGCTGTTCTCTGTTTCATTCCTCCGCTCAACTGATGTGGATAAAATTTACGATACTCCAAGAGATCCACCTTCTCCAGATACAAATCTGAAATTTCCTGCAATTTTTTCTTATCTTTACACCCCTGCAGTTTTAATGGATATTGCACATTCTTCTCAACCGTCTTCCACGGAAGAAGCTGACTGAACTCCTGAAAAACCATAATCCGGTCTGTTCCCGGCCCGGTAACACATTCTCCGTTTACAGCAAGCGTCCCTTCATAACCTTCAAAACCGCCGATACAGCGCAAAAATGTAGACTTTCCGCAACCGGAAGGTCCCAAAATACACACAAACTCACCGCGTTGCATTTCAAAATTCAAATCTTTTAAAATCTCACCCTGCCCATACGACATCTCATCATGGAAACGCTTCACAAGATTTTCAACCTTCAATATCGGTGTCATTTACCAATCCCCCATTTTCGAATCGTATTTTTTTCAATATAGCGGAATACCACATACTCAACCACCGCACCGATGGCTACAATCACAAGGAGCGCTGCAAAAACTCCCGCAATATCCACATTGGTCCGTTTCATGAAAATAAACCAGCCGATTCCCGCCCCGGAACCGGTTGTTCCGAAAATCATCTCCGCACTGATGAGTCCTCTCCATGCTCTCGCCCAGCCGACCTTAATTCCGGACAAAATATGCGCAAATGCTGCCGGTACATAGATTCCCAGCAACATGGAATAACGGTTTAATCCGATATTTGCTCCCACCTCTTTATAAATCTTCGGAACAGAAGAAAATCCGTCCATAATACTGCGGGACATCGGCCAAATAATCGAATGTACCACAATCAAAATTATAGTTTCTTCCCCTATCCCAATCCACAAGATAGCCAGCGGAATCATCGCCACACCCGGAATCAAATCACACATGGAAACTATCATATTGTAAATATCACAAAAGGTGCGGCTCATCATGGAAATCCCGGACAATACAAACGCTGCCACAATTCCGATTACGAATCCTCGAAGAAGGAGTGACATGGAATACAACACCATCTCTCCCAATCCTCCGTCCGCAAATCCCTCTGTCAGAGCCGAAAAAATGCTGCCCAGGGAAGGAAACATTAATGCCGGAAACAGCTGAAGTTCGTAGATTACCTGCCACATTGCCAAAACGGCTATAATAAAAACAATTTGATGCACAAAACGCTTTTTCATATCTTTTCCCTTGTCTGTCAACCTGTTATCTTGCCGCCGGCGTACTGATTGACTCAAAGCTTTCCGGCGCATTTTCGATAAAACCTTCCTGTGCCATAAACTTTGCCATATCCATTACACCATCGAGATGCGTATCATATTCACATCCCGGCGCTGATATCCATTCCAGTACTTCTTCCGCAGAGTAGTCTTGCTTTTCGGCAACGATTTCTGCTGCCTGCTGCGGATTTTCATTGATATATGCAATTGCCTCCTGCGTCGCTGCCACTACAGCTTCATAAAGCTGTGGATTTTCCGCACAGAGTTTGTCAGAAACAATTCCGACGATAAATGCTGATCCTTCCGGCCAGACAGTTTCAAGTCCTGCCACTTCATGAACACCTTCTGTTTCCATTTCTTCATATATATAAGGTGCCGTTGTGAGCTGGCAATCCACACTCCCCGAAAGAAGCGCCACCATCCCGTCCGGATGTGACATTGCAACAATATTTTCATCCAATGCACGGGCATCCCCCAGCTCTTCTTTCGCCTGCATCGCCAACAAAATATGCTGAATACTTCCGATGTTTACCAACGCTATTTTTTCCTCTCCCGTAATATCTGCAAGAGAATGTATCTCCGGATTGTTCGTCATCAATTTGTGTGGCTGCGCCGATATTGTGGCATACATTTTATACGGAATTCCCGCTGTCACTCCCGTAACAAACGGTCCCACTCCCATATTGGCTACATCGATATCACCGGTCATCATTCCTTCATTGATGGCTGAACCGGAATTCAGATTTAGCCACTCTATCTCCAAATCTCCTGCATAGTTTTTTTCTATCAGATGAAGTTCCTGCATAATTGTCAATGGCGCATACGCAAGGCCATACTGATATGCCACCGTCAAATCCTCTTTTCCTTCCGCACCTTCCTGCGCAGATGCACATCCGCCCAAAGCAAAAATCCCTGCCAAAGCGATTCCCAATAAAATCACTCCTATTTTCTTTTTGTATGTATTCACCAGATCACAATTCCTTTCTCCCAATTTTGCCACATACAGTATGCGACAAAAATTTGATAGAAATGTGTAAAATAAAAGAACCCCTTCACGGGGTTCTCACTTATAACCTTATAAAATAAGACGAATCCAAAATACAACTCCCTTATCCTCATTTCGCACACCACATTTTCCGCCATGCTGTCTCATAATATCTTTCACAATGTACAGTCCAAGTCCGATATTGGCTTCATCACTGCCTTCTTCCGTACTGCGCCGATAATAATCGTGCCATATTTTCTCCATGTCTGACTCCGGAACACATCCACCCTCATTGTAAACTTCCAGTAATAACTCATCTGTTTCTTTACAAAGACGCAGAGTAACCATTCTTCCTTTCTTCGTATGGCTGCATGCATTCATCATATAATTGTTCACAGCCTGCTCCATCTGCAACGGATCAATATTTGCATATACATCCTGCTCAATCTCCGCCACCAAACGGATTCCTTTCACCGAAAACCAGCTTTCATATTTGAAAACCAGCTCATTCAACCATTCAGATACATTCATGCGACGCATTTTCACTTTAACCGGTGACTGTTGCTCCTCTTTCGACTTACGCAACAACTCGCTGATTTGCGAACTCATCTTTTCTATTTCTTCCATAATGGAGTTGTAATAATATTTCTTTTTTTCCTCGTTCTTTTCTTCCAGTTCCAATTCAATCTGACTGGAAATAATCGCCAACGGCGTTTTCAAATGATGCGTCACATTGCTAACCATTCTCTTTTGCATCACATCAATTTCTGCCCAATCCATATTTTGATTTTTTAACAAATATTTATAGTTGTTGATCACCGTATCTTTATAATGCAAAACCTCTGCCAAACCATTTATTTCTTCTGCAATTTCTCCGATTTCATTGTCCGGCATTTTCGCCAAAATACGAACATCATATTTTCCTTCACCCAGCTCTTCGGTAACCTTTTGCAGTTTCGAAACCGGCGCCATCATCTTCTTTACAACCACTGTCATAAACAACCAAAAAAGAACCAACCCTAAAACAAAAGAAATCCCCATAACATACTGAGAATATATCACATTTGTCTTTGCATTCTTTAAATTGCTGTACACATATATATAATACAACTCTTCCTGGTCTTTCAGCATTCCGCGAACAACTGCAATGTCGCCGGCTTTATTTTTTACCACCTCTGCCTTTGCATTTTCCGCATATTTATCTTTTCTGCTTTTTATTTTTACATTGACCGCTTTATCGCCTTTTCTTGCATTTGATGAAAACACAAGTCGGAACTCATCATCACATAAAATAAAGTGCACATTTTTCTGCTCAAACTCGAATTCTTCATCCTCAATTTCCTGCAACAAATCTTCCAAATCTTCTTCCTGGAAAATGCAATAGACTTCCTCGACTTCCTGCACCCTTGCCCGCGTAATGAACGGATAAGCACACCATGAGTAGATTAGAAAAATCAATCCCAAAAGAAATGCTAAAAAAATTGTAGAGACGCGCACAATCTGTTTTCCTGTTTTATTCATCTATTTTCTCCTCAAAATAGTATCCGACACCATACACCGAATGAATATAGTTTCCGTCCGGTGCTATTTTTTTCCTAAGCTGCTTTACAAGAGTATCCACCGTCCGCATGTCCCCTTCATAGTCAAATCCCCAGACAGCATCCAGAATTGCTTCCCTGGACAGAACCACCTTCGTATTCCTCATCAAATATACCAAAAGCGCAAACTCCTTTGGTGTGACAGACACTTCCGTTTCATTCAAAAAGACTCTCTGTGACAGCAAATCCACCTTCAACTTACCTGTCTTCATGAAACGCTCTTTATTCACTTTACGGTTTAACAAAATCTCAACATGCGCCTTTAACACCGACAGCCGAAAGGGCTTTGTAATATAATTATCGGCACCACCATTCAAAGCTTCCAACTGATCTTCCTCCGACTCCTTCGAAGTCGTCATGATAATCGGGACATCCGAATACTGTCGGATTTCTCTCAAAACTTCAATTCCGCTTCTTTTCGGCAACATAATATCCAGCAAAATCAAATCAATCTCATGATTGTTAGAGAAAAAAATATCTATCGCTTCATCCCCATCCGCAGCACAGCAAACAATATAGTCGTCCGCCGAGAAATAATCCCGCAAAGCCTGCGTCAGTTTTTTATCATCTTCCACCACTAGAATAGTGTATTTCCCCTGTCTCATCCAATTTCTCCTTTTGTGTTTTAGGTACAAAAACCCCAATTTTATATACTTTAACAACAAAATATGAGAGAAATGTGTGTTCTTTCAATGCTTTATTTACAGAAAATAGGATTTTATAGCCCCCCATCAAAAACAAATCCCTCCCGAGAGGGCTTTGCTTTACCTATTATCTTCCATCCATAGCGGACGCATTAACAGATGACTTCGGGATGTTACTTACACGTTTCTCTTTGCTTCAATATTGGTTACGACATCCTCATGAATATCTGTTTCAATTATGTAAGAATAATCTCCGGACTTGCCGAAAATAATATGACTTTCGCCATTCATAAATTCTTCTTTGTCCTCCGCCTCAAATTTAACTCCCAGTTCTTCCAACGCAACAATGGCTTCCCCTTTGCTGAGACCGGCAAAATCAATACCATTTATAAGCACCGTAGCCTTGCTCAATTCAAAACTCGGATCATAGCGGTAGGCATAAATCTGACTGTCTTTAAAATCGACGGAGTTGACATCTTTATTAAACACATGGAATACAATATTTGCATACTCATCGTATCCGTTCTGATCCTTTGTATATACATAATAAAATGCGGAAGTGTAACTTTCCCCCGGAATCTGCGGCTGCGCATCCAAATCCAAATCACCGCTTCCGACAATGGAATCCCCCACCGTAAAACCAGCATCCAGCAATTCCTGCACCGTCATATTAACCGTAAGTTCTGTTCCGTTGATGCTGACTATCGGTTTCACCATCCCCTTCACATAGAAAAAATATCCCACAGCTAATCCAATGAAAAGTAACATCAGAAACAGTTCAAATAACTTATTTGATTTTTTCTGCTTTATTTCCTGCTTTATCTCTTTTTCCTGTTCCATGGCAATTACCTCTTTTCGTATATAATGTAGAATATGACTTGTGAATTATAGACCAAAAAGCTTCATGAACAAAATAACAATTGCAAATCCGGCTATTATAAACACACAATGAAAATACGGCAAAGCAAAACCAATAAACCACCTGACAAGTTTTGGTTTGTCTT